>CAVYNB010000017.1:0-213010 GCA_963769745.1 uncultured beta proteobacterium
TGTTCCGATACCGCTCGATGGGGGTCTTGCGTGCCATAAGGCTCACCTAGTAAACCTCGCTGCGGACCGCCCTGTGGCGGGTCCGCACAGAAAATTTGTTAGAAGCGGAAATGCGCGAACGCCTTGTTCGCCTCCGCCATGCGATGCACTTCCTCGCGCTTCTTCATCGCGCCGCCACGGCCCTCGGCCGCTGTCCATCAGCTCGCCGGCCAGGCGCAGCGGCATCGACTTCTCGCTGCGCTTCTTGGCCGCCTCGCGCAACCAGCGCATCGCAAGTGCCATGCGGCGCACGGGCCGAACTTCGACCGGAACCTGGTAGTTCGCGCCGCCGACACGCCGGCTCTTGACTTCGACCATCGGCTTCACGTTCGACAGGGCCAGTGAAAACACTTCGAGCGCGTCTCGCCGGCCTTGGTCTCGATCTGGGTCAAGGCGCCATAGACGATCCGCTCAGCTACGGCCTTCTTGCCGTCGAGCATGATGACGTTGACGAACTTGGTAACGTCCTGGGACCCGAACTTGGGATCCGGAAGGATTTCGCGCTTGGGTACTTCACGACGACGGGGCATTGCTCACCTCATTTGCCTGGACTTGGCTTCAGTCGTTGGGCGGGAACACGCCGGCTCCGCAACAGCGGCTCCATGGAAACGAGCCGCGACTTACTCGGTCGCCTGCATGTGCGGCAACCGGGTTGAAAATCAGGCTGCCTTCGGACGCTTGGCGCCGTACTTCGAACGGGACTGTTTGCGGTCCTTCACGCCCTGCGTGTCGAGCGAGCCGCGCACGATGTGGTAACGCACGCCGGGCAGGTCCTTGACGCGGCCGCCGCGAATCAAGACCACCGAGTGCTCCTGCAGGTTGTGGCCTTCGCCGCCGATATACGAGATCACTTCGTAGCCGTTGACCAGGCGCACCTTGGCCACCTTGCGCAGCGCCGAGTTCGGCTTCTTCGGCGTGGTCGTGTAGACGCGCGTGCATACGCCGCGCTTCTGCGGGCTGTCTGAGCGCCGGGCTCTTGCTCTGATGCGGGTCGTTTCGCGCGGCTTGCGTACGAGCTGATTGATGGTTGGCATGCGACGTCCGTGTTCAAATCAGATGGGCACGCCGCCCAAGGCGACGTGCGAAAACTCGGTGCGACTAACTCAGTGCAACTTTATGGACCACCAGGGACTGCACTGCTTCGGCGGCGCGTTCGGGAACTCCTGCGCCTCGACTCGACCCTTACGCTGACGGGCCGAGAATTCCGAGGACTCGGAAACCGCGAACACCAGGCGCAGGGCGGGCAAAGAACGCAACGCCCGGGCGGGCGCCGAAAAGCTCACCATTATCGCTAGCGGGGCCACGCGGTGTCAAGGCGACTGCCGGACTGCCGCCAAGAGATGCCAGAAAAAAACGGCCCGCACAGGCGGGCCGTTGTCCAAGGGCCGCTCGCGGCTATTCGGTGACCTCGGTCGACTCGTCCGCACCCGGCTCGCTCTCGCCTTCAGCGGCCAGTGCTTCCATGGCCGCCAATTGCTGCTGCTCGAGTGCGTCCGCCGCTTCCTTTTCCTTGCGGGCGCGGTGGAACGCCAGGCCGGTGCCCGCCGGAATCAGGCGTCCGACGATCACGTTCTCCTTCAGGCCGCGCAGATCGTCCTTCTTGCCCATGATCGCGGCCTCGGTGAGGACGCGGGTGGTTTCCTGGAACGATGCCGCGGAAATGAACGAGTCGGTCGACAACGAGGCCTTGGTGATGCCCAGCAGGATGTTGTCGTACAGGGCTGGCCGCTTGCCTTCCGCGATCGCCTTGTCGTTCTCGTCGAAGAGTTCCGAGCGCTCGACCTGCTCACCGGTGATAAACGGTGCGTCGCCTGGATCCGAGATCTGAACCCGGCGCAGCATCTGCCGAACGATGACCTCGATGTGCTTGTCGTTGATCTTCACCCCCTGCAGGCGATAGACGTCCTGGACCTCGTCGACGATATAGCGCGCGAGCGCCTCGACACCGAGAAGACGCAGAATGTCGTGCGGATCTGCCGGACCATCGACGATCGACTCGCCGCGATTCACGACCTGGCCGTCGTGCACCAGCAGGTGCTTGTCCTTGGTGATCAGGAACTCGTGCTCCTTGCCATCAAGATCGGTGATGATGAGCCGCTGCTTGCCCTTGGTCTCCTTGCCGAACGTAACCGTTCCCGTGACCTCGGCCAGCATGCCCGCATCCTTCGGAGAGCGCGCCTCGAAGAGCTCGGCGACGCGCGGCAGACCCCCGGTGATGTCGCGGGTCTTCTGCGACTCGGTCGGGATACGTGCCAGCACCTCGCCGACACCGACCTGCTGGGCATCGCGCACGACGATGAGCGCACCGATCGGGAAGCTGATCGTCACCGAGTGTTCGGTGCCCGGGATCTTCACTTCTGCCCCGGCTTCGTTCAGCAACTTGACTTGCGGGCGCACGCCCTTGCTCGATGCCGTCCGGCGCTTGGCGTCGATCACCACCAGCGTCGACAGGCCAGTGACCTCGTCGATCTGCTTGGCGACAGTCACGCCTTCCTCGACGTGTTCGAACTTCACGGTACCGGCGTACTCGGTGATGATCGGTCGGGTCAGCGGATCCCAGCTGGCGAGCTGGGTGCCGGCCTTGACCTGCTTGCCGTCGGCAACTAGCAGCATGGCGCCATAGGGCACCTTGTGGCGCTCACGCTCCCGGCCATTGTCATCGACGATGGTGACCTCGCCCGATCGCGAGATGGCGACCTGCTCGCCCTTTACGTTCGTGACATAGCGCATCGTCGCGGTAAAGCGCACCGTACCGTTGCTCTTGGCCTCGACGCCCGACGCCACTGCTGCGCGCGATGCGGCTCCGCCGATGTGGAAGGTCCGCATCGTCAGCTGCGTGCCCGGCTCGCCGATCGACTGTGCGGCAATGACGCCCACGGCTTCACCGGAGTTGACCAGCACGCCCCGGCCGAGATCACGGCCATAGCATTTCGCGCACAGGCCGTAGCGGGTTTCACACGTGAGCGGCGTACGAACGCGCACTTCGTCGATGCCCAGCGCCTCGATCTGCTCGACCGCATCTTCGTCAAGCAATGCGGCTTGCGGATAGAGCACGTCCTGCGTGTCCGGGTTGATCACGTCAACGGCAGTAACTCGACCCAGGATACGGTCACGCAGTGGCTCGATGACCTCGCCACCCTCGACCAGTGCGCGCATGGCGACGCCGTTTATGGTGCCGCAATCGTCTTCGGTCACGACCAGGTCCTGCGTGACGTCGACCAGTCGACGCGTCAGGTAGCCCGAGTTCGCGGTCTTCAGCGCCGTGTCGGCCAGGCCCTTGCGCGCGCCGTGCGTCGAGATGAAGTACTGCAGGACGTTCAGTCCCTCGCGGAAGTTCGCCGTGATCGGCGTTTCGATGATCGAGCCATCCGGCTTGGCCATCAGGCCGCGCATGCCCGCGAGCTGGCGAATCTGTGCCACCGAACCACGCGCACCCGAGTCGGCCATCATCCAGATGGAGTTGAACGACTCCTGCTTCACTTCCTGGCCGTGGCGGTCGATCGTCTGTTCGGTCGCGAGGTGCTCCATCATGACCTTGCCGACGTGATCGCCGGCGCGGCCCCAGATGTCGACCACCTTGTTGTAGCGCTCACCCTGCGTGACAAGACCCGAGGTGTACTGGGCCTCGATCTCCTTCACCTCCTTCTCGGCGCTGCGGATGATTTCGCCCTTCTGCGCCGGCACGACCATGTCGTCGATGGCGATCGAAAGCCCCGCGCGGGTGGCCAGCGTGAATCCCGACTGCATCAGCTTGTCAGCGAAGATCACGGTCTCGCGCAGTCCGCACTTGCGGAAAGCCGTGTTGATGAGCTTGCTGATTTCCTTCTTCTTCAGCGGCCTGTTCAACAC
This sequence comes from uncultured beta proteobacterium, assembly GCA_963769745.1. Lineage (GTDB taxonomy): Bacteria > Pseudomonadota > Gammaproteobacteria > Burkholderiales > Burkholderiaceae_F > JALORV01. The sequence continues at coordinate 3,889 of CAVYNB010000017.1, forward strand.
CGAGAACGGCAAGCCGGCAGGGAGAATCTCCGACATGAAGGCGCGCCCGACCGTCGTCTCGTAGCGCGTGATCTTTGGCGTCTTTTCCCCGGTCTCCGGATTGACTTCGACCTCGCGGATGCGAACCGTGATGCGCGTCTGCAGCTCGACCTTGCGGTTCTCGTAGGCGCGATGCACCTCGGCCAGATCGGCAAAGAACGAGCCTTCGCCCATCCCGTTGATCTTCTCGCGGGTGGCGAAGTACAGGCCCAGCACGATGTCCTGGCTCGGCACGATCGACGGATCGCCGTTGCTCGGGAACAGCACGTTGTTCGACGCCAGCATCAGCGAACGCGCTTCGAGCTGCGCCTCGAGCGACAACGGTACGTGCACCGCCATCTGGTCGCCGTCGAAGTCGGCGTTGAACGCCGCGCAGACGAGCGGATGCAGCTGGATCGCCTTGCCCTCGATCAGCACCGGCTCAAAGGCCTGGATGCCCAGTCGGTGCAGAGTCGGCGCACGGTTCAGCATCACGGGGTGCTGGCGGATCACCTCTTCGAGGATGTCCCACACCACCGGCTCCTGCGACTCGACCATTTTCTTGGCGGCCTTGATCGTGGTCGCCAGCCCCATGAGTTCGAGCTTGTTGAAGATGAACGGCTTGAAGAGTTCGAGCGCCATCAGCTTCGGCAGGCCGCACTGGTGCAGCTTGAGCTGCGGTCCGACGACGATGACCGAACGGCCAGAGTAGTCGACGCGCTTGCCGAGCAGATTCTGGCGGAAGCGTCCGCCCTTGCCCTTGATCATGTCCGCGAGCGACTTCAGCGGGCGCTTGTTGGCACCCGTCATCGCCTTGCCGCGGCGGCCGTTGTCGAGCAGCGAGTCGACCGCCTCCTGCAGCATGCGCTTCTCGTTGCGCACGATGATTTCCGGTGCCTTCAATTCCAGCAGCCGCTTCAGGCGGTTGTTCCGATTGATGACGCGGCGATACAGGTCGTTGAGGTCCGAGGTCGCGAAGCGGCCGCCATCGAGCGGAACCAGCGGACGCAGCTCCGGCGGCAGCACCGGCAGCACCTCGAGGATCATCCACTCGGGCTTGATGCCGGAACGCTGGAAGCCCTCGAGCACCTTCAGGCGCTTGGCGAACTTCTTGATCTTGGCTTCGGACCCGGTCTCGGCCAGGTCCTTGCGCAGGGTCTCGATCTCGCTGCTGACGTTGATGCCGCGCAGCAGCTCGCGGATCGCCTCGGCGCCCATCAGCGCGCGGAAGTCGTCGCCGTATTCCTCGGTCTTGGCGATGAAGTCGTCCTCGGTCATCAGCTGCCCCTTCTTCAGGGGCGTGAAGCCGGGATCAACGACGCAGTAGGCCTCGAAGTACAGCACGCGCTCGATGTCGCGCAGCGTCATGTCGAGCACCATGCCCATGCGGGACGGCAGGCTCTTCAGGAACCAGATGTGCGCGGTCGGGCTGGCGAGCTCGATGTGGCCCATGCGCTCGCGACGCACCTTGGCGAGCGTCACCTCGACGCCGCACTTCTCGCAGATCACGCCACGGTGCTTCAGGCGCTTGTACTTGCCGCACAGGCACTCGTAGTCCTTGATCGGCCCGAAGATCTTGGCGCAGAACAGACCATCGCGCTCCGGCTTGAAGGTGCGGTAGTTGATCGTCTCGGGCTTCTTGACTTCGCCGAAGGACCACGAGCGGATCTTGTCGGGAGAGGCGATGCCGATCTTGATGGAATCGAACTGCTCCTGCTGCTGTACCTGCTTGAATAGATCGAGTAGCGCTTTCATGCGTACCTCTCAGTATTTTCGTCAATGAGCGGTTAGTTGCGCTCGAGATCCATGTCGATGCCCAACGACCTGATTTCCTTGACCAGCACGTTGAACGACTCCGGCATGCCGGCGTCGATCACGTGATCGCCCTTGACGATGTTCTCGTAGACCTTGGTGCGGCCCTGCACGTCGTCGCTCTTGACGGTGAGCATCTCCTGCAGCACATACGCCGCGCCGTAGGCTTCCAGTGCCCACACCTCCATCTCGCCGAAGCGCTGGCCGCCGAACTGCGCCTTGCCGCCCAGCGGCTGCTGGGTGACGAGCGAGTACGGGCCGGTCGAGCGCGCGTGCATCTTGTCGTCGACGAGGTGGTGCAGCTTCAACATGTGCATGTAGCCAACCGTCACCGTGCGCTCGAACGCGTCGCCGGTGCGTCCGTCGAAAAGGTGCGTCTGCGTCTTCGTCGCCGTCAGTTGCAGGCGCTTCGCGACTTCCTCCGGATAGGCGAGGTCGAGCATCGCGTGGATTTCCTTTTCCGCCGCGCCGTCGAACACCGGCGTGGCGAACGGAACCCCGTCGCGCAGGTGTTCGGCGAGCTGAGTGATCTCGTCTTCATTCAGGTGATCGAGGTCCTCCGGCTTGCCGGAGCGGTTGTAGATCTCCTTCAGCAGCTGGCGTACCTGTGCAGACTTTGCCGTGGCCAGCATGTCGCCGATGCGCTGGCCCAGGCCTTTGGCGGCCCAGCCCAGGTGCGTCTCGAGGATCTGGCCGACGTTCATCCGCGAGGGCACGCCGAGCGGGTTCAGCACGATGTCGACCGGCGTGCCATCGGCCATGTACGGCATGTCCTCGACCGGCACGATGCGCGACACGACTCCCTTGTTGCCGTGCCGTCCGGCCATCTTGTCGCCCGGCTGCAGGCGACGCTTGACCGCCAGGTAGACCTTGACCATCTTCAGCACGCCCGGCGGCAGTTCGTCGCCCTGCGTCAGCTTCTTCTTCTTGTCCTCGAAGGCCTGGTCGAACTGCTTGCGCTTCAGCTCGATCGAATCCTTCAGGCCCTCGAGCTGCGCGGCGGCTTCGTCATCGGCCAGGCGGATCTCGAACCAGTGATACTTTTCGAGCGACTCGAGGTAGTCGCGCGTGATGACCGTGCCCTTGGCGATCTTGCGCGGACCGCCGATGGCATCTTTCTTCAGCAGCAGTTTTTCGATGCGCTGGAAGGCATCGCCTTCGACGATGCGCAGCTGGTCGTTCAGGTCCTGGCGGTAGCGCTTGAGCGCATCGTCGATGATCTGCTGAGCGCGCTTGTCGCGCACGATGCCTTCGCGCGTGAAGACCTGCACGTCGATCACGGTGCCGCTCATGCCCGATGGCACGCGCAGCGACGTGTCCTTCACGTCCGAGGCCTTCTCGCCAAAGATCGCACGCAGCAGCTTTTCTTCCGGCGTCAGCTGGGTCTCGCCCTTCGGCGTGACCTTGCCGACCAGAACGTCACCCGCATTGACCTCGGCTCCGATGTAGACGATGCCCGAATCATCGAGGCGCGCCAGCTGGTTCTCCGACAGGTTGCTGATGTCGCGCGTGATCTCCTCTGGCCCGAGCTTGGTATCGCGGGCGACGACGTTCAGCTCCTCGATGTGGATCGAGGTATAGCGGTCGTCCGCGACCACGCGCTCGGAGATGAGGATCGAGTCCTCGAAGTTGTACCCGTTCCACGGCATGAACGCGACCAGCATGTTCTGGCCCAGCGCCAGTTCACCCAGGTCGGTCGATGCGCCGTCCGCGATCACGTCGCCCTTGGCGATCACATCGCCCTTCTTGACGATCGGCGTCTGGTTGATGTTCGTGTTCTGGTTCGAACGCGTGTACTTGGTCAGGTTGTAGATGTCGACGCCGACTTCGCCGGCGACGTTTTCGTTCTCGTGCACGCGCACGACGATGCGGTTGGCATCGACGTAGTCGACCAGTCCGCCGCGCAATGCCTGCACGGTCGTGCCCGAGTCGACCGCCACGGTGCGCTCCACACCGGTGCCGACGAACGGCTTTTCCGGACGCAGGCAGGGAACGGCCTGGCGCTGCATGTTCGAGCCCATCAGCGCGCGGTTGGCGTCGTCGTGCTCGAGGAACGGGATCAGCGATGCCGCCACGGATACGATCTGCGACGGCGCGATGTCCATGTACTGCACGCGCTCCGGCGACATCAGCACGAATTCGCCGTTCTCGCGGCAGCTCACGAGTTCGTCCATGAACTTGCCGGTCTTGTCGAGCGGGGCATTGGCCTGCGCAATCACGTACTTGCCTTCCTCGATCGCGGACAGATACGAGATCTCGGTGGTGACGTGACCCTTTTCGACCTTGCGATACGGCGTCTCGAGGAAGCCGTATTCGTTCAGGCGCGCATACAGCGCCATCGAGTTGATCAGGCCGATGTTCGGACCTTCAGGCGTCTCGATCGGGCAGACACGGCCGTAGTGCGTCGGATGCACGTCGCGCACCTCGAAGCCCGCGCGCTCGCGCGTCAGGCCGCCCGGTCCCAGTGCCGAGACACGCCGCTTGTGCGTGATCTCCGACAGCGGGTTGGTCTGGTCCATGAACTGCGACAGCTGGGACGATCCGAAGAACTCGCGGATCGATGCGCTGATCGGCTTGGAGTTGATCAGGTCGTGCGGCATCAGGTTTTCGGTCTCGGCCTGGCCGAGGCGTTCCTTGACCGCGCGTTCGACGCGCACGAGGCCCGCGCGGAACTGGTTTTCCGCCAGCTCGCCGACGCAGCGCACGCGGCGGTTGCCGAGGTGGTCGATGTCGTCGATTTCGCCGCGACCGTTGCGCAGCTCGACGAGGAGCTTCATCGTGTCGATGATGTCCTCGTTGGTCAGCGTCATCGGGCCGGTGATCTCCGGACGACCGAAGCGCGAATTGACCTTCATGCGGCCGACCCGTGACAGGTCGTAGGTCTCGTCGTCGAAGAACAGGCGCCGGAACAGCGTCTCGACCGCGTCTTCCGTCGGCGGCTCGCCGGGCCGCATCATGCGGTAGATGGCAATGCGCGCCGCCAGCTGATCGCCGGTCTCGTCGATGCGCAGCGTGTTCGAGATGAACGGTCCCTGGTCCAGGTCGTTCGTGTAGATCGTGCGGATCTCCTGCACGTTCGCGACGCGAAGCTTCTTGAGCGCGTCCTCGGTCACCTCATCGTTCGCATTCGCAACGATCTCCCCGGTCTCGGGGTCGACGACTTTGTTGGCGAGCACGCGGCCGAGCAGATAGTCCTCGGTGACCGCGATGCGCTTCATGCCCGCCGCTTCCATGTCGCGGATGTGCTTGGCGTTGATGCGCTTGTCCTTGGCGACGACGACCTTGCCGGCCTTGTCGGTAATGTCGAAGCGCGCGATCTCGCCGCGCAGTCGCTCCGGCACGAGTTCCATGAAGGCGCCCTCGGCAGCCAGCTGGAACATATCGGAGCGGAAGAAGTGCGCCAGCACCTGCTCGTTGCTGAGGCCGATTGCCTTCAGCAGGATCGTTGCCGGCATCTTGCGGCGGCGGTCGACGCGGAAGTACAGGATGTCCTTCGGGTCGAACTCGAAGTCGAGCCAGGAGCCGCGGTACGGGATCACCCGCGCAGAGAAGAGCAGCTTGCCGCGTCGAATGCGTCTTGCCGCGGTCGTGCTCGAAGAACACGCCGGGCGAGCGGTGCAGCTGGCTGACGATCACGCGCTCCGTGCCGTTGATCACGAACGAACCGGTGGTCGTCATGAGCGGTATCTCGCCCATGTAGACCTCCTGCTCCTTCACTTCCTTGACCGTCGGCTTGCTGGCCTCGCGATCCATGATCACGAGCCGCACCTTGGCGCGCAGAGGCGAGGCGTAGGTCAGCCCGCGCTGCTGGCACTCCTTCACGTCGAACGCCGGCTCGCCCAGGTTGAAGCTGACGAACTCGAGCCGGGCCATGCCGTTGTGGCTGGAGATCGGAAAGATCGACGAGAACGCCGCCTGCAGGCCCTCGGTCTTGCGCTTGCTGGCGGGCGTATCCGCCTGCAGGAATTGCGTGTACGACTCGAGCTGGGTCGCAAGCAGGAAAGGCACCGCCAGAACGCTCGGCCTTTTGGCAAAGCTCTTGCGGATACGCTTCTTTTCAGTGAACGAGTACGGCATGGACACTCCGTTCGACGCGGGAGAGAGAAAAAATGCGGCCTGACCGGGCGTTTGCAGGGACGACAAACGCCACCGCGGGCACAGCAGAGGCTGTCGCCCGGGCGGCGTAGGGGAATCCTGCGCGTCCGCTCATTCAGGGGAAGACTTTGATCTGAAGCCGATGGCTGCAGGTCAAAGGCCTCCCGGCCTTTCGGTTCGGGACACCGGCGAAGCTGCCTTCGCCGGCATCCCTGCCCGTTTACTTCACGTCGACCTTGGCGCCGGCGTCTTCCAGCTTCTTCTTGGCGGCCTCGGCATCGGCCTTGTTCACGCCTTCCTTAACGGGCTTCGGCGCGCCGTCGACCAGGTCCTTGGCTTCCTTCAGACCCAGGCCCGTCAGCTCACGCACTGCCTTGATGACGTTGACCTTGTTGGCGCCGACTTCCGCCAGGATGACGTTGAACTCGGTCTGCTCTTCAGCGGCCGGCGCAGCAGCGCCCGCTGCCGGTGCGGCCACGGCCACCGCGGCAGCAGCGGCCGAGACGCCGAACTTCTCTTCCATCAGCTTGATCAGTTCGCTGATCTCGAGCACCGACTTTGCGGCGATCGCGTCGAGGATTTCTTGATTCGAAAGTGCCATTTGATTGACTCCTGTGCGTTGATTCAGTTCCGGAATTTGGGATGGGGATCAGGCCGCCGTTGCTTCCTTGGCGTCGCGGACTGCGGCGAGCGTGCGGACGAGGCGCGACGGCACTTCGTTCAGCGTGCGAACGAATTGCGCGATCGGTGCCTGCATCGTCGCCATCAGCTTCGCCAGGAGTTCCTCGCGGCTCGGCATCGTCGCCAGCGCCTTGACGCCCTTTTCGTCCATGACGAAATTGGCCATCGCGCCGGCTTTGACGACGAGCTTGTCGTTGTCCTTGGCAAAGCTGGAGAGCACTTTGGCCGCCGCGACCGGGTCAGCGGAAAATCCATACACCAGCGGCCCGACCAACTTGTCGGACAGTCCGGCGAACGGCGTTCCACTGACGGCACGACGTGCCAGCGTGTTCTTCAGCACGCGCAGTTGGACACCCTGGCCGCGCGCTTGCTTGCGCAGCTTGGTGGCCGATTCCACATCCAGACCACGGTACTCGGCGACGATGATCGTCTGGGCCGATGCCACAAGGGCACTGACCTCTTCGACCTTGGCCGCTTTCTCCTGCCGATTGAGACCCACGGTACTGGCTCCACTCAAAATGTGCTTCGCATTCGTGCTTGCGCACTGGCTAGGCACCGGTTGCACCACCCGGCGTCCGAAGCGACATCTCGAGTGCTGAACAACGCACTGTCCATGTCTTCCTCGGGGCCGTCTGCGCTGGACTCCTGCTGCCGACCTGTCATCGCCGAGCGTTTCGATGCGAGACAGAGCAGACGGTGATTAAGGAGAAGACCCTGGGGCGCATTCGTTGCACGCTCGCGCCATCGGTGCCGTTCTCGTCCAGCGGTCTTTGACAGCAGCGCGCCCGTATCGATGTTCCGACGCAGCGCGCAGCCCAAAGTCCCTTGTGACCCGGTCGCAGCCGGGTCGAATCCTTTGCCTCTTAGGCGTTCAACGATGCCGCATCGACGCGCACGCCGATGCCCATCGTCGAGGAGACTGAAATCTTGCGCAGGTAGATGCCCTTGCTCGACGCCGGCTTGACCTTGTTCAACGCTTCGACCAGGGCCGACAGGTTGGTCTTGAGCCGATCGACTTCGAACGAGGCGCGACCAATCGTCGTATGCACGATGCCCGCCTTGTCGGCGCGAAACTGCACCTGGCCTGCCTTGGCGTTCTTCACCGCCTGCACGACGTCCGGCGTCACCGTGCCGACCTTCGGATTCGGCATCAGGCCGCGCGGTCCAAGGATCTGGCCCAGCTGGCCGACGACGCGCATCGCATCCGGAGAGGCGATCACGACATCGAAGTCCATGAAGCCTTCCTTGACCTTCGCTGCGAGGTCTTCAAAGCCGACGACGTCGGCGCCCGCTGCCTTGGCCTCGTCCGCCTTGGCACCCTGCGCGAACACGGCGACGCGCTTGGTCTTGCCGCTGCCCGCCGGCAGCACGACCGAACCACGGACTGTCTGATCCGATTTTTTCGCGTCGATGCCCAGCACGACCGCGACATCGACCGACTCGTCGAACTTGGCGGTCGCGCATTCCTTCACCAGGGCCAGCGCATCCGCAATCGCATAGTGCTTCTGCGGATCGACCTTGGCGTGGATCGTCTTGGAGCGCTTCGAAACCGTCATTTACAGGCCCTCCACCGTGATGCCCATCGAACGGGCGCTGCCGGCGATCGTGCGCACAGCCGCATCCAGCCCGGCGGCGGTGAGGTCAGGCATCTTGGCCTTGGCGATGTCCTCGGCCTGGGCACGCGTGATCTTGCCGACCTTGTCGGTGTGCGGCTTGGGCGAACCCTTGTCAATCTTCGCGGCCTTCTTGATCAGCACCGTTGCCGGTGGCGTCTTCATCACGAAGGTGAAGCTCTTGTCCGCGTAGGCCGTGATCACCACCGGAATCGGCAGGCCCGGTTCCACGCCTTGCGTCTGGGCGTTGAACGACTTGCAGAATTCCATGATGTTCAGGCCGCGCTGACCGAGCGCGGGGCCGATCGGAGGCGACGGATTCGCCTTCCCTGCCGGCACTTGCAGCTTGATAAAGCCGACGATCTTCTTTGCCATGATGGCTCCTGTGGGTTCAAGCGCCGTGCGGTTCTACGCACAGCTCCCCGGTTAATCCGGCTCGTCGCATTTGAATCAGTGGTTGGCGCCGAGCCGCCTCAAGCCAACCACTCAAACTAGTCGCTGCGAAGTATGTGCGAGCGCAGCAGCGCAACTTCGCATCGCCTTCTATACCTTCTCTACCTGCCCGAACTCGAGCTCGACCGGAGTCGAACGACCGAAAATCGTCACCGACACGCGCAGGCGACTCTTCTCGTAGTTCACTTCCTCGACGTTGCCGTTGAAGTCGGTAAACGGGCCATCCTTCACGCGCACCATCTCGCCCACTTCGAACAGCGTCTTCGGGCGCGGCTTTTCCGCACCTTCCTGCATGCGCAGCAGAATCTCGTCGACTTCCCGCTGCGGCAGCGGCGACGGGCGGTTGGCGGTACCACCGAGGAAGCCGGTCACCTTGGGCGTGCTCTTGACCAGATGCCAGGCCTCGTCGGTCATGTCCATCTCGACCAGCACATAGCCCGAATACATGCGGCGCTCGGTGATCGACTTCTTGCCGCCCTTGACCTCGACGACTTCCTCGACCGGCACCAGGATCTGTCCGAACTGCGACTGCAGCCCGGCGCGATTGATCCGCTCCTGCAGCGTGCGCGCGACGCTCTTTTCCATGCCCGAATAGGCATGGACCACGTACCAGCGCTTGGTGCTCGAACCCGTTGCAGCTTCAGTCGTCATGTTTGCCTCAGCGCCAGCTCAACAGCAGGTCGTACAGGAACCACTCCAGGCTCTTGTCGACGACGAACAGGAAGATCGCCATCAGTACGACGAAGCCGAAAACGATGCCGGTGGTGCTGATCGTTTCCTTGCGCGACGGCCAGACCACGCGCTTCGTTTCCTGATAAGACTCGCGGGAGTAGGCGAGAAAGCGCTTGCCCGGCTCGGAAAACCAGGCGATCACGATTCCGGCCGCCAGTCCGCCGATCAGCGTGCCGACGCGGACGAGGGTCGGCTGCTCGGTCAGGAATGTGAACCCGAGGACGCCTGCGGCGGCCGCGAGCACCGCCACCGCCACGATGGCGAAGTCGGTCTTGCTGGCTACGGTCTCGACGTTTTGCGTCGTCATCTGCAGTGATCTCTTCAACACCCGCCACTGGCGGGGTCCCTCGATTTGGCAGGGGCAGAGGGAATCGAACCCCCAACCTTCGGTTTTGGAGACCGACGCTCTGCCAGTTGAGCTATACCCCTACCGGAACTGGCCGGTGCGGCCGCGGGGCCGCACCGCGATCTCGCTTACCTATTCGACGATCTTGGCCACCACGCCGGCGCCGACGGTGCGGCCGCCTTCGCGGATGGCAAAGCGCAGTCCTTCTTCCATCGCGATCGGCGCGATCAGCGCCACATCCATCTGGATGTTGTCGCCCGGCATCACCATCTCGGTGCCCGCCGGCAACTGGATCGAGCCGGTCACATCGGTCGTGCGGAAGTAAAACTGCGGCCGATAGCCATTGAAGAAGGGGGTATGGCGGCCGCCTTCTTCCTTGGAGAGCACATACACCTCGGCCTTGAACTTGGTGTGCGGCGTGATGGAACCGGGCTTGGCCAGCACCTGGCCGCGCTCGACTTCTTCGCGCTTGGTGCCACGCAGGAGCACGCCGACGTTGTCACCGGCCTGGCCCTGGTCCAGCAGCTTCCTGAACATCTCGACCCCGGTGCAGGTGGTCTTGAGCGTGGGCTTGATGCCGATGATCTCGATTTCATCACCGACCTTGACGATGCCGCGCTCGATCCGGCCGGTGACGACGGTGCCGCGACCGGAGATGGAGAAGACATCCTCGACCGGCATCAGGAACGCACCATCAATGGCACGCTCGGGCGTGGGGATGTAGCTGTCGAGCGCATCGGCGAGCTTCATGATGGACTGCTCGCCCAACTCGCCCTGGTCGCCTTCGAGCGCCATCTTGGCGCTGCCCTTGACGATGGGAATGTCGTCGCCCGGAAACTCGTACTTGCTGAGCAGCTCGCGCACTTCAAGCTCGACGAGCTCGAGCAGCTCGGCGTCGTCGACCATGTCGACCTTGTTCATGTAAACAATGATGTAGGGCACGCCGACCTGGCGCGCCAGCAGGATGTGCTCGCGCGTCTGCGGCATCGGCCCATCGGCGGCACTGACGACCAGAATGGCGCCGTCCATCTGGGCGGCACCGGTGATCATGTTCTTGACGTAATCAGCATGGCCCGGGCAGTCGACGTGGGCGTAGTGGCGCGCCTTGGTCTCGTACTCGACGTGGGCGGTGTTGATGGTGATGCCGCGCGCCTTTTCCTCCGGCGCCGCATCAATCTGGTCATACGCCCGTGCCTCACCACCAAACTTCTTCGACAACACCAGCGTGATCGCCGCCGTCAGAGTCGTCTTCCCATGATCCACATGACCAATCGTGCCCACATTCACATGCGGCTTCGTACGCTCAAACTTTCCTTTTGCCATCGCAGACTCCTGACCGCCCGTTCTTCGTACTTTCCCGATTTCGCCCGATCGTTTCCGATCGACGCCGACTGCATTGCCTTCGATCTGGTGCCCATGACGCGGATCGAACGCGTGACCTCTCCCTTACCAAGGGAGTGCTCTACCACTGAGCCACATGGGCCTCGCGTCGTTCGCGCATGCGCTCAACGCCGCGTTACTTGCTCTTGAACTCGCGTCTTCTCCCTGGAAGTCTTCTGGAGCGGGTGAAGGGAATCGAACCCTCGTCGTAAGCTTGGAAGGCTTCTGCTCTACCATTGAGCTACACCCGCTCAACGAACTCCTGATCTCAAAAGCCGCATCAGCTTGCCGCGGGTATTTCGCTTCCTGCACGCCGGAATCGCCCGGAGAATGCTGGTGGAGGAGGTTGGATTCGAACCAACGTAGGCGTAAGCCAACAGATTTACAGTCTGCCCCCTTTAACCACTCGGGCACCCCTCCGCGGCGAACCGCAAATTATGGTTGTGCAACAAAGGCTTGTCAAACCGACTCGCCTTGGGTGCATTGCACCAGCCTGCTGCAGGCCCCTTCTGCCAAGCTCGAAGTGAACGACGACCCGCAGCGGTCCGCAAATGAGCTCGATTGCTGCGAATAGTTAGCGCCCACTTTTGAGCATCTTGCCCAATCACCGTGAACATCAAGGGTTGACATGTTCCGCTCAACCCCGATACTTGTGCAATGCACAAAACAGAGGCTCTCGACCCCGGCATTGAGCGCGCGGCTGCCGCCGCTCCTGCCCTTCCCCGTGCCCAGCAACCCGGCGAGTCACCTTGCGTTTCGCTGATCGCGCAGCTCGGGCCGGGTCACCGCAAGCACATCGAGTCCCACCTGCGATCGCTCCCGGTGGACGACCGCCGGCTGCGCTTTGGGCATGCGATCAGCGATGCCAGCCTTGCCGCTTACGTCCGCCGCATCCGATACCACCGCGATGCGGCCTTCGGCGCCTTCGACGACAGCGGGACCATTCGGGCGTTCGGCCACCTGGCATTCGAAGCCGATGGCGACGCGGCCGAACTCGGAATTTCGGTGGATCCCGCGGTACGCAAGCAGGGGGTCGGTCTTGCGCTGCTGGAAAGGGCGGCCGCTCACGCGCGCAACCGCGGCCACACCCGGCTTGTCATGGCCTACTTGCCCGAGAACACAGCCCTCGCCTCACTGGCCCGGCGCGCGGGCATGCAGATCGTGTTCGACCCGGTCGAGCCGCGCGCCTATCTTTCACTGGAGCCGGCTTCGCCGGCCTCGATGCTGCAGGAAGCGTTTGGCGAGGCCATCGCCGCGCTCGACCTGGGGTTTCGCCTCAACACCGATCCGGCGCGAACTACATCTGCTTGAACAGGTGCGTGTAGTTGCGGCTGACCTCGAGCTTGTCGGGCCGCCCCTTGACCTGAACCAGCTGGCGACCGCGAAAGTCGCGCACCACGCCCGATATGGCATCGGCATTCACGATGGTGGAGCGGTGGATCTGCCAGAATTTTTCCGGGTCGAGTTCGTCGACCAGTTCCTTGATCGGCTTGCGGATGAGCGCTTCGAATGTCTCGGTCTGCACGCGCGTGTACTTCTCGTCCGACGTGAAGAACAGCACGTCCGCAACCGGAATCAGCTTGATCTGCTGGCCCACGCTTGCCTGGATCCACTGCAGCTTGCCGCCGCCCGACTTTGACGGCATTGCCCCGCCGTCGGCATCGAGACGCGCCGCCAGCTTGGTCAGCAGTTCGCCCAGATCGCTGGGCCGCTGGCCGAGACGCTTCTTGAGCCGCGCCACCGTGAGTTCGAGGCGCTCCCGTTCGGCCGGCTTGAGGACGTAATCGACGGCGCCGTGCTCGAACGCATCGACGGCGTACTCGTTGTAGGCGGTGATGAAGACGACATGGCAGGCTTCGCCGATGGCCCGCGCGGCCTCGATCCCGGTCATGCCGGGCATGCGGATGTCGAGAAACGCCAGGTCGGGCGCGTGCTGGCTGACGGCAGCGACCGCCTCCTCGCCATTCTTGGCCTCGGCCACGATGTCGAGTTCAGGCCAGACCTCGGTCAGGCGAGCGCGCAACTGCTCGCGCATCAACCTTTCGTCATCCGCGATGATCGCCCGTGGCATGCAGCGATTATGCGTCAGGCGGGCTGCGCTGCGGGCTGCATCGGCATGTCGGCTTCGAAGGTGTACGGCACGTCGATGGTGACGATCGTCCCTGACGGATCGTTCGCATCGATCGACAGTCGGGCACGTCCGCCATAGAGCGCCGACAGTCGTTCACGGACATTGGCCAGGCCAACGCCAGTTCCCGGTCGAGAGGCGGCGGCGAACCCAAGGCCCGTGTCGGCAACGGTCACGCGCAACCGACCGTCAACGATATCCGCCGAGATCGTGATCGAGCCGCCTTCGGGCTTCGGTTCGAGGCCGTGCTTGATCGAGTTCTCGATCAACGACTGCAGCATCATCGGCGGAAACTGGGCCGACGATAGACCCTGCGGCACCGTGACCGTGTACTGCAGTCGATCCTCCATCCGGAACTTCAGGATCTCCAGGTACGAGCGGCACAACTGCACTTCCTTGCCCAGCGTGGTCGAACCTTCTCGCATCTGCGGCAGCGCGGCGCGCAGGTACTGGATCAGGTTCTTTTGCATCTTCGACGCGGTGGGCGGGTCGGTCTCGATCAGATAGTCGACCGACGCCAATGTATTGAAAAGAAAGTGTGGCTCGACCTGTGCCTGCATCATCTTCAGTTGTGCCTCGACGAGCTGGCGCTTGAGCCCTTCTTCCGCGGCCGTCGCCGTGGCGACCTGCGCACGCCGCTCCGCCCGCTTCTTGCCGCCCAGCACGATCTTCACAATGATGCCGGTGAGTACGAGCAACACGGCAAAGCTCATCAGCCAGTCGCCGCTGCGTTCCCTGTAGTTGTGGACCTCCCGGGCGATCTTCCGATTCACCTGGTCCGAAACGATGCTCTCGATTTCTCTGCGTGCACTCTCCAGTGCCAGCTCGACCTTGGCGGGGTCGCCCGCGACCTCCGGCGGGATGACCACGGCACCACTGCGATCAATGACCACGGCAGGAGGATCGTTCTTGGCAAGCGGCCGCGACTTGTCCACATCCTCGACGCGAATTCCAGCGCCATCGATCACCAACTGCACCGGCTTGCCGTTGCGCTGGGAAAGAATGCGCACACCGGTTTCGTCGATGTTGACCGAGCTCGCGCCTTCGGAGGTCGCCGCGTCGGGCAGTGCCGGTGACTTGGGCGCGTCGGGCGCCTGCGGCGCGCGCGGCGGCTTGGGCGGCTGGGGAGCGTTGGGTCGTTCGATACGGATTCCGTCGGCATCGACCTTGATGTCCACCTTGATGTTGTCGGCGGGCCCGTTGCGATCGACGATGACGACGGGACCGTCGCTGTAGATGACCTCCGACGTGATGCCGGCGAAGGCCATCAGCAATATCGCCACCAGGGTGAACTTTCCCCAACCCACAACGGCAAGCCAGTCGCCGAGGCGGCCGACGAGGCTACGAGCGGGAGGCATCACTTTGGACTGGAAGAACGACCAGCTGCGAGCGGCTCCGCTGGCGACGTCGGGCGCGGCCGTGCGTGCGCCGGCGGCTGTTGCTGCACTGGCACGACGCAGGACTCCCGCGGCGTCGCCGCCTGCCTCGCCCCCGACCGGGGTGGATTGATTGTCGACCATGGCGGAATTATCGCGGCAGCCGGACAGATTGGGCTGATAAGACCAGTGACCGGGGCACGACCACCTCACCAAAGCAGAAGCTCCGGAAGCTCGTGGAACAAAGCGATGTCTTGTTGGGTTTCATCTCAACGACCTGTGTCCAAGCGGTTTGCCATGAAGGCACAGTAGGGTCCGGAAGAGACTCTCACCACATTGGTGCGACAGGCTGCACGAAGCGAGGGCCAGACTGCAGGAGCAGGCCCCGGGATGCTCATTCAACCCTCTCCCGGACGGGACGGGCGCTCTGGCGAGTGCCAAAAAAAGGCCCGGTTGTAGCCGGGCCTGAACATTCCCCGGGGGGCCGGGGCTGGAGGAAGGAAACCGAGCCGGGTGAACTGCTCAAACCCGTCAGCGGCGATGGTGTTCTCCGTCGGGCTGAGCGTCCCCGAAGTCGGTGCACAGCCTCGTCACAGGGTCACCAGTACCGCGATGCATTGAACTTTAGGCAACCACGCCACTGAGCGCGACTCGGTTGCGATGAATCGAAGAAGGGCGGGAGCAAAGCACACGAAACAGGGCCGCAATGGCGCCAATCGCGTCTCAGTGCGATGAATTGACCCTTAACCCGAGCGAGGTGCCGACTGCGGCCGGCGCTGCCCGATCAGGATCCGCCGGCAAGGCGCAATACGAGTGATACCCCCAGCAAGACCCAGCCCGCACGGCCTGCCATGTCCGACCAGGGATGCGCGGCCTTCAGCTGTGCCGCCTGCTGCATCAGTTCTTCCTGCCGACGCCTGGATTGTTCGGGCGAGCCCTGGCTCTCGGCACTGGCTCGAATGACCGCGCGGATGAACGGAAACTGAGAGACCAGGGAGAGCATCAGAACCGACGCGCCGAGATCGCCCAGACCATTGGCAAGTCGGCCTGCATCGAACTGGACCAGCGCCAGCCCAGCCAAGGCCGCGCTGAGGACGAAGAAGGTGTTGCGCCACACGCGCTCGCCTGCCGTAGGTGCTGGCGCGGGCGGTGCGGGCGATCTGGTCGGTGGGTTCATCTGGTTGTTAGATGGCTACAAGTCCCCCGGGTTCAAGTCATTTGCACCGACCCCGAGCTACTTCCGATCTCCGCCGGGCTTCCACACGGATGGAATCGACTGCCGCGCAACCGTCCGAGCCGGCCTCGGCACAGGCTCCGCCTTCATTGTTTGGCATCTTCGCGCGATTATCAAACCGCGCACTGACGTAGGCCAACAATCCGAGAGGAGTGCCGCATCTCACGCCTTTGCATGCCGCCGTCCCTTTTCAGCCAACGGATTTGGCCCACGCTCCCGCGAACCTGTTCGGTCGCAGGAGCGTGAATCCAGCAGGAAAGGGCGGGGAGACGGCGCGACGCGTCCGGGATCGACGGCGTTTCAGGGCTTGACCGGTGCCGGCTGGGTGCGCCGCGGATGTGCCTGGCGCCACGCGGACATCTCGTCGCGGGTCAATGTTCCGTCCTTGTTGGTGTCGATCGCGTCGAAGTTCTGTTCAAGGCGCGGAGCCGACTTCGCCTCGTCGCGCGAGATCGACCCGTCCTTGTTCGCATCGACGTGAGCGTGGCGACCGTGATGGCCGGCGCGTCGGCCGGCGCGCAGTTCGTCGGCGGACAGTGCTCCATCCTTGTTGGTGTCGAGGCGATCGAACGACTCACCCAGGCGCGGATGAGCGGCAGCTTCCTCGCGCGAGATCGAGCCGTCGCCGTTCTTGTCGAGGGAACTGCCGGTGCGCGCCGGGCTTTGTGCCTCGTCGGACGCAGCCAGGGCAACGGCGCACGAGGTGGCCAAGACAGCAGCGATAAGTATCCGAGTTTTCATGAGCATCTCCTGTGAGGGTGAGCCCATTTAACGGTGTGCACGCTCGGCGGTCGACGCGACTTACTTTTGGTTACGACTGAAACGTCCGCGACTCGCCAGCTAAACGCAGCGCAACCGGCGGCGCAATCGATGCAACTTACTGCGACTGCGGTGGCGACCCGGGGGGATTCTGCGGCACGGCAGGCGGGGGCTGCGGCGGTGCGCTGGCAGGACGCGGCGCGATGGCCGGGGCCCCGCTCGCGCTGGGGGCGGTCAGCGTATTACCGTCACGCGTGAAGTTCTGCGCCGGCGCGCCGCCGCTCATGGCCACGGCGGGCCGTGGCGGGAGCCGGACTTCCTGCCGCCCGCTCGGACTGTCGAGCACGATCACTTCCGACTCGATCGAGACCAGCCGAGTGCCGGGAACGACTTCCTGGCCAACCAGAAATACCCGCGGCGGCTTGCCGTCAACGACAAGAATTGCACTGGAGTCCTTGCCGGCAGCGAAGGCTCCCAGCGATTGAATGTTGGCCGCGACGGCAACCTGCGCCACTTCGACCTTGCCGAACATGCGGGCCGCGGCGGTCGCATCCGGATCGCGCAAGGGCGGGGGCGGCAGGGGCGGTGGCGCCGAGGTCGGCGCCGGAGTGAAAATGCGCACCGACCAGTACGCGCCGATGGCCACCACACCTGCAAAGAAGAGCAGGTGGACCATGGCCGCAGCAAACTTTTTCAGCATCGCAAGTCCAGGCAGGGGCGCCGATGATCGCTCAGGCCGCGCGGATTACGCTCATCCTCTTTCATTAGCGGCCACGACGAATCCCGTCTACGAGGGGTCAGGTCACACAGTTGCGTTGATAATATCCGTCGCAGTCCCTGTTGTCCGCGCCCAAAACACAAGAAGTTCAATGCCTTCGGCGCGTAACTTCAAGCTTTCTTTCGCTTTGGGCAGTGATCATATGAGTACGATGAAGGTCCTCCGTTCCCCGCGCGCCAGCGGTTTCACGCTGATCGAGATCATGGTCGTGATCACGATCCTCGGAATCCTGGCCGCGCTCATCGTCCCGCGAGTCGTGGGGCGTACCGACGATGCCCGCATCGCGGCCGCACGCCAGGACATCGCCTCCGTGATGCAGGCACTGAAGCTCTACCGGCTCGACAACGGCCGCTACCCGACCACCGAGCAGGGCCTGCAGGCACTGATCACCAAGCCGAGCACCGAGCCGATTCCGAACAACTGGAAGCAAGGCGGTTATCTCGAGCGCAGTTCGGTGCCGCGCGACCCGTGGGGCCAGCCCTACCAGTACCTGAACCCGGGCCTGCGGGGTGAAATCGATGTCTTCAGCTTCGGCGCTGACAACCAGTCGGGCGGACAGAACTCCGACGCGGACATCGGGTCCTGGTCGCTGTAAGCGCGCCGCGGTCACCGTACCGCCGCCGTGCCTTGCCAGACGATCGCAGACCCAGACCCCATGAAGGCTCTGCCGGCGCAACGCACCGCACTTCCGGGGAGACGCTCGCCTTGCGGCGGCTTCACCCTGATCGAAATGCTGGTCGTCATCGTGCTTGCCGGCATCCTGATCTCCGTCGTATCGATCAGCGTGACACCGGATCCGCGGCAGAAGCTCATGCGCGAGGCGCAACGCATTGGCCAGCTGATGACGCTCGCGGCCGACGAGGCCCGGATCCGGCAGTTGCCGATCATCTGGGAAGCGGATCTGCGCGGCTATCGATTCGTGGCCGAGGTGGGCGGGGAACGGCAACTGCTGACCGGCGATGACCTGCTGCGTGAACGCACCTGGGACACACCGCTGACGCGGCTCTCGGTCCAGGACGGCGCGGGGCCGCAACCGGCCCAGACGTTGCTTGGCCCCGGCGCGCCGCCGGTGCGCATGGCGATCGCGCGCGAGTGGGTTCAGCCGCGCTGGCGTCTCGAACTGTCCAACGAGGACTCGACGGTCCGCCTCGACTTCGACGAATCCGGCCGGGCCACGGTGGTTCAATGACGCGACACCGCGGCTTCACCCTCCTTGAAGTGCTGGTTGCGCTGGTGATCATTGGCGTGGCGCTCGCGGCGTCGATGCGGGGCGCGATGTCGCTGACGACCACGGCCGAGTACACGCGCGAAAAGATGCTGGCCGTCATGACGGCCGAGAACCGCCTGCTCGAACTGCGCCTGGCGCGCGAGCGGCTCGAACAGGGCGAGAACAGCGTGCCGTGCGAGCAGGGCGGCCTGACCTTCCAGTGCGTGCAGGCGGTGAAACCGACTCCGAACCCGTTCTTCCGGCGTGTCGAGGTGCGCGTGTTCAAGACTGCGCCCGACGGTTCGCCGCGCATGCTGGCCGAGCTGATGACCGTGCTGCCCACCAACCAATGAGTGCAGCGCAGAGCCGTCTCAAGCAAGCTCGCGCCGCAGGGCGCAGCCCGGAGGCTCGTACCCGCTCGCGCGGATTTACGCTGCTCGAATTGCTGGTCGCGATCACCGTGCTGTCGATCGTGTCGCTGATCTCCTGGCGCGGGCTCGACACGCTGGTCAGCACGCGTGAGCGGCTCGAGCCGGAGGCCGATGACGTGCGCGCGCTGCTGACGGCTTTCGGTCAGATGGAACGCGATCTCGCACAGGTGACCAATCCGAAGTTTCTCGGCCTGACCGGGTCACCGGTCAACGTGTCGATCGCCGACGGTACGACGATGCTGCAGCTGGCGCGGGTGGCGCCGGCATCGGCTGACCGACCGACCGAAGTTCAGACCGTGTACTACCGCGTCGTCGAAGGCACCCTCATCCGTCAGGCGACCGCGGCGCTGCCGGCGTTCGAAGTCACGCCCACCGACCGCCTGGAGTCGGCCCGCCTGCTCGGCCAGGTGCGGCTGATGCAGGTACGCACCTGGTCACCGAACGGCGGTTGGGTCGATCCAAATATCCCGCAGGACACCAGCGGCGCGCCCCCGGGAACCAACGCCGTCGTCCCCGGCGTCGAGATCACGATCGAGCGCGAGAACGGCCGGATCTTTCGCCGCGTGCTGCTGGTGGGCGCATGACAACCTCCACCAAGTGCGCGAGGCTGGCCGGGGTGGAGCCATCACGTCTGCAGACCGGCAAGCAACGCGGCGCAGCCGTGTTGCTTGCCTTGTTCGTCGCCACGCTCGCCACGCTGATCGTCAGCGGCCTCTTTTATCGGCAGTTCGTGCTGCTACGGACGATCGAGAACCAGCAGCTGATGGCGCAGAGCCGCCTGCTGCTCCGGGGCGCACTCGACTGGGGACGTGCCATCCTGCGCGAGGATGCCAACCGGTCGAGCTATGACGCCCTGTCGGAGCCCTGGGCCCAGCCGCTGGCGGAAACGCGCCTGGACCAGCTCGGCGAGACCTCGGCACTGGCCTCCCAGGCGTCGATCGCCGGTTCGATGGAAGACGCGCAGTCGCGCTTCAACCTGCGCAACCTGGTGGATAACGGCCAGGTCGTGGAGTCCGAGCTCGACGCTCTGCGGCGGTTGTGCGGACTGCTGCAGGTCCCCGAGCAGACGGCCGACCTGATCGCGGAGCGCATGCTGAAGGCGCTGCCTGCCACGACGCCGGACGAGAGTGGCCGCATGCCGGATTCGGCAATGCAGGGCGATCGGGTGCGGCCCATTCCGTTGATGCTGTCGAATGACCTGATCGCCATTCCCGGCATCTCCGCCGAGGCGGCGCAGCGCCTCGCGCCCTATATCGTCGTGCTCGACGAACGCACGCCGATCAACGCCAACACCGCACGTCCCGAGGTCATCGCGGCCCGCGTCCCCGACCTGTCGCTGTCCGAAGCCCGCAGCCTCGTGGCCGAGCGGGAGCGCATCTCGTACTTCAACAACACGGGCGAGGTCCGGACCCGCCTCGGCGCCAAGGCAAACGGGGTTGGTGAGGCCGATATCTCCACCGCTTCGCGCTTTTTCTTTGTCCGCGGTGAGGTCAAACTCGACCGTGCGGTAACACGCATGGAAGCGCTCGTCCGGCGCGGTGTGCCGGGCCAGGGCATCCAGCCGGTCAACGTGCTGTGGATCCGCGAGATCTGATCGAACGATGAAGGAAAAGACTCTCCAGCGCCTGCTCGTGTTCGTGCCACCCCGGCGTTCATTCGGGGCCAAGGGACACATGTCGACCGGCACCGTCGTGAGCTATGTCGCGATCGGCGGCGAAGGCTCGGGCGGCGAAACGCCGCTCGCGCTGCTGCCCAAGGCCGCCGGCATCGACCTCGTCTTCGATCCGACCGATGTGTTCGTCACGGCCATCGAGCCGCCCAAGCTGTCGGAGGGCAAGCTGCGCCTGGCCCTGCCCAACATCCTGGAGGACCGCCTGCTGGCGGATGCCACCGACTGCCACTTTGCCTTCAATATCCCGCGCGGCGGATCCGGTACGACCACGATCGCCGCGCTGCCAAAGATGCCGGTGGCCGTCATCGACCGCGGCGTCCTGACGCGCGCGCTCGACGCCTGTGCCGAAGCCGGGTACCGCGTGCGCGCCGCCTATAGCGAGATTTACACCGTGCCACCCCCGGCGGCCGGTGTGCTGTCGGTCCGCGTCGACCGCGGTCGCGGCATCGCGCGCTCGGCGACCCACGACGGGTTTTCGTTCGAGCTCGCGGGCGACGAGGCGCCGGCGGCGCTCGCGCTTGCGGTGCGTCAGCTGGGCGTGCGCAGCATCAAGGCCTACGGGCGCGAAGCGGCGCGCATCAGTTCGCTTGCGACCGGCCTCGGCGTGCAGATCGATATCGTGGCGAGCGACGTGGACACCGTCAGCGCCGACAACGCCGTCAACCTGTTGCAGGGCAGCTTCGCGCCGGGCGGCATGCTCGGCACCCTGATGCCACTGGCCGGTCGCGCCGCCGCACTGCGTGGCGTGTCTTTCAAGGCCCCGCTGATCTGGACGGCTATCGGCGCGATCGTCGCTCTCGTCGGCATGAATGCCTACTGGCTGAAGCTCGAAGCCGAGGCAAAAGCCCTGAAGCAGCAGATGGAAAACGCTTTCCGAACCAGCTTTCCGGAAACCACGGCCGTCGTCGACCCGGTGCTGCAGACGAAGCGACAGCTCAACGATCTGCGCGCCCGCGCCGGCCTGCCGTCGGCCAACGACTTCTCGGTCCTGAACGCGCGCACGTCCCTGCTGCTGACCGCCGCGCCGCTCGGCAGCGTCGGGGGACTCGAATACCGCGACGGCGCACTCAAGGTGAAGTTCAAGGGCGGCATGGCCGACAACCCCGCGTTTCAGAACACGCTGCGCTCGGCCGCGGTGCAGCAGGGCCTGACGATCCGCTTCGATGCCGACGGCACGGCGCGCGTCACGGCGGCGGGCTCCTGATGGACGCGCTGAAACAGTTCTGGGCCGAACGCGCTCCCCGCGAGCGCGCCATCCTTGGCTTTGGCGTCAGCGTGGTGCTGATCGCGGTGCTGTACCTCATGCTGATCGAACCGGCCTGGACCGGCATCGGCCGCCTCGAACGCTCGCTGCCGCAGCAACGATCGCTGGCAGCCGAACTCGACGCGCTGCTCGGTGAAGTCAGGGGCCTCAAGTCGCAGCCGCAGGTGGCGACCGTTTCTCCATCCGAAGTCCGCGGCGCCATCGAGACATCGCTGACGCGCGCCGGCATGAAGGCAACGCGCATCGTCCCGTTGTCCGACGGCGATATCCAGCTGACCTTTGCCAACGTTCCCTACGGAACCTGGGCCGCGTGGCTCGCAGGAATCGAGCGTGAACTCGGAGCTCGCACGACATCGGTCGTCATCACCGGCAAGGACGCCACGCCCGGCAATGTCGATGCCGAACTTGCGCTGCGCCTGGCGCGGAAATGAAGCCTGGCGATGCGAACCGCCCTGTACCTGCTGGCTGCGCTCGTCGTCCTGACGTTGACGATGCTCGTCATCGCGCCGGCCCAGTGGGCCGCCAGCTCGGTACGGTCCGCCACCTCGGGTCGGGTCGATCTGGCCGAGGCGCGCGGAACGGTGTGGAACGGGTCGGCGGTTCTTGTGCTGGCCGCCGCGGCCGATGCCAGCGCGACGCGCGCGAGCTTGCCGGAGCGCCTGTCCTGGCAACTGAGCCCCTGGTCGCTGCTTGCTGGTCAGATCAACCTGACCATCGCGCACCCGTCGGCACTCACGCAGCCACTCAACATCCGTGCACCGCTCTTCGGCGGCACGACATTGCTCGGCGCCACAACGGTGCGATTGCCGGCATCCCTGCTGGTCGGCATTGGCGCTCCCTGGAACACGGTACGGCCGGGCGGCATCCTGACCCTGTCGTGGGACCGGTTGCAGATCGAGCCGGGTCGCATTCAAGGCAAGTTGTCGGCCGAGTGGCAGTACGCGTCGAGCGCACTGACGCCGGTGTCGCCGATGGGCCATTACCGCCTGCAGACCAACGGCATCTGGCCCGGAACTCAGCTGGAATTACTAACCATTTCGGGTCCCCTCGAGCTGAGGGGGAGTGGCACAATCCCGGAGGGTGGGCGCTTACGCTTTACCGGCCGCGCACAGGCCTTGGCGGGCACCGATCCGGGTGTGAAGGCACAACTGACGGGTCTCATCTCGCTGCTGGGGCGGCGCGATGGCGATGGGGCCCTCCTGAACTTCGGCGGCGGGTGACATGACGAGCGGGCGCACAACAAAACGCGCAGGGAGGGACTCACTGTCCTCGCTGTCCCGCCTGATTGCGCTGGCCTGTGCCGTCACGATCGCGCTACCTCCCTCGATTCCGGTCGCGTTCGCGCAGACCAAAGCCCCGGCGAAGGGCAAGGCCGCCACCACCGGCGCGGCCGCGGCCGCGGCCGACAGCGTGATGCTGAACTTCGTCAATGCCGACATCGATGCCGTGGTGCGGGCCATCGGCCAGTACACCGAACGCACCTTTGTCATCGATCCGCGCGTCAAGGGCACCCTGTCGCTGGTGACCGAGCGGCCCGTGAGCAAGCAGCAGGCGTTCGAGCAGTTGCTGTCGGCGCTGCGACTGCAGGGCTTCACGATCGTGCAGACCGGCAACGTGATGCGCGTGGTGCCGGAAGCCGACGCCAAGCTCCAGGGCGGCACCGTCGTTGCGCCTCGCACCCAGAATCCAGGCGGTGACCAGCTCGTCACCCAGGTGTTCCGCCTCCAGTACGAGTCAGCCACCGCGATGGTCCCGATCCTGCGGCCACTGATTGCGCCGAACAACACGATCTCGGCCTACCCGCAGAACAACACGCTGGTCATCACCGACTACGCCGAGAACCTGCGCCGCATCCAGCGCATCATCGAATCGATCGACACGCCGGCCACGTCCGACCTGGAGATGATCCCGGTGAAGTTCGGCCTGGCGATGGAGATCGCCACGGTCGTCAACCGCGTGCTCGACGAAGGCGCGCGCGCGGCCGGCCAGGCGGTCGATGCCGGTCAGCGCGTGTCGATCCTGGCCGAGCCGCGTACCAACACGCTGATCGTCCGTGCTCCCAGCCAGGCGCGGCTCACGCTGGCGAAGAACCTGATCGCGCAGCTCGACCGTCCGGCCTCGACGCCGGGCAACATCAATGTCGTGTACCTGCGCAATGCCGAGGCCACGCGCCTCGCGCCGCTGCTGCGGGCCATCATCGGCTCGGATCCGTCCTATGTCCCGCAGACCGGGAGCTCGGGCGGGCTGTCGCAGCAGAGTTCGACATCGGGAGCACCGGGCCAACCGGGTGGCGCGCCCGGCGGCGGCATGACTGCAGGCAGCACCGCTTCGGTCGCTAGCCCGGGCGGCGGCGGAGGGAGCGGTGCGCTGGCCGGTCTGATTCAGGCCGATGCCGCAACCAACTCGCTGATCATCACGGCCCCCGAACCGCTTTACCGCAACATCCGCGCGATCATCGACAAGCTCGACGTGCGCCGCGCGCAGGTCGTCATCGAATCGCTGATCGTCGAGATGACCGCCGACAAGGCGGCCGAGTTCGGCATCCAGTGGCAGGCACTGGGCGCACTCGAGAACAACGACACCGGCGTGATCGCCGGGACGAACTTCGGCGGCGGCGGCACCAACATCATCGGCGGCGCCCAGAACATCGGTTCCCTCGGCCAGGGCCTCAACCTCGGCGTCGTGCGCGGCAAGATCACGATTCCCGGCATCGGCGAAGTCATCAACCTCGCCTTCCTGGCGCGGGCACTGCAGACCACGGCCGACGCCAACATCCTGTCGACACCAACGATCCAGACGCTCGACAACGAGGAAGCCAAGTTCCTGGTGGGCCAGAACATCCCGCTGATCACCGGCTCCTACGCCGCCGCCGGAGGCACCACGGCCGCCGGCGTCAATCCGTTCCAGACCTTCGAACGGCGCGACATCGGCCTGCAGTTGCGCGTGAAGCCGCAGATCACCGAGGGCGGCGTCGTACGGCTGGCGATCTACCAGGAGCTGTCGTCGATCCAGAACACGCTGACGGCCGCGCAGGGCGGGATCATCACCAACAAGCGCAGCTTCGAGTCGACCGTGCTGGTCGAGGACGGCAACATCGTCGTGCTCGGCGGTCTGATCGAGGACCGGACCGACAACAGCCGCAGTTCACTGCCGATACTCGGCAGCATCCCGGGGCTGGGCTACCTCTTCAGCTACGAGAACCGCAGCCGCAAGAAGACCAATCTCTTCGTGTTCCTGCGGCCCTACGTCGTACGCGACGAGGGGACTTCGTCGGCGCTCGCACTGGACCGCTATGCCTATATCCGTGGCCAGGTGGCCGACAGCTCGATTCCGGACAACCTGATCTTCCGCGGCCTGCAGGGTAAGCAGTTGCCGGAGACGTTGCCGGTACCGCCCGCAATGCGTCGGGATCCGGACGCCAAGCCGCCGGTGACGCCCCCTGCTCCGACCAGCAGTACACCGACGGATACCCCGGCCCCGATCGCCGCGGCGAGCGCGCCGGCACAAACGGCTCCTGCTGCAGCACCGTCGACAGCAGCGGTTGCGCCGGAATCCCCGCCTGCAGCGTCGACTTCAGCGCCCGCGCGACTCCCATGGCAGCACGGACGGAACCGGCGCCGACGACCCGCTCCCACGCCCGCTGCACCAATGGCCTCGGACCGACTCCGGCACCGTCGCCATCAATCACGGTGACCGAAGCGCCAGCGGCGTCGCCACGACGGCGCCGACGCCAACAGCAACGCCGGTCGCCGCACCCACCGTGTCGGCGCCCCCGACTGAAGTACCGACCTCTGCACCGGCGCAGCGCGCCGAGGCACCGCCCGCCGTCGTGCCGACGCCCGCCAAAGAACCTCCAGCTGCGCCCGCGCCAGCTGTGGCCGAGCAAGTACGCCCGGTGCCTGCGCCCGTCGCGGTGACCGAACCGACCGTCGCGCCAAGGCCATCGTCCGCACAAAGCACCACGTCGGCGCCGAGCACGACCACCACGGCGAGTGTCACAGCACCGCCGCCCGCTCCAATTGCCGCACGGTCTCGCCTCCTGCGACGGCGCCGGCCGCCACGGTCGCTGCTCCCAGCGGCGCGTTCGCAGCGACTCAGAGCAGCCCGGCCGCTCCGGCGAGCAACCTGGTGCAGGTGGCCGCGGTGACGGAGGTCAGTCGCGGCCGCGAACTGCAGCGCCAGCTGCGCGCCGCCGGCTTCGATGCCTACTGGGAAAGCGTCAGGTCCAAGAAGGGCGAAGTCGTGCGCGTGCGCGTGTCCGTCGACAACGCTACTCAGTCCATGGCAGAGACCATCGCGCGCCTGAAGGCGATGGGGTTCGATCCCATCATCGTCACGCCCTGAGCCCGGCTGCAGGAAAGCCGTCATGACGCCCGCCAGCCGTTTCGTGCCGTACTCCTACGCACGGGACAACGCGATCCTGCTGGTGCCGAAGAGCGAGCGCGACGCCGAAGTCTGGATTTCGGACGCCACGCCTCTCGCCGCGCTGAACGAAGTGATGCGCGTGTTCCCTGGCAAGGTCAAACCGATCGTCGTCGAGCCGACCAAGCTCACCGAAGCGATCTCGCAGACCTACGGCGACCAGAGCGGCTCGGCGCAGCAGATCGTCGGTGACATCGAGGGTGAGTTCGACATCACCCGGATGATGCAGGAGGTCCCGGACGTCGAGGACCTGCTCGAGACCGAGGACGACGCGCCGATCATCCGCATGATCAACGCGCTGCTGACACAGGCGGCGCGTGACGGCGCCAGCGATATCCACATCGAGCCGTTCGAGTCGTATTCGCTGGTGCGCTTCCGCGTCGACGGCACGCTGCGCGACGTCGTGCGGCCGAAGCGCGCACTGCACGCGGCGCTGGTGTCGCGCATCAAGATCATGGCGGCGCTCGACATCGCCGAGAAGCGCCTGCCGCAGGACGGCCGCATCACCTTGCGTGTCGGCGGGCGCCCGGTCGATGTTCGGGTGTCCACATTGCCCACCGGCCATGGCGAACGCGCCGTGCTGCGTCTGCTGGAAAAGGACCTGTCCAAGCTCGAGCTGACCAACCTCGGCATGGCCAAGGGCGCACTCGATCGCTTCGATACGCTGATCCACCAGCCGCACGGCATCATCCTGGTGACCGGGCCGACCGGCTCGGGCAAGTCGACGACGCTGTATGCGGCGATCCGGCGGCTCGACAAGAACACGACCAACATCATGACGGTCGAGGACCCGATCGAGTACGACATCGAGGGCATCGGCCAGACGCAGGTCAACCCGAAGATCGACATGACCTTCGCCAAGGCGCTGCGCGCGATCCTGCGCCAGGACCCCGACGTCGTGATGATCGGCGAGATCCGCGATCTCGAGACCGCGCAGATCGCGGTGCAGGCCTCGCTGACCGGTCACCTGGTGCTGGCCACGCTGCACACCAACGACGCCGCGAGTGCCGTGGCGCGCCTGATCGACATGGGCATCGAGCCGTTCCTGCTGTCGTCGTCGCTGCTCGGCGTGATGGGCCAGCGCCTGGTGCGCAAGCTCTGCCCGAAGTGCCGCGTGCAGGACAGCCCGACCTCGCCATGGCGCGCGGTCGGCTGCGAGAACTGCGGCAACACCGGCTATGTCGGCCGCACGGGCATCTACGAACTGCTGACGGTGGACGACGAGATGCGGATGCTGGTCCACCAGGGCGCCAACGACACCGATATCCGCCGCGTCGCCGAAAAGGGCGGCATGGTCAACATGCGGGCCGATGCGCAGCGCTGGGTCGTCTCCGGGGTGACTTCGCAGGAAGAAGCGCTGCGAGTCACGCGCGAGTGACGGCACAACCCGTTGGGGCATTCAGAGTGACGGCGCCCCCCTGCCTTTGTGTTCACGTCGGGCGCCCGGCCGCTCCGAAGCCCGACGTGCAAATCAACTCGCGACGAGTGCACGTGCGACCCGCAGGGTCGCGTACACGAGGAGCGCATTAGTGGCTGCTTTCAGATTTGCGGCTGCGGACATCTCCGGCAAGGAACAGACCGGCGTACTCGAGGCTGACAGTGCCCGGGTGGCCCGGCAGCTGCTGCGCGGGCGCGGACTGATACCGCTCACCGTTGAACCGGTCTACGGCGAGGCTGCCAGCGGGACCGGCATGGCGA
Source organism: uncultured beta proteobacterium (assembly GCA_963769745.1). GTDB lineage: Bacteria > Pseudomonadota > Gammaproteobacteria > Burkholderiales > Burkholderiaceae_F > JALORV01. The sequence goes on from CAVYNB010000017.1 coordinate 31,988, forward strand.
TCCGCCTCGGCCGTCGCCTGTCGCAGACGGAACTCGCCGTCATCACCCGCCAGCTGGCTTCGCTGATGGGCGCCCAGCTGCCGGTCGCCGATGCGCTGACCGTGATGGTCGAGCAGAGCGAGAAACAGCAGGTGCGCGAGCTGATGGCGTCGATACGGACCGACGTCCTGTCGGGTACGTCGATGTCGAAGGCACTGGCGCGGCACCCGCGTCAGTTCCCGGAGATCTACCGCGCGCTGATCGCGGCAGGCGAGGAGTCGGGCAAGCTCGGCTCGGTTCTCGGCAGCCTGGCCGACTACATCGAAGAACGCGCGCGGCTGCAGCAGAAGATCACGCTCGCGTTCGTCTACCCGGCCATCGTGACTCTGGTCGCGCTGCTGGTCGTCGTGGGCCTGCTCACCTATGTCGTGCCGCAGGTTGTGCAGGTGTTTGCCAACACCAAGCAGCAGCTGCCGTTCCTGACCACGGCCCTGATCGCAGTGTCGGACTTCGTCCGCAACTATGGCTGGATCGTCGTCGTCGCCCTGGTGCTTGCGGCGTTCTTCTGGGAGCGATCGCTGCGCGTGCCGGCGGTACGGATGCGCTGGCACCAGCGCATCCTGACGATGCCCGTTTTCGGCGTGCTGTCGCGCACGATCAACACGGCGCGCTTCTCGTCGACGCTGGCGATCCTGGTCGGGTCCGGCGTGCCGATGCTGCGCTCGCTGCAGGCCGCAGGCGAAACCGTGACGAACCTCGCGATGCGCACCCGCGTCATGGACGCGGTGCAACGCGTGCGCGAAGGTTTCTCGCTCGCCAAGGCGCTGCGTGCCGATACCGACGAGGAAAAAAAGCCCGGCTACATCAAACTTTTCCCGCCCGTGCTGATCCACCTGATCGCCTCGGGCGAGGCCACCGGCAAGCTGCCCGAGATGCTCACCCGCGCCGCGGACATTCATTCACGCGAAGCCGAGCGGCGGGCGCTGTTCTTCACCTCGCTGCTCGAGCCGATCCTGATCCTCGCGATGGGCGTGGTCGTCATGCTGATCGTGCTGGCCGTGCTGCTGCCGATCATCGAGATCAACACGCTGGTCAAGTAGGCGCCAATGAAACTGGCGGGCCGCGAGCCGCGGCCCGCCGGAGCGCTTACTTCAGCGCCTGCAGCTTGTCGTAGGTGGCCTTGTCCCAGGTCGCGTCAGGCCCGTTGTGCATCTTCGCCACCGCGTTGCGGAACGGCACGCGGTCGACCTTGACGACTTCCTTGCCGCGCTTGGCAAACTCGGCGCCCAGCTTGGCCTCGATCTCGATGATCTGGTTCGTCGCGCGCGCAGCCGCCTCACGAAACACCTCCTCGAAGATCTTCTTGTCGGCATCCGACAGCTTGGCCCAGGTCGGGGCACCGACGATGGTCAGCAGCGCGTCGGTGATGTGCCCGGTCAGCACGATGTACTTCTGCACTTCGTAGAACTTCTTCGCGTCGATCGTCGGCAGCGGATTCTCCTGCGCGTCGACGGTCCCATTTTGCAGCGCCAGATACACCTCGGCGAAGGCAATCGGCGTGGGATTGGCCCCGACCGCGCGCGGGAACATCGTGTAGAGCGGCGCGTCGGGCACGCGGATCTTCAGCCCCTTCATGTCCTCGGGCTTGTTGATCGCCTTGTTCGACGTGACCTGTCGCTCGCCGTAGTAGGTGATCGCAAGGACCTTGTTGCCGCCGCTCTTGCCGCGATAACCCTCGGCCAGTTCACCGAACAGCGGACTGGTCGAAAAAGCTTTCCAGTGATTGAAGTCGCGGAACATGTACGGCGCACCGCCGATCGCAATCGGCCCGTACGCGCGCCCGGCGAACAACTGCCCCGTGTAGATGACGTCAACGGTGCCGAGCGTCAGGCCCTGGTTGATGTCGGTCTCCTTGCCGAGTGTCGAGGCAGGAAACACCTCCATCGTGTAGCGGTTGCCGGTGCGCTTGGCGATTTCGCCCGCGGCCCAGACGGCGGCGGTGTGATACGGCTCAGTGACCTCGTACACGTGCGCGAACTTGAGCTTGGTCTGCGCGGATACTCCGCCCACCGCAAGCAAGGCCGCCGCAACACCCACGACCCAGCGGGCCGGACCGATACGAAACTGCGCGAAGATGCTGTCCTTCATGTCTCCTCCTGGTTGAACTGCAAATTGCGTCATCAAGCGGCGCTACATCGTCGCGCCGAGTTGCCACGGAACAAATTCGCTCTGGCCATAGCCGAAGCGTTCACTCTTGGTTCTTGCGCCCGACGCGGTGGCGAGGACCAGTTCGAGCAGGCGTTCGCCCAGCTGCTCGATCGTGGCCGCACCGTCGGCAATCTCACCGCAGTTCAGATCGATGTCCTCTTCCTGGCGCTGCCACAGCTCGCTGTTGGTTGAGAGCTTCAGCGACGGCGACGGCGCGCAGCCATAGGCCGAGCCGCGTCCGGTCGTGAACACGATCATGTTCGCACCGCCGGCGACCTGCCCGGTCGCGGACACCGGGTCGTAGCCCGGCGTGTCCATGTAGACGAAGCCATGCTTGTCGACCGGCTGCGCATACTCGTAGACATCGACCAGGTTCGTGGTGCCGCCCTTCGCGACGGCACCGAGCGATTTTTCGAGGATCGTCGTCAGCCCGCCCGCCTTGTTGCCGGGCGACGGGTTGTTGTTCATCTCACCGTGATTGCGCGCCGTGTAATCCTCCCACCACTTGATGCGGGCGATCAGCTTCTCCCCGACCTCGCGCGACACCGCGCGCCGGGTCAGGAGGTGCTCGGCGCCATAGATCTCCGGTGTCTCCGACAGGATCGCGGTGCCACCGTGCGCGACCAGCCGGTCGACCGCGTTGCCGAGCGCCGGATTGGCCGTGATCCCGGAATAGCCATCCGAGCCTCCGCATTGAAGGCCGAGCATCAGGTGGCTCGCAGGCACTGCCGTGCGCTCGACGCGGTTCGCGGCCGGCAGCATCTCGCGCACCAGTGCGACACCGCGCTCGATCGCCTTGGCCGTGCCGCCCACGTCCTGCATGTTGTAGCGGGCCATCCGATCGCTCTCTTTCAGGCTCTCCGCGCCGAAAAGAGAAGTGATCTGATTGGCTTCGCAGCCCAGCCCGACGAAGACCACCGAGGCCATGTTCGGATGGCGCGCGTAGCCGGCCATCGTTCGACGCAGGACCTGCATGCTCTCGCCCATGTCCATCCCGCAGCCGGTGCCGTGCGTCAGTGCGACAACCCCGTCGACGTTCGGATAGTCCGCAAGCGCGTCGGGAAAGATATCGCGGCGAAAGCGGTCGGCGATGGCGCGCGCGACCGTTGCGGAGCAGTTCACGCTCGACAAAATGGCGACGTAGTTACGCGTGGCGACCCGGCCGTCGGCACGTACGATGCCCATGAACGTGGCGGGCGTGGTCACGGTGGGCGCTGGACGAACGTCGGCGCAGAACGCGTAGTCGCGGGAAAAGGCACCGTGCTCTTCACCGATGCCGAGGTTGTGCAGATGCACGTGCTCGCCCGGCCGGATCTCGCGCGTCGCGAAACCGATGATCTGGTTGTAACGCCGCACCGGAGCGCCCACCGCCAGCGCGCGCGTCGCGACCTTGTGGCCGGGAGGCACAAGCCCGCTCACCGTGATCCCCTCGGACTTGATCAGCGTGCCCGACACCAGCTGCCGACGTGCGATCACGACATCGTCGGCCGGGTTGAGACGAAGGACCAGCGGAACTTCCTGCAGCATTGCTCCTCCTCTCACTACAGAAACTGCCGCGGCAGCCACAGGCTGATCGTCGGCACGTAGGTCACCAGACCGAGGCTCACCAGCAGCGGCAGCAGCCACGGCAGGATCGCCATCGTCGTGCGCTCGATCGAAAGCTTCGCCACGCGCGCCAGCACGAACAGCACCAGGCCCATTGGCGGGTGCAGCAGGCCGATCATCAGATTCAACACCATGATGAGCCCGAAGTGGACCGGGTCAATGCCCAATTGATGGACGATCGGCAGCAGGATCGGCACCAGGATCGTGATGGCAGCGGTCGGCTCGAGAAAGCAGCCGACGAACAGCATCAGAAGGTTGGCCAGCAGCAGGAACATCCACGGGTCGGTCGTGAACGCCAGCACCCAGCCCGCGATCATCTCGGTGGTCTTGGTCACCGTCAGCATCCAGCCGAAGATCGACGCCGCCGCCACGATCAGCAGCACGATCGAGGTGGTCTCGATCGTGTCCATCGAGACCTTGATCAGCAACTTCCAGTTGAGCGAGCGGAACCAGAAGATGCCGAGGAAGAGCGACCACACGCACGCCGCGATCGCCCCTTCGGTGGCGGTGAAGACACCGGCCGTCATGCCGCCGATCAGCAGCACCGGTGTCATGATCGGCAGCACCGCGTTGAACCGGAAGACGCGATCGGCGAGCAGCAGGACCGCCAGCGTGGCCGCCACCGTGGGTACGTGCGGCAGTCCCGCCTTGGTGGTCAACAGCCAGATGACGACCGGAAACAGCGCCACGACCAGCAATTCCGTCAGCGCCTTGATGATGCGCGCCCACTCGAAGCGGATGTCGCCGCCCCACTTGTTCTTGTGCGCGAAGTACGCCACGGTGAGCATCATCAGCAGCGCCATTACCGCGCCGGGCAGGATGCCGGCGAGGAACAGTGCGCCGACCGAGACGTTGGCGAACATCGCATAGATCACGAACGGCAGCGACGGCGGGATGATCGGACCGAGTGTGGCGGACGCGGCCGTCACGCCGACGGCGAACTCAGCGCTGTAGCCGTGGTCCTTCATCGCCTTGATCTCGATCGTGCCCAGCCCGGCGGCGTCACCGATCGCGGTGCCCGACATGCCGGCGAAGATCATCGAGCCCAGCACATTGACGTGGCCGAGCCCGCCGCGCAGCCAGCCGACCAGCGCAAGCGCAAAGTTGTAGATGCGATTCGTGATCCCGGCCGAGTTCATCAGGTTGCCGGCGAGGATGAAAAACGGCACCGCCAGCAGCGGGAAGGAATCAATGCCGTTGACCATGCGATGGATGACGACGAAGTCCGGCACCATGCCGGTCGCCATCACGAAGATCAGCGATGAGCCCGCCATTGCAATGGCTACGGGGACGCCTGACCCCATCAGGCCGAGAAACAGCAGCTTGAATGCGCCCGGGCCCACGTCTAACGACCCGTCGCGACAGGTAGCTCGCCGTGTGCATCGGCGAGTTCAGGCTGTTCGAGCACGGAGGCTCCGCGTCTCCAGTTGAGCCGCGCGACGTCGAGCGCACGCCATGTCATCAGCACGAAGCCGGCCAGCACCACGGAATACATCAGGCCGATGGGCAGGTCGACGACCGCCATGCGCTGGCTGCCGATGCGCTGCATCAGGAGATAGGTCAGCCAGCTCGCGTAGCCGAAGAACGCGATACGCACGATATCGACCAGCGTCGACATCACGCGCATCAGCCGCTTCGGCAGGATGCGGTAGAAGAAGTCGACCTGGATGTGGTTGTTCTTGCGCACACTGACCGCGGCGCCGATGAACACGGTGCAGATCAGCAGGTAGCGCGCGATCTCCTCGGTCCAGCCGGCCGAGTCGTTCAGGGCGTAGCGAGTGAAGAACTGCAGAAAGACGGTGCCGGCGAGCAGCCAGAAGAAGACGAAGGAGATCCAGTCCTCGAAGTGATAGACGGCGAGGTCGATCGGTTCATCATGGACATCGAACTCGCCACTTGCGGTGAGCACGTGTTCCTGCGGTCCTTCAGTCGTCGGCTGCATGCGTTCTCATTGCGGTGCGGAGGACACCGCTCACGGGTCTTGTCTGCTGCGTCAGTTCCGCGCGCCGGCACTCCAGCTACGCTGGAAGCGCCGCGCCGCGGCATCCATGTGGCGTCGCATCGCCGCGCGCGCGCCGCTGGAATCATGATCTTCGATGGCGCTCATCACGGCGTTGTGTTCCGCGATTGCGGCGGCCCACAGGTCCGGCGTGTCAAAGTGGCGTTCGAGCCGCAGGAAGAGTGGGCCGGTACGCTGGTCCCAGAGCGTGCGCACCGCCAGCGCCAATGCACTGTTGCCGCTGCCCTCGGCGATCTCGAGGTGAAAGCGGCGGTCGTTGTCGAGCGGCATCACGGCGCGCCGTCGGTCACGCTCCATCGCCGTCAGGGCGGCCCTCATACGCCGTATCTGCGCAGGACTTGCCTGGCGCGCGGCCAGCGCGGCGCACTCGGACTCCAGCAGGCGGCGCGCCGAGATCAGTTCAAAGGGTCCGGAATCCCCCGGCAGGGGATCGACACTGCGCGCCGCCGGCCGCCGCTGCGTGACGTACACGCCCGAGCCGACACGCACTTCGACGTAGCCCTCGACCTCGAGCGCGATCAGCGCTTCGCGCACGGACGGGCGGCTGACCTCGAGCTGGCGCGCGAGGTCGCGCTCGGGAGGCAGGCGTTCGCCGGGCTTGTATTCGCCACGGCGGATCAGCTGGGCGATCTGTTCAGCGATGCGGCGGTACAGCCGCTGCGATTCGACGGCCTTGATCGGCATGGCGGGGGTACGCTCCCGGGCGTATTGAATTGTCGTCGGCAGGCTGGACAGCGAAGAGCAGCGCCGCTTACACTGCCGCGCACTGGTCAAGTGGTCAGACCAATTGCGCGGCTAGCTTCACATGCACACCCCGGGGTGTCAAGCCGCGGCAGAAAGCAGCGGAGGAACGCGATGGCGGGGCGTTTGCAGGGCAAGTCGGCGCTGGTGACGGCCGCCGGCCAGGGCATGGGGCGTGCCGCCGTGGCGGCCTTCGCCCGCGAGGGCGCGCGCGTCACCGCCACCGACCTGAAGCCCGAACTGCTGGCAGCCCTGCCGGAAGGCGTTGCCACGCTCGGTCTCGATGTCCTTGACGATGGCGCCGTGCAGGACTTCGTCGGCCGACTCGGCGCCGTCGACATTCTCTTCAATTGCGCCGGTACCGTGCACCAGGGCACGATCCTCGACTGTTCGGTCGCCGACTGGGATTTCAGCTTCGATCTCAACGTCCGCAGCATGTTCGTGCTGACCAAGGCAATGCTGCCGCGGATGATCGCCGCCGGCGGCGGCGTGATCCTCAACATGGCCTCGGTGCTGGGTGCCCACAAGGCGGCACCCAACCGCCTCGCCTACGCGGCGAGCAAGGCCGCGGTGGCCGGCTTCACGCGTGCGCTGGCGATCGACCACGTCAAACAGGGAATCCGCGTCAACTGCGTCTGTCCGGGCACCGTGGACACGCCATCGCTCGGGGATCGCATCCAGGCCTTTGCTGATCCGGTGCAGGCGCGCAAGGACTTCATCGCGCGCCAGCCGATGGGACGGCTCGCAACAGCCGAGGAGATCGCCGAAACGTTCGTCTATCTCGTCTCCGACGAGTCGTCGTTCATGACGGGTCAGGCGATCTTCGTCGACGGGGGGATGAGTCTCTAGTAGCGGGCAAAAGTGCACACCTACTTTTGCCCGGTTTGGATCAGAAAAAATCGCTGGCGGAGCCAGACGATTTTTTTCATCACAACTGCAATGAAAAGGCGGGTCTCATGAAACTGTTGCGCTTTGGACCGGCGGGGTTTGAGAAACCGGGGCTGCTGGACCGGCAGGGACGCTTGCGCGACCTGTCGGGGGTTGTCGAGCATGTGACGAGCGAGCACCTGTCGGACAAGGGGCTGGCGAAGCTGGCAAAGATCAACCCGGAGTCTCTGCCACTGGTGGCTGGAACGCCGCGCCTGGGCGTGCCGTATCTGGGGATCAGCAAGTTCATCGCGATCGGACTGAACTACGCCGACCACGCGGCCGAGTCCGGCGTGCCGGTGCCGAGCGAGCCGATCCTGTTCTCGAAGGCGACCACCTGCATCAACGGCCCCAGCGACGACATCGTCATCCCGCGCAGCTCGACCAAGACGGACTGGGAGGTCGAACTCGGCGTCGTGATCGGCACCAAGGCCCAGTATGTCGTCAAGGATGAGGCGCTCGATCACGTCGCCGGCTACTGCGTGATCAACGATGTCTCGGAGCGAAACTTCCAGCTCGAGCGTGGCAGCCAGTGGGACCGCGGCAAAGGCTGCGACACCTTCGGTCCGATCGGCCCTTACCTCGTCACGCGCGACGAGGTGCCCGATCCGCAGAACCTCGACATGTGGCTCGACGTCAATGGCCAGTCGATGCAGCGCGGCAACACACGCACGATGGTCTTCGGCGTCGCGCACCTCGTCAGCTACGTCAGCCAGTTCATGACGCTGCTGCCAGGCGACATCATCACGACCGGCACGCCGCCGGGCGTCGGCATGGGGCGCAAGCCGCCGCAGTACCTGAAGTCCGGCGATGTCGTCACGCTCGGCATCGCCGGGCTCGGCGAGCAGCGGCAACGCGTACGCGCGCACGCCTGAGCGCGTGGCCGGTGACACTTTCGCCGCGCCGGCGTTGCGCCAACTCTCCGCCCGTGCGCTGACGTCCTGGGCGGCCGATTGCCTGGCGCGCGTCGGCGTCGACAGCGTCGATGCCACCACGGTCGCACGTGCGCTGGTGCAAACCAGCCTCTGGGGTATCGACTCGCACGGCATTGCCCGCCTCGGCCACTACCTGAGCCGCATCCGGGCCGGGTCGATTGCGCCCGTGCCTGCGCTGCGCCTCACGTCAACCGGGCCCTGCACTGCGCAGCTGGACGGCGGACACGGCCTCGGCATCGTCGTTTGCACTGCCGCCATGGCGCATGCGATCGAACTCGCCCGGACCAATGGCGTCGGTATCGTCGGCATCGGCGAGTCGTCGCACTGCGGCGCGATCGGCCTGTACACGCGCCAGGCGACCGCCGCGGGGCTGATCGGCTTCGCATTCACGCATGCCGATTCGATCGTCGCGCCTGCCGGCGGTGCGCAGAAACTGCTCGGCACCAATCCGCTGTCGATCGCATTCCCGAACGCTGACGGCCCGCCCATCTGTCTCGACATGGCCACGAGTTCGATCGCCTGGAACCGCGTGATGAACGCGCGCCGTGAGGGTCACGCCTTGCCCGCGTCCGTCGCGATCGACCAGAGCGGCACGCCGACCCGGAATGCGCACGATGCGGCGGCGCTGCTGCCCCTGGGCGGCAGCGAGTACGGTCACAAGGGCTATGCGCTCGCCTTGATGATCGATCTGCTGTGCGGGCCGCTCAATGGCATGCCGTTCGCCGATCGCATTCCGCCGATGTTTGCCGACCTGCACGCGCAGCGGCACCTCGGTTCGCTCGTGATGGCGCTCGACCCGATGCGATTCGCGGGCGGTCCGACACTTGCCCTGACGGTGCGCGAACTGATCGCCACGCTGCGGCGCCAGCCCGGCGACGTGCAGTACCCCGGCGAGCCCGAGGCGAGGCGCGAGGCCATACGCACGCGTGAAGGCATTCCGGTCGAGCCGGGGTTATGGAACGAATTTGCCGACTGGTCGGCTCGCCTGGGACTGCCGTTGCCGGAGGAACAGTGAAGCGCGACCTGCTGCTGGTATCGCCGATCCACGGGCCGAGTCAGGCGCACCTCGAGGCCGTCTACGAAGTGCACCACCTGTGGGAAGCCACCGACCGCGAAGCCCTGCTGGAGCGCATTGCCCCACGCGTCGAGATCCTCGTGACGACCGGCGGTGCCGGTGCGTCGCGGGCCCTGATGGAGCACCTGCCGCTGCTGCGCCTGATCGCCTGCTTCGGCGTTGGCGTCGACGCGATCGATCTCGTGGCAGCGCGCGAACGCGGCATCGCCGTCACCAATACGCCGGACGTACTGACCGACGATGTCGCCGATCTCGCCATCGGGCTGATGCTGGCCACGATGCGCGGCATCGCCGCCGCCGACCGCTACGTGCGCGCCGGCCGCTGGCTGCGCGGCGCCATGCCCGTGCAGAAGAAGGTGACCGGCAAGGCGCTCGGCATCGTCGGCATGGGGCGTATCGGCCAGGCCATCGCAGTGCGGGCGGCGGCCTTCGGCATGTCGATCGCCTGGACCGGTCCGCGCGCGAAGGATCTGCCCTGGCGCTACGAGCCCGACCTCGCCGCACTTGCCCGCCACGCGGACGTGCTGATCGCGGCCTGCCCGGGCGGTGCGTCGACCCAAGGCCTGATCAGCCGCGCCGTGCTGGAGGCGCTCGGTCCCCGGGGTGTGTTCGTCAACATCGCGCGCGGCTCGGTCGTCGATGAAGCCGCTCTGGTCGAACTGCTGTCGACCGGGGAGCTTGGCGGAGCCGGGCTCGATGTCTTCGTCGACGAGCCCAACGTACCCGAGGCGCTGTTCACTCTTGAAAGCGTTGTTCTGCAGCCGCACCAGGCCAGCGCCACGCGCGAAACCCGCTCCGCGATGGGGCAGCTGGTCATCGACAACGTCGCGGCGTTTGTCGCGGGGCAGCCACTGATCACTCCGGTGCCGTGAGGAAACGATGGTCCCCGACTTGAAAGGCAAAGTCGTACTGGTCACCGGCGCCAGTACCGGCATCGGTGCTGCGGTGGCTCAGGCGTTCGGCGCTGCCGGCAGCACGGTCGTCGTGCACTATCACGCAAGTGAAGCCGCGGCGCGCGCAGTCGTGGCTGCGATCGAGGCCGACGGCGGCCGCGCCCATGCCCTTCGAGCCGATGCTACGCAGCCCGAGCAGATGGTCGACCTGGTGCGAACCGCGGTGGATCGCTGCGGCCGGCTCGACGTGCTGGTCAACAACGTGGGCGATCTTGTGCGCCGCTGCCCGATCGCCGACAGCACCGAGGAGTTCTTCGATGCCGTGGTCGATCTCAACGTGCGTTCGGTCGTCACGACCAGCCGCGCCGCGATCCCGCAGTTTCGCGCGCAAGGACACGGCAACATCATCAATACGACGTCGATCGCGGCACGCAACGGCGGCGGCCCGGGTTCGGTCCTGTACGCGAGTTCCAAGGCTTTCGTCAGCACCTTCACGCGCGGTCTGGCCAAGGAACTGGCACCGGACAACATCCGCGTCAACGGCGTCGCACCGGGTGTCATCGTCACACCGCTGCAGGCGCGCCACACCAGCGCCGCACAGATGGAATCCTTCCGCGCTGCGGTGCCGATGGGCCGGCTCGGCCGTGCCGAAGAGTGCACCGGGGCCTACCTGTATCTCGCGTCCGATGCCCTCAGTGGCTACGTCACCGGCCAGATCCTTGAAGTCAACGGCGGACAGCTGATGCCGTAGCGTCCGCCTCGGTACAGTTTCATTCGAGAAAGCCCGCCGGCAGCGGCCCGCCGTTGCGACCGACTGCGGGGATCTCCAGCATCAGGTCCCGGACGGTTCCGTCCCGGTCGACTACCGGTGCCGCGCCGCGCATTTCGTGCCCATTGGGCACGAAAAGCTGCGGGTGATCGAATGGCGCACTTTGCCGCACGACGCGTTGATCGGTCAGCGCCGTCGTCAGGAATTCGACCAGATCATCGATCTCCTGCTCCGTCAGATTGAGCTTGCCGACCTCGAAGTCGACGAACGCAGTGTTGTGTTCACGAAAGTCGCCGCCGCGGTTATAGAACTCGACGGCCTGCCGGATCGTCGCCTGACCGCCATTGTGGAAGTACGGCGCGGTCAAGGCCAGATTGCGCAGATTGGGCACCTTGAACGCGCCGGTCGTCAGCGCGCGATCGGCTGCGCTGATCGGCGGGTTGGCAATGTTCGGAATCGCCAGCGTCAGCAGTTCCTTGCTCGGGATCGACTGCGGGGGCAAGGTCAGCAGGCTGATGAACGCGAGCGGATTGCCGAACGGATCCTTGGCGCCGATGCCGATGTCCTCCTCGAACGGCCGCACGCCGAGGTTGTAGACACCCTGGTCGTAGGCAACGACCTCGCAGTTGCCGTTGAACATGCGCTCGACCACTTCGGCGGGCTGCTTCACGCCGTCGACCATCGTGCCCATCAGGATGCGCACGGAGTTGTCCGTCGTCTCGGCGCCCGAGTGGCAGGCCGCGCAGGCTGCATCACCGGTGAACACTTCCATGCCGCGCAATTGCTTTGGCGTCATGGCTCGCGGCTGACCTTCGAAGTGCCGGTCGACCGGGGCATCGTCCGAGATCAGCGTCATCTCGTAGAGTTGCACGGCCAGCCCGAAGAACAGGGAAAAGTTGTACTCCAGCATCGTGTACTCGTTGGCACGCAGCGGCCGACGCGGTGTCGTCTCGAACTCGATCCGGCCGTCGGGGAGCACCACGACGATCTCGTCGGCCTGCCACCAGCGCGGGTGAAACGCGGCCTCGACCAGTGCACGGTACGTGGTGTCGAGCCCACGGTCGCTGAACTCGTCACGGTGCGCGTCGGCCGCGGTGCGAGCATGTCGCCCGAGGACACTGTCGTCCGCGGCGACGCGCTGCTTGCGCAGTGGCCGCGCCGACGCGAGCCGCTTGCCGATGTCGCGGAACTTGCGATCGAGCGATCCCATCTCACGATCGCTGAGCGGCGGGCCTACTGCCTGCGACGCGAGGCCGGCATTGTCGATGCGGATCTTGATCGGCCGGAGCTTTCCGCGCGAGGTGGCGATCAGCACCCGTGCATCGGCGTCGCCGGCACCGAACGGGCTTACTCCGTTGAACAGGTTCGATGCCCGTGCGTCCCAGAACTGGCGCCGGTTGTAGGCGGCGTTGATCACGGTCGGCGTGTTGCGCGGTTCCGCGCGGCGCGTATTGAGGCCGGCCAGATTGAACACCGGGTCGGCCACGGCCTGCACGATGTCCTGGTCTGCGCCCGGCCGGACGCCGACGAAGCGGCTCAGTTTGACTCCGGCGGAGGAAACGACGTCGTCGCTGTCGCGCAGAACGGCCGAGCGGCGGTCCGCCGGATCGGCCAGCTGACGCAGCGGGAAATCCGCCGGCTGCAGCCGGCGGTTGATTCCGAGGTCGACGATCTGGCGCGGATTGTCCTGGCCACCGGGATTCAGCTGGTTGATCGAGCGCGGATCGGCGCCGGCGCGAAAGTGACAGGTCGCGCACGCGACGATGCCGTCACTGCCGACCTGCATGTCCCAGAACAACGCCTTGCCGAGCACGATGGCCGCCGCGCGATCGCGCACGTAGACGCCGAGATCGGTCGGCTCGGGCACGGCGATACGCTTGAGCGAGCCGGGACCCGGATTGGTGTCGGGAAACAGCGTCCCTGCATTGGCGCAGGTGCCTTCGCGCTCGCCCTGGGGTGTCGCCGCGCGGGCGGTCTGACTGCTGCCGAACGCGAAGACCGACACCAGTGCGGCCACGAAGAGACGCTGCCTGATCCTGGACATGAAGCACCTGCCTTTCCTGCTGTGTGGCCAGCTGGAACGCAGGTGACACCTTTCCGGTCTCGCCTCGGCCCGGAGTCGGCCAAGTGAGCGGGAACGGCCCGCGTCGCTCGCGAGCGGTGAGATGTCGGCCCGATCGCCGTACCGACACATCCGCTTCGCTGCGCAAATTCTGTTGAGGAACGCCGGGCTTGGCCATTTGCCAAACGGCATATCCCGTTCGGCTGAGCCAACACCGCGGTGCTCGAACCTTCGAAAGAAGCTGGCCGGGCGTACCAGCGGGACAACGATGCCGCGCCTGACCGGGAACCGCCCCGCCGTCGCTGTCGAGACGCCGTCTCAGCGCGAAGGCTGACGCATCAATGTGCTCTTGCCGAACAGGCTCTCGATCAGGTCGACGGTCAGCAGCGCCGTCTTGTTACGGACGTCCAGCGCAGGGTTCAGCTCCATGATGTCGAGGGAGCCCAGCCGCCCGCTGTCGGCGATCATCTCCATGCACAACTGCGCCTCGCGATAGGTCGGCCCTCCCGACACGGTCGTGCCGACGCCGGGTGCGATCTCCGGATCGAGGAAATCGACATCGAAGCTGACATGCAGATGCGTGCCCGGATCCATCGTCGCCAGCGCCAGTTCCATCGCATGCCGCATGCCGAGTTCATCGATGAAACGCATGTCGAAGACCTCGAGCCCGGCCTCGTGCACGAACTGCTTCTCGCCGGCATCGACACTGCGGATGCCGATCTGCCGGATCCAGCGCGGGTCGATGGCCGGCACGGTGCCGCCAATGTCGACCAGCGGACGCGGGCCGTGGCCGCACAGGCACGCGACCGGCATGCCATGCACATTGCCGCTCGGCGTCAATGCATTGGTATTGAAGTCCGCGTGGGCGTCGAGCCAGAGAACCCGGAGACGCTTGCCCTGCTCGCGACAATGGTGTGCCACCGCGCTGATCGAGCCGATCGCCAGGCAGTGGTCGCCGCCAAGCAGGATCGGCAGGCGGCCGCCCGCCAGCTCGGCTCCGACCGCTTCATGCACCAGCCGGTTCCAGGTAACCACTTCATCCAGATGCCGATAGCCGTCGACCGGGGGCAGCCACGGATTCGGCGGTCCGTTGAGGTTGCCGTGGTCGATGACCTCGAGGCCATGCCGCTCCAGCGCCGGCTTGATCTGCGCAACCCGCAGCGCCTCGGGACCCATGCTCGCACCGCGCACGCTGGCGCCGATGTCGGTCGGCGCGCCGATCAGCGATACGACGTTCGATCCTGCGGCGGTGGGCATGCAAGTGGTCCTGGTCGGTCGTCAGTGGCAGATCGCCGTCTGGATGGCGCGGGACGCCTGCACCGCACTCGGCGCACAGGCGTCGGCTGTCTTGAGATTAGCAGTCGATCCCGGGCAACGGCGGGTGACGTCACTCCTTGACCGCGCCCGTCATCCCTGAAACATAGTGTTCGACGAAGAACGAGTAGAGGATCGCCACCGGCAGTGAGCCGAACAGCGCGCCCGCCATCAACGCGCCCCAGTGATACACGTCCCCCTCGACCAGTTCGGTGATCACGCCAACGGGAACGGTCTTGACCTCCGACGACGAAACGAAGGTCAGTGCGTAGATGAACTCGTTCCATGACAGCGTGAACGCAAAGATTCCCGCCGAGATCAGCCCCGGCACCGCCAGCGGCAGGATGATCTTCACCAGGATCTGCAATCGGCTCGCACCGTCGATCAGCGCGCATTCTTCGAGCTCGAACGGGATCGAGCGGAAGTAGCCCATCAGCAGCCAGGTGCAGAACGGGATCAGGAACGTCGGATAGGTCAGGATCAGCGCCAGCCGCGTGTCGAAGAGCTGGAACTTGAAGATGATCGCCGCCAGCGGAATGAAGAGTATCGATGGCGGCACCAGGTACGCCAGGAAGATGCTCATGCCGACATAGCGCGACCCGCGGAACCTCAGCCGCTCGATCGCGTAGGCCGCCAGCACGCTGCAGAACAGTGACAGCAGGGTCGAGACGACCGACACGAGGATCGTGTTCCACAGCCAGTCCGGGTACGCCGTATCGAACAGCAGCTTCTTGATGTGCGCCAGCGTCGGGTTGATCACCCAGAACGGATTGCCTTCGCGCGACAGCAGTTCCTCGTTCGGCTTGAACGCGGTGATCGACATCCAGTAGAACGGAAACAGCAGCACGATCAGGAACACAGCCAGCGGCAGGTATACGGTGACCAGACGTCGCGGCGTCGACTCGAGGTACTTCATGCCCTGCGAGTCGGCGGTCGCCGGCGGTGCGTCGGAACGTGTCGGCGTCGCTCATTTATCCTGCCCGCCCTGCTGCCAGGCGCGGCGCTGCAGTCCGAAGTAGCTGAACAGGATCGCCGCCATCAGGAACGGCACCATCGCGGTCGCCAGCGCGGCACCTTCGCCCAGCGCGCCCCCGGGGATGGCGCGCTGGAAACTGAGAGTGGCCATCAGGTGGGTTGCATTCAGCGGTCCGCCGCGCGTCAGCACGTAGATCAACTGGAAATCGGTGAAGGTAAACAGCACCGAGAAGGTCATCACGACCGCGATGATCGGTGTCAGCAACGGCAGCGTCACGAAGCGGAATTGCTGCCAGTCGGTGGCGCCGTCGAGGCTGGCCGCCTCGTAATACGACGGCGAAATCGTCTGCAGGCCTGCCAGCAGGCAGATCGCGACAAAGGGCACGCCGCGCCAGATGTTGGCGGCGATCACCGACAGGCGCGCGAGCCACGGCTCGCCGAGGAAATCGATGTAGCGGTCGATCCACCCCAGCTTGACGAGCGTCCAGCTGATGATCGAAAACTGCGCGTCGTAGATCCACCAGAACGCGATGGCAGACAGCGCGGTCGGCACGATGAACGGCAGCAGCACGATCGCACGGATGAAGGACTTGAACGGCAGGTGCTTGTTGAGCAAAAGCGCCAGCCACAGGCCGAGCGCGAACTTGATGATGCTGGCGACGACTGTGTAGAAGATCGTGTTGAAGACCGAGAGCCGGGTGATGGGATCACCCCAGAGAAACTGGTAGTTCTCAATCCCGATCCACTCGCCGCCGCGTCCGATCTTGGTGTCGGTGAAACCGAGCCAGGTGCCGAGTCCGAGCGGATAGGTCAGGAACAGCAGCAGCACGACCGCCGCCGGCAGCATGAACACCAACCCGAGAAAGTTGCGGCTTTCGAGCAGGCGACTCATCACACTCGTCTCAGGGACGGGTGCCTGGGCTCGGGCGTTGTTCACGGCGGTCAGGGGGTCAGGGTTGGAACGCGGGGAAGTGCATGGCGGCGCCCGATGCGGCACCGCCATGCACGACGGACGCGTCTAGACCTTGTAGTAGCGCTCAGCCCGCTTCTGCGCGCGATCCGCAGCCTCCTTCGGCGTCTTCGACCCCGACGCGGCTTCGGCCACCATGTTGACGATGATGAAGTCGGCCAGCGCGCCGGCCGATGCATAGCCCATCTTGCCGGCGTGTCCGCTCGGCCACATGTTCTTCATCGAGTCCCGGTACGGCGTGTGTTTCGGATCGACGGTCCAGATCGGGTTCTTCTCGTAGTACGTCAGTGCCGGCGTCACGTAGCCGATCGCCGCCTGTACCCACGGATCCATCTGCTCGGCCTCCATCATGAAGCGCAGGAACTCCTTGGCCGCCTTCGGATACTTGGTGTACTTGAAGATCATCTGGTTGAAGAACAGCTGGAACTCGCTGGGCTTGCCGATCGGCCCGATCGGCATGTTGGCGTGGTTGATGTCGGCCGCCAGCGCGGCGACCTTCGGGTCCTTCGACGTCTTCGCGGCGTAGTAAATGGAGATGCCGTTGTTCGTCAGCGAAATCTGCTCGTCCAGGAACGCCTTGTTGTTGTTCGGGTCCAGCCAGGACAGGGTGCCTGGCACAAACGACGAGTACATCTCTTTGACGTACTCGAGCGCCTTGATGGTTTCCGGGCTGTCGATGACGACCTTGTTGTTCGCATCCACGAGCTTGCCGCCGAACCCCCACACCAGCGTCTGCGCCCAGGTGTTGCCGTCGCCGGTCGCATTGCCGAGCGCGAACCCGGGCGGTGTGCCTTTGTCCTTCAGCGCCTTGCACAGCTTCAGGAAGCCGTCTGTGTCCTTCGGAAATGTGTCGAAACCCGCGGCTTTCACGTGGCTGATGCGGTACACCATGCACACGCCCGCGACACCCAGCGGCACGCCGATCCAGTTCTTGCCGTTCGGCCTCAGGTAGGGATCGCACACCGGATAAAAACCGCCGTACTTCTTGCCGAGATAGGCACACAGGTCGCTGACGTCGACCAGCTTGTCCGGGTACAGGTTGGCGTCGTCGTTGGTCGACAGGATGATGTCCGGCCCGGCGCCGGTATTGGCCGCCACAGCCGCCTTCGGGCGCACGTCTTCCCAGCCCTCGGCGTCGACGCGCACTTCAATGCCGTATTTTTCCGAGAACTTCTTGACGTTGACCAGGTACTGGTCCTCGTCGCCCTGCACGAAGCGCTTCCAGCGCAGCACCCGCAGCTTGGCGCCTTTCTCGGGCGCGTTGCTCCACTGCGCCTCGGCATCCTTGACCCAGATGAGCGGACCGGCCGCGGCTGCCGCCACGCCTGCCGACGTCTTCAGAAACTCCCGCCGTTTCAGATTCTTCATGCACGTCTCCTTTGTGGTTGGCTCACTGTGTCAAGCCGGTTGAAGTCCCGTCGCGAGGCGTTTGCCGCTCGCGGCGTCGAAAATATGAGCTCGCCCGGCATCCGGGACGAGTGTGATGCGTTCGCCGGCGCGCACGTTCGTTCGATCGCGGATCGTCGCGGTCACTTCCTGCTCGACGAAGCGGCAGTAGATCTGGGTATCTGCACCGGTCGGCTCGACGACGACCACTTCAACCGCGAGACCTCCGGCACTGCCCACCGCAAAGTGCTCGGGCCGGATGCCGTACAGGATGGCCTGTCCTTCGTGCACCCCCGCGCTTTGCGCCAGCGGCAGTCGGCTTCCATCGGCGAACACCGCTTCGAGCGCGCCGCCCTGGCGCTGCGCCGTGCCCGGCACCAGGTTCATGGCGGGCGAGCCGATGAAGCCGGCCACGAACGTGTTCGCGGGGTGGTCGTAGAGGTCGAGCGGGCCGCCGGTCTGTTCGACGACGCCGTCCTTCATCACGACGATCTTGTCGGCCATGGTCATCGCCTCGATCTGGTCGTGCGTGACGTACACCGACGTGGTCTTGAGTCGCTGGTGCAGTTCCTTGATCTCGGTGCGCATCTGCACGCGCAGCTTGGCGTCGAGATTGGACAGTGGCTCGTCGAACAGGAACACCTGCGGGTCGCGCACGATGGCGCGCCCCATGGCGACACGCTGGCGCTGACCGCCCGAGAGCTGGCGCGGATAACGGTCGAGCAGCTTGCCGAGCCCAAGGATGTCGGCCGCGCGCGCGACGCGGCGGTCGATCTCATCCTTCGTAGCGTTGGCAAGCCGCAGGCTGAACGACATGTTGTCGCGCACCGTCATGTGCGGATAGAGCGCGTAGTTCTGAAAGACCATCGCGATGTCGCGCTCCTTCGGGGCAACGCGGTTCACGACACGATCGCCGATCAGGATCTCGCCTTCGCTGATTTCCTCGAGTCCGGCGATCATGCGCAGCAGCGTGGTCTTGCCGCAGCCGGAGGGCCCCACCAGCACCGCAAACTCGCCGTCGGCGATTTCAATGTCGACGCCGTGGATCACGGTCGTCCCACCGAAGCGCTTGGCAACGCCGCGAATCGCGACTTGCGCCATAAAGCGTTGTCTCCTCCGCGCGGCAGGGAAGGTGCCGCTGCGATCAACCTGCGGGGATCTTCGTCCCTTGAATCACAGGATACATGGGGCGTCCTGTCTTCGCCCATTGCACGATATTCAGCGCTGCCTTGCGCCGCAGCTCGACTTCCGCCGCGGTCGAGTAAAACGCCGCGTGCGGCGTCAGCAGCACGCGCGGATGGCGCGCCAGCGGATGGCTGGTCGACACCGGTTCGGCCGGCAGCACGTCGAGTGCGGCACCGTCGAGCGTGCCGTCGTCGAGCCGCGCCAGCACGGCATCGACATCGACCACCGCGCCTCGCGCCGTGTTCACCAGCAGGCTGCCGCGGCGCATGCGCGCCAGCAGCGGTGCGGCAACCATGCCGCGGGTCTCGTCGGTCAGTGGCACATGCAGCGAGACGATGTCGCTGCGCTCGAAGAGCGCCTCGAGTGTCACGCGTTCGACATACGCCGGAAAGTCGCCGTCGATGATGTAGGGATCGCAGGCAATCACGTGCCCGAAGCAGTTGCGGGCCAGATGCGCAAAGCGCTTGCCGATGCGTCCGAGCCCAAGGATGCCGACCGTCAGGTCGCTGGCGCGGCGGATCGTGCCCGGCGACAGGTAGCTCCAGCGCCCGGCCTTGACGTCGCGGTCGTAGATCGCCAGATGCCGCAGCAGCGCCAGCGCCATCGCCAGCGCGTGCGTGGCCACTTCTCCGACGCCGTAGTCGGGTGAGTTCGCGACCCAGACGCCGTGACGCCTGCAGGCCGCGGTATCGACCGTGTCATAACCGGCGCCATAGCGGCTGACGAGGCCAACCCGCGGCAAGGCCTTCAGCACACGGTCGGTGACCGGGGCGTACTGCAGCAGCAGCGCGTCACACTCCCGGGCCGCCGTAATCAGTTCGTCCTCGGTGCGGCACTGCGCGTCGGCGAGCTGGATGCCGGCCTCGGCGAACAGGCCTCGCTCGAGTGCGATGTCCGGAAAGTCGAAGTCCGTGATCAGCGCCTTCATTGCAGTGCCCGCCGCCAGCAGTCGCGCTGGTGATCATCGACCATGCCGGTCGCCTGCATGAACGAGTAACAAATGGTCGAGCCGACGAACTTGCAGCCGCGCGCCTTCAGTGCCTTGCTCATCGCGTCGGACTCGGCACTGGTGGCCGGTGCCTCGCGATAGTCATTCCACTGATTCACGATCGGTCGCCCGCCGCTGAACGACCACAGATAGCGATCCAGCGAGCCAAATTCGTCGCGGATCGCCCGCACCGCACGGGCGTTCAACACGGCTGCCTCGACCTTGGCGCGGTTTCGCACGATCGCCGGATTCGTCAGCAGGCGTTCGACGCGTGCCGGCGTGTATCGCGCGACGCGGTCGACATCGAAGTCGTCGAAGGCCTCGCGGTAACCCTCGCGCTTGCGCAGGATCGTCGTCCACGACAGTCCGGCCTGCGCACCCTCGAGGATCAGCATCTCGAACAGGTGCCGATCATCGTGCGACGGCACGCCCCATTCATCGTCGTGGTACGCCACCATCAGCGGATCGTCGCCGGCCCAGCCGCAGCGCCTCCTGCTCGCCGCCGGCGCGCTCCTGCTCATAGAAGATCTGGACCTTGGCACGGTCAGTGGTTGTCTTTGGGGACTGACGAGCCACTGGACCCGACCAGGAAGTCGAGGTCGGCGCCCTTGTCGGCCTGCTGCACGTGATCGAAGTAGAGCTTGGTGTAGCCGCGCGGCATCGGTGCGGCCGGCGCCTTCCAGGCAGCGCGCCGGCGTGCGAGTTCGGCGTCGGAGACTTCCAGATGCAGGCGACGGTGCTCGACATCGAGCTCGATGAAGTCGCCGCTCTTCACCAATGCGAGCGTGCCGCCCGCCGCGGCTTCCGGCGCGGCATGCAGCACGACCGTGCCATACGCCGTGCCGCTCATGCGCGCGTCCGAAATGCGCACCATGTCGGTGACACCCTGCTTCAACAGCTTGGCCGGAATCGGCATGTTGCCGACCTCGGCCATGCCCGGATAGCCCTTGGGGCCGCAGTTCTTCAGCACGAGGATGTCGTCGGCGTTTACGTCGAGCGACTCGTCCTCGACCTTCGCGTGCATGTCGGCGCTGTTCTCGAACACCACGGCGCGGCCGCGGTGCTGCATCAATGCCGGTGTCGCCGCCGACGGCTTGATGACCGCGCCGTCGGGAGCAAGATTGCCGCGCAGCACCGCGATGCCGGCCTTGGCCTTGAACGGATCCGCCAGCGGACGGATCACCCGCTGCTTCGGCCCACCCCTTCCCTCGAGGTCGTAGCGCGGCGCGTCCTTGACGTTGTCCCACATCGTCTGGCCGTTGGCGGTCAGCGCATCGCGGTTGAGCACGTCGCCGAGTTCGCGCAGCACCGCCGGCAGGCCCCCGGCGTAGTAGAAGTCTTCCATCAGATACTGGCCCGACGGCTGCAGGTCGACCAGGCACGGCAGGTCGTGGCCGAAGCGGTCCCAGTCTTCGAGCGCGAGCTTGACACCCGCGCGGCCGGCCAGCGCGAGCAGGTGGATCACCGCGTTGGTCGAGCCGCCGATCGCGGCGTTCGCGCGGATCGCGTTTTCGAACGCGGCGCGCGTCAGGATCTTCGACATCACGAGATCCTCGTCGACCATCGCCACGATGCGACGGCCGGCCATGCGCGCCAGCACGTTGCGGCGGCCGTCGACCGCCGGGATCGCCGCATTGCCCGGCAGGCCCATGCCGAGCGCCTCGACCATGCAGGCCATCGTCGACGCGGTGCCCATCGTCATGCAATGGCCGTGCGAGCGGTGCATGCAGCTCTCGGCCTCGAAAAAATCGGCCTGGCTCATGGTTCCCGCGCGCACCGCCTCGCTCATCTGCCAGACCCCGGTGCCGGAGCCGAGTTCGCCGCCGCGGAACTTGCCCGACAGCATCGGCCCGCCCGACACGCCGATCGACGGCAGATCGACGCTCGCTGCGCCCATCAACAAGGCGGGCGTCGTCTTGTCACAGCCCATCAGCAGCACGACGCCGTCGAGCGGGTTCGCGCGTATGGATTCCTCGACGTCCATGCTGACCAGATTGCGGAACAGCATCGTCGTCGGCCGCATCAGCGTCTCGCCGAGCGACATCACCGGGAACTCGAGCGGGAAGCCGCCCGCCTCCAGCACGCCCTGGCGCACCTGATCGGCGAGCACGCGGAAGTGCGTGTTGCACGGGGTCAGCTCGGACCAGGTGTTGCAGATGCCGATCACCGGACGGCCGTCGAACTGGTCGTGCGGGATGCCTCGGTTCTTGGTCCACGAGCGATAGATGAAGCCGTCGCGATCGAGGCGACCGAACCAGCTCTGGCTGCGGCGGGGTTTACCGGACATCGGAGGGTGCAGGAGATAGGCAGGGACGAAAAGTGCCGGCGAGTGTATCCACCCACCCCACGGGGGTCAACGGAAAGCGGTCAAGTGGTCTGACCAATTTGCGGCGCGACGCCAGGTTAGGTCTTATAGTCGTGCGGCGGCGCACCAGCCGCCGGGAGAGGCAGGACATGAATCAACTCGACATGCAGGGGCGCGCCGCCATCGTCACCGGCGGCGCGGCGGGTATCGGGCTGGCGATTGCACGGCGCCTGGTCGCCTCCGGTGCGCGCGTCAGCCTCTGGGACCGTGATGCGGCGGCGCTCGACTCTGCCGCGAAGGCACTGGGCCACGGCACCCACGTGGCCGCGGTCGATGTGACGCGCGAAGAAGCCGTCGCGGCCGCGTTCGCCGCGTCGGCTGCTGCGCTGAAGCGCATCGACGCACTGGTCTGCAGCGCCGGCATCACGGGGCCGAACACCACCGTCGAGCAGTACCCGCTGGCGGCATGGAAGGAGGTCATCGACATCAACCTCACGGGACTTTTCCTGTGCAACCGGGTCGTCATCCCGCACATGACCGCGAACGCGTACGGGCGCATCGTCAACATCGCCTCGATCGCGGGCAAGGAAGGCAATCCGAACGCCTCGGCCTACAGCGCGTCGAAGGCCGCGGTCGTCGCGCTGACCAAGTCGCTTGGCAAGGAACTCGCGAAGACCGGCATCTGCGTCAACTGCGTGACCCCGGCCGCGGTGAAGACCGGCATGTTTGCGCAGATGACCCAGACCCACATCGACTTCATGCTGTCGAAGATCCCGATGGGCCGCTTTGGTGAAGTCGACGAGATCGCGGCATTGGTGACATGGCTCGCCACCGAGGAGTGCTCGTTTTCGACAGGCGCCGTGTTCGACCTGTCCGGCGGCCGGGCGGTCTACTGATGATGGCGGCGCGCTACGCGGCCGAAGCGCTGCGCTCGATGGCAGCGACCTTGCTCGCCACCGCCGGCATGTCTGCGGACATGGCGCGCGATGTCGCCACGGTGCTCGTTGAAGGGGATCTGCTGGGACACGACACGCACGGCCTGGCGTTGCTGGCGCCCTACCTTGCCGAACTCGAGAGCGGTTCGCTCCGCAAGGCCGGCACCTATCGTGTCCTCAACGAACGCGCCGCCGCGGCGCTGTGGGACGGCGAGCGCCTGCCCGGCCCGTGGCTGACCCTGCGCGCGATCGATGACGCAATCGCGCGCGCGCAACACTGCGGCACCGGCACCGTCGTCATCCGCCGCAGCCACCACATCGCCTGCCTCGCGGCCTACCTGACGCGCGCGACCGAGCGCGGCTATCGTGCTGCTGCTGACCTGCTCCGATCCGAACTCGGCCAGCGTCGCGCCGCATGGGGGACTCAAGCCGGTGTTCACGCCGGACCCGCTGGCGTTCGGTGTGCCGACCTCCGGCGATCCGGTGCTGATCGACCTGTCGGCCTCGCTCACCACCAACGGCATGAGCGCGCGCCTGCACAAGCAAGGGCGCAAGTTCACGAACGCATGGCTGCTCGACGCCAGCGGCCGCGCGACCGACGACCCGGCCGTGCTGTTCACTGAACCCAAAGGCACGATCCTGCCGGCCGGAGGCGTCGATGCCGGTCACAAGGGCTACGCGCTCGCGCTGATCGTCGAGATGCTGACCGGCGCGCTGGCCGGTTTCGGCCGCGCCGATCCGAAGGAAGGCTGGGGAGCGACCGTTGCGGTGCACGTCATCGATCCGGACGCGTTTGGCGGTCGCGCATCCTTCGAGCGTCAGGCCGACTGGCTGGTGGAAGCCTGCCGCACCAACCCGCCGCGCCCTGGCGTCGATGCCGTGCGACTACCTGGGCAGCGCGGCCTTTCGCTGCGCCGCGAGCAGTTGCAGCGCGGCGTGGCGCTGAACGAGGACATCATGCCGGCGCTGATTCCGTGGGCAAGCAAGCTTGACGTCAAGCTGCCCACCGCACTGTGAATCGAAGGCTTGCACAAGAACCCGCGCGAGCAGTCGGCGCGCAATGCCACTACCCACTGCGTTGAATTCCACGAGCCTTGACAGGCCACTACGAGCAGCTGACCGTCACCGAGTGGGTGTGACCGTCGCCGCCCGCGGTCGAGCCGACCGTGATCGTTGTGCCGGCCGCGCCCGTCTTGAGTTGCGCCAGTTGCGCCGCGGTCAGCGTCACGAGGTGGTTGTGGTCCGCCGTTCCCAGGATGCTGTAGACCTTGTCGACGGTTGAATCAACGTCGGCGGGTGGAATCACCAGGGCATGGCCGTGGTTCGCGGATATGTTCGTAGCGCCGCACAACAGGGCGGGTGTCGGCGGCGGCGGCGGTGGCACCGGGACCGGCATGGTCGGCGGCGGTGGTGGCGGGGAACTGTAGTCGCTGCCGCCGCATCCTGTGAACATCAAGGCAACGGCGCTACCAGTGAGATCGGCGACGAACAATCGACGGGATGCATTCATGAGGACCTCCCTGGGCGGCAGAGGTTTGGGGACAGCGGCTGGCATCGGCATGCTGCTACCGGACAGTCCTGCTGTCACTCCCTTGTCTGTACCAGCCCCGCCAGGAATAAAGCGACAGCGATGGGTGTTGCCCACGACACAGCCCGCGGGACGGTTCAATCACAGCGTGCGTGCCGCGAAACACGACTGAGCACCCGGTCCGGACGGATTGCTGCGGAACGTCGATTGACGAATTGCGATAATCGGCCGGTGATACGCGAAACGATTCAACAACTGCCGGCCTCTCGCATCCGCGAAGTTGCCAACGCCGGACTCGCGCGCAGCGATGTCCTCAAGTTCTGGTTCGGCGAAGGCGACCAGATCACGCCCGCGTTCATCCGCGAGGCTGCCAAGGCCGCGCTCGATGCCGGCGAGACGTTCTACAACCACAATCTCGGCATCATCGAACTGCGCGAGACGCTGGCCGGCTATGCGAACCGGCTGCACGCTCCACGCAGCCCGATCTCGTCGGATCGCATCGCAGTGACCAGCGCCGGAGTGCACGCGCTGTCGCTGGTCGACCAGGCGCTGATCGATCCCGGCGATCGCGTCGTGATCGTCACGCCGGTGTGGCCGAACCTGACTTCGATGCCACGGATCATGAGCGCCAACGTCGTTCGCGTCGCACTCGAATGCCGCGCGGCGCCTGGTCGCTCGATCTGCAGAAGCTGCTCGATGCCGCCACACCGGACACGCGGCTCGTGCTGGTGAACTCGCCGAACAATCCGACCGGCTGGACGATGCCGCAGCGCGACTGGGACGCCCTGCTCGCGCATTGCCGGCGGCACGGCATCTGGCTGGTGAGCGATGACGCCTACGAACGGCTGGTGTTCGATCCGGCGCTGACCATCGATGGGCACGCACCGGGCGTGCTGGCCGCCATCGACGACGAAGATCGTGTGATCAGCGCCAATACGTTCTCGAAGAGCTGGACCATGACCGGCTGGCGACTCGGCTGGCTGGTGGCACCGAAGAGTTTCATTGCACAGATCGGCAAGGTGATCGAGTTCAACACGTCGTGCGCGCCGACGTTTGTGCAGCAGGCCGGCATCGTCGCCGTACGCGACGGCGAGTCGCTGGTGAAACAGACTGTGGCTCGCCTGCGTGCCTCGCGCGACCTGCTGGTCGAATCCCTTGCTGCGCTGCCCGGCACGGAGGTCGCGCCGCCGCCCGGAGCGATGTATCTGTTCTTCCGCATCGCTGGTCGCAGCGACGACAGCCTCGCGTTCGCGAAGCGGCTCGTGGCCGAATCCGGGCTCGGCATCGCACCGGGCGTCGCCTTCGGACCGGAAGGCGAAGGCTTTCTGCGCTGGTGCTTCGCTGCTTCGGACGCGCTGCTATTGCAGGGCGTGGAACGGCTGCAGCGCTTCCTCGAACGCCGCTAAGGGCTCGCGCGTTCCGAGTCGCCCATGCGCTGCACGCCTCGCTGCAGGCCGGCGGCGGCGAATCCCACGCTGGCGTAGAGCTGCTCCGGCATCTCGCCGGCGGCGGCGACGATGATCAGCCGATCCGCCTGGAGCCCATCCTTCGCATGCCGGGCGGCCAAGGCGATCAGTGCGCGACACAGGCCGCGGCGACGGTAGTCGGACTCGGTCATGACGGACTGGTAGCGGGCCAGGCGCTCGCCGTCTTCGCGCTCGGTCTCCGCGTACACGCCGAGCGCCGCTACCAGACGCGGTGCCGATCCGACCTGATCGATGAAGGCACCGAACCAGTTGCCACGGCCGGCACGGGCCAGGGCGCGCCAGCTCGCCACGCGTTGCCGCGCGAACGAGCGATAGCCCTCCTCCCCGTACTGCGGGTCGCGCGTAGCCACACTCAGTTCCACCAGCGCCGACCAGGCGCTTTCGGCCTCCGCGCCGTCCAGCGCAAACGGCCGCATTTGCGCGTCGATCGTCGGCGCGGGCACCAACGGAACTTCAGTGCTCTGCATCACGACCGCGTTGTTCTGCGAGTAGCCGTCGGCCAGGAATGCGTCGATGTCTCCCGACGCGTCTTCCATCCAGCCAAAGGCGCGGTGCGTCGATAGCGGTTGGTTCGCAGCGATGAGTTGCTCGAACAGCATCGGCCAGCGCCGAGCGTCACCGGGCCCGGGGGCGCGCTCGAACAGCAGGTAGTTGCCCCAGTAGTACGTCGGATTCGAGGGCGTGCGGATCACACGGCAACCGTGCTCGGCACGGCAGTCGATCACCTCGCCATCGGCCCGATGGAAGATGAGCTCGCTGCGAAAACCGAGCGCGGCCGCCGACACCATGCATGCGCACCCACGGTCCGGCAAGTTCACGCCGTCGCCGACGCTCCCGCCAGGCCGCGCTTGGCAAGCATCGCCTCGACCCGGGGATCGCGACCGCGAAACGCACGGAAGGCGGCGCCGGGCTCCAGCGTATTGCCCGCCGAGTAGACAAAGCGCTGCAGCCGCTCCGCCACCGCCGGGTCGAATGGACTGCCGGCCTCCAGGAAGGCGTCGTAGCCGTCGGCATCCAGGACTTCGGCCCACATGTAGACGTAGTAGCCGGCCGCATAGCCGGAACTCGCGAACAGATGCAGGAAGTGCGGCAGCCGATGACGCATCAGGATTTCGCGCGGCATTCCGAGACGCGCCAGTTCATCGCGTTCGAATGTGGTGATGTCGACGCCCGCCGGATCGGCCTGCGCATGCAGCGCCATGTCGACCAGCGCGCAGGCCGTGTATTCGACGGTCTCGAAGCCCTGGTTGAAGCGCCGGGCCTGCTCGAGCCGTTCGATCAGGTCGTCCGGCATTGGCTCGCCGGTCTCGACATGCCGCGCATGGCGCTTGAGCACCTGGGGTTCGAGCAGCCAGTTCTCGAAGATCTGCGACGGCAGTTCGACGAAGTCGCGCAGCACCTGCGTCCCCGACAGGCTTTCGAAGGTCACCTGCGACAGCAGGCCATGCAGGCCGTGTCCGAACTCGTGGAACAGCGTCAGCGCATCGTCGAGCGACAGCAGCGTCGGCTCGCCCGGTGCACCCTTCGCGAAGTTGTTGTTGTTGACGATGATCGGCAGCACGTCGCCGGCGATGCGCGACTGCAGGCGATACGCGCTCATCCATGCGCCACCGCGCTTGGTCGGCCGCGCAAAGTTGTCGTGCAGGAAAATGCCGACCAGCCGGTCGTCGCGGCCATGGACTTCATAGACCCTGACATCCGGGTGATACGCGACGATTTCCGGTCGCGCCACGAAGCGCAGGCCGAACAGGCGCTGCGCGCAATCGAACGCGGCGTCGACCACGCGTTCGAGCGGGAAGTACGGCTTGACCACCGAATCATCGACGGCATAGCGCACCTGGCGGACCTTCTCCGCGTAGTAGCGCCAGTCCCACGGCTCGATCGCCGACGCTTCGCCGCGAGACGCGGCCATCGCGCTGAGCGCTGCGCGCTCGTCCGCAGCCCGCTTCTTCGCCGGGGTCCATACCTGTTCGAGCAGTCGCGCGACGGCCGCCGGCGTGCCGGCCATGCGATCGACCAGCGCGTACTCGGCGTAGGTGGCGTAGCCCATCAGGCGCGCCTGCTCATGCCGCAGCGCGAGAATCTCGCGCGCGATCGGCCGGTTGTCGTGCTCGCCATCGTGTTCGCCGCGCGACGTCCACGCCTTGAATGCCTGCTCGCGCAGATCGCGACGGTCCGAATAGGTCAGGAACGGCGCCACCAGCGAGCGGCTCAGCGTGATCGCCCAGCCGTCCGGACGTCCGCGCTGCTGCGCCGCCTCGTGCGCCGACGCGCGCAGGAACGGAGGCAGGCCGGCCAGGTCGCGCTCGTCGGCGAGCCACAGTGCCCAGCTGGACTCGTCGTGCAGCACGTTCTGTGAAAACGCCGTCTGCAGTTCCGCCAGACGCTCGACGATGACGCCGAAGCGCTGCTTGTCGGATGTCGACAGTCGGGCACCCGCCAGCACGAAGTCCAGATGCACGCGCTCCAGCAGGCGGCGCGCCTCAGGCGCCAGGTCGAGCGCTTCGCGCTCGGCATGCAGCGCATCGATGCGGGCGAACAGCGCACCGTTCAGGTAGATCGCGCTCCAGTGCGCAGCCAGTCGCGGCGACATCGTGCGCTCGACAGCCTGGAGTTCAGGCGAGGTCTCCGAGCTGCACAGGTTGTGGAACAGCTGGCCGACGCGCGCCAGCAGGCGCCCGCTCGCATCGAACGGCACGATCGTGTTGTCGAACGTCGGTAAGTCAGTCTGCGCGGCGAGGCGGCCGATCTCGGCAGCATGCTGCGCCAGCGCGACATCGAAGGCGGGCGCAAAGTGTCCGGCGCGGACCTCGGTAAACGGGGGCAGCCCGTAAGGAGTTTTCCACTCGGCAAGCAGGGGATTGTCGTTGGTCATCGGTGCACTTTCGGAGGACCCGCAACGATACCGAAGGTCCGTTCGTGTTGCGATCCCAGGCAACCCCGCGATTTCGGCATTCCGGCGGACGAGTTGAGCGTGCCATGACCGCCCGCCAGCGCGACCGATGAACGGTGCGATCGATCGTGTCTGCACAGCCCGCGCGTAGCCGTCGCCGACGAAAGGCACGTCGCGCCGTTACGCGGCGTTTCCGTTTGTAAAGTTGCTAGGGCCCTCGTCGATTCAGCGTTCAGATGCCGGCCATCGGTACGAGGGGAGTCGACGATGCCATCCACGAAGTTGCCATTCATAGCAACGCGCACCGCCCGCACGACGCTGCTGGCCTGTGCCATCGGACTCGGGGCCGCCTGCGGTGGCGGCGGTTCGTCCTCCGGACCTGCACCCGCCCCTGTCCCGGCACCGGCTCCCGGCCCGGGACCGAGTCCCGCACCGATGCCTCCGCCCAGCGCCGATGAAGCGGCCCGCTTCCTGATGCAATCGACCTTCGGTCCCAGCGAGACCGAGATCGCACGCGTGCAGTCGCTCGGTTACAGCGGCTGGATCGACGAGCAGTTCGCGACCATCCCGAGCAAGCACCTGCCCTATGTGCAGGCCAACTACAGCCTGCTGCTGTTCGGCGGCAACTTCGCCTTCATGCAGGACTCGTTCTGGCAGCAGGCGATTCCCGCGCCCGACCAGTTGCGCCAGCGCGTGAAGTTCGCCCTGTCGCAGATTGTCGTCGTCTCCGCCGAGAGCGGCACCATCGCCACGGCCTCCGACGGGCTCGCCAATTACGTCGACCTGCTCGGCGAGCACGCGTTCGGCAACTACCGCACGCTTCTCGAGACCGTCGCGACCAGCCCGATGATGGGCATCTACCTCTCGCACCTGCGCAACCAGAAGGCCGATCCGGTCACCGGTCGCGTGCCTGACGAGAATTTCGCCCGCGAGGTGATGCAGCTCTTCTCGATCGGACTCACCGAGATCAATCTCGACGGCACGCCCAAGCTCGTCAACGGCCAGCCGGTCGAGACCTACACCAATGCCGACATCACCGGTCTTGCGCGCGTATTCACCGGCTGGAGCTGGGCTGCGCAGGACACATCGAACGCGAGCTTCAACGGCGGCGGCACCGCCTATGCCGACCGCATCCTGCGGCCGATGCAGCCGTACCCGCAGTTCCACGAAACCGGAACCAAGACCTTCCTCAATGTGACGATTCCGGCGAACACGTCGGCGCAGGCGAGCCTGACGATCGCGCTCGACACGCTCTTCAATCATCCGAACCTGTGCCCGTTCATCGGCAAGCAGCTGATCCAGCGACTGGTGACGAGCAATCCGACGCCTGCCTACGTCGGCCGGGTGGCGGCCGCCTGTGCTGACAATGGTGCCGGCATGCGCGGCGACATGAAGGCCATCGTGCGTGCGATCCTGCTCGACAGCGAAGCACGCAGCAGTGCCGGCCTTGCCGACCCGCAGTTCGGCAAGCTGCGCGAACCCGTGCTGCGGCTGTCGCATTGGGCGCGCTGCTTCGGCGCGACCTCGGCCTCCGGCGCCTGGCAGATCCGCAACCTCGACAGTCCGGCCACGTCGTTGGGACAGCAACCCTTGCGCGCGCCGTCGGTCTTCAACTTCTACCGGCCCGGTTACGTGCCGGCCAACACGGCGATTGCTTCCGCCGGCCTGGTTGCACCGGAGTTCCAGATCACCGGCGAAACCTCGGTCGCCGGCTACACCAACTTCATGCAGGCCGCGATCTCGAGCGGCGTCGGCGTCAGCCGCGAAGTGCGCGCTGCCTACACCGGCGAACTTGCGGTGGCCGACAACGCCGATGCGCTGATCGACCGCGTCAACCGCTGCCTGATGGCCGGCACGATGGGCACGCAGCAGCGACAGGAGATCCGCGATGCGGTCAACGCGATTGCCGTGACGGCACCCAACGGGCGCGCCAACCGCGTCTACACCGCGGTGCTGCTGACGATGGCCTCGCCCGAATACCTGGTCCAGAAGTGATCGAGGAGCTGACCATGAAACCGCTGAACGCTTCCCGCCGCTGCTTCCTGCGCCAGGCCTCCGCCCTTTCGCTCGCCGGCACGGCCGCGCCCTTTGCGCTGAACCTGGCCTCGATCGGTGCCGCATCCGCATCCACGGCGGCCGACTACAAGGCGCTGGTCTGCGTCTTTCTCTATGGCGCCAACGACGCGCACAACACCGTCGTCCCGTACGACGCGACCGGCTACGCGACCTACGCCGGCGTGCGCGGGGCGCTCGCCTGGACTCAGGCACAGCTGACGCCTCTGGCTCCGACCACTCCGCTGCCCGGCGGCAGGCAGGTCGCCTTGCCGGCCGAACTGACACCGCTCGCGACGCTCTTCGACGCAGGACAGTGCGCGGTGATCGCCAACGTCGGCCCGCTGGTCGTGCCGACGGACCGCACCAGCTTCAACAGCAAGTCGGTGCCGCTGCCGCCGAAACTCTTCTCGCACAACGACCAGCAGTCGGTCTGGCAGGCGTCGGTGCCGGAAGGCGCGAAGTTCGGCTGGGGCGGTCGCATCGGCGACCTGATGGCGAGCCAGAACTCGGATCAGATCTTCACCTGCAATTCGCTGACCGGCAGCGCGGTGTTCCTCTCGGGCCAGACGGTGCAGCCATTCCAGATCGACCCGGCGCAGGGCTCGATCGCGTTCGGCGCGCTGAACGCCAACTCGCTGTACGGCTCGGCCGCCGGCGCCGCTGCGCTGCGCAACGCGCTGACGCGTCCACGCACGCACCTGTTCGAAAGCGACCTGCGCAACGTGAACCAGCGTTCGATCGATTCGAACACTGCGCTCGCCGCCGCGCTCGCAGCTGCGCCGGCGCTGACAACGCTTTTTCCGGCGAACAACTCGCTCGCGACCCAGTTGGCGATGGTGGCGAAGATCGTCAGCGTCAGCGCCGAACTCGGCGCGAAACGACAGGTGTTCATGGTCTCGCTCGGCGGCTTCGACACGCATTCAGGCCAGGATACGACGCACCCCGCGCTGCTGACGCAGCTCGCCGGCGCTATCGACGCGTTCCAGAAGGCGATGATCGAACTGAACGCGGCGCAGAAGGTGACGCTCTTCACTGCGTCGGACTTCGGCCGCACGCTGACGGTCAACGGCGACGGCACCGACCACGGCTGGGGCGGTCACCACTTCGTCGTCGGCGGTTCGGTGAGCGGTAAGCAGGTCGTCGGCAGCTATCCCGACCTGACGGCCAACGGACCCACCGACGCCGGCAACGGCCGGCTGATACCCACCACCGCGGTCGAGCAGTACGCGGCAACACTGGCGCGCTGGATGGGCGTGGCCGCCACCGACATCCCGCTGATCCTGCCCAACATCGTGAACTTTCCGACGTCGGACCTCGGCTTCATGACCTGAGCGCAGCGTCGGGCCGTCCCAAGCAAGCTCGCGCCGCCGCGCGCCGCGCGGAGGCTCCCACTGAGTCCCGCTCCCGCCGCCGCGCGCGGCGGCGCTATGCTGCGCTCCCCTGCCCGACGGAGCCGCCTTATGAGCACGCCTGCGCCGCTGAACACGCCCAACGAATCGCTGGTGACGACGACGCACATCGTCTACGCGCTGCACACCCTCGGCCTGGTGATCGGCGCGTTCGGAGCCGGATCGGTGATCGGCATGTTTCTCTTCGGCTGGCCGTCGATCATCGCGGTGATCATCAACTACGTGAAGCGCAGCGAGGTGCGCGGCACCTGGCTCGAGTCGCACTTCTCGTGGCAGATCCGCACCTTCTGGTGGGCGCTGCTGTGGGCCGTGATCGTCGGCATTGTCGGGACCGTGTTCGCCGTCGTTCTGATCGGATTCGCGATCTGGATCATCGGCTTCTTCGCGCTCGGCATCTGGGCGATCTATCGCATCGCGCGCGGCTGGCTGCGGCTCAAGGACCGCCAGCCGATGCCGACGCCCTGATCACCAGATCGAGATCTGATCGTCCGGCGGCCGCATCATCGCCGCGTTCGCCGGACAGTTGAACGCGGCCGCGAACGCCGGAAAGTTGGCGAGCGGCCCCAGCACGCGATAGCGGTGCGGCGAATGCTGGCCGGTGCGCAGCTGGTCGAGCAGCGCCTCGGTCCGGTACTGCCCGCGCCAGATCGTCGCGTAGGAGATGAAGAACCGCTGGTTCTGCGTCAGTCCGTCGATCGGGCCGATCGGCTGACGGGCGAGCGCGATCTGCAGGCCGTCGAAGGCGATCTTCACGCCGGCGAGGTCGGAAATGTTCTCACCCAGCGTCTGCAAGCCGTTGATGGACTGCCCCGGCACCGGCGTGTAGCCGGAATACTGCTGTGCCAGCCGCGCGGCGCGCGCCTTGTAGGCCGCGGCATCGTCGGGCGACCACCAGTCAGTGAGATTGCCGACGCTGTCGAACTGGCGTCCGCGATCGTCGAAGTGGTGCGTGATCTCGTGCCCGATGACGGCACCGATGCCGCCGTAGTTCACAGCCGCATCCGCCTTCGGATAGAAGAATGGCGGTTGCAGGATCGCGGCCGGAAAGATGATCTCGTTCAGGCCGCCGGCGAAGGCGTTCACGAGGTGCGGCGAGGCGAACCAACGTGTGCGATCGACTGGCTTGCCCAGGTCCGAGATCCGGTCGTTGAAGGCCCAGGCACGCGCCCGCAGCCAGTTGCCGGCAAAGTCGTCGCGTTCGATCACCAGGCCGTCGTAAGTCTTCCACTTGTCCGGGTAGCCGATCTTCAGCGCCATCGCGTCGAGTTTCTTCAGCGCGCTCTGTTTGGTTGTCGCGCCCATCCAGTCGAGCTTTTCGATCCGCGCCCGCAGCGCCGTCTTGATGTCGGTGATCATCTGCACCGCGCGTTCCTTGGCTTCCGGCGTGAACGCGCGCGCGACATAAAGCTGGCCGAGTCCTTCCGCCAGCGGCTCCGACCCGAACTGACCGGTCATCGCGAGGATGACCTGATCCGGACGCGGGAAGTTCTTCTCCCGGCCCTGGATAACCTTGCCGCGATAGTCGAAGCGCGCGTCGACGAACTCGGCCGTGAGCATCGGTGCCATTTCGTCGAGCACGCGTTCGCGCAGGTACGCGCGCCAGGTCGCCAGCGGCGCTTCGGCCGCGGCGCGCGCCACCGCGGC
Organism: uncultured beta proteobacterium; assembly: GCA_963769745.1. Lineage (GTDB taxonomy): Bacteria > Pseudomonadota > Gammaproteobacteria > Burkholderiales > Burkholderiaceae_F > JALORV01. Next base: position 66,276 of record CAVYNB010000017.1, read on the forward strand.
GACGAACTTCGGCGCGGCGACGTTGAACTCGCCCGGCTTCGCCACGCCCAATGCCGCGAAGTAGGCCGCCCAGTCGAGGCCCGGCGCGCGCTGCATGATCGTCTCGAGCGTGTTCAGCTGGTAGAGCGCGTTCGGGTCGCGTCGTGCGACCCGCGTCAGCGACGCCTCGGCGAGCGAGGTCTGCAGCTCGAAGCTCGCCGCGGCGGCCGCGGGCGCATCGACGATCTGAGCGAGCTGTCCAAGACGCAGGCGGTAGCTCTCGTACGCCTTGCGCAGTTCGAGCGTGCGCTCGTCGTCGCGAAAGTAGTCGTCGCGATCAGGCAGGCCGAGGCCGCCCTGGTCGAGCTGGACGAGGTAGCGCCTTCGGTCTTTGGCGTCGGGCATCACCGCGACCCGCAGGGGCGCGTCGATGTAGTGACGCGACAACTGGGCCAGCAACGCCGGCAGCTGCTTGCGGTCGCTGAGCGCATCGATCTGTCGCAGCAGCGGCTGCAGCGATTCGAGCCGGCGCTTCTCGATGGCCTCCACGTCCATGCCGCTGACATAGAACCTGAACGCGAGCAGCTTGCCCGGCGTGTCGAGCTGGGAAGGATTGCGCGCGGCATCGATCAATGCCTGTTCGACGATGTCCCGGCTTTCGTCGCGCAAGGTGTCGAAGCTGCCGATGCGTGCGCGGTCGGGCGGGATCGGGGTCGCCTTTCTCCACTGCCCGTTGACGTACTCGTCGAAATCCGTACAGGCCTCGGCCGGCGCACCGAGTCGCTTGAGGTCCAGCGTCGTGGCGGCCGCAACAGCGGGCACGAAGACAGCAACAATTATCAGTAAGCGCAGCATGGACTATCCGGTCCAAAGTCGGCCGGCAGCATACCTCGCGCGTCGAGCCCTGCTGGGTGTAACCCCACTCGCGTCGCACGATTGAGCGGGCGCTGCGTCGGTGCTACGCTCGCCGCCACTTTCAGTTCCGCTCATCGCGGAACTTCGCCGAGCGCGCTCACAAGGCACGCTCCGGCTGCACGGCACAGGGGCACCCACCCGACTGCCGCGCTCCCAAGAACACGATTTTTGGCAGGAGTCCTGATGAACGCGCCCCTTTCCGAAGCCGTCCGCCGCGCGCTGGCGGAGGTCACCCTCGACGACAAGTGGACCCTCGACCGCGGCCGCGCCTACATGAGCGGCACGCAGGCACTGATCCGACTGGCGATGCTGCAACGGCAGCGCGACCTGCTCGCCGGGCTGAACACCGCCGGATTCATCAGCGGCTACCGCGGTTCGCCGCTCGGCGGCGTCGACCAGACCGCGTGGAAAGCGAAAAAGCATCTCGAACGGCATCACGTGAAGTTCCAGCCGGGGCTGAACGAGGACCTCGCCGCCACCAGTGTCTGGGGCACGCAGCAGGTCAACATGTTCGAGGGCGCGAAGTACGACGGGGTATTTGCCATGTGGTACGGCAAGGGCCCCGGTGTGGATCGATGCGGGGATGTGTTCAAGCACGCCAATGCAGCAGGCACCAGCCGGCACGGCGGCGTGCTGGCGCTGGCTGGCGATGACCACGGAGCCAAGTCGTCGACCCTTCCGCACCAGTCCGACCACATCTTCAAGGCCTGCATGATGCCGGTGCTGTTTCCGGCCTCCGTGCAGGAGTACCTCGACATGGGCCTGCACGGCTTCGCGATGAGCCGCTATGCCGGCGTCTGGGTCGGCATGAAAACGGTCACGGAAGTGGTGGAGGCGTCCGCCTCGGTGATCGTCGATCCGGAACGCGTCGAGATCCAGTTGCCGGCCGACTTCGCGATGCCACCGGGCGGCCTCAACGTCCGCTGGCCGGACGGTGCGCTCGAGATGGAAGCGCGCCTGCTCGACTACAAGCTGTATGCGGCGCTGGCGTATTGCCGCGCGAACAAGCTCAACCACACGGTGATCGATTCACCGCACGCGCGCTTCGGCATCGTCGCCAGCGGCAAGGCCTACCTGGACACGCGCCAGGCGCTGGCGGACCTGGGTCTCGACGAACAGACCTGCAAGGACATCGGCATACGGCTCTTCAAGTGCGGCATGGTGTGGCCGCTCGAGGCGACCGCGATCCGGGCGTTTGCCGAAGGGCTGGAGGAAATCCTCGTGGTCGAGGAGAAGCGCCAGTTCGTCGAGTACCAGCTGAAGGAGGAACTGTTCTCGTGGATCGGCACCGGCAAGCGCATACCGCGCGTGATCGGCAAGTTCGACGAGAAGGATGGCGGCGAATGGGCCGTGCCGCAGGGCAACTGGATCCTGCCGGCGCACTATGAGTTCTCGCCGGCGATCGTCTCGAAGGCGATCGTCGCGCGTATCGGCAAGCTCGAACTGCCGGCCGAGATCCGCGCACGCATGCAGGCGCGGCTGGCGATCATCGAGGCGAAGGAAAAGGCGCTGGCCAGGCCGCGCGTCGTCACCGAGCGCAAGCCGTGGTTCTGCTCGGGCTGCCCGCACAACACATCGACCAACCTGCCGGAAGGCTCGCGTGCAGTGGCCGGCATCGGCTGCCACTACATGGTCGTCTGGATGGATCGCAACACGTCCACCTACACGCAGATGGGCGGCGAAGGCGTGCCATGGATCGGCCAGGCGCCATTTACGAACGAAAAGCACATCTTTGCCAACCTCGGTGACGGCACCTACTTCCACTCGGGCTCGCTCGCGGTGCGCGCGGCCGTTGCGGCCAAGGTGTCGGTCACCTACAAGATCCTTTTCAACGACGCGGTCGCGATGACGGGCGGCCAGCCCACGGACGGTCAGATCACCGCGCCGCAGATCACGCAGCAGATGCATGCGGAAGGCGTGACGAAGATCGTCATCGTCACCGACGAACCGGCCAAGTACGACGCCACCAGCGAACTCGACCACAGCGCTGTCAACGCGCACGGCGCCACCGGCGATGCATGGAAGCTCGCGCCCGGCGTCACGGTGCATCACCGCGACGAGCTCGACCGCATCCAGCGCGAACTGCGCGAGTATCCCGGCGTGTCGGTGCTGATCTACGACCAGACCTGCGCCTCGGAAAAGCGCCGACGCCGCAAGAAGAACACGCCGGAGAAGACGGCGTTTCCGGACCCGGCGCGCCGCGTCGTGATCAACGACCTGGTCTGCGAAGGCTGCGGCGACTGCAGCGTCAAGTCCAATTGCCTCTCGGTCGAGCCGCTGGAGACCGAGTTCGGCCGCAAGCGCGCAATCAATCAGTCGAGCTGCAACAAGGATTATTCCTGCCTGAACGGCTTCTGCCCGAGCTTTGTCACGGTGGAAGGCGGCAAGCTGAAAAAGGGCAAGTCCTCGGTCACGGGCGCGTTGCCGGAGCTGCCGGAGCCCCTGCTGCCGTCGTTGCGGTCGCGCGGCGCCTACGGCATCGTGGTGACCGGCGTCGGTGGAACCGGCGTCGTGACCATCGGCCAGCTGCTCGGCATGGCGGCGCATCTCGAGGGACGCGGCGTGTCGGTGCTGGACATGGCCGGACTCGCGCAAAAGGGCGGCGCGGTGTTCTCGCACGTGCAGATCACGCCGACGCCAGAAGATCTCTTCGCAACGCGCATCGCCATGGGCGAGGCCGACGTCCTGATCGGCTGCGACCTGATCGTCACCACCAGCAACGAGGCGCTGTCGAAGATCCAGCTCGGCAAGACCCGGGCCGTCGTGAACACGGCGGAATCGCCGACCGCGGACTTCGTGCGTGACCCCAACTGGCAGTTCGGCGGCGGCAACCTCGCGCAACAGGTTCGTGACGCGGTGGGGGCGGAGGCCGACAGCCTGTTCGTCGATGCCAGCGCCATGGCGACGGCACTGATGGGCGATGCGATCTACACCAACCCGTTCATGCTCGGCTTCGCCTGGCAGAAGGGCTGGATTCCGCTGGCCCACGAAACGATGCTGCGCGCGATCGAACTCAATGGCGTGGCCGTGGAGTCGAATCGCAAGGCATTCGAGTGGGGCCGCACTGCGGCGCATGACGTTGAAGCCGTTCGCCGGATCGCATTTCCCGACGCCGCCAACAACGTGGTCGAGCTCAAGCGCTTTGCCTCGACGCTCGAGGACATCGTCGGCCGGCGCGTCGAGTTCCTGACCGGCTACCAGAACGCCTCCTACGCGAAGCGCTATGCCGATCTCGTCGAGCGCGTGCGGCGCGTCGAGTCCGACCGGCTGCAGTCGACGCAGCTGACCGAAGCGGTCGCGCGTTACTACTTCAAGCTGCTCGCCTACAAGGACGAGTACGAAGTGGCGCGGCTGCATTCCGACCCGGCGTTCCGGGCACGGATCGCGAGCCAGTTCGAAGGCGACTATCGCCTCAACTTCCACCTTGCGCCGCCGCTGATGGCACGACCGGATCCCGTCACCGGCCGCATCCAGAAGATTCACTTCGGCGCGTGGGTGATGCCGGTGTTTTCTGTCCTGTCCCGACTGAAGTTCCTGCGTGGCACGGTGCTCGATGTCTTCGGCTACACGGCGGAACGTCGTACGGAACGCGCGCTGATCGCCGACTATGAAGCACTGGTGGAGGAACTGCTGACGCGAATGGCGTCGGACAACCACTCCGTCGCGGTGCAACTGGCCAGCATTCCGGAGGAGATTCGCGGTTATGGCCACGTCAAGGAACAGACCCTGCTGACCGCGCGGGAAAAATGGTCACAACTGCTGGCGCGATTCCGCGGTCAGACAACGGCGCAGGTCATACGCATGCCGCAGAAGGCTGCGTAAGCTCAAAAGAGGATCAATTCGTTTCGGCACTCGGCGTTTTTTGAACGCCCGACGTATTTGCGTCAAGAACGGACACCATTTAGGTGGTGCCGGTCAGCGAAGACACTTAACGTTGCTCGCAGTGGAGGTTTTATGCGAGACAACGAATGCCCGTCGGCCTGTCCGACCAACCAACCGACCGCCCAGTCGGACGCCGATCACTCCGACCCCGGACGCCAGGCCGAGCGCCTTGCCGCGCTTGCACGAGAAGCACGCCTGCTGGAGTTCGCGCTCGAAGGCGATGGCGATGCCGCGGGTCGGTTGGCCGCTGACCTCGAATCGGCTATCGAAAACGCGATGGACGCCGAGACGCCGGTCGAACTGATGCAGGCCTGTACCGCGATCGAAGCCGCACTGAGTGAAGTCCTCGCCAGCGGCATGCGCCTGTCCGCAGAGATGACGGACATGGAAGTCGACGGCGTTCTGGGCACTGCGCGCATGCCGGTGCTGACCGCCGTCCTGTCTGCGGCGACCTAGCGTCGCCTCTACGGTCTGACCGGCTCCTGCTGGATCGGCGCGGGCGGAGGCTCGGTCCCCGGCAGGTGCGCAAGCACGCTGTCCCACACCTCGTCATTGGTATCTACAAAACGCAGGCGTACCGGGATCCAGTCGAGATCCGGCGCCATCCATAGTTCCACCGCCCGGTTGGAGTTCGGTCCCTTCGGTCGCAGGACCTTGAGCGCCTGCAACTCCTTGCCCTGGATCGTGACCGGTTCGAAGCCGTCGACCACGAACGTATAGCTTTCCACCTTGCGGCGCGCGACCTGGAAGCTGATCAGCGATCCCGGAGTGAAGCGCCATGGATACGTTTGCGCAAGCAACGGCAGGTGAAACTGCAGTGACAGCGGGTCCTGCGTTCCGTCATCGAACGGCGACGGTTCGCCCGCGCCGCGTCCGGCGAATCGCACGATGTGGCTGGTCCAGTCGAAGTCGACCGTCAACTCGCGGTTGGCGATTTCGATGCGCTCCAGGTACTGGGTCGGCGCAATGCCGAACGGCTTGAGCTCACCGGTGGACCGCAGGTCGAGCAACCCCGGGGGATCGACCGTGCGCAGCCAGAGTTCGTAGCGCGCCTGGTCGATATCGATCGTCCAGTCGACATAGGTCATCACGTCGATGCCGCGCATGCGCGAGTACGTGGTGCGGTAGGCGATCCGCCCTTTGGTCGGCAGTTCCTTGACGCCGGGTGGCAGCTTTGACGGCTCTGCCGCAGGCTCGGTCACGGGGGGCGGCGGTGCCTCGACCGGCGCAGGTTCAGGAGGCGGTGCGGGTTCAGGAGGTGGCGCAGGTTGGGGAGGCGCGGGCGCAGGAATAACCGCGGGAGCCACGACACTCGGTGTGCGTGGCGTCGGTGGCGGCTTCGGTCGCGGTGGCGGCGGCGCTGGTGCTGCCGGCGGCGCCGGCGGCCTGAGCAACGCTATCGACAGCGTGGTCTGTGTCACCTTCTCCGGCGTGTCCAGCGTGAGTTCGCGCCGCACGCCGGTGATCGCCAGCACATGCATCAGCACGACGATCCCGAGGACGACCGCACCACGCCGCCAGCGGCGTCCTCGCCAGTGGTCCCCTGGTTCCTGCTTCACCATCGTGTGCCGTGCCGCGCGCAGCGCGATCGCCTGCCAGTCGTTGCCCGCCCGTCGTCGCTCACTCGTCGTTGCCACCCGTCGTTGCCACCCGTCGTTGCCACCGATTCATCCGACGACCGCGAGCCCCACCGCTAAGATACCGGCTTCCTCGCCCTTTCAATTCCCGATCTCATCCGATGAAGCTCGCGACCTTGAAGGATGGTTCGCGCGACGGGCAGCTCGTCGTCGTCTCGCGCGACCTGACTCTGGCTCACCACGCGGCCGGTATCGTCAGCCGGTTGCAGGGCGCCCTCGATGACTGGTCGTTCTTCGCGCCGCAGCTCGACGACCTGTACCAGACGCTCAACGAAGGACGCGCCCGGCACGCATTCGCGTTCGATGCGCGCATGGCGATGGCGCCGCTGCCGCGCGCCTACCAGTGGGCTGACGGCTCCGCCTACGTCAACCACGTCGAACTCGTGCGCAAGGCGCGCGGCGCCGAGATGCCGACCTCGTTCTGGACCGATCCGCTGATGTACCAGGGCGGTTCCGACGATCTGCTCGGGCCGCACGATCCGATCGTCTGCCCGAGCGAGGAGTTCGGCATCGACTTCGAGGCCGAGGTCGCCGTCATCACCGACGACGTGCCCATGGGCACGAAGCCGCGCGACGCGGGGGATCACATCCGACTGCTGATGCTGGTGAACGACGTCAGCCTGCGCAATCTGATCCCGGCCGAGCTCGCGAAGGGCTTCGGCTTTTTCCAGAGCAAGCCAGCGACCGCGTTTTCACCCGTGGCAGTCACGCCGGACGAACTCGGTGATGCCTGGCACGATGCGAAGGTCCATCGGCCGCTGGTTGTGCATTGGAACGAGGCCAAGGTCGGCGAGCCGAACGCCGGGGACGACATGACCTTCGACTTCGGGCAGCTGATCGCGCACGTCGCGCGGACCCGGAACCTGCGCACCGGCTCGATCATCGGTTCCGGAACCGTGTCGAACCTCGATCGCGCTCGCGGCTACTGCTGCATCGCTGAAAAACGCAGCCTCGAGATGATCGAATCGGGCGCGGCGACCACGCCGTTCATGAAGTACGGCGACCGGGTGCGCATCGAGATGTTCGATGCGCAAGGACGGTCCATATTCGGCGCGATCGACCAGCCGGTTGCCGCGCCGGCGCGCCGCTAGCACACTGTCCCGACTTCGCGCCCGCATCGAGAGGAGCCACCATGCCAGACAATTCAGCCCCTGCGAACCCGTTCTCTGGGATGGGCAATCCTTTCGACGTGATGCAGAAGATGTGGGGCATGGCCGGCATGCCGACGCCCGGCAACCTCGCATCGCTCGTGCGCGCGCCGCAGCAGATGCCGAGCATGCTTGCGCCGACCATCGACATCGGTGAGCTGGACAAGCGCATCGCCGACCTGCGTGCGGTCGAGCAGTGGCTCGAACTGAACGCCAGCATGCTGCGCACGACCATCCAGACGCTCGAAGTGCAGCGCGCGACGATCGCCACGCTCAAGGGCATCAGCGGCGCGATGATGGCGCCGATGATGGGTCCGCCGCCGCCGCAGAAGAGTCCGTTCCCGCCGATTCCCCCGGAATTCAGCGCCCCCCCGGCCGCTGCAACAATGGCCCCGCCTCCCGAACCGGAGGCCGAGTCGAAACCGGCTCGCCCGCGACGCAAGGCGTCCGCGCACTCCCCGTCTCTGTCGGACGATGCGCTGAATCCCGCGGCGTGGTGGCACACGCTGCAGGATCAGTTCTCGAAGATCGCCGCGGCCGCGTCCGACTCGGCGCCGGCCGAGGCCAAGACTCCTGCGCGCAAGGCGAAGCGGGCGCGCCGCAAGGCAAAACGGTAGCCAGTCCTGATATCAGTGGATCGCGCGCACGTCAGGCGACCTACATCACATAGTTGAGTGCAAGGCGCCCGCCGTCGGGGTAAAGCGTCGTTCCAGTGAGGTACGACGCATCGTCGCTGGCGAGGAATACCGCAATCCGGGCGACTTCATCGGGTTCGCCCAGGCGGCCCATCGGCGTGCGTGACAGGATGCGTTGCCGCGCCGCCTCGTTGGTCAGCACGGCGGTCTTGAGCAGTTCGGTGGCGATCGACCCGGGGCCAATTCCCATCACGCGGATGCCCTGCGGGGCCAGCCCGAGCGCCATCACCTTGGTCAACTGGTTGAGCCCGCCTTTGCTGACCGTGTAGGGCACCTGGTTGGCGATGGCCAGTACCGCGTTGACACTGGAAATGTTGATGATGACGCCACGCTGGCCATCGCTGCGCGCGGGTTGCGCCACCATGCGCCGCGCCGCGGCCTGGGCGCACAGGAACGCGCCCTTGAGGTTGATGCGCAGCACGCGGTCGAAGTCCTCTTCGGCCAGGTCGAGGAAGTCGGCGGCGTGCACGATGCCGGCGTTGTTGACCAGGATGTCGAGTGCGCCGTAGTGCGCGACCGCGTGCTCGACCAGCGCCTCGCAGTCGGCCTTCAGCCCGACGTCCGTGCGACGGAAGGTCGCGGTGCCGCCGTTGGCGGCGATGTCCTTCACCAGTGCGGCCGCGCCGACTTCGTTGACATCGCCCAGCACGACCCTGGCACCCTGTTCGGCAAAGTGGCGGGCGCAGGCTGCGCCGATGCCTTGCGCGCCCCCTGTGATCACGGCCACCCGGTTAGCTAGTTTCATGGCGCGTCCCTCGTGTGCAGGGTTCATGGCGGAGCTGGATTGTCCTGCGGTGCCACCCGAGGGAGTCAAGTGAAGCCATGACGCTCGCGCCACTCCGCGACCGCGGGTTCGACATCCTCCAGCGAAAGCAGGACACGGATATCCGGTGGCGGACGACGGCGCAGGATGGGCGACGAGCCTCCAGCCCAGATCTCGATGGAGTCCGGCAGCTGCGTGCGCAGATCGGCCAGGCCGTCGAGGACCTGGTTGGGATTGACGATCGGCGTGAACGACAGCGCGACGACGTCGATCTGCTGCGCCTGGCACGCGGAGACGATCTCCGACAGCGGCGTCTGCGTGCCCAGCGGAATGCAGCAGGCGCCATCGAGCGCCAGCATGGCCTCGACCATCAGCACGCCGAGCCCATGCGGCTCCTGGGGAAAAGTCGTCAGCAGCACGCGCGGGCCGGCCGCGGAGTGCGGGATCGTCGTAATCGCGCCGCGCAGGATGGACTGCATCGCTTCCGTGTACTGATGCTCCTCGAAAATCTGCAGGCGTCCGCGGGCCCATTCATCGCCGATCATCGTGCTTAGCGGCGCGACGACGTCGGTGACGAAACGCGCCAGCCCGAGTCGCAGCAAGCCCTGGGAAAGCAGGCGTCGCAGGTCGTCGGGCCGGTGTTCCGCCACACAGTCCAGGCATCGCACGAGGTCGTCTGCGGCATCGGGCGCGCTGGTTGCGCCTGGCGTCGCACCGGCCCCCTCGGCCAGCTTTTGCAGCTCAACGAAGGATCGTCCGATGATCTTGCCCGGTCGATGGCCCTGGTCGATCAACCGCTTGAGCAGGCGCAGCTTGTCGACCTGGTCGACCGGGTAGGTGCGCTCACCGAACGCATCCCGCGTTGGTACAGGAAATCCGTAGCGTCGCTCCCATACCCGCAGCGCATCCTTCGACAGACCGGTGTCACGCTCGACGGCGGCAATCGAGACGGTAAGGGTTCGGGACACGGTGCGATCGTTCATGCGGCTGAAAGTGGCCCGGATCGGAGGCAGGCGAGAGTAATCGCTGCATTCTGTCCTAGACAACTCATTGACACAATCCGTGTCGGCCGGGATCATCCGCCCCTCGATCCCGCACTTCGGGCCGATCCTACGGTCCAAGCACCCGTGAAGCGTTTCGTCCAGTCCCTCGCCACCACCACTGTGGCGCTGCTGCTGTCCGCGGCGGCCCCGCCCGCCGCGGCTCAGGCCTGCCCGGCGCTGTTGAACCACTCCTACCCGCGTCTGCAGGATGACAGTCCGCAGAGCCTGTGTCAGTACAGCGGCAACGTCATCCTGGTGGTCAACACCGCAAGCTTTTGCGGCTTCACACCCCAGTACGAGGGACTGGAGAAGCTGCACGCGCAGTACGCCAAGCGCGGCTTCACGATCCTCGGGTTCCCGTCCGGCGACTTCGGTAACCAGGAAAAGGACAGCAACAAGGAGATCGCCGACTTCTGCTTCAACACCTACGGCGTGAAGTTTCCGATGTTCGCCAAGAGTTCGGTCAAGGGCGCCACCGCCAACCCCCTGTTTGCCGCACTGACCCGTGACACCGGACAGGCACCGAAGTGGAACTTCCACAAGTACCTGATCGGCCGGGACGGCAAAGTCGTGGCTTCGTTCCCCAGCCAGGTGGAGCCGCTCGACAAGCGACTGACGTCACAGATCGAGACCCTGCTCGGCGCGAAGTAGATGCGGCGGCGGCGCGCGCTTGGGCGCAGCGGCACTTCGGCGACAATAGCGGCTTTGCCATGAACGCTCCCGACACCATGTATCTCCCGGACATCCAGTCCGCGGCGGACGCGCGCAACCTGGCCATCCAGCGCGTCGGCGTGAAGTCGCTCGTCCACCCGATGATGGTGGCGACCGCACGCGGCCCGCAGCCGACCGTTGCCTCGGTCGACATGTACGTCGCCCTGCCGGCCGAAAAGAAGGGCACGCACATGTCGCGCTTCATCGACGTGCTGCAGTCGCACCGGGATGCCCTGTCACGCGCTTCGGTGCACGCGCTGCTCGAGCGGATGCTGCAGCGGCTCGACGCGCACGACGGCTACATCGAATTGCGCCTGCCTTACTTCGTCCTCAAGACCGCACCGGTGTCGGGTGTCGAAAGCCTGATGGACTATCAGCTGACGCTGGCCGTCGAACGGCGCGCGGCGACGACCCGCTACTGGCAGAAGGTCGTTGTGCCGGTGACCAGCCTGTGTCCCTGCAGCAAGAAGGTCGCGGACTACGGCGCCCACAACCAGCGTGCGCACCTGACGTTGACGCTGACACTGGCCGACGAGATGCGCGTCGAGGACCAGATCCGCATTGCGGAGGATGCAGCCTCGTGCGAAGTGTGGGGCCTGCTGAAGCGCACCGACGAGAAGTACGTGACCGAACGCGCCTACGACAATCCAAAGTTCGTCGAAGACGTCGTGCGCGATGTCGCAACGGCTCTCGACGCCGACGAGCGCGTGCGCGCCTTTGTTGTCGAAGCCGAGAACTTCGAATCCATCCATAACCATTCGGCCTACGCCTTGATCGAACGCATCAAGGACGGCGCGGGCTAAATGCCCGGCGGGGAGGAGAAACCCCCGCGCCAACGACGGCCCCGCGGCTCCAGCCGCAGAAGTGGCCGCATGTCATTCGTGAGGGAGGCTCAGTGATGAGCCGGACGGACTGCGCTCGCGCGTGTCCGATGGATTCCCCTTTTCAGGACCCGCACGAATGAGAATTGCAGTCATCGGTTCCGGCATCTCCGGCCTGGGTTGCGCACACGCCCTGAGACACGACGCGCACGTGACGCTGTACGAAGCCGAAGCACGGCTCGGCGGCCACACCAACACCGTCGACATCACGCTCGATGACATCAACTACCCGGTGGACACCGGCTTCCTGGTGTTCAACGAGCGTACCTATCCGAACCTGATCCAGCTGCTCGCGGAACTCGGCGTGCCGACCGTGAAGAGCGAGATGTCGTTCGCCGTCAGCGTGCAGCGCGGCCAACGACGGATCGAATGGAGCGGCACGGACCTGAACGGCGTGTTCGCGCAGCGTCGCAATCTGCTCTCTCCGCGTTTCCTCGCGATGTTGCGCGACATCCTGCGCTTCAACGCGCAGGCGACGCGGATCGCGCAAGGCCAGGAGGCCATTGAAGCCCGCGTCTCGCTCGGCGCCTTCCTCGACGAGCACGGCTACGGTGTGTCGTTCCGGCAGTGGTACCTGTTGCCGATGGCCGCCGCGATCTGGTCGTGCCCGATGGATACGATGCTGGCGTATCCGGTGACGACCTTCGTCCGCTTCTGTCACAACCACGGTCTGCTGCAGGTCAACGAGCGGCCGCAGTGGTACACGGTGAAGGGCGGCGCGCGGCAGTACGTACGGCGCATTGCCAGCGGGCTGCGTGACGTGCGAATCAATGAGCCCGTCCTGGATGTGCGGCGGGATCCGACGAGCCGTCGAGTCATCGTGCACAGCCGCTCCGGGGCGGCCTCGTACGACCACGTCGTGCTGGCGTGCCATAGCGATCAGGCGTGCCGCCTGCTGGTCGATGCCGACGCGGACGAACGCGGCGTCATCGGCAAAGTCAGCTACCAGCCGAACCGGGCGTGGCTGCACACTGATGACCGGCTGATGCCGGCGTCACGGCGCGTGTGGTCTTCGTGGAACTACATGAGCGAAGGCGGGAGCGATCCGGCCGTGTCGGTGACCTATCTGCTGAACAAGCTGCAGCCCTTGCCGTTTTCGACACCCGTATTCGTCTCGCTGAACCCGGCGGTCGAGCCACGTGCGGAATTTGTCCTCGGCCAATTCGACTACACCCATCCCGTATTCGATGCAGGTGCGATCGAGGCGCAACAGCGACTGGGAGGAATTCAGGGGCGACGCGGCGTCTGGTTTGCCGGGGCCTGGACGGGCTACGGCTTCCACGAAGATGGCCTGAAGTCCGGCCTGGCGGTGGCCGCAGCGCTTCGGCGTGTGCTGGCGACATCATCGCCGCTGCAGCGCGTTGCCTGACGCTGTCGCGGCGTCGGTCCGGCTATGCCATCAGGACGAGCGGGCGGCGAGCCCGGAAAAGCACGTCATCGTCACCAGCGCGACGATTTCTTCATCGCGAAAGTTTCCGGACAGCTTGAGGTAGTCCGACACCGGGTCGCAGGCACGCGCGTAGAGCGTGTACAGCACCACCTCCGGCGGCAGCGCGGGGGCGATCTCGCCGCGTCCCTGCGCAAGCTCGATCCAGGCTCCGAGGCGATCACTCACCTCGATCAGCCGATCGATATAGGCCTTGTTGCGCACGAGGGCGTCACGCAGCGTCGAGCGCGTCGAGGGCAACGACGGCATCTGGCCACGCAAATGCTCCGCCACCGCCCAGCTCACCACGGCTTTCAGCTTGTCCACGGGTGCCATTGCGTCCGGCTGCGCGGCGATCACATCGAGCGTGCGGTCGAGCAGCCGGACCATGGCCGCGGCCGCGAGCGCTTCCTTCGATTCGAAATGCTTGTACAGGCTCGCTTTCGCGATGCCAACAACGGCCGCGACTTCGTCGACCGTCATCAGGTCAAAGCCTTTTTCCGCAAGCAAGCCGTTGACGGCCTGCAGGATGACGTCCTCGCGCAGCCGAAGTTGCTGTTCTTTCAACGACAGTCGACGCGGTGCGGCTGCAGACGATTCCATGTGCTCTCCTCGCGGCTCTGGCGGGCCGCCACCCGTCAGTTACTTTCAGTTCAGGGAACATACTACTCCGTTTCTACTTGAACTGATCAGTTCATTGTGTAAACTACACAGACTTTTCCGCCCGGCACCTCCAGTTTCCAACCCTTCTGACGACCGCGACCCGGCATGCAGTCCGCTCCTTCCGCCCCGATGATCGGCTTCGGCCAGATCCGCCATGTCCGCCTGCGCCCGGCGCGCAACGCGTTTACCTACCCGGGTTATTTCCTGCGGCTGCCGCTGCGCACTCTTGCCCGGCACCGGCTGGCAAGCCGCGTTCTTCGAATGAATGGCCGCGGCATCTTCGCGGTGAACGACCGCGACCACGGTGACGGCCGGCCCCTGCTGGCCTGGATCGACGACCTCCTGCGTAGCCGTGGCATCAGGGATGCCGACGGTGAGGTCTGGCTGCACACGTTTCCACGCGTGCTGGGTTACGTGTTCAACCCGGTCAGTTTCTGGTTCGCGCATCGTGCCGACGGCGCGTTGCGTGCCGTGGTCTGTGAGGTGAACAACACCTTTGGCGAGCGTCACTGCTACCTGCTGGCGCACGACGACGGTCGACCGCTGCAGTACGGCGAAGCAGTGGAATCGCGCAAGGTGTTTCATGTCTCGCCGTTCTGCCGCGTCGAGGGGAGCTACCGCTTCCGTTTCATGCTCCGTTCCCCCGCCCCGGGCGCGGCCGCACGCTGGGTCGGGCGCATCGACTACGACGACGACGACGGCCCCCTGCTGCTGACGTCGATCGCAGGGACGCTGGCCCCGCTGTCAGACCGGGCACTGCTGCGCGCATTCGTCGCGTATCCGGTCTTCACCTTTGGCGTGGTCGCACGAATTCACTGGCAGGCGCTCCGGCTCTGGCTGAAGCGCGTCCCCTTCACTTCCAAGCCGGAACCTCCGGCGCTGCATGTCACTCGCTGAACTCATGAGCAACGTCGCTGCCCTCGACTCGCGCGCGGACCTGGACACCGCGCGCTTTCCTGCCGACGCCCGACTGGCGCTGCGCCTGCTCGACCGCATGCGCCTGGGCCGGCTCGACCTGACCTTTCCTGATGGCCAGCACGGCTACTACGGCGATCTGCGCTCTGGCAGAGCGCGCCGACCTTCGCCTGGCCAACTGGAATCTCGTCAGGGCGGCGCTGAAAAGCGGCGACATCGGATTCGCCGAGGCCTACATCGCCGGCGACTGGGATTCGCCCGACCTGGTACCTGTGCTCGAGTTCTTCGTCGCCAACCGTGATGCTGCAGACGAATTCATCTATGGCTCATTCCTCGGCCGACTCACCTATCGCATCCGCCACCTGCTGAACCGGAACACCAAGGCACAGGCACGCAAGAACATCCACGCGCATTACGACCTCGGCAACGATTTCTATTCGTTGTGGCTCGATCGCACGATGTCGTACTCGAGCGCGATATTCGAGTACACCGAACGGCCTGCGGGGCCGCACGAGGTTGCGTCAACCGACGAACTCGAACGGGGCCAGCACGCCAAGTACGTACGTGTGCTGGACGAACTCGCGCTGCCATCCGGCGCGAACCTGCTCGAGATCGGTTGCGGCTGGGGTGGGCTGGCCGAAGTCGCCGCGCAGGCGGGGTTGTCGGTCACCGGATTGACGCTGTCGGCCGAACAGCTGGCATACGGGCGTGACCGGCTGGCGCGCGCGGGGCTGCACGGCGATCTGCAGCTGCGGGACTACCGTGACGAGGCGGGACAGTACGACGGCATCGCATCGATCGAGATGTTCGAGGCCGTCGGAGAGGCCTTCTGGCCGTCTTACTTCGCGACGTTGAAGCGCTGCCTGAAGCCCGGCGGGCGCGTCTGTTTGCAGACGATCGTGATCGCCGATCGCCTGTTCGAGCGTTATCGCGCCGGCACCGACTTCGTCCAGCAGTACATCTTTCCCGGCGGGATGCTGCCGTCACCCTCGGTCTTCCGTGCACGGGCCCACGCCGCCGGGTTCGACGTCATCAACGAACACCGCTTCGGCATGGACTACGCGCGCACGCTGGCCACCTGGCGGGCGCGCTTTCACGCGCGTCTTGATGATGTGCGCGCACTGGGTTTCGATGATCGCTTCGTGCGCATCTGGGACTTTTATCTGGCCTATTGCGAGGCCGCCTTTGCACAGGAGAACACCGATGTCGTCCAGTACACGCTCGAAGTGCGCTGACGCGGCGACTCTGCGTACCGGCACGGGCACAGTGGGCGCCCTCATGCTGGCCACACTGCTTGCGCTCGCGGCCTACATGCAGGCCAGCGTCGCTTCGACCCTGCCCGTCGCACCGGACCACGTGCGCCGTCACATCGACGATGCCCGGCCCTCCGGCAGCGGGCGCCTGACCTGGTACGGATTCCACGTGTACGACGCACGCATGTTCGTCCCGCGCAACTTCAATCCGTCCAATCCGGCGGCACAGCCCTTCGCGCTCGAGATCACCTACGCCCGCAGTCTCGAAGGTCGCGCGATCGCCGAGCGCAGTCGCGACGAGATCGCACGCCTCGGTCTCGGTTCGAACGCACAGCGCCAGCGCTGGCTTGCCGACATGGTCGCTCTGTTTCCCGACGTCAAGTCCGGCCAGCAGCTGGTGGGCATCTACCGCCCCGGCAGCAGCACCCGCTTCTATGTCGATGGCGGCTTGCTCGGCGAAGTCGCCGACCCGGAGTTCGGTCGGGCGTTCTTCGCGATCTGGCTCGACCCGCGCACGAGCGCCCCGCAGTTGCGCGCGAATCTGCTGTCGGCGCCGCACTGATGTCGGACCGGACCGCACCACGCCGAGCGTCTCGGTGACCACCGCCACGCCGATGGACGGCGCGGCCGCACGCGTCACGGCGATGTCCTTCGGCCGGCCGACGCAGCGCGGCCTGGCTGCGTACGGCCTGCTCGGCGCGCCGTTGGCGATGATGGCTTTGCCCGTCTACGTGCTGGTGCCGAAGTTCTACTTCGACGCCACCGGGCTCGCGCTGTCGATCATCGGAGCCGTGCTTCTGATCACTCGCCTGGCGGATGCCTTCATCGATCCGCTGCTCGGCGCATGGGTCGATCGCTCGAATGGCCGCTCCCGTCTCCGGCCGGTCCTGGTCGGGATGCCGCCGCTGGTGCTGGGCTTCGTCCTCCTCTTTCTTCCGCCTGCCGGTCTGTCTGCGATAGCCGCCGCGGCGTGGCTGACCGTGACCCTGATGGCGGCGTACTTCGGTTACTCGCTTGCGTCGATCGCGTACCAGGCTTGGGGCGCCGGGTTGGCGGACACGGACGGCGATCGGGCCCATGTCACCGCATGGCGCGAAGGGGCGGGTCTGGTCGGCGTGATCCTCGCGTCGGTCGTACCGTACGCGCTGGGCGCCCCGAGTCTGGTCGCACTCTTCCTGGCGGCGCTGGCCATCGCGCTCTACGTACTCGTGCGGCATGCGCCGAGACCGCCAGTCCGGAGCCCAGCCGCGTCGCTCAACGCTCCTCTGGCGATCGCGCTGCCGTTGGCCACGTCGCGCTTTCGCTGGTTGCTCGCGGTGTTTGTCGCCAACGGGATCGCCGCAGCGATACCGGCCTCGCTGGTCCTGTTCTTCGTCGCCGACCGGCTGCAACTCGAGTCGAGTTCCGGACTTTTCCTCGCGCTGTACTTCATCGCGGGTGCCGCGAGCATGCCGCTGTGGGTACGGCTCGCGCGCCGGCTCCCGCTGGAAGCGGTGTGGCTGATCGGCATGGTTGCCGCGGTGGCGGCGTTCGTCTGGGCCTATGGCCTGGGCGCCGGTGATCTCACGGCATTTGCACTGATCTGTGTGTTGTCCGGCGTTGCACTGGGAGCCGATCTGGCATTGCCGCCCGCCCTGCTGGCTCGCGTGATCGATCGCAACGGGCACACCGGCCGGCACGAAGGCGCGTACTTCGGACTCTGGAACCTGGCGAACAAACTGAACCTGGCGCTGGCAGCGGGCATCGCGCTGCCGGCGCTCGGCTTGCTCGGCTACGCACCGGGCTACACGCGCACCGGAGGCGCTGGCCGCGCTGTCGTTTGCCTACGCCCTGCTGCCGTGCGCGCTGAAGCTCGTGGCCTCAGCACTACTCGCCATCGCCTGGCGCACCCGCCGTCTTTGAGGAATCACATGTTCGCTCGTGCACTCATTGCCTTCACCGCACTTCTGCTCGCCAGCTGTTCCGCCATCGACCCGCAGGTCTATCGCGACGAACGGCCGGCGCTCGACCTGCAGCGCTACTTCAACGGGACACTGGAAGGCCATGGCTTGTTCCAGGACCGCAGCGGCCAGGTGCAGCGCCGCTTCGTCGTGACGATCAAGGCGAGCTGGGCGGGCGATGTCGGCACGCTCGACGAGGACTTCGTCTGGTCCGATGGCAAGCGAGAAAAGCGCATATGGACGCTGCGACGCGCTCCCGGCGAGGCGGCCGGCTACGCGCTGGATCGGCACCGCTGCCGACGTGATCGGCGAAGCGCGCGGCGTGGTCAGCGGCAATGCACTGAACTGGACTTATACGTTCGATCTCAGGACCGACGAGGGCAAGCGCTACGAAGTTGCCTTCGACGACTGGATGTTCCTGATCGACGAGCGCGTGATGCTCAACCGCGCGGTCATGAGTCTTTACGGTTTCCGGGTCGGCGAGGTGCTGATCTCGTTCCGCAAGCTCTGATGGCACTCAATCCGAAGATCGGTACCTGGCGCGGCCAGCGCGTCTGGGTCATCGGCGCGTCCTATGGCATCGGTGCGGCACTCGCGCGGCGGCTGATCAACGAGGGCGCGCACGTTGCGATATCGGCGCGCAGCCGCGACCTGCTCGTGGCGATCGCCGAACGCACCGATGCGCTCGTCGCGGTGCTCGATGTCACCGATCCAGCTTCAGTCAAGAAGGCGGCACAGCAAGTCATCGGGACATGGGGTGGCATCGATCTGGTGATGATCGTTGCGGGCACGCACACGGCGATGAGCGCAAAGACTTTCGACCTGCCGCGCGCAACCCGGCTGTTCGAGGTGAACGTCATGGGCGTGTTGCATTGCCTGGACGCGGTGCTGCCCCAGCTGCTGACGCAGGACCGCGGCGGCGTGGCGATCGTTTCATCGGTAGCCGGTTACCGCGGACTGCCCAAGGCTCTCATCTACGGTCCGACCAAAGCGGCGCTGATCAACCTGGCCGAGTCGCTCTACCTCGACCTGGCGCCGCGCGGGCTGGGTGTGTATCTGGTCAATCCGGGATTTGTCGACACGCCGCTGACACAGAAGAACGACTTCAGGATGCCTGCACTGATCCCCGCCGACGATGCCGCGCGCCTCACGCTCAAAGGGATTGCCGACGGCGAGTTCGAGATCCACTTTCCCAAGCGATTCACCCGCATCCTGCGGCTGCTGCGCACGCTGCCGTACCCGGCATACTTCGCTGCCGTTCGTCGGTTCACCGGGACCTAGGACCCGGCGCCCCCACAATGCCAGTCGATGCCCGCGTCACGCGCCTGCAGCATTTCTTCGAGACCCTGTCGCGCAGTTCGCTCGCGGCCATCGGAACCGTCTATGCCGATGACGCGGGGTTCAAGGACCCATTTAACGACGTGCGCGGCCTGCCGTCGGTGCGGCGGGTCTTCGAGCACATGTTCGATCAGGTGACCGACCCGCGGTTTGTCGTCACCCGGGTCGTATCAGAGGGCGATCACGCGTTCCTGACATGGGATTTCGAGTTCAGAATGCATCGATCGCCTGACCAGCCCCAGGTAATTCGCGGCGCCAGTCATATACAGTTCGCTCCAGACGGTCGCGTGGCGTATCACCGGGACTACTGGGACGCCGCGGAGGAACTGTACGAAAAGCTGCCAATCCTGGGCGGGCTGATGCGGTTCCTGAAACACCGCGCCGCCGGATGAATCCGGCTGGAGACGAACATGGCATTTCTGTACCCCGAGCTGTTCAAGTCGCTGGAGTCCGTGCGCTGGAACATGGAAACCGATGTGCCGTGGAAGGAGTTTGACGGCGCGCGGCTCTCCGACGACCAGGCCCGCACGATCAAGATGAACGCCATCACCGAGTGGTCGGCGCTGCCGGCCACCGAGATGTTCCTGCGCGACAACCTCGACGACTCCGACTTCTCCGCCTTCATGTCGGTCTGGTTCTTCGAGGAACAAAAGCACGCACTGGTGCTGATGGAGTACCTGCAGCGCTTCCGGCCGGAACTCGTGCCGACCGAAGAGGAACTGCACGCCGTACGCTTCCAGTTCGACCCGGCACCCCGCCTGGAAACGCTGATGCTGCACTTCTGCGGCGAAATCCGGCTCAACCACTGGTACCGCCGCGCCGCCGAGTGGCACACCGAACCGGTGATCAAGTCCATCTACCGCCTGCTGTCGCAGGACGAGGCGCGGCATGGCGGAGCCTATCTGCGCTACATGAAGAAGTCGCTCGGCGAGGTCGGCGACGCGGCCCGGGCGGCCTTTGCAAAAATCGGCGTGCTGATGGCCTCGGCGCGGCGCACCGACAAGGCGCTGCACCCGACCAATCTCCATGTAAATCAGTCGCTTTTTCCGAATGACACCGTACAATCGCGCCTCCCGGATCCGGGCTGGCTCGAGCGCTGGCTCGACGAACAAATACGATTCGACAAGGAATGGGAGACCAAGGTCGTCGATCGGATCCTGCACAACCTGTCGCTGCTGTTCGAGCGCACGTTCAATTCGGTGCAGGACCTGAACCGCTACCGCAAGGAGATTGCGGTGCGACTGCGCACGCCTCCGGCCGACCCGATCGCCCAGCCCGCCTGACCGTGCGCGCCGCAACGGCGCGCACGGCTGGAACGCAATACGCAGTGCAACCCCGCTCCGCGCGCGGCGTTGCCGAAGGTTTCCGTTGATCCCCCGTCATGTTCCCCTGGTCGAGACCACGCGCGGCGGCACCACCGAGTGCGTGCACTACGGCTCGATCGCGGTGGTCGACCCCGCCGGCAAGCTGATCTCCGCGGTCGGCGATCCGGACTCGCTCAACTTCACACGTTCGGCCCTGAAGCCGCTGCAGGCGCTGCCCTTCGTCGAGGATGGCGGGCTGGGCCGCTACGGATTCACTTCGCACGAGCTGGCCATGATGTGTGCGAGTCACAGCGGCGAGTCGGTGCACATCGGCATCGTGCAGCGCATGCTCGCCGCTGCCGGAGTCGATGACTCCGCACTGCAGTGCGGCTGTCACGCGCCCGGCTTCTTCGCCGCGACCGAATCGCCTGCACCCTCCGGAGTCAAGTGGTCGCCGCTGTTCCACAACTGCTCGGGCAAACATGCGGGATTCCTCGCGTACTGCCGCATGCACGACCAGCCGACCGAGACTTACCTCGACACCGGTCACCCGTTGCAGCAGCGGATCCGCACGATCGTCGCGCGCTTCGCCCAGGGCGACGGCATCGCACAGGGCATCGATGGCTGCAGCGCACCCAACTTCGCCCTGCCGTTGCGGCGGCTCGCGCAGACCTACGCCCGGCTGGCCGCACAGGAAACGCCCGAGCTGGCAGCGCTGTACTTCGCGATGACGCGACATCCGGACCTGGTGTCGGGCACGCGCCGGACCGATCTTGCGATCATGCAGACCGGCGCCGGCGACTGGATCAGCAAGGCAGGCGCCGATGGCATGCAGGCAATCGGCGTCGCCAGCCACGGGCTCGGTATCGCCATCCGCATCGCCGACGGCAGTCCGCGCGCGCTGCACGCTGCCACCGTCGAAGTGCTGCAACAACTCGGCGTGCTGGAGGATTCGAGCGGCACGCCGCTCGCGGTCTACGACTGTCCGCCGATCCGCAACTACCGCGGCATCGAGACCGGCGGCTTCGTGCCGGTGTTCAAGCTGCGCAAGCAGCCCTCGTAGACGGCCATCCCGTCCGCCCCGTCCGCCGGCTAGTCGGACAAGCCCGCGAGATCGAGGAAGAACGCGAACTCGCGCGCCGCTTCGGCGAGCCGCTCGAAGCGGCCCGACTTGCCGCTGTGGCCGGCCTCCATCGTGACGTGAAACAGCAGCGGGTTGCTGTCTGTCTTGGTGGCGCGTAACCGGGCCACATACTTCGCCGGTTCGTAGTACTGCACCATCGCATCCCACAGACCGGTCGTGACGAGCATCGCCGGGTAATCGCGCGCGCGGATGTTGTCGTACGGCGAATACGCGAGCATGTAGTCGTGATGCTGCTTCTCGCGCGGGTCGCCCCACTGTGACCACTCGTTGGTTGTCAGCGGAATCGATTCATCGAGCATGGTGGTCACGGCATCGACAAACGGCACGTGCAGCGCAATGCCGCGGTAGCGGTCGCCGGCCTGGTTGGCGATCACGCCCATCAGCAGGCCCCCGGCGGAGCCGCCCGAAGCGAACACCTTTTCCCTGGCGCCGTAGCGCTCGCGCACCAGATGGTCCGTCACGTCGACGAAGTCGTTGAAGGTGTTCTGTTTGGCGAGCAACCGGCCCGCCTCGTACCAGCCCTGTCCGAGTTCGGCACCGCCGCGCACGTGGGCGAGTGCGATGACGAAGCCACGGTCGAGCATCGAGACACGGTTGCTGCTGAAGTACGGGTCGTTGGACAGGCCGTAAGCGCCGTAGCCGTCGATGTAGAGCGGCGCGCTGCCGTCGCGCTTGAAGCGGTCGCGGCGATAGACCAGCGACACTGGAATGCGCTGGCCGTCGCGCGCCGGCGCCCAGACCCGCTCGGTGGCGTACTTCGCAGCGGCATATCCGATCACCGGCTGCACCTTGCGCAATCGTCGCTCGCCCGAGGCCAGATCCACGTCGTAGGTCGTGGTCGGCGTGGTCATCGACGTGTACGTATAGCGCGCCGCCGGCACCGCCGGGTCGGGATTTCCCGCCAGGTTCATCGAGAACGCGGGCTCGTCGGCGGCGACCGTGAACGGCGTGCGGCCATCTGAGGGCAGCACGCGGATTCGGCTGTTCGCTTCGACACGCTCCTCGATGACGATCGCGCGCTCGAACAGTGCGAACGCGTCGACCGCCGCATCGGCGCGCGCCGGCACGATGTCGCGCCAGCGTGCACGGTCGTCGGGTGCGCTGTCCGGCGCCGCCACCAGCCGGAAGTTCTGCGCGGCATCGTTGGTGCGCAGGATCCAGCGATCGCCGAGATGATCGGCATACGTGCGCACATCCCTGCGCCTGGGCAGGACGACGACCGGAGTGGCCGCCGGCGCGGCGAGCGGAATGACGCGCGTCTCGGTCGTGTCGTAGCCTTCGAGCTGGATCATCAGAAAACGCCGCGACGCGCTGCGCGCGAGGCCGGTGAAAAGCTCCGGGTCCGCTTCGTCGTACACGAGCACGTCACCGGCCGGGTCGGTGCCCAACCGATGCCGGTAGACGGTCCCGCGAACGAGCGTCTGCGGATCCTGTCGCAGGTAGAACACGGTGATGCTGTCCGCGGCCCACTCGGCGTCGGCGAGCACGCCGGTGATCGACTCCGCCGCGAGTTCCCCCGTGACGAGGTTACGCAATCGCAGCGTGTAGATGCGACGGCCGACGGTGTCTTCGGCGTACGCCAGCCAGCGGTTGTCCGGGCTGACCGCGGTCGCACCGATGTTGTAGTACGCGTGCGGCCGCGCGAGCTGCGGGATGTCGAGCACGACCTCCTCGGGAGCGCTCGCGTCCGGTGCCGCCGGCCCGCCGCGCTGTCGCAGCAGGATCGGGTACTCGGCGCCGGCATCGAAGCGCCGCCAGTACCAGTAGCCGTTGTCGTAGGCCGGCACCGAACTGTCGTCCTCCTTGATGCGGGCGCGCATTTCGGTGACGAGCCGTTCCTGCAGCGGCTTCACATGCGCCAGCATCGCGTCCGCGTAGGCGTTCTCGGCGTTCAGGTGCTCGATGATCTCCGGGCGCTTGGTCTTCGGATCATCGTCACGCATCCAGTAGTACTCGTCGACGCGATCGCCGTGCGGGCTCTTGACCACGTGCGGAATGCGCTTGGCCACCGGCGGCATCGGCACGGCGGCGTCAGCCTTGCTCTGCGCCATCGCGAATCCTGCAGACAGGGTGAGGCACGCGCAAAAGCACGCGCGCACGGCGGCCGACAGGCCGCCTCGCGTGATGCGAGCCCGATCGTTCAAGGAATTCATCGATGCAGATCATGCCAGCGTGACTTCACCCGCCGTCGTCCGGATGCGCGCGGCGATGCGGACCGGCCCGGGACGCAGGTCGATCGGCCCGACCACCCGCAGCTCGCGGAACATCGAAACGATGCCCGCGGTACCGAGCACAGCCGCCGGATGCATGAGTTCGAGCGTGAGCAGTTCACAACCACTGTCGGGCAAGCGGTCGCAGGGATGCGGAGTCGATTCGTCGGCGTCGGTCGACCACTGGATGGCCGCCGGCAGCACGCCGCTCCATGGCAGGCTGCCGTCTTCCGGCACGGCAATCTGCCAGTGAAAATCGCCGCGGCTCATCGACAGGATCTCGCCGAGGTCCGGCACCCGCGCGCACGCGGCCGCCAGAGATTCGCAGCGCAGCACCCAGGTGATCAGTGCCGGGCCGGACGCGAGGCGAGCCTGCATCGTCGCCTCGTCCAGCGCAAACCAGCGGGGACGCGTGGGTGGCGCTCCGTCCGGATCGATCGCAATGACTTCCAGGTAGCAGCGCGGCCCCAGCTTGAGCAGGGCGTTGTGCGTGCCCATCGACACGTGCTGGCCGCCCGGCTGGGGCCGTGCGCCAAGGTGCTGCTCGACCCAGTCGATGCCTTCATCAAGGCGCGTACAGGCCACCACGAGGTGGTCGAGTTCGGAACGTTGCATCCCGCGATTCTAGGGAACTGCGCGGCCACGAAACGTGGCGGTGGGCGCCGCCGGTCGAGGCGATCCTGCTACTTCTTCGCGTCCGCGGCGTGGCCGGCAAGCGGCAGAGGTTTCAGCGAACGCAGGTAGGCAATCAGCGCCTTCATGTCGGCATCGTCGATGTTTCTGTACCAGCCGAACGCCATCGGCGGCTTGAGCGGGGAACCGTCACGCCGCTTCCCTTCGCGAATGGCCGTTGCGATCTCGGTGTCGCTCCAGCCCTTCAGGCCGGACTCATGCGGCGTGAGATTGCGCGAGACCGAGACGCCCCAGGGTCCCTTGAACGGATTGCCGCCGGCGCCGAGCCGCTTCTTGTCGACCCCCGTTTCGACCCACGGCGTGTGGCAATCCATGCAGTGGCCGAGCGGCCCGGCGAGATAGGCGCCATATTTGACGAGGTCCTTCTGCGGTGGCGCAACGACCTTGCCCTTGATCGGCGGACCGTACGCAGGCGGCAGCTTTATCCGGTACACGGACCTGGGCACGGCATTCTTTACCGGTGGTTGCGCCCGCAGGTAGGCGACCAGCGCCTGCAGGTCGGCATCCGAGATGCCCCGATAAAACTCGAATGGCATCGGTGGGCCGATCAACGTGCCATCGGGCCGGATGCCTTCACGGATCGCGCGCGCGAGTTGCGCGTCGGTCCACTTGCCGATGCCGGTTTCGGGGTCGGGTGTGATGTTGCGGGCGTAGGCCTTGAATGGCTCTTCGTCGAAGACCATGCCGCCGGACAGCCCGAGCGCCGTTTGCGGGCGCCCTTCCTTGTCGAACTGGGCGTGGCAGTTGCCGCACGCGACGATGCTGTTCATCAGGTACGCACCGCGCTCGATGAGCTTGGCGTCCGGGCCAGCGGCCGAGGCCGAGTACGCCAGGAGGAGGCCAAGGCCGGCAGCCACGCAGCGATTCCGCATACAGTTCACCTTGGACGGGAAGGGGCGGGCCATCATCGTTGCACCGAAGGCTCGCCTTGCCTAGTGGGCAGGGCGGGTCGGTGTGGAATGCCGCGGCGGCTGCGTGCACACTCGACACGCCGGCCATTCGGACATGAAAACGGACAACCGGAGCGCCATGAGTCTTTTCAGCTACTTCGAATCGCGCGTGCCGAACGCCACTGCGGCGCCACCCGCGGCAGTCGAACGCGACGGGCCGCCACCCGGGCTGCTGCCGTTCTACCTGCACTTCGTGCGCCAGTCGCCACGGCTCTACGTCGCGATGTTCGTGTTCGGTGCGACAGTGGCGTTGCTGGATACCGTGATTCCGCTTTTCATCGGCAAGCTGGTGGGGCTGATGACCCTGCCCGATCCACGTGCCGCCGTGATGGCGGAGGCACCGCTGTTGCTGATCATGGCGGCCCTGGTGCTGATTGCGCGGCCGCTCGCGATCCTTGCGGATTCCATGGTGCGCAACAACGCGGTGATCCCCGGCGTGACCACGCTGATCCGCTGGCAGAGTCACTGGCACGTGATCCGGCAGAGCTGGAATTTCTTCCAGAACGACTTTGCCGGCCGGATTGCCAATCGCGTGATGAACACCTCGAATTCACTGCGCGAAAGCGTGGTCTCGAGCATCCGCGCGGTCTGGTACATCGTGGTCTATGGCATCACCGCGCTGCTGCTGGTGAGTGCGGCCGACTGGCGACTGGCGGCACCGATCGTGCTGTGGATCGTGGCCTTCATGTTCTTCCTGCGCTACTTCGTTCCGCGCATGCGCGATCTGTCGCGGGTGAGTTCGGAGGCGCGCTCGCAGGTCATGGGGCGCGTCGTCGATTCGTACACCAACTTTCCGACGGTAAAACTGTTTGCGCGCGCCGCCGACGAAGACTCGTACGTCCGCGAGGCGATGGTCGAGCACCGCCAGCGCATCGCCGACCACATGCGCATGACCACGCGATTCATGGCCACGCTGACCTGCATGAACTCCGCGCTCGTGGTCGGCACGGCCACACTCGGCGTGCTCCTGTGGATGAACGGCGCAGTGAGCGCGGCGGCGGTCGCAACGGCGCTGCCGCTGGCATGGCAGATCGCCAACATGGCGGGCTGGGTGTCGTGGGAAGTCAGCGGCATTTTCGAGAATGTCGGCGTGGTGCAGGAAGGCATGGAGACCATCGCGGTGCCGCATGCACTGACCGACCGTCCCGATGCGCGCGAGCTGGCGGTGAGTGGCGGCGCGATCCGCTTCGAGCACGTGCAACTTCGGCTACGGCGCGCTGGCGCGCGGCGGGCGCGCTGTGCTCGACGACCTGAGCCTGGACATCGCCGCCGGCGAGCGCGTCGGCGTGGTGGGTCGATCGGGCGCCGGCAAGTCGACGCTGGTGAGCCTGCTGCTGCGCTTTCATGACGTCGAAGGCGGCCGCATCACGATCGACGGTCAGGACGTGCGTGAGGTCACCCAGGAGTCCCTGCGTGCAGCGATCGGCGTGGTGACACAGGACACTTCGATGCTGCATCGTTCGATTGCCGCCAACATTCGCTACGGCCGGCCACAGGCGACCGATGCCGAAGTCGAGGCCGCCGCGCGGCAGGCCCATGCGCACGAGTTCATCGTCGGCTTGCGCGACTGGAAGGACCGCAGCGGCTACGCGGCCCACGCCGGCGAGCGCGGCGTGAAGCTCTCCGGCGGTCAGCGCCAGCGTGTCGCGCTGGCCCGCGTCATCCTCAAGAATGCACCGATCCTGGTGCTGGACGAGGCCACGTCCGCGCTCGACAGCGAGATCGAAGCCGCTATCCAGGAACAACTGGAATCACTGATGCTGGGCAAGACCGTGATCGCGATCGCGCATCGGCTGTCGACGATCGCGAAAATGGACCGGCTGGTCGTGATGGACGCCGGCCGCATCGTGGAAGAGGGCACGCATGAAGAACTGTTGCGCGCCGGCGGCCACTATGCGCTGCTGTGGAAACGCCAGTCCGGCGGGTTCCTGGCGAACGACGTGCCGGATGTCGTCGCCGAGCCGGATGATGAAGTGGTGGAAGACCGCGCCGCCGATGTACACCCGGACGCCGTTGAGGAGCCGCAGGTCAGGGTCTGAGCGATTTCAGTCTGAGTCAGAAGGTTTCCTGACGGGCCGCGTCAATGCGACCCCGGCGGGACTCACACGCATTCCACCGAGCGGCGAGTCGCCGACCGGCTAGACCATGGCACTCAGTTCCGCCAGTTCAGCCCCGCACCATTGGCGCTCCTCGCTGGTGACCCGTTCGAGCTGGCGCATAGCTTCGGCGCGATTGGCATCGCTCGCTGCGCGATCTCCCGCGCTTCGCTGCGCCAGGGCCAGGACGGCAAAGCCGAAGAACAGTTCAAACGCCGGAGCCCCGTTCCTGCGGCAGACCGCAATGCAGCGCTGGGCGCTGGCCACGGCGTCCCGGGCTTTGCCCGCCTGCAGCTGACTGCGCGCGAGCCGGTACTCCGCTCGTTCTTCTTCGAGCCACGTGCCGGCCAGCTTCCAGTACTTAAGACCCGCCTCGGCGGCCGCCAGCATCGCATCGGTTTGCATGGCATCGCGCTCGGTCTTGCCTTCGAGCACGGCGGCCATGTTGTTGCCCGCCACAGCCAGTGCGCGCGCCGCCGGCGAGCCACTCGGCAGTCCGGCCTCGGCCAGCTGCAGCGCACGCTCGAGTGCAGCAATCGCAGGCAGCAGCTCGTCGCGAGCCGCAAGCGCCGACGAGGCCGTGGCCAGGGCCGACACCCGAGCCTCGAGAGGCAGCGCATCCAGCGCAGTTGCGTCGCCGGCGGCAAATCGCATCGTCGCCACCGCCTGGTCGATCGTCGTCGCAACATCCGGGCTTGCGTCGAACGCAGGCAAGCTGCGCAGCCGATCCAGCAGTTCAACCGCGACATGCCACTGGCCCAGGTGCTCTCCATAGACATGCGTCACGAGTCGCACGTACGGCGCGAACTCTTCGGGCGCCTGAATCATTCCGATCGAATCCGACAGGCGTTCGGCGACGTCCTGCGGGCGATCGCCGTGGTCGGCCCAGGCCGTCTTCAGAAATGCGTCAACTGTGGTGCCCATCGTCGTTTGGCGTCAGAAGGTCTGTACGGGAGCGACATTGCCGTCTGACGACCCGGGCGGTCAAGTCGAGCCGGGCGCGTTCAGGCACCGGTTCAAACATGCTGATCGACGAGGATCGGGTTTCCGTCCGGGTCCAGCGCGATGAAGCTGGCCGGTCCCGTTGTGTTCTCGTCCGCCTGTTGCTCGAACCTCACCCCCAGCGCCTTCAGCTGGCGTTGAAGTTCACGCACGTCGGTGAACGAGTCGAGCTGGCGGGCACTGCTGTCCCAGCCGGGATTGAAGGTCAGGATGTTCCGCTCGAACATCCCCTGGAAGAGCCCGATGATGTGATCGCCGTTCTTGAGGATCAGCCAGTTCTGCGACGCGTCTCCACCAAAGACGCTGAATCCAAATTTCTCGTAAAACTGCCTTGAGGCTTCGATGTCCTTGACGGCCAGGCTGATCGAAAATGCTCCAAGATTCATGCTGTGCTCCTGTCGGGACGAAAGCGGTGATCGTCGAAGCCGGGCTTCGGTTTCCACCCCATGGAGCGGGACCGCACTGGCGGCATGAGTGTCGGATCGGCTCTGCGGCCGACGTCCATGGCTGTCTCTCCGCGCAGTTGCAGGCGGCAATATGGTCCGCATTCCGGCAAATGGGAAGATGCCGCCAATGGACCGGCGGCACGCCGACCTCCGCGACATGACAGGCCAACATGATTGCGGTAGACGCAGAATATTCACGTACAAATGTGATTGATCGGCAACGCGGCCGGCCGTAGCATTTCGACACCGGCAATTTCGCCGGCAAAGGTGAAAGTTCCGAGATGAACGACGCGATCGGCACACTCAAGTCCAGGAAGCGACCCCAGTTCGCTTTTGTGGACACGTGTCGGCAGGCTGAAATGCCTGTCGAGACCGCGTCGCTGGCCGGCGCGCGGCCACGCCTTTCCATGCAGGCCCATGATCCGGGCGGAGGTCCAGTCAGATAGCTGGACCAGGCTGCATCCAGAGCCCGGATCGCGTCGAACGCCTCCGGGCTTTTTGTTGGTTGCAGCCACCCGTCAGGAGAGTGTCATGAAACGCAAGCATGAGGCGAAGAACGACTTCTTCCATGCCTTCGTGATGTTCGCGATGTTCGCGGTGGTGGTCTTCAATGTCGCCGCGGAGTTTTTCGATCGCTATCCCGAGGCAGTTTTCGTGGACTTCAACGAGGCGGTTGAGCCTCGCGTGATGGCCGCGGACGCCGACGCGCATGCCGTTGTGGCCATGCGCGCGGCCTAGGAGTCGAGAATGAAACCGGCAGCTCCGACCCGCTGTGCGATGTCTGCACAGCCGGTCGGACTACGGACAGCGGTGAGATAGAGGTCCGCTGCCGTTCCCTGCTGCCCTTTCCGATGATGGAGGTCCGGTATCGAAGCGACCAGCGAATGGTCCTTCGCCGCGTGCGAACCCCGGCCATAATCGTCTCGGTGGTTCCGGCACCCACGACCGCCAGTCCAGCGAACATGCCACTCACGCCCGAAGAACTTCGACTCGCCGCCGACCGAACGCTTGCGCACTACGACCAGCGTGCGAAGGACTTCTGGGAAGGCACCCGCGATCACGACGTGAGCCAGAACATCAGCGCGTTGCTGCAGTACATCGAGGCGAAACCGCCATTCGAGCTGCTCGACTTCGGATGCGGGCCTGGGCGGGACCTCAAGACGTTCAAGGCGCTCGGACATCATGCGAGCGGCCTCGAAGGATCAGCGCAGCTGGCGGCGATGGCGCGTGCCCACAGCGGCTGCGAGGTGATCGAGCAGAACTTCCTCGCGCTCGAGTTGCCGCGCGACCACTTCGACGGCGTGTTCGCCAATGCAGCACTGTTCCACATTCCCACTCAGGCGCTGCCTGGCGTCCTGCAAGAGTTGTACAAGGCACTGAAACCGAACGGCGTCCTGTTCAGCTCGAATCCACGCGGCGACGGCCAGGAGGGATGGAATGGCGAACGCTATGGCGTGTTCCATGACTGGGAGCAGTTGGCGCGGCTACATGACTGCCGCCGGATTTGCGGAACTGACTCACTACTACCGGCCCGCCGGCCTGCCGCGGGAGCAACAGCCCTGGCTGGCCAGTGTGTGGCGCAAGCCGGTCGCTTGAGCGACGGGTCGGACGAAGTACGCCGCTGACGAGTCGAACGTCCGATCGTCGACCCCGCCTCGCGGGTTTCAGCCAGTCTTAACGCGTACCGAGCTGCCGCCAGAGAAAGCTGAATGTCTGGGCCCACATGCGGGCGGCCTGTGCGTTGTTCGCAGCCGCGCCGTGCCCACCTTCGATGTTCTCGAAGTACAGGACGTCGTGCCCCTGTTCGAGCATGCGCGCTGTCATTTTGCGTGCGTGTCCCGGATGGACGCGGTCATCGCGCGTGGACGTCACGATGAAGATGCGCGGGTACTTCGCGCCCTTGCTCACGTTCTGGTAGGGCGAGTACTTGGAGATGAACTCGCGATCGCCCGGCCGGTCCGGATCACCATATTCGGCCATCCACGAGGCGCCGGCGAGCAGCTTGTGATAACGCAGCATGTCGATCAGCGGCACCTGCGAAACGACCGCACCAAAGAGTTCCGGCCGCTGCACCATGGTCGCGGTAACCAGCAGTCCGCCCTGACTGCCGCCCATGATGCCAAGGTGAGGCGGCGAAGTGATGCCGCGCCTGATCAGGTCCTCGGCGACGGCCGCCATGTCGTCCCAGGTGCGCTGCTTGTTCTCGCGCTGCGCGGCGCGATGCCAGTCAGGCCCGAACTCGCCTCCACCGCGCAGATTGGCCAGCGCCAGCACACCGCCGGGCTCGAGCCAGCCCTTGCCGAACACACCCGAGTACCACGGCAACTGTGCGTTCTGAAATCCACCGTAGCCATAGAGGAGCGTCGGATTGCGGCCGTCGAGCTTAAGGTCCGCGCGCATCGCGATGAAGTAAGGAATGCGCGTGCCGTCCTTGCTGATCGCTTCATACTGCCGCGTGACGATCCCGCTGCCATCGAAAAAGCGTGGCAAGGACTTCAGTGCGGTCGCGTCCGCAGCACCGACACGCCGCTCGGACAGCGTGGTCGGCGTCGTGAAATCCTGATGGGTCAGCAGGTAGTCGTCGCTGTCCCAGTACGTGGTCAACTGGCCGATCTGTCCCTGCTCGGGCAGCGTCACCCGCTGACGCTGCCATTGCTTGCCATCGTGCTGCAATTCCCACAGGCGCGGACGCACATTGTCGAGTTCACTCACCAGCACCGCATTGCGGGTGATCTCCACCTCCTCGATTGAACTTCGGGCCGTCGGCGCAAAGAGCAGATCGAACGCGCGCCCCCCTTTCATGAAGTCATCGAAACGGATCGCCAGCAGGGCGCCTGCCGGCCAGGCCTTTGCGCCGATCGACCACGGCGTGCGCGTGCGCACCAGCAACCAGTCCTTGAAGGGAATGACCGTGGCGTCGGCCGGTACCTCGACGCGCACCAGTTTGCCGTCGCGCTCGACGTAGCGCTCTGTGTTCCAGAACTCGATGTAGCGAGTGACCCAGTCGCGCCGCCGACCCGACTCGCGCTCCGAACTGGCCTCGACGCCGACGTCGGTTTCCTTGCCCTCAAAGACCGTGCGCGCCGCCGCCAGCGGTGTGCCGCGCTTCCATTCCTTGACAATGCGCGGATAGCCCGAGGTGGTCATCGAGCCGGGGCCGAAGTCGGTGGCGACCCAGACCGTGTCGATGTCCTTCCATTTGAGATCCTGCTTGGCTTCGACCGGCAGGTTGAAGCCATCGCCCACGAAGCGCTTGTCCTGCAGGTCGAACTCGCGCACGACGGTGGCGTCGGCACCTCCGCGCGACAGTGCGACCAGGCAGCGGCGATAGGGCTCGCCCGCCTTGTCAGGACGCAGGCATTCGGCCCCTTTCCAGACCCAGTTCTCCTTGTCGGCCGCCGCCACCGCGTCCAGATCGATGACCACCTCCCACGCGGGCTGAGCCTTGCGGTAGTCGGCGAGCGTCGTGCGGCGCCAGAGTCCGCGCGGGTTGGCCGCATCGCGCCAGAAGTTGTAAACGTGCTCGCCCTTGCGACTCACGTACGGGATCCGCTCCTGCGAGTTGAGGATGGTGAGCAGGTTGGCGCGCAATGGCTCGTAGCGCGGATCGGCGGCGAACTCCTTCTCGGCCACAGCGTTGCGCGAGCGCACCCAGCCGAGCGCCGTTTCGCCGCCCACATCTTCGAGCCAGAGATAGGGGTCATCCGCGCTCGATGAAGCGGATGCCTGCGCAAGCACGGCGGCGCTTGAAATTGCCAGCGCGAGCAGCAGGAGCAGTGACCGTAAGACGTGCATCTTCAACTTTCCAGGACCGATTCGTCAGGAGTCAGCGCGAGTCATGGTTCCGATCGCCGCCGTTGACCGTACCGAGGCCATCACCGATAGAAGACCTCGACCTTGCCCTTCAGTGTGATCAGCAGCGGCTGGCCCTTGCGATCCAGCGTCTTGCCCGCAGGCACCTTCACCCATCCCTCGCTGATGCAGTACTCCTCGACATCCGAACGTTCCCTTTCATTGAAGCGGACGCCGATATCGCGTTCGAGCACAGCTGCGACATGGAAAGGGCTGCGCGGGTTGACCGAGAGCCGGTCAGGCAAAGGCGGCACGCCGGAGGGTTCGTCCATCGGTGTTGTTCCTGTGGCTTCCTGTGATTTCCTGTGATCTACCCGTAAGTGTCACACGGCTCGTAAGTGTCACACGGCTTTGTTGGAGCGCCTTCGCGCAAGCCATGCGCGTCCGCCCCCGATTCACGAGGACGTCCGCGCCGGCGTGCGGATTTTCAGCGTCCGAAGATGCCGCGCAGAATGTTGACCGGGTCGGGCAGCTTTTCTTCTCCCTTCTTCTCGGCCGCGGGCGGCGCCGCGTCCTGCGACTGGCCCTGCGACTGGCCCTGCGTCTGGCCTTGCGGCTGCGCCTGACGTCCGGAGCCGCGCTGCATGCCGCCCATGTCCATCCCTAGGAAGGCATTGGCCACGCTTTTCACACGCAGTTTCACGGCCCACTGCGGCTCCCATGCGATCTTCGGGTCGGTCGGGCGCGGCGGATGGACGAGATTGAGCTCGGACCCGTAGGC
Organism: uncultured beta proteobacterium; assembly: GCA_963769745.1. Taxonomy (GTDB): domain Bacteria; phylum Pseudomonadota; class Gammaproteobacteria; order Burkholderiales; family Burkholderiaceae_F; genus JALORV01. Next base: position 99,883 of record CAVYNB010000017.1, read on the forward strand.
GATCATGCGCAGCATCGCGCCGCCGCCCTCTCCAAAGATGCCCTTCGGGACCGTGCAGCGTGTGACGCTCGGCTCGAGCAGGACCTTCTCCTTGAGCCAGCGATCGACCGACGGGTTGGTCTGGTAGTCGATCAGCCCCATGCCGAGTTCGGGCACTTCGCTCGAGGTCCAGAACACCATCTCCATTTCCGAGCCGCCCTTCGCACCCATCGCGGCGATGAAGTAGGCACGCGCCGTCGGTAGCGCGGCCCACTCGAGCTGAGTGGCGCCACCCGCATCGCCCTGCTTCAGTTCAATCGCCGGCATCAGGTCCTGCTGGGAACCGATCGCGAACTTGAAACCTTCGGGCACGCCCTGACCGGTGAAGGCGTGCTCCCCGACCAGCGACGCATTGCCCGGCACCATGCGCGAATCGACCTCGTTCGGCCACAGCGGGCGACCGGCCGCGCTGTGCGCGCCACGCTGGGTAGCACGGCGCGAGGTGAAGAACTTGCCGTACTCCTCCGGGCGCGCGGTGGCCATGTCGAGCACGCGCGGCTGTCCGGCCCGCACCGTGTCCCCGCAACCCCAGTACAGGTACATCTTGCCCTTCGGACGCTCGTACTCGTGCTCGACCACGGTGTCGTCGCCCGGCGTCGGCGGCGATCCCTTCTCGACCTTCGGCGAGATCAGCTTCAACGTCGGCGCGAGTTGCGTGCCCGCCGGAACGGCCTGCGCCGCCTCGGCCAGGTTCGGATTGCGGCTGGTGTAGAGCGTCACGTCGACCCAGCGGCCGGCCGAGCCGGTCTGCGTCATGCCGAACGTGTTCTTCCCGCCCTGGCCACCGCCGAACATGCTGCCCATCATCGACGACATCGGGCTTCCTCCGCCGCCCATCGAAGGCATGCCCATGCCGGCGAAGGTGGCCACATCGATCCAGGCCTGTGAGACCGGCGGCTTGACCACCTGCGTGGGTGCCTTGCCGGCCTGCGCGCAGGCAACGCCGGTGGCGAAAATCGCCGCAAGTCCGAGGGCAATTCGTGTCAGTGCTGCCGTCTTCATGTGATCCCTCCCCGCCAAAAGACCCTACCACCCGTGTCGACTCCCGGGCCGAGCATGACGCCAATCGGGACTTCGGCGCAACACCCGGCGTGAAAGGAACGAACCGGGCGCTTGCCGGCGACCGGCGCTTCCTTGACGTCCGTCACGAAACCCGAGGGCAGGATTCCTAGTCTGAAACCGTATCCAGACCCTGGGGACGTCCAATGAGAGCACCCTCCCTGCTCGTGAGGGACGTCGCCGTGCACACGCCGGTGACTGCCCTGTCTTCTGAAACCATTACCGACTGCGCCCGGCGGATGCACGCCGAGCACGTCGGGTGCCTGGTGGTGGTGGAGAACACGGACGGCACTCCGTTCCCCGTCGGGATGCTGAGCGACCGCGACATTGCCATCGAAGTCGTGGCCTTCGGCCTCGATCCGAAGGCGCTGACCGCCGGTGACGTCATGAGCGAGAAGCCCGCGGTCGTCGAAGAAGACGATGATCTGCTCGACGTGCTGGCACGCATGCGCGAGCGTGGCGCGCGCCGCCTGCCGGTGACCCGCCCCGACGGCGCGCTGGTCGGCGTGATCGCACTCGACAACCTGCTCGAAGCACTCGCCGAGCAACTCGACGGCATGGTCGGCGTGCTCAAGGCGCAACAGACGCGCGAGCTGCGGACGCGTCCGTAGCGAACCTTGATGAGTCCGGCGGCCGTCGACAACACCCGCATCGCCGCGGTGTTCGAAGAAATCGCCGATCTGCTCGAAGTCCAGGGCGAAAATCCCTTTCGCATCCGCGCCTATCGCAACGCCGCCCGGACGGTCGGGCAGCAGGCGCCCGGCTTCGCTGTGCGTGCCGCACGCGGCGAAGCGCTCGGCAAGCAGTTCGGTATCGGCGCCGACCTCGACGCAAAGATCCACGAGATCGCCCGCACCGGCACCTGCGCGCTGCTGCAGGAACTGCGCGGTGCGGTGCCGCGCGGCACGTCATCACTGCTGCACATCCCGGGCCTCGGACCGAAGCGCGTCCACGCGCTCGGCGAAGAACTCGGGGTCCACAGCCCGACCGATCTCGCGGGTGCGCTGAAAAGCGGCCGCCTGCGGGAACTGCGGGGCTTCGGTCCGAAAACCGAGCAGCGCCTGCTCGAAGCGCTCGGCACGCATCGCGGCAAGAAGCAGCGAGTGCCGCGCGCAGTTGCGCAGCGCGAAGCCGCTCCGCTGCTGGCGTACCTGAAGTCGGATTCCGCAGTGCGCGAGGCAGTCGTTGCCGGCAGCCTGCGGCGCAGGCGTGACAGTGTCGGCGACATCGACGTGCTTGTCGTCAGCGACCACGGCAATGCGGTCACGCGGCACTTCGTCGCGTATCCAGGCTTTCGTGAGGTCCTCGCCCGAGGCACAAAGCGAGCCAGCGCTGTGCTGGCGAGTGGCCTGCAGGTCGACCTGCGCGTCGTGCCGGAGGAAAGCTACGGCGCGGCACTGCTCTACCTCACCGGCTCCAAGGCCTACAACATCGAATTGCGCAAGCGCGCGATCGCGCGCGGACTGAAGCTCAACGAATATGGGCTGTTCAAAGGCGCGCGTCGTTTGGCAGGCGCCACCGAAGAGTCGATCGTCGCCGCACTCGATGTGCCCTGGGCTGCACCCGAACAGCGCGAGATGGCGACCACGGTATGAGGAGACTGATGCGATGAGACTCACTTCATCCGCTTTTGAGGACCACGGCAGCATTCCACGCAAGCACACCTGCGAAGGCGCTGATGTCTCGCCGCCGTTGACGATCGAAGGCGTCCCCACCGGCACGCGCAGCCTCGCGCTGATCGTCGACGATCCCGATGCACCCGATCCGGCGGCGCCGAAGATGACCTGGGTGCATTGGGTGGTGTACGACCTGCCGCCCGGGACAACGTCGTTGCCGGAAGGCATCGCCGGGTCGGCGCTGCACGCACGCGACGGGCTCAACGACTGGAAGCGGACCGGTTACGGCGGCCCCTGCCCGCCGATTGGCCGGCATCGGTACTTCTTCAAGCTGATCGCGCTCGATCGACTGCTGGGCGACTTGCATCGACCCAGCAGCAGTGCGCTGCAAACGGCCTTCGAGGGCCATGTGCTGGCAAGGACAGAACTGATCGGCACCTACGAAAAGCGCAGTGGCTAGTCTGTCCCGAGCGAACGGCGGTACGCAGCGCGCCGGTAGAATCCGCGCCTTTCGCACTGCCCGGGACAAGCCTTGCTTTCCGCACAGAAACGACAGGTCGTCGCGCTGATCGAGCAGGCCCTTGCCGGCCTGGGCGTGCACGACGTTCCTGTCGTGCTCGAACGGCCGAAGGTCGAGGCGCATGGCGACCTCGCATGCAATGTGGCGCTGCAAGTCGCCAAAGGCCTGAAGCGGAATCCGCGCGAGGTCGGCCAGGCGATCGTCGGCGCACTGAACCTCAACCCTGCGGCTCGCGGCCTCATCGATGCCGCCGAGATCGCGGGACCCGGCTTCATCAACCTCCGCATCTCCGCGACCGCACGCCAGGAGGTCGTTCGTGCCGCCTTGCGCGAGCACGAGTGCTTCGGCACGACGTCGGCACACGCCGGCCACCGCGTGATGGTCGAGTTCGTGTCGGCCAACCCGACCGGGCCGCTGCACCTCGGCCACGCGCGCCAGGCCGCGATCGGCGATGCGCTTGCCAATCTCCTGGCCGCACAGGGCTGGCAGGTCTCGCGCGAGTTCTATTACAACGACGCGGGCGTGCAGATCGCCAATCTCGCGCTGTCGGTGCAGGCGCGTGCGCGCGAACTGCTCGGTGAATCGGTCGAGTTCCCGGAGGCCGGCTACCGCGGCGACTACATCGTCGACATCGCGCGCGACTTCCTCGCGAAGAAGACGGTGAAGGCGCGCGACGGCGAGCCGGTCACTGCCAGCGGCGACCCGAGCGACCTCGACGCCGTGCGCCACTTCGCCGTCGTGTATCTGCGCAACGAGCAGGACGCGGACCTCGCAGCGCTTGGTGTCGCCTTCGACAACTATTTCCTCGAATCGTCGCTGTACTCGGACGGCAAGGTCGACGCGACCGTCAAGGCGCTGGTCGATTCCGGCATGACCTACGAGGCCGAGTCGGCGCTGTGGCTGCAAGACGACGGAGTTCGACGACCTTGCCGGCCATGGTGGCCCGCCTAAGGACGACAAGGACCGTGTGATGCGCAAGTCCGACGGCACCTATACCTACTTCGTGCCGGACGTGGCCTATCACCTCAACAAGCTGCAGCGCGGCTTCGAGAAGGTCATCAACATCCAGGGCACGGACCACTACGGCACGGTGGCGCGCGTGCGTGCCGGCGTGCAGGCGGCGTCACGCAGCCTCGACCTTTCCGCGCCGCGCGGCTATCCGGACTACCTGCTGCACAAGATGCTGCGCGTCACGAAGGGCGGCGAGGAAGTGAAGATGAGCAAGCGCGCCGGCACCTACGTGGCGCTGCGCGACCTGCTCGAGTGGGTCGGGCGCGATGCAACGCGCTACTTCCTGGTGGCGCGCAAGGCCGACGCGGAGTTCACGTTCGACGTCGACCTGGCGCTGTCGCAGTCCGAAGACAACCCGGTCTACTACGTGCAGTACGCGCACGCGCGCATCTGCTCGGTCCTGCAGCAGGCCGGCGAAAAGGGCTTCGCGGTGCCCGATGTGGCCGCCGCGCTGCGGACCGACCTCGGCCCGCTGGCGAGTCCGCGCGAGCAGTCGCTGCTGAACCGGTTGTCCGCCTATCCCGACGTGCTGGCCGACGCGGCGAACGACCTGGCACCGCATCAGCTGGCGAACTACCTGAAGGATCTCGCGGCCGACTTTCACGGCTACTACAATGCCGAACGGGTGCTGGTCGATGACGATGGCGTGCGCAACGCCCGGCTGGCGCTGCTGCTGGCGACTCGCCAGGTCGTCCGCAACGGCCTGGCCCTCCTCGGCGTCTCCGCGCCGGAAAAGATGTGATGCCCCGACTCAAGCCTGACTTCGCCTCCTCTGACTTCGTCTCCCGCCAGGCCGGCGGCACGCTGCTCGGTTTTATTGTCGGTCTCATCCTCGGGCTGGCCATTTCTGTGGCGGTGGCGCTGTACATCACCAATGCGCCGGTGCCGTTCCTCAACAAGGTCCGCCCGGCCAGCGAGAACATCAATCCGGGCGCGGGCGGACAGTTGCCCGACCCGAACAGGCCACTGCAGTCGGCACCGCAACCGGCCGACACGGCCACCGTGCCTACGGGCAAGCTCGACGCCGCGACCGATCCCAAGGCCGCTCCTCCACCGCCGGAAAAGGGCATGGCCGCGCTTCCTGACGACGGTTCGCGCTACCTGTTGCAGGCGGGCGCGTTCAAGACACCGGAAGATGCCGATGCCATGCGCGCACGCCTCGCGCTGATGGGCTTCGACGCGAAGATCTTTCCGCGCGAGCAGGATGGCCAGACGCTGTACCGCGTTCGCCTGGGGCCTTATGGCAACGTCGAGGACGTCAACCGCATGCGCAAGTCGATGGCGGAAAACGGCATCGACGTGCAACTGATCAAGGTCCGCTGACAGATTCTGCGCGACCCTCTCGTCGGTGCGGGTGAACCCTTGTCATCGCCGACGGTCGCAGACTCGTTGAACCCCCACCCTGTCGGCCCCCGGGCCGCCTTCTGGAGATCCTGACATGCCGCTTTCCCGACGACTCCTGCTGATCGCGTCCGCCGCGACGGCAGCCGCCCCGCTGCTCGCGCACGCCCAGGCCGCTCCGCGCGTGCCACAGGACGGGAAAGACTTCGTCACGCTGAAGACCCCGGTACCCGTGGAAAGCGGCGGCAAGATCGAGGTGCTCGAGTTCTTCCAGTACTCCTGTCCGCACTGCGCGACTTACGATCCTTACCTCCAGGCCTGGAGGAAGAAGCTGCCGACCGACGTCGATTACAAGCGCATCCCGATCGCGTGGGACAACAGCACGATGCCGCACGTGCGCATCTACTACACGCTCGAGACGCTCGGCAAGCTCGACGACATGCACCAGAAGGTCTTCACTGCGATCCAGAAGAACCGGCAGCCGATGGTGAATCCGGAGCAGATTGCAGACTTCATGGCGGCCAATGGCATCGATCGCAAGCAGTGGATCGATACCTACAACTCGTTTTCGGTGGCGGCGCGGTCCAACCGGGCCGGCCAGGTCTGGCGCGCCTACAAGATCGACGGCACGCCGGCCGTGGCGGTCGACGGCAAGTTCACGACGGCACCCTCGATGGTCGGTTCGCGTGAAGGCAGCCTGATCGTGCTGGACTACCTCGTGCAGCGCGCCCGCGCGGAAAAATCCAAGAAGTAGTGACCCGCGCCTCGCGCGTCGATCCGGACGCGCGGGGTTCCGGAGCTGCACAGGCCCAAGGCTGCTGCGATGGCGTTGAATGTCTTCATCACCGGCGCTTCCAGCGGTATCGGTGCCGCACTGGCGAAGGAGTTTGCCGGCCGCGGTGCCTGTCTGGGGCTGGTCGCGCGCCGCCGCGAAGCGCTCGAGGCCTTGGTCGCCACGCTGCCGGGTCACCACCACCTGTACGCAGTCGATGTGACCAACGTCGATGCGATCATCGCTGCGGGCCGCGCGTTCGAGGCCGCCACGGGCGGGGCCGATATCGTGGTCGCCAATGCCGGCATCTCGGTCGGCATGAAGACCGAGCACTACGAGGATCTGGCGCAGCTCCGGCGCGTGTTCGACACCAACGTGTTCGCGATGGCGAGCACATTCCACCCGTTCATCGCGCCGATGAAGGCGCGCGGCCGCGGCACGCTGGTGGGCATCGCCAGCGTGGCCGGAATCCGCGGTCTGCCCGGTTCGGAAGCCTATTGCGCCTCGAAGTCCGCCGTCATTACCTATTGCGAGAGCCTGCGCGTCGAACTGTCGAAAGCGCAGGTCAAGGTCGTGACGATCTCGCCGGGTTTCGTCCGCACCGAGCTGACGGCGAAGAATCCCTATGCGATGCCGTTCCTGATGGATGCCGCCGACTTCGCGCCGCGCGCGGTGGACGCGATGCTCGCCGGCGTGCGTTACCGCACGATTCCCTGGCAGATGGGCGTCGTCTCAGCCGTCCTGAAATTCATGCCGCGCGCGCTGTTCGACCGCCTGACGCGGCGACGTAAACAGAAGCCACGCGCGACGGCGGCGTAGACAACGGCCGATCAGGCGCCGCCGCGCAGACGTTCAAAACCCGCGGCCAGGTCGTCGATCAGGTCGTCGGCATCTTCCAGTCCGGCAGCGATGCGAAACAGCGGTCCCTCGAACGACAACGGGACGACCGTGCGTTCGGGGAACACCGGAATCAGCAGGCTTTCGAAGCCGCCCCACGAGTAGCCGCGACCGAAAAGCTGCAGGCCGTCGATGAACGCGATGAAGCGATCCTCGGCAACCGGCCTGAGCACCACTCCGAACAGGCCCGAGGCACCGGACATGTCGCGTTTCCACAGCGCATGGCCAGGATCGGTCGGGAGCGCCGGATACAGGATCCGCGCGACCTCAGGCTGCGACTGCAACCATTCGATCAGCCGCCACGCCGTCGCCGTGTGCTGGTGCAGCCGCGCGGCCATCGAGTGCAGGCCCCGGTGCGCGAGGTAGACATCGTCCGGGCTGGTGGTCAGCCCGAAGTGGTGAATCGTCTCGCGCAGTCGCGGCCAGGCCGATGCATTGCTGGTCACCGTGCCCATGATGACGTCGGAGTGCCCGCAGATGTACTTGGTGGCCGCATGGATCGAAACATCGACGCCGTGCGCGAGCGGCTGGAAGTAAAGCGGCGTGGCCCAGGTGTTGTCCATCATGCTGACCGCGCCACGGCTGCGTGCGACCTCGGCCAGCAGCGGGACATCCTGCATTTCAAACGTCAGTGACCCCGGCGATTCGAGAAAGAGCACGCGCGTCGTCGGCCGGAACAGCGACTCGACCGCGGCGCGGCCCTGCTCGCCGATACGCGGGTCATAGAACGTCGCCTCCACACCGTAGCGCGCAAGCGTCTCGCGACAGAAGCGGCGGGTCGGCCAGTAGACCGAGTCCGGCACCAGCACATGGTCGCCTGCCTGCACGTACGCGAGGATCGGAATCGTGCACGCGGTGAGTCCCGACGGCAGCGCCCAGCTCGCGTGGCCCCCCTCCAGAACATTGAGCGCCTCGTAGAAGGCATGGTGCGTGGGCGTGCCGTAGATACCGTAGGTGACCGGGAGATCGGCGCCGGCATTGCGGCTGGCGATGCGCGCCTTCATGTCGGCCACGCCTTCGTGCAGCACGGTGGAGCCGCGGACCAGCGGTGGATTGACGAAGTCGAAGCTGGTGCGCGTGTCGCGCCCTGCGGTGACGAGGTCGGTGACCCTGCGTCGCTTCATCGTGTCACTCCGGATTCATTCAGCTGTGCGGGGCCGCGCAGGGCCGCCTGAAACTCGAACACCCCATTGCGCTCGACGCGTTCCACCGCGCCGTCGTACCAGAGCGCGTGCAGGTGAGCGAGGCTTTCGCCGAGTGCGAAGGTGGTCTGATGCAGATCGAGCGTGCGTTTGAACAGCACCGGCACGATCGTCGCGGCGGTCTGCGGCGCCGCGCAGGCAGCGAGCACTTCGGCCAGCCGCTCACGGTGGTGCGCATGCTGTTGCGCGATGCGCTGGTGCAGACCGGTGAACGGCTTGCCGTGCGATGGCAGCACCAGCGTGTCGGCAGGCAGCAGCAGCAGACGATCGAGTGAATGCAGGTAGCGCGGCAGCGGATTGCCCTCGGGCTCGACATCGAACACGCTGACGTTGGTCGAGATGCGCGGCAGCACCATGTCGCCGGCGATCAGCAACCGGTCCTCGTCACAGTACAGCGATACGTGTTCCGGCGAATGGCCGTAGCCAACGATGTTGCGAAACACCCGCTTGCCATGCGCGGGACCGATCGCGACTTCGTCGCCGTCCATCAGGCGGCGAAAGCGCGGCGGGACACTCGGCACGAGTTTCGGGTAATAGCCGGAACCGCGTGCGCGCACCCGGGCCAGCGACTCGTCGTCGACCAGCCCGTGACGACGGAAGTGCGCCGCCGCGCCCTCCCCGCTGGTGTCGTCGCCGCCGGCCGCGAGGAACCGGCCGAACGCGTACTCGGTCGCACTCATCGAGAGCGGCGCCTGCCAGCGCGCGTGGTCTCCGCCCGCCGTCAGCCAGTGGGCGAGGCCGAGATGGTCCGGGTGGAAGTGCGTGCACAGCAGGCGCAGCAGCGGCCGCCCGCCGAACAGGCCGTCGAAGATCCGCTCCCACGCCGACTTCGTCTCGTCCGACGTGATGCCGCTGTCGATGATCGTGAATCCGCGGCGTCCGTCGATCTCGTCGTCGAGCACCCACAGGTTGATGTGATCGAGCGCGAACGGCAGCGGCATGCGCACCCAGTGCACTCCCGGCCGCAGCGTGATCCACGTGCCGGACCCGGGCACGTCCGCCCAGGGGTAGTGCAGCTCGTGCTCGTTCGGGTTCATGCGACGGCGAGTGCCAGAGGCAGTGACTTGACGTTGACGTCAACTGCGACGATTCTACGCGGCGGATGCCGACGTTCGATCACCCGACCCGCATGTCCACGCGCGCGCGCCCCGCCACTGTGCGCACTACGCCGGCCATCGATGAACTCGAGGCCCGCTCGTACTCGATCACCGAACTCGCGCGCGAGTTCGACATCACGCCGCGCGCGATCCGCTTCTATGAAGACCAGGGCATCCTGGCCCCGGCCCGCAGCGGTGCGTCCGGTCTTACGCGCGTGTACTCGCCGCGCGACCGCACGCGACTGAAGCTCACGCTGCGCGGCAAGCGGCTGGGCCTGTCGCTGCTGCAGGTGCGCGAGCTGATCGACATGTACGAGTCGCCGAAGGATGCCACCGCGCAGGCAAAGCGCTTTCTCAGCGTGCTCAACCAGCACCGTGCCGCGCTCGAGCAGCAACGCGAGGACATCCAGGTCACTCTGGCCGAGATTGCGCAGCACGAGGCCGAGTGCCGACGCCTGCTGGAGCGGGGCCGGCGCTAGGTGCGCAGCCGGGTCCCGCCCCCATCGACTGGCCGGACACTGGGCAGGCCGCGCATCCGGCCCGCCATTTACGCAAGGTTTGATCCGGATGAAACCCGCCGGCATCGGCGGCGCGACAATGGCGGTCCTATGAATGCCATCCAGCTCAGGCTCAGCCTTCCGCTGAACCGACCCGATCCCGCACCTCGGCGAGATCTGGCGGCTGCCCATGGCATTACGTGGGGCGTGGGACTTGGCGCCCTGGTGTGGGCGGTACTTCTGTACGCCTGGCTCGTCTAGGGCCTGCTTCAGCCGTTTCCGTCCTCGCCCACGAGCTGCAGCACGGCAGCGCCATAGCGTTCGAGCTTCGCAGCTCCGATTCCCGACACCTGCCCCAGCGCCTCGAGCGAACGCGGCCGCTCGGCAGCAACCGTGCGCAGCGTGCCGTCGTGAAATACGACGTAAGCCGGCACTCCGTGCTCCTTCGCGACGCCGGCTCGCCATTCGCGTAGTCGGGCGAATACCCGTTCCGCCGCGCCATCCAGACCTTCGGCCGCCACGGCACGCCGGCTCTTCCCGCGCCGGCGCGGCTCGTTCAACTGCACACGCAGCTCGATGTGCCGTTCGCCGCGCAACACGGCACGACTGGCCTCGGTGAGCCGCAGCACGTTGTAATGGTCATGATCGACTTCGACGATGTGCTGCGCCACCAGGTGCCGCAGCAGCAGTCGCCACTCGGCCTCCGGAACGTCGACGCCGATGCCGAACGTCGACAGGCGTTCGTGACCGAAGCGCGTCACCTTGTCGGTGACCTTGCCGCGCAGTACCTCGATGACGTGGGTTGCCGCGAAGCCGAAGCCGCCGGCTGACTGGCAGCGGTAGATCGTGGACAGCAGCTTGCGCGCGTCCTCGGTGGCATCGCGCAGCGCCGGCGGCGCGAGGCAGTTGTCGCATGCATTTTGTCCGTGCGCGCAGGGCACGCTCGCCTCGCCGAAGTACGCCAGCAGGCGCACGCGTCGGCAGTCCGCCGCTTCGGCCAGCGCCAGCATCGCGTCGAGCTTGGCGCTCGACAGGCGTTTGTAGGGATCTTCGGCGTCGGACTGCTCGATCAGGCGCCGCTGCTGCACGACGTCGGCGAGGCCATAGGCCATCCAGGCGTCCGCGGGCAGGCCGTCGCGACCGGCACGGCCGGTTTCCTGGAAATAGCCCTCGACACTCTTCGGCATATCGAGGTGCGCGACAAAACGCACGTCCGGCTTGTCGATGCCCATGCCGAATGCGATCGTGGCGACGATGACGCACGCATCGTCACGCTGGAAACGCGCCTGGTTCGCGGCGCGCGCCACGGCATCCATGCCGGCGTGGTACGGCAGCGCATCGATGCCATGGCCGGCGAGGAAGTGTGCGACCTCGTCGACGGTGTTGCGTGCCAGGCAATAGACGATGCCGGCCTCGCCCGGGTGCTCGTCGCGGATGAAGCGCAGCAACTGCTCGCGCGGCTCGCGCTTCTCGACGATGCGATAGCGGATGTTGGGCCGGTCGAAGCTGGCAACGAAGACCCGCGGCTCGACCAGCAGCCGTTCGACGATCTCCCGGCGCGTCGGCGCGTCGGCGGTCGCGGTCAGCGCGATGCGCGGTACCGCCGGAAAACGCTCGCGCAGGATCGCGAGCGCACCGTATTCCGGACGAAAGTCATGTCCCCACTGCGAGACACAGTGCGCTTCGTCGATGGCGAAGAGCGCGATGCCGGCGCCGGACTGCGTCTGCTCGAGCAGGCGCTGGCAGCGCTCGGTCAGCAGACGCTCCGGCGCGATGTAGACGAGGTCGATGTCGCCGCTGCGCATGCGGCGTTCGATGCCTGCAGCGTCGGCTGCGGACAGCGTCGAGTTCAGTGCCGCTGCACGTACCCCGAGTTCGTCCAGGGCCGCGACCTGGTCGGCCATCAGCGCAATCAGCGGGGACACCACGATGCCGACTCCCGGCCGCAGCAGCGCCGGGATCTGGTACGTGAGCGACTTTCCGCCGCCCGTGGGCATCAGCACCAGCGCGTCACCGCCGGCACCGACATGCTCGATCACTTCACGCTGGAAGCCGCGAAAGCTGTCGTAGCCGAAGACGTCCTTGAGGAGGGTACCGGGGTTCGCTCGATCCACCCGCGTAGCGTAGCGAAACGCGGCAGCGGTACGATTCGGCCCTCAATTCCGCCGTGCGACCGAATGCGCCTGTGCCGATTCTTCGCCCTGCCGCCTGCGAGTGCCCATGACTGCTGACGCTTCCTCCACTGTGCCGTCGTCCCGTGAGTTCACGATGCTCGGCATCACGTATGGCCTGTACACCATCGGGCTCGTCATGTTCTGGCCGGCGTTCATCGGGCTCATCATCGCCTACATCAAGCGCAACGATGTCGCCGAAAGCTTCCTTGGCAGCCACTACGGATGGCTGATCCGGACGTTCTGGTGGTGGATGACCTGGTTTGCGCTGGCGATCGTCGGCATGGTCGTCATGGTCCTGCCGTCGGCCATCGAGATGGGACAGATGATCAAGGCGACCGACATCGTGCGCGTGCCCTGGGAGGTACTCGGCGGCGCGATCGCCGGCGGGCTGGCGATCACGGTGGTGTGGTTCTGGGTCGTCTACCGGCTCGTCCGCGGGACGCTGCGGCTGGCGGACGGCCGCGCCGTGCCATAGCCGACCCGGGACACGCTGACGACAGCTGGGCAGCAAGTTGACGTTAACGTCAACTTGGCCGTAGAGTCAGCGGTCCGCGGTCACCACCGCGACAACGCAGCAGTCTCCGTCCGCGCTGGCCGTGTTCACCGCCCTCAACCCCGACTTCGAATCGCGCGTGCGCGACTCGTTCGCGCGCCAGGCCGCGATGCGACTGATCGGCGCCCGGCTGACCACGGTTGAACCCGGCCGCTGCATCATCGAGCTGCCGGTGCGTGACGACCTGACCCAGCAGCACGGCTTCGTGCACGGCGGCGTGGTCGGCATGATTGCCGACAGCGCCGGCGGCTACGCGGGCTTCACGCTCATGCCGGCCGATGCGAGCGTGCTGACCGTCGAATTCAAGATCAACATGCTGGCACCCGCCGCCGGCGACATGCTGGTTGCGACCGGCGAGGTACTGAAGCCCGGCCGTACCCTTGCGATCGTGCGCGCCGATGTCATGGCTTTGCGGGGCGACCGCCAGACCCGCGTCGCCACGATGCAGCAGACGCTGATGGTGATGCACGGTGTCGCGGACGAGAAGATCTGATGGCCGCGCTCGCCGCGATCGCTGCCTGCCCACGGGGCATCGGGTCGTCCCCGAGCGGGCCGGCGCCGACTGAGCAGAACAGAGAGGAACACCGATGCAACTTCCCGGACTGAAGTTCCAGCTTGGCGAGGACATCGACGCGCTGCGCGAAACCGTGCATGACTTCGCACAGGCCGAGATCGCGCCGCGTGCTGCCGAGATCGACCGCTCCGACCAGTTTCCGATGGAACTGTGGCGCAAGCTCGGGGATCTCGGAGTGCTGGGCATCACGGTCGACGAGGACTATGGCGGCGCGGCGATGGGATACCTGGCCCACATCGTTGCGATGGAAGAGATCTCGCGCGCCAGCGCCTCGATCGGGCTGTCGTACGGCGCGCACTCGAACCTGTGCGTCAACCAGATCAAGCGCAACGGCAATGCCGCGCAGAAGCGGAAGTACCTGCCGAAGCTCGTCAGCGGCGAGCACGTCGGTGCACTGGCGATGAGCGAGCCGAACGCCGGCTCGGACGTGGTCAGCATGAAGATGCGCGCTGACTTCAAGGGCGATCGCTACGTGCTCAACGGCACCAAGATGTGGATCACCAACGGGCCCGACTGCGACACGCTGGTCGTCTACGCCAAGACCGATCCGCAGATGGGCGCGCGCGGCATGACGACCTTCATCGTCGAGAAGGGCATGAAGGGATTTTCGGTGGCGCAGAAGCTCGACAAGCTCGGCATGCGCGGCTCGCACACCGGCGAACTCGTGTTCCAGGACGTCGAGGTGCCGGCCGAGAACGTGCTCGGCGCGGAGGGTGGCGGCGCGAAGGTGCTGATGAGCGGGCTGGACTTCGAGCGCGCGGTGCTGTCGGGCGGGCCGCTCGGCATCATGGCCGCCTGCATGGACGCCGTCGTTCCCTACGTGCACGACCGGCAGCAGTTCGGCCAGTCGATCGGCGAGTTCCAGCTGATGCAGGGCAAGCTTGCGGACATGTACACGACGATGATGGCGTGCCGCGCCTACGTCTATGAGGTCGGCCGCGCGTGCGACCGCGCCACCCCCGACACCGTGCGCCACATCCGCAAGGATGCCGCCGGTGCCATCCTGTTCGCCTCGGAGCGAGCCACCTGGATGGCCGGTGAAGCGATCCAGGCACTCGGCGGCAACGGCTACATCAACGATTACCCCACCGGCCGCCTGTGGCGGGATGCCAAGCTCTACGAGATTGGAGCAGGCACATCGGAAATTCGCCGGATGCTGATCGGGCGCGAGTTGTTTGCAGAGACGATGTAGGCCGACACCATGCATCCATGGCAACAGCACCTCGATCAACTCAAGGCCGGGTTCAAGCCGCCGGGCCAGGCTGACGCCGACACGCTGAAGCACATCAGCGGCCTCGAGTTCCTGCGCCGGATGATTCGCGGCGAGCTCCCGACTGCGCCGATCTCGCAGACGCTCGACTTCTACCTGATCGAGGCCGATCCCGGCCGGGCCGTGTTCCAGGGCCGGCCCACGCATGCGCACTACAACCCGATCGCCACCGTCCACGGTGGCTACCATGCCACGCTGCTCGACTCCGCGATGGGCTGCGCGGTGCAGACGCTGTGCGAGGCGGGACGCGCCTATACGACGCTCGAGTTCAAGATCCACTGCGTGCGCCCGCTGACAGAGTCGACCGGACCGGTCCGCGCAGAAGGCAAGGTGATCGCCAGCGGGCGCCGCATGGCGACGGCCGAAGGTCGACTGGTCGATTCCGAGGGCCGGCTGTACTCGCATGGCACGACCACTTGCATGCTGTTCGACCTCCAGGCCTGAGTCGCCCGACATGAACGACGTGCTCTCGCTCGACAATTCAGTCGAGAAATCCGCCGCCGTGCAGCAGGTCTGGACCGACTTCTGCATTGCCACCCGCCTCGACCCGGCGACGCCCTACCAGGCCTGGTACTTCGGCGACACACCGGCGCTGGCACACGAACTCGTCGAACTGGTGCTGCACGGGCCCAAGCGGGCCACCGCTGGACTGGCTGAATTCAACGACCAGATGCCGCAGGTCAAGCCGGTTCCGGCCGGCTACTCGGTGCTGACCGAGCACGACGGCACGCCGCGCGCGGTGATCCGCACGACCGTGCTCGAACGTCGGGCCTTCGCCGACGTCGACGCTGCGTTTGCATGGGACGAAGGTGAAGGCGACCGCACGCTCGCGGACTGGAAGGACGGCCACCGCCGCTACTTCACACGCGAGCTGGCCACCTTCGGGCGCGACTTCGATGAGAGACTGGAAGTCGATCTCGAGCGGTTCGAACTGCTCTATCCGTTCGATCGGGCGCTCAGTCCGATCGACTGCGGGCCACGCCTGCTTCCGTGCCTGCTGCCCGGTGCACTGGCCTCCAGCGCCGCTCTGCAGTCGCAGTACTACGCACGCGAGCACGGCTTCGGCGTGTATCTTCGAGGCCGGCCGCATGGCGGACATCGCCGGATTCCTGTCCCGCTATAACGCGCAGCGAGATGGCGTCTGGGTCGCCGTCGACAGCGGACAGGTCGTCGGCACCATCGTCATCGACGGCGGCGCGAGTGCCGATCCGACGCAGGCCCAGCTGCGATGGTTCATCATGGCCGATACGTTGCGTGGCAAGGGCATGGGGCGGCGCATGATGCAGGCCGCGATGGACTTCGCGACGGCACGTTATGCGCGCGTGCGGCTCGGTACGTTCGACGCCCTGCATGCAGCGCGCCACCTGTATGAAGAGTTCGGCTTTCGCAAGGTGCTCGAACGGCCCTCCACCGAATGGGGCCCGGAAGTGCGCGAACAGCACTGGGAGTGGGTACGGTGACGGTCTTCGGGCTCGGCTTCGACAAGCTGGCGTTGTTCGCGCTGGCAGTCCTGCTGCTGGCGTTGACACCCGGCCCGGTGTGGATCTACCTGATCTCGCGCACGCTCACTCAGGGACGGCGCGCCGGCTACTTCTCGCTGATCGGCGTGATGGCCGGAGTGCTGGTGCACCTGATCGCGGCGGCTCTCGGTCTGTCGGCGCTGCTGCTGGCACTGCCCGCCGCCTTCGAAGCCATCAAGCTGGCCGGCGCGGCCTACCTGCTGTGGCTGGCCTGGAGCACGCTGCGTGGCAGCGGCTTCAGCTTCACGCCGCAGCCGCTCGACCCGGTCCCGGACCGCGTGCTGTTCCGCCAGTCGCTGACCGCGTCGGTGGTGAATCCCAAGGTGGCGGTGTTCTATCTGTCGCTCTTCCCGCAGTTTGTCGATCCGGCCAGCGGGCCGGTGCTGTTGCAGAGCCTGGCACTGGGGGTCGTTCACGTGACGGTCTCGACCACGGTCGACGGTGCGCTGGTCACCGTCGCGGGGGCGCTGTCGGTGTGGATCGCGCGGCGGCCCGGCTGGCTGCGCGTGCAGCGATGGGTGCTCGGTAGCGCGTTCGGGGCGCTCGCGATCTGGCTTGCGGCAACGCCGCGGCATTCACCCCAGTAGAACTCGCCACAGCAAAAATGTCCGCCGTTGCCGATGTGGTCTTCGACCGTTCGATGCCTTCGCCTGCGCGCATTGCGCACGCGATCCTCGACGGTTTCAACCGGCACTACCGCCTGTTTCGTTACGTCGCGCAGCAGGCCAAACCGCTGTACGAGAACGGCAACTGGCAGACGATGCGGACGCGGGCGCGCGAACGCATCGATTTTTACGACCAGCGCGTGCTCGAGGCCGTGGCCCGCATCGAGCGCGAGTTCGACCTTGCCTCGCTCGAGGATGCCGAGCGCGACGCGCTGTGGCAGGCGGTCAAGCAGCAGTACGTCACGCTCCTCGCCGAGCACCGCCAGCCGGAGTGTGCAGAGACCTTCTTCAATTCGGTCTGCACCAAGCTGCTGCATCGCGAGTACTACCGTAACCAGTTCCTGTTTGTGCGGCCCGGCGTGGCGACCGATTACATGGATTCGGACCCGCCGTCGTATCGCAGCTACTACCCATCCGCGGGCCTGCGCGCGACGCTGCGACAGATCGTCATTGACGCCGGGCTGGCGTGCCGCTGGGAGGACGTCGAGCGCGATCTCAGGCTGATCGTGCGTGCGGTGTGCGAGGCGCATCGCAGCGGCGAGGCGTTCCGGCGCCCGTGGCACATGGAGCCCGATTGCCAGATCCAGATCCTGTCGTCGCTGTTCTTCCGCAACAAGGGCGCCTACATCGTCGGCCGCGTGATCAACGGCACGCGCATCACCCCGCTCGCAGTACCGATCCTGCGCAACTCGCGCGGGCAGCTCTTCCTGGACACGGCGCTGTTCACCACCGACCTGCTGGCAACGCTGTTCTCGTTCACGCGCGCTTACTTCCTCGTCGACATGGAAGCGCCCTCGGCTTACATCGACTTCCTGCGCACCATATTGCCGCACAAGCCGCCGTCGGAACTGTTCACGATGGTCGGGCTCGCCAAGCAGGGCAAGACGCTCTTCTATCGTGACTTCCTGCATCACCTGAAGCACTCGACCGACTCCTTCGTCATTGCGCCCGGCATCAAGGGCCTGGTGATGTCGGTGTTCACCCTGCCGTCCTACCCCTACGTGTTCAAGGTGATCAAGGATGTGATCCCGCATCCGAAGGACACCGATCGCCAGCAGATCATGGGCAAATACCAGCTGGTGAAAATGCACGATCGCGTCGGACGCATGGCCGACACCTGGGAGTACTCGCAGGTGACGCTGCCGCGTGCACGGTGCTCGTCCCAGCTGATCGAGGAACTTCGCACCTACTGTCCGAGTCAGCTCGAATTCGGCGACGGCACGGTGACGATCCGGCATGTCTACATCGAACGGCGCATGACTCCGCTCAACCTGTATCTCGCGAAGGCGTCCGATGCCGACCTCGACCACGCGATCCTCGAATACGGTAATGCGATCAAGGAGCTGGCGGCCGCCAATATCTTCCCGGGCGACATGCTGTACAAGAACTTCGGCGTTACGCGCCTGAACCGGGTCGTGTTCTACGACTACGACGAGATCGAGTACATGACCGACTGCAATTTCCGCACGGTGCCCCAGTCGCAGTACGACGACGACGAGATGAACGCGGAGGCCTGGTACCGCGTGGAAAAGCGCGACATGTTTCCCGAGCAGTGGGGCACGTTCCTGCTTGGCGATGACCGCATCCGCGCCGCCTTCCTGAAGCACCATGCCGACCTGCTGGCGCCGGCCTTCTGGAACGCGCGCAAGGAACGCATCCAGGCCGGGCACCTGGAAGACGTGTTCCCGTACCCTCCCGAGCGCCGTTTCCGGCGCCGCTTTGCGTCAGAATTCGAAGTTCACTGAGGAGAAGCCATGAACGATCCGATCGTCATTGTTTCCGCCGCCCGCACGCCGATAGGCGGATTGCTGGGTGATTTCACGTCGTTGCAGGCCACCCAGCTCGGCGCGGTCGCCATCCGTGCCGCCGTGGACCGCGCCGGGATCGCCGGCGATGCCATCGACGAAGCCCTGATGGGCTGCTGCCTGATGGCCGGCCAGGGCCAGGCGCCGGCGCGCCAGGCGGTGCTGGGCGCCGGACTGCCGCAGTCGGTGGGCGCGGTCACCCTGTCGAAGATGTGCGGCTCGGGCATGCGCGCGATGATGTTTGCGCACGACATGCTCGTGGCCGGAAGCGCCGATGTCGTGCTCGCCGGCGGCATGGAGAGCATGACCAACGCGCCCCACCTGCTGGTCGGCTCGCGCCGCGGCTACCGTTACGGCGCCTTCACGACGTACGACCACATGGCGCTCGACGGCCTGGAAGACGCCTACGAGCGCGGCAAGGCGATGGGTGTGTTTGCCGAGCAGTGCGTCACGAAGTACAGCTTCACGCGGGAGGAACAGGACGCTTTCGCGATTGCCTCGACCGAGCGCGCCTTGAAGGCCAACACCGACGGCAGCTTTGCCTGGGAGATCGCTCCGGTGAAAGTCGCAGGCAAGGGCGGCGAGGTCTCGATCGACAAGGATGAGCAGCCATTCAAGGCCAAGCTCGACAAGATTCCGGGGCTGAAGCCCGCCTTCAAGAAGGACGGCACGATCACCGCCGCCAATGCATCGTCGATTTCCGACGGCGCGGCGGCGCTGGTGCTGATGCGCCAGTCGACTGCCGCCAAGTCGGACCGCAAGCCGATCGCACGCATCCGCGCGCACGCCGTGCATGCGCAGGCGCCGGACTGGTTTACGACCGCGCCGATCGGCGCCATCAACAAGGTGCTGGAAAAGACCGGCTGGAAGCCCGGGGACGTCGATCTCTGGGAGGTCAACGAGGCCTTTGCGGCCGTGACGATGGCGGCAATGCGCGAACTCAAGCTGCCGCACGACAAGGTCAACATCCATGGCGGCGCCTGCGCACTCGGCCATCCGATCGGCGCGTCCGGCGCCCGTATCGTCGTCACCTTGCTGGGCGCACTCCGCAAGACCGGCGGCAAACGTGGCGTGGCAGCGCTGTGCATCGGCGGCGGCGAAGCGACCGCCCTGCCTGGAGATCCTGTGAATCTCCAGGTGGGCGGTCGAGCCCTCGCGCTGGAGCTGCTATGACGTCGCGCGGGGGGCCGTCGACCCTGGACACAGATAACCGCTGATGCGTCTGCGCAAGCTCTCGACCACCCGGCCCGATTGACGATGCTCGGCGTACAGGACCTTGGTCTGTTCGTTGTCACCGGGCTGGTGCTCAATGCCACTCCGGGCGTCGACATGGCGTACACCGTGACGCGCACGCTGCAGCACGGTGCGCG
Source organism: uncultured beta proteobacterium (assembly GCA_963769745.1). Taxonomy (GTDB): domain Bacteria; phylum Pseudomonadota; class Gammaproteobacteria; order Burkholderiales; family Burkholderiaceae_F; genus JALORV01. Next base: position 119,865 of record CAVYNB010000017.1, read on the forward strand.
GGGCGGCGTCGCGGCGGCGCTCGGCATCAGTGCCGGGTGCGCCGTGCACGCGCTGGCCGCTGCGCTCGGACTGGCGGCGTTGCTCGCGGCCTCGGCCTGGGCGTTCACCGTGATCAAGTGGGCTGGCGCGCTCTACCTGTTGTGGCTGGCGTGGGGCATGGCCCGTTCGGCATGGCAGCCGGTTCGGCCCGCCGAAGCCATTGCGCTGCCCGTGTCGACACCGCAGTCGCGCATCTTCATCCAGGGTTTCCTGACCAACGTGCTCAATCCGAAGGTGGCACTGTTCTTCATGGCACTGCTGCCGCAGTTCATCGGCGCGGATGCGCCGAACAAGCCTTTGGCCTTCCTGTTCCTCGGTGCCGTGTTCATCTTCAACGGCACCCTCTTTCTGCTGCTGCTCGTGGCCCTCGCGCAGCGGCTGCGGCGCGTGGGCACGCGGCCGACGGTGCGGCGCGTCCTGAACGGATTGGGCGCCGCGTTGTTCGCGGGCCTGGCGACCCGTCTCGCACTGGCGCAACGCTGACATCGCGCCATGGCCACCGTCCTCATCATCGGCGCATCGCGTGGTATCGGGCTGGAGTTCGCCCGCCAGTACGCGGCTGACGGGGCGCGGGTCGTCGCCACCGTGCGCCGGGCCGAGGACACCGCGAGGTTGCGCGAGCTGGGTGCCAAGCCGCTGCTGCTCGATGTCGTCGATGAAGCGACGGTGGCCGAGTTCGGCGTGCAGCTGCATGGCGAAAAGATCGATGTAGCGATCTACAACGCCGGGGTCTATGGGCCGCGCACCAGCGCCATTGCCACGCCCGGCGGACTCGACTTCGACGCCGTGATGCATACGAACGTGCGAGCGCCGATGCAGCTGATCCCGCAGCTCGTGCCGGGGCTGGCCGCGGCCGGCGGCAAGCTCGCGCTCATCTCCAGCCGCATGGGTTCCATCTCGCTGATGAGCAGTACATCGGGATGGCTGTATCGTGCGAGCAAGGCGGCGGCCAATGCGGCGTTGCGCGCGATGAGCCTGGAACTCGGCCCGCACGGCATCGTGTGCATCGCATTTCACCCGGGCTGGGTGCGCACCGAGATGGGCGGCGCCGGCGCGGACATCGACGCCGCGACCAGCGTGGCCGGAATGCGGCGCGTACTGGCATCGGCCAATGCATCGCAAAACGGCAAGTTCCTCAACTTCAATGGCGAGCAGCTGTCCTGGTAGATCGATGAACGACAAGCGACTGATCTCTTCGGGTTCCGCGTTCGAGGCTGTGGCCGGCTACAGCCGCGCCGTCGTCGAGGGCGATTACGTGCACGTCGCGGGAACGACGGGCTTCGACTACGCTGCGATGACGATCGATCCCGACGCCACTGCGCAGACCCACCAGTGCTTTCGCAACATCGCTTCCGCGCTCGAACAGGCCGGCTCGTCACTCGACGATGTCGTGCGCGTGCGCTACTTCCTGACCGATGCGGCGCTCTTCGAGCAGGTAGCGCCGGTGTTCGGAAAGTACTTCGGTACCGCGCGTCCCGCTGCGACCGCCATCGTCTGCGGCCTGGTCGATGCGCGCATGAAGATCGAGATCGAAGTGACCGCACGTCGACGGGCCTGGAGCTGACGTGATGCCATTTTCCCGCGCCGTTCGCAATCCACAGGACACATGCTGAGATGCCACTGCAGGTCTTCATCGTGCTCGTGTACGGCATCTGCAGCTGGCTGGCGATTGCCATCATCGAACCGGTCATGCGCAGCTTTGCCAACGAGGCCGGCATGGAGAGCTGGCTGTTCATCGCGATTCCCGGCCTCCTGGCGATGCTGTTCGCGGTGCTGTCGTACATCCGGGCGGCGACGCGCGTCACCAACATGGAGCAGTCCATGTCGCGTGCATTGCTGGTTGCACTGCTGACCTGGATCGCGATCACGACGCTGATCGCCTGGCTCTGGTGCCCGGCGCACAGCGCGCTGCGCTGCTTCTCCAATGCCCTGATAACGACCGGCATCGTCGGCGGCGGGCCGCTGCTCGTCGGCGCGATGGTGGCCGGCGGCATCGTGGCACTCGTGCTGCGCCAGCGACCGTCGTGGATCTCTTTCGGCGAGCGTCGCGTGCTCATGGCGCCGGACGCTGATCCGAATCCCACGTCGAAGCCGGGCAATGCTGGCTGAAGAGCATCTTCTGCTGCGCGAGGCACTGCGCGACTTCGCTTCCAATCGACTCGCCCCCCACGCCGCCGAGTGGGACCGCAAGGCCACGTTTCCAAAGGAAGCACTGAAGGAACTGGCGGCGCTCGGCACCTTCGGCATTGCCGTGCCGGAGGAATATGGCGGCGCCGGCATGGACTACTCCGCACTGGCGGTGGCCCTCGAAGAGATTGCCGCCGGCGACGGAGCGACCTCGACCATCATCAGCGTCAACAACTGCCCGGTCTGCTCGATCCTGATGGCCTGGGCGAGCGAGGAGCAGAAGCAGCGCTACCTGGTCCCGCTCGCGCGCGGCGAGTACCTGGGCGCGTTCTGCCTGACCGAACCGCATGTGGGGTCAGAAGCGTCCGGGTTGCGCACGACCGCCGTGCGCGACGGCGACCACTGGATCCTGAACGGCGTGAAGCAGTTCATCACCAGCGGCAAGCATGCCGATATCGCGATCGTGCTGGCGGTGACCGACAAGGCGGCCGGCAAGCGCGGCATCAGCGCATTCATCGTCGAGACCTCGACGCCGGGCTACGTGGTGGCACGCATCGAGGAGAAGCTCGGGCAGCACGCCTCCGACACCGCGCAGATCCTGTTCGAGAACTGCCGCGTGCCCGCCGCCAACCTGATCGGCGACGAAGGCACGGGCTACCGGATCGCGCTGTCCGGCCTGGAGGGCGGGCGCATCGGCATTGCCGCGCAATCGCTCGGCATGGCGCGCGCAGCCTACGAAGCCGCATTGAAATACGCCCGCGAACGCGTCGCGTTCGGGCAGCCGATCTTCGATCACCAGGCGGTGCAGTTCCGACTGGCCGACATGGCCACGCAAATCGAGGCGGCGCGGCAACTCATCCACCACGCCGCTGCGCTGAAGGATGCCGGGCAGCCGTGCCTCAAGCAGGCCGCCATGGCGAAACTCTTTGCGTCGGAAATGGCCGAGCGGGTCTGCTCCGATGCGATCCAGATCCACGGCGGCTACGGCTACGTGAGCGACTTTCCGGTCGAACGCATTTACCGCGATGTGCGCGTCTGCCAGATCTACGAAGGCACCAGCGACATCCAGCGCATCCTGATTGCGCGAAACTTGTAGCGGGCTCGGGGCGGCCCGGCGCCCGCCGCGTGTGCAAAGACACGGCACCGCATGTCGCCCGCCCCGGGTACAAATTCTGATGGAGACAGCATGCGCGTGATACTGGCGGGAGCAACGGGATGGGCGGGCTCGGCGCTCGCGCGCGGCATCGCAAGGAGCGGGGATCTTCAACTCGTCGCAGCGATCGCGCGCACGACGGCGGGGCAGACGCTGGGCGCCGTTCTCGGTGAGCCTGCACTGTCCGCTCCGGTGCATGCGTCTGCGGCCGAGGCGCTCGCAACGCCATGCGATGTGTTCGTCGAGTTCACCAAGCCGGCAGGAGCCAAGGCAAACATACTCGCCGCGCTGGAGGCGGGCGCTCATGTGGTGGTCGGCACGTCTGGCCTGAGCGACGTCGACTACGCCGAGATCGACGGGGTCGCGCGGGCACGGGGGCGCGGCGTGCTGGCCTGTGGCAACTTCGCTCTCACGGTCGTGCTGCTGCAGCGTTTCGCGGAGATTGCGGCACGCTATTTAGATCACTTCGAGATCATCGACTACGCGCATGAAGACAAGCCGGATGCGCCGTCCGGCACGGCGCGCGAACTGGCGTTTCGGCTCGGTCAGGTCAAGGCGCCGGACCCGGGTGTGCCGCTAGACCAGGTACGCGGACCGCGAGAGGCGCGCGGCGCAACGCTCAATGGCGTGCAGGTTCACTCGGTGCGCCTTCCCGGCTATGTGATTGGAGTGGAGGCGGTGTTCGGTGCAGCGGGACAGCGCCTGCACCTTGCGCATCACGCGGGCTCCAGCGCGGAGCCCTACGTCGATGGCGCCCTGCTGGCGATCCGCAAGGTTCCGACCCTGACCGGGCTGCACCGCGGACTCGATGCCGTGATGGATTAGTACGCGCACGATGAGCGGCGCCGACTCGACTGAACGATTCTCCGACCGCGTCGAGGCCTATCTTGCGGGTCGGCCGCGCTATCCGCATGAAGTCGTCGCGCATCTGGAACGCATCGGCGCCTTGCCGGCTTTGCCCAACCGGGGCGTGATTGCCGACATCGGCGTGGGCACGGGCCTCTCGGCCGAGCCGTTTCTGGCGGCCGGTCATCGCGTGATCGGCATCGAACCGAATGCGCCGATGCGCGCTGCCAGCACCGAATTCCTCGCGCGCCACGCGAACTACGAGGCCCGTGACGGCACGGCGGACGCGACCGGGCTTACGGACGGCGCGGTCGATCTCGTGATCGCCGCGCAGGCGTTCCACTGGTTCGACCCCAGGCGATTCCGCGCAGAGTCGCTGCGCATCCTGCGACCCGGTGGCTGGGCTGCACTGATCTGGAACGATCGCGATACGGCCGCCACACCCTTCCTGGCCGGCTACGACGCGCTGCTGGTGGAGTTCGGCAACGATTACCTCGCGATCCGTTACCGGCACCAGGGCACCGACGCGATCCCGGTGTACTTCGACGGACGGGTACCGCCGGTCGCGGAGTTTCGCCATCAGCGGCGTATGGACTGGTCAATGCTGGCGGCACTGGCCGGCTCCGCGTCCTATCTGCCGGCGCCCGGCCAACCGCGCCATGCCGAGTTGATGGCGGCGCTGCGTGCACTGTTCGATTCGCACGCCGAGGGCGGAATGATTGACATGCGTTACACCTGCCGAGTGCATGCGGCGCCGTTGGGCTGAAGTCGGACGGCCCAGCACGTAACATCCGGGTTCTCGGGAATTCGCCCGACTTCGACCATGGCCGCCGCGCTCGACTTCTACTTCGACTTTTCGTCGCCTTACTCGTACATCGCTTCCGAAGAGATCGAGGCGCTCGCCGAACGGCACGGACGCGAACTGCGCTGGCGACCGATCCTTTTGGGCGTGGTGTTCAAGGCCTCGGGCGGCACGCCGCTCACCGAGGGCTATGGACCGAAAGCACGCTATTCGGTACGTGACTTTGCGCGCTCGGCAGCCTTCGTCGGCGTGCACTACCGGCATCCGACGGTCTTTCCGGTCGGCGCGGTCGCAGCGGCACGCGCGGTGCTGTGGCTGCAGCGCGAGCAGCCAGCACAGGTGGGGCCGTTCATACACGCGGTCTTTCGCGCGCTGTTCGTGGCGGATCGCAACATCAGTGACACGACGGTGGTGATGGAGCTGGCCAAGGGCATCGGCATCGACGTCGCGAAACTGGCCGCCGGAATACAGGAAGACTCGATCAAGAACGCACTGCGCACCGAAGTCGAGCAGGCGATTGCTCGCGGTGTATTCGGCGCGCCGGCGTTGTTCGTCGATGGCGAGATGTTCTGGGGCCACGATCGATTCGCCCAGGTCGAGCGCTGGATCACGACCGGGCCGTTCTAGGAACAGCGATGACGATCACCGTGTACGGGACGAGCACGTCGGGCAACTGCCACAAGGTGCGCATGGTGCTCGACATCACGTCGCACCTCTACGAATGGCGCGAGATCGACGTGCTGACCGGAGAAACACGCACGCCGGAATTCCTGCGGCTGAACCCCAACGGCAAGGTGCCGGTCGTCGTGCTCGACGACGGCACCGCGCTGCCCGAGTCGAACGCCATTCTCTGGTACTTCGGTGAGGACACCGCGCTGATCCCCGGTGACCGGCTGCAGCGCGCACGCATGCTGCAGTGGATGTTCTTCGAGCAGTACTCCCACGAGACGGCGATCGCGGTGGCGCGCTTCATCCGCGCCTTTCTGAAGCGGCACGACGATCCCCGCTTGCCGGATCTGCTGGCACGCGGCCACCGCGCGCTTGGCGTGATGGAGCAGCATCTCGCCGACCACGACTACTTTGCCGGCGACCGACTGAGCCTGGCGGACCTCGCGCTCTTTGCCTACACGCACGTGGCCGAGGACGGCGGCTTCGACCTCGCGTCCTACCCGTCGGTACGCGAGTGGCTGACGCGCTGCCTGAGCGAGCCGGGCGTATCGGTGATGCCGTCCCCCTGAGGCGAAATCGCAGTGGATTCCAGCCCCTTGCAGCAGAGCATGCGCACCCTCGCGCATGCCAACCGGCTCGCCAACTTTCGCCTGCACGCGGCCTGCCTGCAACTTGCGCCGGAAGAGTTCAAGGCGCCGCGCACGGGCTTCTTTCCCAGCCTGTGGGCCACACTCAATCACATCCTGATCGTCGACTGGTACTACATCGCCGCGCTCTACCGCGAAGCGGACATGGCGCGGGCGTGGAATTCCGAGACACCATTCGACACGATGCCCGCACTGGCCGCCGCACAGGTCACCTCGGATCAGCGCCTGATCGACTGGTGCGAACGTGCCGATGACGCCGCGCTCGACGAGATGATCGACATGGATCGCGGGAGTTTCGTGCAGCGGGACCGTGCGCGCGACGTGCTGCTGCACCTCATCACCCACCAGGTCCATCACCGCGGCCAGGCCCATGCGATGCTGAGCGGAACCGCGGTCAAGCCGCCACAGCTCGACGAGTTCGTGATGCCGTCCGACGCGAAGTTTCGCGTCGACGACATGAACGGGCTGGGCTGGAGCGAAGCGACCGTCTACGCCCGCTGACCCTGCAACACATGAAGCGCCGTCCCGCCATCGTCTTCATCCTCATCACGCTGCTGCTCGACGTGATGGGCTTCGGCCTGCTGCTGCCCGTGCTGCCGGCACTCGTGGGCGAGTTCACCACCAGTCGCGACGCCCAGACCTACTGGTACGGCGCGATGATCGTCACCTTCGGCCTGACGCAGTTCTTCTGTTCGCCGTTCCTCGGTGCGCTGTCGGACCGCTTCGGCCGGCGCCCGGTCCTGCTCGGATCGATCTTCGGCCTGGGGACGATGTTCCTGCTCTCTGCGCTGGCCACCTCGCTGACAGGCCTGCTGCTGGCGCGCGTGCTCGGCGGCGTGCTCGCGGCCAACTTTGCCGTCGCCAACGCCTATGTGGCCGACCTGACCACGCCGGAGAACCGCGCGAAGAGTTTCGGTCTCATCGGCGCGGCGTTCGGCATCGGCTACATCGTCGGACCGATGGTCGGCGGGCTGCTCGGCAGCATCGACATCCGCTTGCCGTTCTACGTGGCGGCCGGCCTGTCGGCCCTCAACTTTCTCTATGGTTTGCTGGTGGTGCCCGAGTCGCTGCCGGCCGAACGGCGCAAGCCGCTGCAGTGGAAGCGTGCGAACCCGATCACGTCGCTGCGCGGCCTGGCGAAGCTGCGCACGGTCGGCGTGCTGGTGGCGGTGATCGCCGTGGCCAATCTGGCGCAGTTCATCCTGCACAGCACCTGGGTCCTTTTCACCGATTTCCGCTTTGGCTGGGGGCCGCGCGAGACCGGACTTTCGCTGTTCGCGGTCGGCATGATGGCCGCGCTGGTCCAGGGCGGACTGCTGGGCTGGCTGATGAGGACGCTGGGCGAGCGTCGCGTCGTGCTGGCCGGGCTCGCTTCGGGCACGCTGGCCTATGTCGCCTACGGACTGACGACCGTCGGCTGGATGATGTACGCGGTGATCGTCGCCAACGTGCTGGCCTTCGCAGTCGGGCCGGCCCTGAGCGCGATCGTCTCCAAGGCGACGGACCCCGGCGAACAGGGCCTGGCCATGGGGTCGCTGACTTCGCTCAGTGCGCTGATGGCCGTGGCCGCCCCCTTCATCGGCACGCCGCTGCTCGCGGGCGTCAGCCATTTACCCGCCGGGGACTGGCGCATCGGCGCGCCGTTTTTCATGTCGGCCGTGCTGTCATTCACGGCTCTGGTGCTGGCGATCGTTCACTTTCGCCGCCACCAGGCCACCTCGGTCGCACACGTCGCGCCCATCACGCACGGTTGAGCCGCACGGCTACCATTCGCCTGACGACGCCGGACGGCGTTGTCGACCCATCCGGACACGAACAATGACGATCCTGGAGACCCGGCTCAATCCGCGCAGCCCGGAGTTCAAGGCGAACGCCGAGGCGATGAATGCGCAGGCGGCCGACCTGAAGACGAAGATCACGCAGGTGTCTGCCGGCGGCGGCGCCGAGGCGCGCGCCAAGCATGCGGCCCGCGGCAAGCTGTTGCCGCGCGACCGGGTGCAGCTGCTGCTCGATCCGGGCACGCCGTTCCTTGAACTGTCGCAGCTCGCCGCATGGGAGATGTATGACGGGGCCGCGCCCTCGGCCGGCATCATCACCGGCGTCGGGCGTGTGTCGGGCCGCGAGTGCGTGATCGTCTGCAACGACGCGACCGTCAAGGGCGGCACCTACTACCCGATAACGGTGAAGAAACACCTGCGTGCACAGGAGATCGCGCGCGAGAACCGACTGCCGTGCATCTACCTGGTCGACTCGGGCGGCGCCAATCTGCCGAACCAGGACGACGTGTTCCCGGACCGCGAGCACTTCGGCCGCATCTTCTACAACCAGGCGACGCTGTCAGCGGCCGGCATCCCGCAGATCGCCGTCGTGCTGGGTTCGTGCACGGCCGGCGGCGCCTATGTGCCGGCGATGTCGGACGAGTCGATCATCGTCGCCAACCAGGGCACGATCTTCCTCGGCGGACCGCCCCTGGTGAAGGCAGCCACCGGCGAAGTCGTCACGGCGGAGGATCTCGGTGGCGGCGACGTTCATACGCGGCTGTCGGGCGTGGCCGATCACCTGGCGTCGAGTGACGCCCATGCGCTGGCACTGGCACGTCGCATCCTGGCAACGACCAACTACGTCAAGCCGAAGCAGATGCAGCTGCGCGAGCCGCGCGCGCCGCACCACGCACCGGCGGAACTTTACGGCGTCATTCCGACCGACACGCGCAAGCCCTACGACGTGCGCGAGGTCATTGCCCGCATCGTCGATGCTTCCGAGTTCGACGAGTGGAAAGCGCGCTTCGGGTCGACGCTGGTGACCGGCTTCGCGTGGATCCACGGCATGCCGGTCGGCATCGTCGCCAACAACGGCATCCTGTTCTCCGAGAGCGCACAAAAGGGCGCGCACTTCATCGAACTGTGCTGCCAGCGCAAGGTGCCGCTCATCTTCCTGCAGAACATCACCGGCTTCATGGTCGGACGCAAGGTCGAGAACGAAGGCATCGCGCGACACGGCGCCAAGATGGTGACCGCGGTGAGTTGCGCGCAGGTGCCGAAGTTCACCGTGATCATCGGCGGCAGCTTCGGCGCCGGCAACTACGGCATGTGTGGCCGCGCCTTCGGCCCGCGCTTCGTCTGGATGTGGCCGAACGCGCGCATCAGCGTGATGGGCGGCGAACAGGCCGCGAGCGTGCTCGCGACGGTCCGGCGCGACAACCTCGAGGCCAAGGGCGGCAGCTGGAGCGCGGAGGACGAGAAGAAGTTCAAGGCGCCGATCCTTGCGCAGTACGAGCACCAGGGCCATCCGTACTACGCCACCGCCCGCCTGTGGGACGACGGCGTCATCGATCCGCTCGACACGCGCGAGACGCTGGCCCTCGCACTGAGCGCCGCGCTGAACGCGCCGATCCCGGACACGACCTTCGGCGTGTTCCGGATGTAACTGCGCCAGCGTATGGCGGAACGCGAGAGTATGCCCAGCAGCGTGTATTCGCGCCCCGAGCACGAAGAACTGCGCCGCCAGGTTGCGCGCTTCGTCGCCGCCGAGGTCGAGCCGCACGCGCTGGCCTGGGATGAGGCAGGCAGCACGCCGCGCGAGGTCCTGCGCAAAATGGGAGCACTCGGCTGGCTCGGCATGATGTACCCGGCGCAGCACGGCGGTGCCGAGGCCGACATGACGACCAACGTCGTGTTCCAGGAGGCGCTGTCGCGTTCCACCTCGGGCGGTTTCATCATCACCGTGCTGGTCCACACCGACATGGCGAGCCCGCATCTGGCGCACGGCGGCTCGCCCGAGCAGAAGGCACGCTGGCTGCCGCGGATCATCGCCGGCGAACTGATCACGGCCGTCGCGGTCACCGAGCCTGACGCCGGCTCCGACGTCGCGGCGATCCGCACGCGCGCTCAGCGTGTGAATGATCGCGACGGCGACCACTGGGTGCTCAATGGCAGCAAGATGTTCATCACCAACGGCGTGCTGGCCGACCTCGTGTTCGTCGCCGCACGCACCGACCCGAACGCCAGAGGCTCGCGCGGCCTCTCGATCTTTGCGGTCGAGCGCGGCACGCCCGGGTTCCGCGTCGGCCGCGCGCTCAGCAAGCAGGGGTGGCTCGCGTCCGACACTGCCGAACTGGTGTTCGAAGACTGCCGCGTACCGGCGTCACATCTGATCGGTGCAGAAAATGGCGGCTTCCACGCGATCATGCGCAATTTCCAGACCGAGCGCATCGCGCTGGGCAGCATGGCGATCGGACATTGCCTGACGATGCTGGACCTGACGCATCGTTACGTGAACGAGCGCAAGGCCTTTGGCGCTCCGCTGTGGAACAAGCAGACGATCCGCCAGCGTCTCGCCATGCTGGCATCGAAGACCGAGGCCGCGCGGCAGTTGCTCTATCACTGCGCGTGGCTCGTCGACCAGCAGCGTGACGCCGTGCGCGAGATTTCCATGCTCAAGGCGCTGACCGGCGAACTGGTCAACGAGGTCGCCTACAGCTGCCAGCAATTTCACGGCGGCATGGGTTACATGCGAGAAAGCCCGATCGAACGGCTGGTGCGCGATGCGCGCGTACTGGCCATCGGCGGTGGCGCGACCGAGGTGATGCTCGAGGAAGTGGCGAAGCGATGGGCCGCGGCCTGAGGGCGGCCGGCGCGTGCCGGTCGAGGCGACTCGTGGCCGGGTTGGCCCTGTTGCGCGGACTGCTGGCAGCGGCAGGCCTGGCGTCGATGTCGGCGGCGACGGCCTTCGCGACGGTGGAACCGGCGCCTGCACCGGAACTGCGCCTGCAGTGGCAGCCGGCGCCCGTGACAGGACGCCGCCCGGTGGTGGTCGCGCTGCACGGGTGCAGCGGCCTTCATACGTCGCGCGGTGTGATGGACGCCCGGTACGTCGAGTATGCCGCCCGCTGGAACGCCGCGGGCTGGCACGTGCTGCTGCCTGACAGCTTCGGCGCGCGCGGCAGGACGTCGACCTGTCGCGAGCCCAGCGCCGAGCGCAGCGTCACGGTCGCAATGCGGCGCCGGGACGTCAACATCGCGCTCCAGTGGCTGATGTCGCAGCCCGACGTCGATCCACGACGGGTCGCGCTGGTCGGCTGGTCCAACGGCGGTTCGACCGTACTGCGGACGATTCATCGTCCCGAATGGCCGCTCGCGCCGGTGGCGGCGATTGCGCTTTATCCCAGTTGCGCCGCATCGCTCCGGAACGAGCGCTACGCAAATGCAGTTCCGCTGCTGCTGCTGGTCGGCGCGCTCGACGACTGGACCCCGCCGCAGCCGTGCGAGGACCTCGTGCGCCGCCTGGCGAGCAGCACGCCGGCAGGCCGTGGTCCAGTTCGTGAGCTACGCGGACAGCTACCATGGCTTCGACAGTTCGACCCCGGTGCGCACGCTCAAGGACATCCCCAGCGGCGTGGATGGCCGCAGCGTTCGCGTCGGTGGCAACCCTGCCGCACGGACCGACGCCCTCGGACGCATCGATCAGTTCCTCAGGCAGCACCTCGACTAGCATGCAGTACCTACACCCACTGTTCCAGCGCCGCCGCTCTCTTCCCACCGTGCGGCCGGGGCGCGCAATGACATGACCACCACCACACTCGAGATTCACATCAGCCACCGCGTAGCCGTCGTCTGGATGGCGCGCGAGACCGTGCGCAATGCCTTCAATGAGGCGGCGATCGCTGACCTGACCGAGACCTTCCGGTCGCTTGGCGCGGACCCGGACGTGCGGGCCATCGTGCTGGCCGGCAAGGGGCCCGCCTTCTGCGCCGGGGCCGATCTCGCCTGGATGAAACGCATGGCGGGCTTCTCCCACGACGAGAACCGTGACGATGCAATGAAGCTCGCGACGATGCTGCGCACGATCCACGACTGCCCCAAGCCGGTGATCGCGCGCGTGCACGGCGACGCCTACGCCGGCGGTGTCGGGCTGGTGTCGGTATGCGACATCGCGGTGGCCGCGATCGATGCGAGCTTCTGCCTGAGCGAGACGAAGCTTGGGCTGATTCCGGCGACGATCGGTCCCTACGTGATCCGCGCCATGGGCGTGAACGCCGCGCGGCGCTACTTCCTGACGGCGGAGAAGTTCGATGCGGGCGAGGCGTTTCGCATCGGGCTGGTCCACGATCTGGTGCCGCCCGAAGAACTCGATGTACGCATCAACTCGCTACTCGGAACCCTGATGCAGACGAGCGCGCATGCGGTGGCGGAAGCCAAGCGCCTGGTGCGCGAACTCGCGGCGCGGCCCATCGACGATGCCCTCGTCGCCGATACGGCCGAGCGCATTGCCTCCATCCGGACGAGCGACGATGGCCGCGAAGGCGTGCGTGCGTTCCTCGAGAAGCGCAAGCCCCGCTGGATCACCGAGTACGAAGCAATGATGACGCAGGACGGTGATGATGAAGAAATGTAAACAAGCGGACTCGGTGTACGCGACCGCTGCGCGGTCGCACGTGCACCTCGTCCGATTAGTTTGCGGATCGGGCTTCGGGCGGCCGGGCGCCCGATCCGATTACAAACGCATGGCGGCTTTCCCGTAGACGGCGCAGCGGTCAACCTGATGGACTCTCTCGACCTGACACAGCTGATCGCGCTCGCGGCGGTGCTGGGGTTTGCCAGCGGCATCCGGCTGTATGCGGTGTTGCTGATCGTCGGGCTGGTCGGATATGCCGGCTGGGTCGACCTGCCGTCGGGGCTCAGCATCCTGCAGCATCCGTTCGTGTTGATCGCCGCCGGCGTGATGTTCCTGGTCGAGTTCGTCGCCGACAAGATTCCCGGAGTCGATACGCTTTGGGACGGCATCCAGACGTTCATCCGTATCCCGGCCGGGGCCGCGCTGGCGGCCGGCGTGTTCGGGGGACTCGACAGCGCAACGTGGACCACGGTGGCCGCGATTCTCGGTGGCTCGCTGGCAGCGACCAGCCACTTCACCAAGGCGGGCACGCGGGCCGCGGCGAACACCTCGCCCGAGCCCTTTTCCAACGTCGCGCTCTCGTTGGCCGAAGACGTCGCCGTCGGCGGACTGCTGTGGCTGGTGATGACCTATCCCTGGGTCGCGGCCGCGATCGTCGGTGTGCTGGTACTGCTCGCGCTGTGGCTGCTGCCGAAACTGTTTCAGTTCATCCGGCGCATCCTGAGGGCGCTGTTCGGTGCCGAGGGACCGGAGCCCGGTCGATGAAGCGTCGGTCGCTGTTAACACTGAGCGCGGCCGGCATGCTCGCGGCTGCCTGCACTTCCATTCCAGTGTCGACGATGTGGAAGATGGCGCGCTTCGACCGCGCCGACGTGCTCGCCATCGATCCAGCACAGTTGCGCGCCGCCACGCTGGTCGACCAGCGCGCGACGATGAAGCACGTCACGATGAAAGTCACACTCGCGCCAAAGGATCGTGCACCGACCGACTTCCAGATACTGCTTGCCGAGCCGGTGAACCGCGATGCGCGCCTGCCAGCGGCCCCGGCCGGACGGCGCTGGGATATCTTTGCATTGACGCCCGAGGGACAGCGCGACTTCATGCGCATGCGCGAATCCGCGCTGGGCCTTCCTCCGGGCAGCTCGCTGACGCTGGGCCTGTCGGCACGTGAAGGCAATGTTCCACCGGACCTGGCGCAGCGCTTCCCGTTGCGGCTGGACCTGCTCCTCGATGCGAAGGAAGGATGGTTCACCGTGCTCAAGGACTCCGAGCTCGACCTGACGCAGTACGCGAGGAAGGGATAACGAATGTTCCGCAAGATCCTGATCGCGAACCGCGGAGAGATCTCTTGCCGGGTCATCAGCACGGCGCGAAAGATGGGCGTGCGCACGGTCGCGGTGTACTCCGATGCCGATGCCGGCAGCCAGCACGTTGCGCTCGCCGATGAAGCCGTGCGCCTCGGCCCTGCGCCGGCCAAGGACAGCTACCTGCGGGGCGACCTGATCCTGCTGGCGGCGCGCGACAGCGGCGCGCAGGCGATCCATCCGGGTTACGGCTTCCTTTCGGAGAACGAGTCGTTCGCCCAGGCGTGTACTGACGCCGACATCGTCTTCATCGGACCGCCGCCGTTTGCGATCCACGCGATGGGCAGCAAGAGCGAGGCCAAAGCGCTGATGGAGCGCGCCAAGGTGCCGCTGGTGCCGGGCTACCACGGGTCCCGGCAGGAACGCGACTTCCTGCATGGCCAGGCCGATTCGATCGGCTATCCGGTGCTGATCAAGGCCAGCGCCGGCGGCGGCGGCAAGGGCATGCGCGTTGTCAGCGCGACCACGGAGTTTCTGGCCGCACTCGAGTCGTGCCAGCGCGAGGCCAAGGCCTCGTTCGGCGACGACCGCGTGCTGATCGAGAAGTACGTCGAGCGCCCGCGCCATATCGAGATCCAGGTCTTCGCCGACAGTTTCGGCGACGCCGTCTACCTGTTCGAGCGCGACTGCTCGGTGCAGCGTCGTCACCAGAAGGTGATCGAAGAGGCGCCTGCGCCGGGCATGACGCCGGAGCGCCGGCGCGCGATGGGCGAGGCCGCCGTCGCCGCCGCGAAGGCTGTCGGGTATGTCGGCGCGGGCACGGTCGAGTTCATCGCCGATCCGCACGGCAACTTCTTCTTCATGGAGATGAACACGCGGCTGCAGGTCGAGCACCCGGTCACCGAGATGATCACCGGCCACGATCTGGTCGAGTGGCAACTGCGGGTGGCCGCCGGCGAGCCATTGCCGTTGCCCGGACCGGATCGCCAGAAATCGCTTGCGATCCGCGGACACGCGATCGAGGCGCGCGTTTACGCCGAGAATCCGGACAAAGGTTTCCTTCCATCCATCGGTCGCATCGTCCACCTCGGTGAACCGGGCGCCGCGCGGTTCGAGGGACAGCACGGCAATCCGCCCGCCTCGGTGCGGATCGATACCGGCGTGCGCGCCGGTGACGAGATCACGCCGTACTACGACCCGATGATCGCCAAGCTGATCGTCTGGGGCGAAGACCGCGCACAGGCGATCGCGCGGATGCAGGAGGCGCTCGCCGAGGTGCATATCGTCGGCGTCGCCAACAACGTCGACTTTCTCGCGCGACTCTTCGCCAACGCGAGCTTCGCGCGCGGCGAGCTCGACACCGGCCTGATCGAGCGCGAACGCGAACGCCTGTTCGCGCACGATGCCCACGACGATCGCGTCGGCAATGAGCTGCTCGCATTCGCGTGCGCGCGCGTGCTGGCGGATGAGGCACGCCACGAGTCTACCGATCCGTGGAGCTCGACGCACGGCTGGCGGCTCAACACGACTTACACGCGCACGCTCATCTTCAAGTCGGAGCGCGGCGTGCACGACGTCGAGCTCGAATACGCGCGCGTCGGCTATCGCTTTCACCATGCCGGCGTCCATGCGCCGCTGGCGCTCGCGGGGATCGAGGGCTCGCGCCTGGCCATCGCCTTCGGTGGCCGCTCGCTGCGCGCCGATGTCGTGCGGCAAGGCGACGAACTGCATGTCTTCACGCATGGCCGCCATCGCGTGCTGACGCTGGTCGACATCATCGCGCAGTCCGGCGAGCACGAGGCGGGGGTGGGCAAGCTCACGGCACCGATGCCGGGCAAGGTGATCGCATTGTCGGCAGCCACCGGCGCGCGCGTGACCCGCGGCACGCCACTGATGGTGATGGAGGCGATGAAAATGGAGCACACCATCGTGGCTCCCGCCGACGGTGTCGTCGCCGAGCTGCTGTATGCCGTGGGCGACCAGGTAGCCGAAGGCGCCGAACTCGTTCGCTTCGAAACGGAGTAGGCGAGGCGCGGCCGAGCGCGGTCCCGATGACCCTGAGAATCGTGTTCTGCGCGCGTGAGTCGACAGCGCAGGTATGGGTGGAAGCGTTGCGAACAGCCCTCGTGCGAGAGCGCGTCGACGCCGACGTCTGGTCGCGCGATGCCGGGCACGCGGTGGCCGACGCGCATGCACCCCAGGCCGACGTTGCCGTGGTCTGGCGACCGCCGGCGGTGCTGTTCGAGGAACAGCGACACCTGCAGGCCGTGTTCAATCTCGGCGCCGGCGTCGATGCGCTGCTGGCCTTGCCCGGGCTGCCCGCCCAGCTGAGCGTGTTTCGGCTCGAAGACGCCGGCATGGCGCGTACATTGTCCGAGTACGTGCTGACCGCCGTGCTGCGCGTCTATCGGCGCTTCGACCGCTACGCAGACTCGCAGTCGCAGCGGCGCTGGCAGCCCGAGCCACTGCCGGCGCGCGAGCGCTACAGCGTCGGCGTTCTCGGTCTCGGCGTGCTCGGGGCCACGATTGCCACGACGCTGGCCGGGCACGGATTCGCCGTGCGCGGTCATGCCCGAACGCGCAAGGACATCGCCGGCATCGACTGCCGCTGCGGCGACGCCGAGTTCGCCAGTTTTCTCGATGGACTCGACGTGCTCGTCAGTGTGTTGCCCGCCACTCCCGCGACACGAGGCATCCTCGATCACCGGGCACTGGTGCGCCTCGCCCGTGGCGCGCACGTCGTCAACGTGGGCCGCGGCGCGGTTTTGGTCGAGGCCGACCTGCTGGCACTGCTCGACTCCGGTCACCTGGGCGGCGCGACGCTGGACGTGTTTGCCGCCGAACCCCTGCCCGCCGATCACCCGTTCTGGGCGCGGCGTGACATCGTCATCACACCGCATGTGGCGGCCGAGACCGAGCTGGTGCCGGCGATCGAGCAGGTCGCCGGCAAGCTGGCCCTCTGGTCGCGCGGCGACCCGGTCAGCGGCGCTGTTGACCGGGCGCGCGGCTACTGAGTCGAGTGCCTCAGCCCATCTCGCCCGGAGCGAACGACATGCGGTTCTGCTCGCGAAACGCGAACTGCACGGCGACGGCTTCGGTCTCGCACGACTCGTCCCCGAGATTGGCCGCGAAGTAGCGGACCTGCAGGTAGTGGGCGAATTCGTGCGCGAGCGACTCGTCGAGCGTCCGGCGCAGGCGCCGGTAATAGGCCGGATCGTCCGCCAGGTAAATTTCGTTGCGCGCGACCACATAGACATTGGCGATCATCGGCGGACGGAAATGCCACTGGGGTGCGACGGCATCCTGGAACTGCGCGAGCGGCGTACTGCTCTCGAAATGGATGCGTGGCAGCGGTTCGTCAGCGCGCAGCGTGACATTCATCTGGCGTGCCACCGACTCGAGGATGTAACGCGGATCATGCTGCAGCCTCGCCCTTGCCGGTGAGTCAGCGCCGACCGTCCCGTGCAATCCGAGCAGCAGGCCGAGCAGCGCCCCCATCACGGCGCCGCGCCGCGATCCGCCGTTGGAGCTGCGGTCCTCTCGTGATGACGTTTCCGGTTGCATCTGCCGTTTCCCCTGCGCGACGAATCGCGGAGTTCAGATGCAGCCATGCTGACGGTTGCGCCGCCGGCGCGCGACGGCGGAAGCCGCGGACAGGACGCGGCAAACCCACAGTGATCGTGACGAAGAAGCACAAAGACGCAGCGGCCGCGAGGCGCAACGCGCCGCCGCGGCCGCTGTGACAGGGACGGCCCAGGTCAGGGCTTGAGGAACGTAACCCGGGTTGCGTTGACCTTGCCTGCCGCCAGCGTGGCCTCGACCTTGACCAGGTCACCATTCGTGAGGTCGGCCTCGGCACCGCCGCGGAACTCGGTCGTGGCACTCCAGGTGACGGTCTGCCCACGCACGACGAAGGTCTTGTCGGCCGGCTTGAGTTCGCTGACAAGGCCTAGCAACCTCGCAGTCGCACTCGCCACCTGCACCTCGACTTCGCGGGCCACCACGTCCGCGCCGACGAGCTGCGCACGCACCTCGACGCGTTGACCATTGGCAAGCGGCCCGTTCTTGATCACGGTGTTGGCGTCGATCTTGATTGTCGCCCCATTGAGCGTGAAGCCGGTCGCCGCAACATTCGAGATGGCCCCCTCCAGGTAGACCGACGGAGCGAACACGGACGACTTGAACTCGACCTTGCTGACAAGAAAGACCGTGCCGTCCCATGCGCCCTTGACCTCGACCGCATCGCCATCGGAAAAGTCGCCCTTGACGCCGCCCTCGAACACCGCGTCGGGCGCCAGCTTCATCGCAATGCCGAGCAACTTGAACGTGCCATCGGCCACCTTGTATTCGGCTACGACACCGAACAGCCTGAAGTCCATGCCGCGCGGCGGCGTGTCGAAGCGGACTTCGTCGGCCTTGACGAACTCGCCTTCGATGCGGCCCTTGATCACGACGAACGCGCCATTTTTCAGGTCTTCCTTCTTGCCGTCTCGGAACATCGCGGTGTTGGCGTTGACCGGCACGCCGCGCACCTTGAAGTTCGCGGCAAGCGCCGTGAAGTCCGTGACCTGTCCCGCGAGGAAGACCCGACGCTGCTCGGAGGCCGGAATCACCCACACGCGCGTGGCGGTGAGCACGGTGCCGGCCGGAGATGTGGTCAGCGTACCCTCGACCCGCACCAGCGCCATGTTCTTGATGTCAGCGAACGTCGGGCTCTGGCCGCCCTTGAGTTCGGCGTTGGCCGCATCGACGGCGAGGCCGTTGAGCTTGAACTTCTTGCCGTCGGCTGCCGCGTCGGTGACCAGTCCACCGATGTGCAACCGGCGCCCTTCCAGTGTCGGCATCTTGACCACGCGCACCGCCTTGGCGGCCAGCGTGCCGGCCGACCGGCAACTGATCGCTGTAGACAGTGACGAAGACGTCGTCTTCGATCTTTGCGCCGTCGGGCTTGACGATGGCATTGGTGAAATTGATCGTCAGGTCGCCGAGCTTGAACGTCTTGGCTGCTGCATTCAGGCCCTTCACCAGGCCGCCTGCGCGCACTTTGATCTCGCCCGCCGCAGGCTTGACCTCGACCCGCGTGGCGACGATGTTCTGCGTCGCATCGAGCGTGCCGTGGACCTCGGTCCAGTCACCGATCTTGAGCTTCGACAGGTCGTCGATGCCTTCGAACACGGTTCTGGCGTCGCCGGTTGTCACGACCTTCACCGTCTGTCCGAGCACCTTGAAGCTGCCGCCGTTCAGATCGATCGAGTCGACCGGTCCGATGGCGGTGGCCCGCACGAGCAGTTTCGTGGCCTGACCCGAAGCATCGAGCGCAATTTCAACCTGCTGGCCGAGCTTGAGGTCGGCCATGGTCGCCGCCGTCTCTGCGCGCGGGTCGACATCGAGTGCGACGCTGGCGTTGCTGGCGGCGCTGTAGTCGACGCCGTCCACGGCCACCGTGGTGGTGAATCCCGTGATCGTGCCCGCGACGACGGACATCGCATCGGCAGGCGATGACGGCGGCGCCCCGGCCGCGCCCGGCACCGGCGCTCCGTCGGTCTCGGTACTCCCCGGCGCCAGGTCACCGCCACACGCGGCCAGCAGCATTGTCATCAGCAGCGCGGCAAGTCGACTCGAACTCGATCTCATTGTTCTTCCCTATTGAAGTAGCGAACGGGCGCGTCACCACCCGCGGCAATGACGCGATGGTCGGGACTATGCGTGATCATCGTTGGCGATCACAAGGCGTTGCTTCACCGTGATGCGGTAACCCATTGGTCGGGTCTGTCCGGCAGGAACAACCGCACCGCAACGAGTCGAGTGCGATTGAGAAATTTTCCCAACCGCAGGTCGAATCGACCGCGCGCTACCATTTGATTGTTGATCACCGCATTCCCGGGAGCGCGCATGCCCCTGCCAGCACGCGTCAGGATCGTCGACGTCGGCCCACGCGATGGGCTGCAGAATGAGAAGCAGATGATTCCGGCCGACGTGAAGGTCGAACTGGTGGATCGACTCACGGCGGCCGGCTTCGGCGCGATCGAGGTGACCTCGTTCGTATCGCCAAAGTGGGTGCCGCAGATGAGCGACGGGGCCGACGTGATGGCCCGCATCCAACGCAAGCCAGGCGTCGTGTATTCGGTGCTCGTGCCGAACATGAAGGGCTTCGAGGGTGCTCTCGCGACCCGGCCGGACGAGATCGTCGTGTTCGGCGCGGCCAGCGAGGCGTTCTCGCAGAAGAACATCAACTGCTCGATCGCCGAATCGATCGAACGCTTCCAGCCCGTGGTGGCGGCCGCGCGATCCCACGGCATGCATGTGCGCGGCGCCATTTCATGCGCGCTCGGCTGTCCTTATCAGGGCGACGTCGCGCCGGATGCGGTCAGATATGTCGCGCAACTGATGCACGGCATCGGCGTGCAGCATGTCGGCGTCGCCGACACCATCGGAGTCGGAACACCCGAGAAGACCAAGCGCGCGATGGACGCGGCGTTGCAGGTCTACGAATTGGCCGATGTTTCAGGTCATTTTCACGATACCTACGGCATGGCAACGGCCAACGTCTACGCCTGCCTCGAGCTCGGCATTGCGAGCTTCGACACCAGCATCGCCGGACTCGGCGGCTGCCCGTACGCCAAGGGCGCCACCGGCAACGTCGCCACCGAGGACGTGCTGTACCTGCTCAATGGACTCGGCATAGAAACCGGCATCGACTTCGCACAGGTCGTCGCGACCGGACAATGGATCAGCACGATCCTCGAGCGCAAGGCATTCACGCGCGCAGGCAACGCCGTCACCGCGAAACTCGCGGCCTGATCTTTTCTCGACTCGCCTGAGTTAGCGCCCGCATCGCGCGTCGCGCATCGCCGCGCCGCGGGCAAAGCCGCTCGTCCCCGACCAGCGGCGACTCACGCAAACCGCCTGTCGCTGCGGTCGGCGAATCACGCGTAATTCACCCAATCGCCGAGTCCGCCACTCCGGAAAATTCCGTTCAAGGATCCGGCGGCGCTCAGCGCGTTCCGCTGGCCGTTCATCAGTTGATGTTGAACAGCGCGCAGTGCCACGCCGATAGCCCTCCAAGGCGGCGTGGGTCAGCGGCAAAGGGAGTGCGAAGAATGTCGGTTAGCGTTTACCAACTCGAACACTCGGCCATCACGCCGAGCGTTCGCGGCTTCACGCTGATCGAACTCGTCGTCGTGATGGCGATCATCGCCATCCTCGCCAGCATCGCGATTCCGAACTACAGCGAATACGTCGTCCGCTCCAATCGCTCGGCCGCGCAATCGTTCATCGCGGACGTGGCCAGCCGCCAGGCGCAGTTCTTCCTCGATCGCCGCACTTACGCGACGACCGTCGCCGCGCTCAACCTGACGCCACCGCCCGAACTCGCGACCCGCTACACGATCGCCATCAACGTCGTGGCCGGGCCGCCACTCGCTTACACCGTGACAGCGACACCGACCGGACCGCAGGCCCACGATCGCTGCGGCGCCCTGACGCTCGACCAGGCCGGCAACAAGACGGCCGGCGCAACACGCTGCTGGTAGGAGAAGACGATGCGACTCATCAACCGCCCCCGCCTCCCGTCACGCACAGCGCGTGGCTTCACGCTGGTCGAAGCCGTCACCGTCATCGCCATCATGGCGATCCTCACGGGTGTCGGCAGCGCCAGCTTCGTCTGGCTGAACCAGGCCACCTCGATCCGCGGTGCCGCCTACGACCTCGTCGCCGACCTCGACTACGCGCGCAGCGAAGCAGTCAAGCGCAACGATGACGTCACCGTGCAACCGATCAACGCCGACTGGCGCCTCGGCTGGCAGGTCATCGTCGGCAATGAAGTGCTGCGCTCGCGCGATGCGCTCGGTGCACAGATCGGCTTTGCGAGCGCACCGGCGAACCTGACCTTCGACGGCGGCGGCCGCGCGTCGCTCGCGACCGTGCGCAATTTCCAGCTTTGCCCGCCGAGTGGCTCGGTGGCGGGCCGCGTCGTCCGCATCGATCCGTCGGGCCTGTCGCGCTCGACCAAATCGGCCTGTTCGGTCTGAGTTCAATGATCAATCGCCGCGTCATCGCCGGCTTCGCGCTGATCGAATCGATGGTCACCATCGTGGTGATCGCGTTCGGCCTGCTCGGCGTCGCCGGCCTGGTGTCGCGGTCCTTCGTCACCGAGGCCGAGGCCAACCAGCGCACCCAGGCTCAGCTGCTGCTGCAGGACATGACCGCGCGCATCGAAGCGAACCGCGCCAATGCGGTGACCTACGTGACGGGTGACAACGGCATCACCGGCTATGTCGACGTCAACGGCAATCCAACGCTGGTGAGCTGCGACCCGGCTGCAGCCCTGGTCGATCGCGACCGCTGCGAATGGGGCCAGAAGATCGCCGGCGCTGACGAGCGCATCGATGCACGCAACGCGTCCATGCTGGTCGGCGCGATCGGCTGCATCTATGAGATCGACGCATTCAACCGCATCTATGCGATCTCGGTCGCATGGCAGGGCCCGAGCGCCAGCACCGAACCGGCCGGAGACCCCAACTTCCTGCCGGCCGGCTGTGGCCGCAACCTCTACGGCGACGAGGCCCAGCGCCGCCTGGTCACGACACTGCTGCGCATCGGCACGCTGAATCCGGCGGCCGGGGCCGGTGGCGGCGGCGCGGGAGGGGCCGGAGGTGCTGGATCCGGAACGGGTGGTTGAGGTTCAGATGATGCGCCCGCATCGCTTCAGCGCCGGTTTCTCGCTGATCGAGCTGATGATCGCGATGACGATCGGCTTGATCCTGCTGACCGTGCTGGCGACGCTCTTCGACCAGACCACGTCGGGCCGCAATGCACTTGAACGCGTGACCCGGTTGACGGAGAACTCGCGCTTCGCCGCCGATGTCATCGGCGACGACATCCGGCACGCAGGCTTCTACGGCAACTTCATGCCGCCCACCAACACGAACTACGTGGACCCGCCTCCCTGCGACTGGGACTCCGTCGACGTGTCCCGCATCGGCTGGCAGCCGAATCTCCTGCCGGCCGCGAACTATCCGGCGCAGCTGCAAGGCTATGACGACCCCGGCCCGGCCGTGCCGGCGCTGGGCTGCCTGCCGGATCGCGTGGCCGGGACGGACGTGCTCGTCATTCGCCGCGTCAGTTCGGCAGCCATTCCCGGTGCAGCGGCCGACCTGCGCAATGTCTATATCCAGGCGTCCCAGTGCATCAACGACCCGGTGCTGCTGCGCGTATCGAACACGGCGGCCCAGTTCGATCTGCGCACCGCCGCGTGTGACGTCGCACTTCTGGCTCCGGTGCGGCGCTACTTCGCACGCGTCTATTACGTCGCCAGCTGCAACGAATGCTCACCGTCCGATGGCATACGTACGCTGCGCCGGCTCGAGTTCCTCGACGGCGCCGCCCGCGTCGTGCCGCTGGCCGAGGGCGTCGAGAACTTCCAGGTCGAGTACGCGTTCGACACCAACAACGACGGCACGCCCGAGACGCTGCTGACGACGATCACCGGCGGCACGACGCCGACGGCGTTCTGGTCCAACGTCGTCGGGGTCCGGCTGCACATGCTCCTGCGCAGCACCGAACCGGGCGGCGTCACGTCGCCGGCCGTCTATGACCTCGGCCCGGGCCACAACGCGGAAGCGTGCCCGGCCAACTTCAAGTGCCGGCTGCTGTCGACGACGCTGCGACTGAACAATGTCGCGGGACGGCGGGAGGACTGATGCGACACCCCCTCCTTCACCGCCAGTCGGGCGCAGCGCTGATCGTCGCGATCATCTTCCTGCTGCTGTTGTCGACGCTGGCACTGACCGGCCTGCGCGCGAGCACCACCAACGTGACGATCGTCGGCAACATGCAGGCGCGCCAGGAGGTCATCTCCACGGCGCAGATGCTGATCGAGCAGACCGTCAGCACCGACGAGTTCGCGCGCAATCCGCAGGGTGTGTTCCAGGCCGCCCGGGTGGACAGCGATTTCAACGGCGATGGCACTGCCGATGCTGCCGCGACACTGGCGGTGCCGCCGGTGTGCCTGCGCGCGCGCGTCGTCGCGATCGATGATCTCGACCCCGACAATGAGCTGGACGCCGGCTGCTTCGCCAGCGCCGCACTATCCAATCCCGGGTTCGTCCCGGCCGGCGGCGGGCCGGCTGGTTCGCTCTGCGCGGATACCGAGTGGCACCTGAGTTCGCGGGCAACCGACGCGCGCACGGGCGCTGCTATCACCCTCAACCAGGGCGTCACCTTGCGGACTGCCGTGGTTGGCCTCAATACGGTGTGTCAATGAGAATCGAAACCCGCCTTTCCCTGCAGGATCGCCTGCTCAGCGCTGCCCTCGCCGCGGCGCTCGCGTTCGCCGGCCTCTTCTGGAGCGGGATCGCCCGCGCCGAAGACATCGACATCTACTCGCTGCCGAACGTCGAGGGATTGCGTCCGAACGTGCTGATCATCCTCGACAGCAGCGCCAACTGGAGCGCATCGCTGAAGAACCTGCCGAAGTGCGACGCCCCCGGCGCAAAGGTCGACTCCAAGCACGAGGACACCAAGTTCGGCAAGGAAAAGTGCGCGCTCTACAAGGTGATCTACAGCATGTCGGTCGCCGACCTGAGCCAGTTCAACTTCGCGCTGATGCTGTTCAATGAGTCACCGGAGGACAGCGGCTACCCCCGCAAGGCCTTCATCCGGGTGAGCTCGGACGCCGACAAGACGACGCTGCTCAACCTGATTGCCGGCCTGGATCGGGACAACGACAAGACCAACAACGCCTCCAGCGCGACCAGCTTCTACGAGGCCTACCAGTGGTTCACCGGTGGCGCCGTCTATCAACGGCAACAAGACCGCAACCAAGCACGACGCGGCCGCATTCACCGACGGCAGCAAGACGCGGTACCAGTCTCCCGGGGCTCGGCTGCGCGCGCAACCACATCATCTACATCGCCAACGGCGCGCCTGCGGACAACGACAACCGCGCGCTCGCGCTGCTGAAGCGCCTCAATCCGAGCGCCACGCGCATGAGCATTCCGGTGGCGGAGAACGTCAAGAGCAGCGAAGTCGGCCAACTGGATCGACGAGTTCGCGGCCTTCTTCTACAACGCCGCCGACCTGGACGGCGCGATCGAGGGCGCGCAGAACATCACGACGCACGCGATTGCGGTGACCGGCGCATCGAGCGACGGCAACTATCCGAACTTCATTCGCTGGATCGCGAAGCAGGGCGGCGGCCTGTACCAGCAGGCCAGCAACAGCGACCAGATCGTCGTCGCGATGACCAAGATCCTGAACCAGATCCGCGCCTCGAACAGCGTGTTCTCGTCGGCGAGCCTGCCGGTGTCGGCCAACACCCAGGGCACCTACCTGAACCAGGTTTACATCGGCATGTTCCGGCCGGACGGCAACGCACTGCCGCGCTGGGTCGGCAACCTCAAGCAGTACAAGTTCATCTACAACCAGTCGGCCGACACGCTGCAGATGGCCGACGCCAGCAACGTGCCGGCCATCAGCCCGACCACCGGCTTCATCGACGAGGACGCCACCAGCTTCTGGACCAAGCCCTCCGGCTTCTGGATCAACGTCGAGACCGCGTCCAGCGGCAAGTATTCGCGCAGCGATGCGCCCGACGGCGAGAAGGTCGAAAAGGGCGGCATCGCCCAGTTCCTGCGCGAGCGCTACTACACCAGCGCCGCCAGCCGCCCCGTATTCACCTGTCCCGGCTCCGAGTGCGGCTCGAACATCGACCTCATGTCGGTGGGCAATGCCTACCAGTTCAGCACGGCGAACACGTCGCTGTCGCCGACACTCTTCGGCCTTGCCGCATCCGACACCGCCGCGCGCAACCTGCTGATCAACTGGGCGCGCGGGGACGACAACGTCGCCGCGGACAATGTCGGCAACGAATCGATCGCCAAGGACCAGCTTGGCCAGCGGCCGGCCGATGCCCTGGTGCGGCCGTCGATCCATGGTGACGTGCTGCACTCGCGTCCGGTGGCGATCAACTACGGTGGCTCGCGCGGCGTCGTTGTCTACTACGGAGCCAACGACGGCATGCTGCGGGCGATCAATGGCAACCAGACCGGCAGCGGCGCTGGCAGCGAAATGTGGGCCTTCGTCGCGCCGGAGCACTTTGCTCCGCTGCGTCGCCAGCGCGAAAACGATCCCGAGGTGCGCTATCCGTCCACGCCGTCAGCCAACGTCACGGCACGCGCACGCGAGTACTTCTTCGACGGTCCGATCGGCGCCTTCCAGAACACCACGGCCGGCGAGGTCGCGATCTTCGCCGCCATGCGCCGCGGCGGCCACGCGGTCTACGCGTTCAACGTCAACAACCCGGACCAGCCGCGACTGATGTGGTCGGTCAACCCGACCAAGAGCGGCTATGGCGCGCTCGGCCAGACCTGGTCGATGCCGCGCGTCACACGCGTCAAGGGCCGAATCGACCCGGTGCTGATCATGGGCGGCGGCTACGACAATGCGGCCGAGGACATGGCGCCAGCGGGCACCACGACGCGCGGCCGCGGGGTCTACATCGCCAACATGCGCACCGGTGAGCGGCTGGGATGGCTGCCCACTGACTACAGCGTCCCGGCCGACGTCACGTTGATCGATTCCGACGGCGACGGCTTTGTCGACCGCGCCTACGTCGCCGATGTGCGCGCGCAGCTGTACCGCGTCGACATGGAGGATGCCGCCGGCACGCCGCGCGAACCGCACGCCTGGGTCATCACGAAGATTGCGGCGTTGAACGACAGTTCCACCGGCATGGATGGCTCGCGCAAGGTGTTCTTCGCGCCGGACGCGGTCATCACGCGCAACTACACGGCGCTGCTGCTGGGCACCGGCGATCGTGAGAAGCCACTGTCCATGACGAGCAATGACCGCTTCTTCGTCATCAAGGATCCGCGCGTCGCCAAGGGCGAGCCGCCGAGCGTGTCGCTGATCACGGAAGCGAGCCTGGCTGAGGTGAATTCGACCAACACGGCCGGCCGCGACACCGAAGGCTGCGCCTACGCGCTGGCAACCAACGGCGAGAAGGTCATCAACCAGCCGATCACTTTCGGCGGCATCACCTACTTCTCGACCAATCGTCCGCTGCCACCGAGCAGCGGCAGCTGCACGCGCGCACAGAACCGCTCCTACCAGATGCCGCTGATCTGCCGCAATCCGTCGTCGCGCAACCTGATCGGTGACGGCCTGCCGCCTTCGCCGGTGGTCGGTTATGTCGACGTCGGTCGCGGCAAGCTGGTGCCGTTCGTGATCGGCGGCGCCAACGACAAGAACTCCGCGATCGAAGCCAGCCGAGCGAATATCCCGATCCCGGCCAAGCGCCGCCGCTCGTACTGGTTCATGGAGAACCGCGACCGCTGATCGCGGTGTGCTGATCCCCGGGCGCTGCGCCGTCCTGCGCCCGGGCCGCGGTATCGTTCGCCGCGATGTCCCTCCTCGACCTGACCGCGGCCACGTCGCGCCACCTTGTTCGCTGGGCGCTGCGCGCGACGATCGCCATCATCGGCCTGTGCCTGGCCATCGCCCTCGGATTCACGCTCTACGCGGTCAGCGCGCTGCCGCCGCTGCAGCCCTGGCATCGCGACATCCTGCACGAGGAGTTCTCTGCCCTTCGGCACGGCACGCTCGACTTCGACGGCTATCTGCAGCTCGAGGATCGACTGTTCGACGAACTGCGCGCCCGATCAGCGTCCTGGGCCACCAACGATGAAACGTACCTGCACAGCCGCTTCAACCCGGACGGCATGCCTCGGCGCCTCGCCGACGGCGCGAAATACAACCGCTCGTTCCGACTGAGCGTTGCGCAGCCCGTCGGCGCTGCGCTGCTGATCCACGGGCTGACCGACTCGCCCTACTCGATGAAGGCCCTCGCCGAGGCGCTGCACGCGCGCGGCTTCGATGTCACCGTGCTGCGGCTGCCGGGACACGGCACGCTGCCGTCGATGATGACCGAGATGAGCCATCGCGACTGGAAGGCGGCAACGCGCCTCGCAGTGCATGCCGCCGCGGCTCGTGCACCCGCCAATGGCCCGTTTTATGTCGGCGGCTACTCCACCGGCGCCACGCTGGCGCTGATCCATGCGCTCGACAGCCTCTCCGACCGGACGCTGCGTCGACCCGATCGTGTGCTGCTGATATCGCCCGCGATCGAAATCACACGGGTTGCAGCGCTGGCCAGCATCATCGACATCGCGAGCGTCGTGCCGATCCCCGTGCTCGAGAAGGTGCGCTGGCAGGAGATCGTTGCCGAGTACGACCCCTACAAGTTCAACTCCTTTCCGGTCAATGCGTCGCGGCAGGTCAATCGTGCGACCCGGGAGCTGCGTCGCTCGCTGGAGCGCGAACGCATTGAAGGTCGCATCGGCCACATGCCGCCGGTGACGGCGTGGCAGTCGGTCGTCGATTCAACCGTGGGATCGAGCGGCACGGTCGATATCCTCTTCGCTGCGCTGCAGGGCCCGCAGCATCGACTGGTGCTGTTCGATGTCAACCGCGATGCCGGGTTCAGCAGCGTGCAGCGCCCCGCGGCGCGCGCCTGATCGAGCGCACCGCTCGCGGCGCGCGCTCGTATTCCCTCGATGTGGTGTCCAACTTCGAAGCGCCGGACAACCGGGTCACGGTCCATCGGCTGGCTCCCGATGGCGGTCGCGGCGAGGAGGTCACGGACCTCACGTGGCCCCGCGACCTCGTCTCGCTGGGCCATGTCGCGTTGCCGTTTCCCGCGGACGATCCGGTCTACGGCTTCCTACGTGGCAGCGGTCGCGACGGCATTCCGAGCATCGGCTCCTGGCTGCTGCGCGGCGAAAGCGGCGCCATTTCGATCTCGCTCGGCGCATTGACGCGCCTGCGCAGCAATCCGTTCTGGTCCCTGATCGACCATCAGATCGGAACGCTGGTCGACGCCGACCTCGCACGCGCGCGTTAGCCCTGGCCGGTGTGCGGTCGGCGCAGCGAGAGCGCGCGCCGTCCCCAGATCCACACGTACTGGACCCCGGACGCGACGACCGTCGCAAACACCACCGCAAACAGCATAGAAAGTTGCTCACCGACATCGAAGAGCCCCGCGGCATCCGCGAGCACCGCGGCGAGAACAGTGAACTCGAGCACCGTGTTGAGCTTGGAGAGCCAGGTCGGAGACATTTCGACCGGACCGATCAACCGGTGATAGGCGACCGCTCCGCCGACGATGACGATGTCCCGAAGCACGATCGCGGCTGCGAGCCACAGTGGCAGCAGCCCCTGCCACGCCAGCACCAGGGTGACGGTCAGCATGGTCAGTTTGTCGGCGACCGGATCGGCAATCGCGCCGAAGCGCGTCCGCGCATTGAAACGCCGGGCGATCTGCCCGTCGACGAGATCGCTCAACGCAGACACCAGCAGCGTCCAGAGGGCCGTCACGTAGCGCTGCTCGACGAGCAGTGTGCCAATCACCGGGATCAGTACGCCGCGAATGACCGTGATGGCGTTGGGCACATGCCGCAGCGCACGGCTGGGAGCGGCGTCAGAAGCGGGCCACATGATCTGCGATCGTCCGCCGTAACGCGGCATCCGGCAAGCGGCCGCGCGCCGCCGCGATGTTCTCGCGCATGTGCTCCGGATCGGTCGTGGCCGGGATGGCGCAGGTCACCGCGGGGTGCGAGACGATCCACTTCAGGCACACCTGGGCCCAGCTCGTGCAGCCGATCTCGGCGGCCCAGCCCGGCAGCCGGAAGCCGTTCAGCCGGTCGACCAGAGCGCCACCGTCGAAGGGCCGATTGATGATGACCGCGGTGCCGCGTTCGGCGGCCAGGGGCAGCAGGCGCGCTTCGACACTGCGATCGGCAAAGCTGTAGCTCACCTGCATGAAGTCGAATTCCTCGCGCTTCAGCGCCGCTTCGAGCGCCGCGTGGCGGCGGCCATGCGAGGTGGTGATACCGATGTAACGGACGCGTCCATCGGCCCGCCACTGGCGCAGCGTCGCCAGGTGGGTCTCCCAGTCGACCATGTTGTGGATCTGCAGCAGGTCGAAGCGCCTGAGGCCCCAGAGCTGCAGCGAGTCGAGCATCTGCCGTGCCCCCGCATCGCGGCCCTGGGTCCAGACCTTGGTCGCAGCGAACGTGGTTGCTGCGCTTCCCAGCTGCGCGATCAGTTCCCCGACGACCGCCTCGGCACGCCCGTACATCGGGCTCGAGTCGATCATCCGCCCGCCGCCCGCATAGAACGTCTCCAGTACCCGGCGCCGCCGCGCAAGATCGAACGCACTGCGACCGATATCGAAGGTCAGCCAGGTGCCCATGCCGACGGCGGGAATCTGCTCGCCACTGCGCGGAATGGCGCGCGTAATGAGCGGGCCGGTCGGGGCCGACTCGCCGAGCGCCAGCTTGGGAAACATCGACAGTGCCGCGGCGCTCAGCAGGCGGCGGCGATCGTGCGAAGGGACGGGGGACGAAAGAGCGTGCATTGTTCAGCCTCGCCGCGCGTTGACCAGCGCAATGCCGACCGCGACCATCAGTGCGGCGGCGATGAACGATGCGGACAGCCGTTCGTTCAGCAGGACGACTCCGAAGGCCACGCCCGCCAGCGGCGCGATGAACGCAAACACGGACAGGCGTGCTGCGTAGTAACGGGTCAGCAGCCAGAACCAGGCGAGGTAGCTGGCGAAGGCAACGATGACGCCCTGGTACAGCAGCATCGAGACCGTCACCGCGTCGAGGCGGATCACTCCCGGTTCGGACAGGGCGAACGATGCGAGCGGCAACAGCAGTGCCGAAACGGCCAGCTGGTACAGCAGCGTTTTCTCGGCCCGTGCACCGGACAGGCGCGTGGCGCGGATCAGCACGGTCGTGGCAGCCCACAGCGCCGCCGCCAGCACCCCGCAGGCATCGCCCAGCAGGGTCTGACGATCGCCGCTGGCGTAACCGTCAGCGAAGGCCGCCACGATGCCGGCAAACGCCAGTGCCACGCCCAGCCATTGCAGCGCGCTCAGCCGCTCGCTGGGCACCCACCAGGCGAGTCCGATGGCGGTCAGCACCGGCGCGAGATAGATGAAGATGACCATGCGCGACGCCAGCGTATGCGCCAGGCCGTAGTAGATCAGGAAGAACTCGACCGCGAAGAGGCACCCGGCGACAAGTCCCGGCGCCATCGTCCGGTCGCGCTCGAAAAGTGCGATGCCGCGGCTGCGCGACCACACGAGCAGCAGCACCGTGGCGAGCACCGAGCGGATTCCGCCCTGCATGACGGGCGACACTCCGGCCGCAGCGACCTTGACCGTCACCTGCTGCAGGCCCCACAGAAGCGTGCAGACGAGCATGACGGCATACGCAGTCATGTCCAGGGGGCGGCGCGTCACGGCCATGGCTGCATGCATTCTGCCAGTGCCCGAATTGTCGCCGCACGCCTAGAATCCGCCCACGCTGGAGGAGCCCGATGAGCCCTGACCTGAAGCCCGGGATCAGCTATGTCTTCGACTACACCGTACCGGACAGCAAGACGGTGCCGCGGCTGTATCCGGAATGGCGAGAGTTCGGCGAGATGCCCGAAGTCTTCGCCACGGGATTCCTGGTCGGCCTGATGGAAGGCGCGTGCCAGCTTGCGATCAAGCCGTATCTTGACTGGCCGCGCGAGCAGTCGCTCGGCACGCATGTCAGCTTTTCGCATCTCGCCGCGACTCCACCGGGCCTGACGGTGCGGGTGCACGTCGAGGTGGTCGCGGTCGAGGGGCGCAAGGTGCGGTTCCAGGCCAGCGCCCATGACGGGCACGATCTCATCTCCGAGGGTACGCACGAGCGCGTCATCATCGATGCGGCCCGCTTCAACGAGAAGATCTCGGCCAAGCGCCGGGCAGCGGGACGCTGAGCGCGATGGCCACGCCGGTGCTGGACGACCGCGTGCTGGAGTTCCTTCAGCATCGCGTCATGATTTCGGTCGCGTCGCGCAGCCTCGACCATGTGCCTTCTGTCGTCCGCTGCCACGGCTTTCGCGTGTTCGAGCGACCGCAGCGCCTCACGGTCTTCGTGCGTTCGCGCCATTCGGAACGCGTGCTGGCGGACGTCCGTGCCACCGGGCTCGTTGCGGTGGTGTTCAGCGAGCCCAGCACGCACCGAACCTTGCAGGTCAAGGGCGAGGACGCCGTGGTCGGCACGCTCGACGAAGGCGACTGGCCGATGATCGGCGCACACATGGAGGCCGCCGTCGCCGAACTGTGCCCGCTCGGCTACGGAGAGACCTGGGTGCGCACCGTCTTCGAGGCCACGCCGGCACAGGTGCAGGCCGTGCGCTTCACGCCGACGAGCGCATTCGCGCAGACACCGGGTCCTCGCGCCGGCGAACCCCTCGCAGGCGAGCGGCTATGAACGGACCGCCGCTGGACTCGATCCGCGCCTGCCTCGAGGGCATCGTCCCGAGCCTCGTCGCCACCTGCGCCGCGGACGGCGTACCGAATCTGACCTACGTGTCGCACGTCCACTACGTCGATCGCAAGCACGTCGCGCTGTCGTTCCAGTTCTTCAACAAGACGCGCGCGAACATCCTGGCGAACCCGCACGCCACCGTGTTTCTCGTCGATCCGCACACGGCGGGCCGCTACGTGCTTCACGTCCGCTATCTGCACACCGAGGCCGAGGGTGCGCTCTTCGAACGGATGAAGGCGTATCTGGCAGGCATCGCTTCGCACACAGGCATGGCGGGGGTCTTCAAGCTGCAGGGCGCGGATGTCTACGAGGTGCTGGAGATCGAGCATCTGCCGGGGCCGGAGCTGGCAGCACCATCGACGCGCTCCGGCCTGCTCGGCGCGGTGCGCAGCGTGTCTTCGCTGCTGTCCGCCGCGACCGACCTTTCCTCGGTGCTCGACGAGGTGCTGGCCGTGCTCGATGCCGATCTGGGCATCACGCATTCGATGGTGATGCTGATCGAGCGTAGTCGCTCGCGCCTGTACACGGTCGCGAGCCGTGGCTATCCCGCGTCGGGAGTCGGCTCCGAGATACCGCTGGGGCACGGCATCATCGGCGTGGCCGCGCGCGAGGGGACGTCGATCCGCATTTCCCACGGCACCAGTGAATATGCCTACAGCCGGATCATGCGCGAGCGCGCCGAGCGCGACGGACTGACGAACCTGATCGATACCGAAATTCCGCTGCCGGGACTGGCGGCGCCGGGTTCGCAGCTCGCGGTGCCGCTGCGCGTCAGCGGCCACACCGTGGGCGTGCTGTTCGCGGAAAGCCCGGACGACGCCCGCTTCAGCTGGGAGGACGAGGACGCGCTGGTCGCAATCGCCTCCCAGCTCGGTACGACGATCGCCCTGTTGCAGCAGGCCGCCGACGCCGGTGACGACGCGCCGGCGGCAAGCCATCGCCCTGCCACTCCGCGCGGCACGCCACTTGCGATCCGCCACTATCCCGCCGACAACTCGGTATTCATCGGCGACGATTATCTGATCAAGGGCGTGGCCGGAGCCATCTTCCGCAAGCTCGTGCGCGACTACGTCGAGCAGGGCCGCACGGACTTCACCAACCGCGAACTGCGGCTCGACTCGTCGATTCGGTTGCCCGATATCACCGACAACCTGGAAGCGCGATTGATCCTGCTGGTGCGACGTTTGCAGGAACGCGGGTCCGAGGTCCGCATCGAGAAGACCGGGCGCGGCCGGTTCCGCCTGGCGGCGGAGCGGCCGCTGACATTGGTCGAGGCCGGTTGATCGTCGGCTGACCGGCCTGTACGTGTCGGCCATTGCAAGCTCCCGCGAGCGTTCCGCAGGTATCCCGGCCGCGCGAGCCCTGCATGCGAAAATCGCAGCATGTCAGTTTCACCTTCGACGTCGAGCATCCCGGTGCCGGTGCCGTCGCCCTGCATCTCGGTCTGCACGATGGACCCACGCAGCGCACTGTGCACGGGCTGCCTGCGCACGATCGTTGAGATCGCGGAGTGGAGCCGCTATTCCGACGCTGACAAGCAGGCGGTCTGGCTGCGGATAGCCGAACGTCGCACCCGCGGCTGATTGACCCGTTTCGACGATGACATCGAACCATCCGGCCGTAGCGCTACCGCCGACGATGCACGTCTTCGAGCGTGGCTGGCTGTCATCGAACAATATCCTGTTCCTCGACGACGACCGCAGCGCGACGCTGGTCGACACCGGCTATGTCAGCCATCGTGAGCAGACACTGGCCCTGGTGCAGAGCCAGCTCGCGGGTCGACGGCTGACGCGCATCCTCAACACGCACCTGCATTCGGACCACTGCGGAGGCAATGCCTACCTGCAGCAAGCCACCGGCGCACGGCTCGCCATTCCTCCGGGGCTTGCAGACGCGGTGGAACACTGGGACGAGGAGTTGCTGACTTTCCGCGCGACCGGCCAGGACTGCGCTCGCTTCCGGCACGACGACGTGCTCGAACCTGGCACCGCATGGCGTCTGGGCGAGCGTGACTGGCAGGTCCTGGCAGCACCCGGTCACGATCCGCACTCGATCATGCTGTGGAACCCTGTCGATCGCATACTGATCTCGGCGGACGCGCTGTGGCAGCACGGCTTCGGCGGAATCTTTCCGGAGATCGAAGGCGAGTCAGGCTTCGCCGAGCAGGCCGCCATGCTCGAGCTGATCGCCCGCCTTGCTCCGCGCCTCGTCATCCCGGGCCATGGGGCACCGTTCACCGACGTCGACGCTGCGCTGGGACGGGCTCACCAGCGGCTGGCCGCGCTCTCGGCGGACCCGGCGCGCAATGCACGACAGGTGGCCAAGGCATTGATCAAGTTCTACCTGCTCGACGTGCGCTCGCTGTCGCTGGAGGCGCTGATACGGCACCTGAGCGGTGCGCGCTATTTCAACGTGATCAACGAGCGCTACTTCCGCGTTCCATTCGACCAGCTAATCGAGCGCAGCGTGCACGAGCTGGTCGCGGTCGGGGCGGCGGAGTGTCACGACGGTGTGGTTGCCAACCGGGACGGCTGAAACGTGCGACCCGCTGTTAGCGGGGTCGAGTCCTGCCGTGAAGTGTGTCTAAGCGGTCGCGCGGCGATCCGGATGCTGGCCTGCCCGCTAAATGCAGACGGCGGTGGCAAGCACGACCAGTACGACCACTGACCAGATGCCGGTGAACAGCGGGAGGTCCCCGATTGGAACGAGACGGTCGTCGTCGGCCTGATTCATGTTGCCCTCCAGGATGAGGTGAAAAGGAAGAAAAAAGTAAAGGGGGCAGACGAGACGACGCGCGGCTGAAGTTGAAGGAGAGGGACTGAGGGAAAGTCGCAAGGGTGTTGCCCTCCCCAGGATGCAGGTGGCACCCCTGAACGAAGTATCGGAAGGTCCACGCCGGATGTTTATCGTCCTGACAGACGAATGCGCCATGTTCGCCCGTTGACTACGACGCGCACGCGTGGACTAGCGCATGGAGGATTCGCTCAAGTCCGGGCGCTAGCGTTAGGAACGGCGACTATGGACGCTCGGGGATCGGCCGGTCCAGCACTTGAAGGGATGCCTCCATGACCGCGTCCATGCTTGCTCAGAGTCAGTCCACAGGAAAGCAAGCGCTCACCTGTTGAGCTGGTCACGGGCGCAAGTTCGTCACGGTCCCGATGCGGCCGGCCTCGACACGGGAGCGGTCGACACGCCCGCGTCCATGCTTGCTCAGATTCAGTCTCCAGGAAAGCAAGTGCTCACCTGTTGAGCTGGTCACGGGCGCAAGTTCGTCATGGTCCGATGCGGCAGGCCTCGACACAGGATCAGCGACCACGCCAAACAGACGTCTGCGCGCCGTGGCGGTCAGTAACCACATCGCCGAACCCAACGGCACCGTATGCCCATCGGCGTAGGCCAAATGCCGCGACGAATACGTCGTCCGATGAATGGTGAGGCTGCGCGCTCGAGCCCAGCATGGCAGTGCGTCGATGTCGACGCGAACCGACACCGGAGCTCGCCATGCAACCAGCACGACTCGATTCGACTTCAGACCCTTCTGCCCGTCGCAACATTCGTCGACCCGCCATCACCGTTTTCGTCGGACTGATCGCGCTTGCGATCGCTACGGCGGTCGTCGTCGACCCCACCGGCGGGCGCTCCTCCGCCGGGAGCGACGCCACCTACTCGAGCCTCGCCAGCCCTACCGCAGCCACGACGACGGCCAGCGACGCCGCAACGCCGCGCTTCGAGCGCTCGGATGAGCCGGCCATCGAGGACTCTGTGAACGCTCACGGCGGCTGAGCTGCGGCCACACCGCGGCTCGCAGTCCGGCAGCCCCGCCGGACCGTCACGACAGCCGCTGTATCGCGTCGACCCCTGCGGCGCGACCTCGGGTTGCGAGGCGCGCGTCGCATGCGGCCCAGGCAGGCCGCTCGCCAGGTACGACGGGTCTTAGATATTTGTGGGCCATCGGCGGCTAGCCTGTGAGGCTGTGCGCAGGGTGAAGGACGGCACGGCTCACCCCGCCTGCGTTGCTAAAGTCCGGGTTCGAACACGATTCGGACCGGGGCCGCATGGGGCCATCGGCCAATGCCCACATGAAAGTTTTCGGTTTCGCCGGTTGGTCCGGCAGCGGCAAGACCGTGCTGATCGAACGCATCATTCCGCTGCTGACCGGTCGCGGACTCGAAGTGTCTCTGATCAAGCGGGCGCATCACGAGTTCGACGTCGACGTGCCGGGCAAGGACTCCTACCGCCATCGGCGGGCAGGATGTCGGGAGGTGCTGCTGTCGTCCAGCGCACGCTGGGCACATATGCACGAGCTGCGGGGCGCGCCTGAGCAGACGCTGCAGCAGTTGATCGACCGCATTTCCCCTTGCGACCTGCTGCTGGTGGAAGGCTTCAAGCGGGAAGCCATCCCGAAGATGGAAATTTTCCGCCGCGACAACAACAAGGCCTCGCTGCATACCCACGATCCGCACATCGTCGCGGTGGCCGCCGACTGTCGCTTCGAAACGGCGCTGCCGCAGTTCGAACTCGACGACGCGGCGGGCATCGCCGACTTCGTGTGCACGTTCAACCGGTTGGGATAGCGCGGCGCATCGCCCACCTGGCAGTTGCACATGAAGAACCCGCCCGCTGCCGATCGACCTGAGCCGGCCGATGTCCTGCAGCACCTGTCGTCGCGCTATTCGGTCAGCCCGAAGCATCTCGGTGCCCCCGCCCCTGGGCGCGCTGAACTGCTCCGCGCCGCCGCACTGGCTCTGCGCGCGCCCGACCACGAGGCGCTACGACCTTATCGGTTCGTGCACATCGATGCAGGTCAGCGCACGACGCTGGGCGAGCTGTATGCGCGCGGCGCACAGCGCCGCGGCTGCGACGACGCTGACGTGCAGCGGGCCCGTGAGCGCGCCACCAACGGCCCATGCCTGCTGGCATTGATCGGCTGCATCCACGACGGTGAACTCGGCGTGCCGGCGCAGGAACAGTGGCTGTGCATAGGCGCAGCGTTGATGAATTTCCTGAATGCGCTGCACCTGATGGGATATGGTGCCAAGGTCCTAAGCGGTGCCTCGATCCACGACAGGGATGTGCAGCAGGCTTTCTGTGCGCCGGGCGAAACCTTGCTCTGCTGGATCGTGACAGGAACACCGACGCGCTCCGCACATTCGCGCTACTCGGATGACGCGGCCTCAATTCTCAGTGACTGGGACGGCAGCAACCGGTAGGCCGCCTCATGCGTACGCCAGGCGGCAGGCGTTTCACGTATCAAACCCGAAGTGGCCACTGAAAACAAAAGCGCCCCGCGGGGCGCTTTTGATTGGACGCGACCGATCGCTACTTCTTGGCGGCCGGCGCGGCAGGCTGTGCCGGAGCAGCGGCAGGTTTGGCCGGAGCAGCAGCAGGTTGCGCAGGGGCAGCGGCCGCCACCGGAGTCGCGGCCGGCGGCACGAACGGACCGGGATTGACGCAGGCCGGCGTTGCCTCCGGCGTATAGACCTTGCCACTCGCCTTCTGCTGCTGGACATACGCGTCCGCGACCTTGGCCTGCGACATGCACAGCGTATAGGCGTCGACCTTGCCGGCGTGCGCCGCCTTTGCCGCATTCATTGCCGCCGCCGCCTGCTGTTCAGGCGTGGGTGCCGGCAACTTGGCCAATCCGACCGCGGAAAAAGCCAGCCCGCAAACGGCGATGATGATGTGCTTCAGCATGACTCCCCCGATGACATTACTTGTCTGCTAGCAGGACCGCGCGGCGGATGGGTTCGGGCACAGCGGCCTCGGACACCATCGGACTCTCAGCCACCTTGCCCGCCTTCACGTCGTTGTACCAGAGCTCGTGATGATGCTTGGCCCACTCGGCCGTGACGTACCCGTCGCGCATCGCGCGGTAAGCCCCCTTCATGCCGATCGTGCCGAGGTAGATGTGCACGGCGGCCATGGCAATGGCGAAGTACGCGGCCACCATGTGGATGACGTTGAAGGTCTGCATCGTCGCGCGCGACTGGCCGAAGTTCGGGAAGTTGAGTACCAGACCCGAGATGATCAGCACCGGGGTGAGACCGACCAGAAGGAGCCAGAAAACCAGCTTCTCCCCGCCGTTGAACTTGCCCGAGGGGTACTCGTGGCCGGTCAGGTTGCCGACGATCTTGGTGAGCCAGACAAAGTCCTGCTTGTTGAGCCAGTTGTAGGGCAGGTATCGGATGAACATCCACACCACACCGACGATCAGGACCGGCCCGATGAAGTTGTGCACGTTCTTCGCGGCCGCTGCCAGCCAGGAGTAAAGACCGTGTCCGAGGATCGGGAGCAGCAGTACCTTGCCGAAGGTGAGGATCAGCCCGGTGATGGCCAGGATGACCCAGACGATGGCCATGGTCCAGTGCGCGTACCGATCCGCAGGGCGAAAGCGCTGGATCATCGACTTCGATCCGGTCTCGCCGACGGCGATCGAGCCGCGCATCGCGTAGAAGCCGCCCAGCGACAGCACGGCCAGTGCAAGTATCAGCCCGCCAATCAGAGATACCGGTGCGCGCGCCTGCCTCCAGGTCTCGCCGCGCGACTGGATCAGCACTCCCTGGTCCGGCGCTGCGCCGACCTGAGTGAATCCCGGGTCGCCATCGCGCACCTCGCGCCAGACCGGGGCATTGTTGTAAGGCTGCGCAATATTTTGCTGTACCTGCTGGCGCGCGGAATCCTGCTGCTGTGGAGTCGCGGGTTGCGCAGCCGCGGTGGCAGCAAAGGCCAGCACGACAGCCGCCAATCCGGCCCGCCACGTGGTGATCGTCATGAGACCGCTCCTACTTCATGCGCGTGTAATCGTTCTGGGCCTGCGCGCGTGCCTGCAGGGCCGCTTCCCATTCCGCCTGCTTGCCCGCGTACTGCGGCGAGTCCCACGGCGCAGCGACCGGCGCGCCGGAGTACTTGCCCGGCTCGTAGGCGGTCACCTTGTTTTCACCGCAGGCCGACAGTCCAAGAGCCAGTGCGAGCGCGGCCAGCACCGCCGCGGGTCTGGTGCACTTGCGCATCACTTCTTCCCTTCCGTCGCCGCCGGAGCCGCCCCACCCTTGGGCGGTCCGTACGCCGTCGCCCAACCGATGACTTCGGAGCCCTTGCCACGCACCGTCACGCGCTCGCGGAAGATATTGGCGATGACCTCGCCATCACCGGCGAGCAGCGCTTTGGTGGAGCACATCTCGGCGCACAGCGGCAGCTTGCCCTCGGCAATGCGGTTCTGGCCGTACTTGTTGTATTGAACTTCTTCACTGCCCTTGCCGGGTCCACCCTGGCAGAAGGTGCACTTGTCCATCTTGCCGCGCGCACCAAAGGCACCCGCCTGCGGAAACTGCGGCGCACCGAAGGGGCAGGCATACAGGCAGTAACCGCAACCGATGCACTGGTCCTTGTCGTGCAGCACGACGCCGTCTTCGCTGCGGACAAAGCAGTCGACCGGGCATACCGCCATGCACGGCGCATCGGAGCAGTGCATGCAGGCGACCGAGACCGAGCGCTCTCCAGGTACACCGTCGTTGAGAGTAACGACGCGCCGGCGGTTCACACCCCAGGGCACTTCGTTCGCGTTCTTGCAGGCCGTGACACAGCCGTTGCATTCGATGCAGCGGTTGGCATCACAGATGAACTTCATGCGGGCCATCGTGAGTCTCCTTGTTTCGTTCTCGAGGCCTCTCAGGCCAGCTTGGCAACCTGACAAAGGGTCGTCTTCGTGCCTTCCTGCATGTTCGTCACCGAGTCGTAGCCGTAGGTCGTGCTGGTGTTGATCGCTTCGCCACGGACGATCGGCGCTGCTCCGGCCGGATAGCTGTCAATCAGATCCTTGCCTTGCCACCATCCTGCAAAGTGGAATGGCACGAACACGGTGTCCGGTCCGACGCGTTCGGTCACGAGAGCCATGACCTTGAGCTTCGCGCCGGTCGGTGTGTTCACCCAGACCCACTCGCCGTTGCGGATGCCGCGGTCGTTGGCCGCTTTCGGATTGATCTCGACGAAGGCGTTCTGTTGCAGTTCGGCGAGCCAGGGGTTCGAACGCGTCTCGTCGCCTCCACCTTCGTATTCCGTCAGGCGGCCCGAGGTCATCACGAGCGGGAACTTCTCGTAGACCTTGTCGGCCATGTTCTTGTCCTGAACGGTCTTGTAGAGCGTCGGCACGCGCCAGAAGTCCTTGCGATCGGCGTGTGTCGGGTACTTGGCGACCAGATCGGGACGATTGCTGAACAGCGGCTCGCGATGCAGCGGGACGGGATCCGGGAAATTCCACACCACGGCACGCGCCTTGGCATTGCCGAACGGATGGCACTGGTGCTTGGTCATCACCACGCGAATGATCCCGCCCGAAAGATCCGTCTTCCAGTTCTTGCCCTCGGCCGCCTTCTTCTCGTCCTCGGTCAGTTCGTTCCACCACCCGAGCTTCTTCAGGAACACGTGATCGAACTCGGGGTAGCCCGT
This sequence comes from uncultured beta proteobacterium, assembly GCA_963769745.1. Classification (GTDB taxonomy): domain Bacteria; phylum Pseudomonadota; class Gammaproteobacteria; order Burkholderiales; family Burkholderiaceae_F; genus JALORV01. Next base: position 160,659 of record CAVYNB010000017.1, read on the forward strand.
GGTGATCTCGGCGCCCTTCGAATGCGAGCCCGCTTCGGCCAGCAGGTTGACGCCGTCGCGCTCGACGCCAAAGTTCGCACGGAAGTTGCCACCACCGTCCATCACCGACTTCGAGGTGTCGTACAGGTTGGACGTGCCCGGGTGCTTCATTTCAGGCGTGCCGTAACACGGCCACGGCAGACCGAAGTAATCGCCGTCGCACGGTCCGCCCTTGGCACGCAGCGTTCTTCACGTCGAAGGTGCCCATGTGCTTCATGTGCAGCTTCAGCCGTTCCGGGCTCTGCCCGGTGTAACCGATGGTCCAAGTGCCCTTATTGATCTCGTTACCGAGGATGTCCTCGATCACCGGCTCTTCCCAGCCGCCGGCACCCGGGATGGTGCGGATGTTCTGCTTGCCGTCCCGCTTGCCCAGCAGCTGGTCGCCGAAGCCCCACTTCTGCGCGAAGCGCAGCATGATCGCGTGGTCCGTCCGCGATTCGAACAGGGGCTCGATGACCTTCTCGCGCCACTGCAGCGAACGGCCTGAGGCCGTGACGGACCCGTCGTCTCGAACTGCGTGCACGCGGGCAGCAGGTAGACGGCGCGGTTCGGATTGAGCTTGCCGCCTTCACCGGCCGGCATCGCCGCCATGGCGGCGGTCGCCGACGGATACGGGTCGACCACGACGAGCAGATCGAGCGCGTCCATGGCCTTCTTCATTTCCAGCCCGCGCGTCTGCGAGTTGGGCGCATGGCCCCAATAGAACACGGCGCGCAGGTTCGGCCCCTGGCCGATCGAATCGTTGGGCTCGAGCACGGCATCGATCCAGCGGCTGACCGTCGTGCCGGGCTTGGTCATCATCGCATCGGACGCGAAGCGCTTCTTCAGCCAGTCCAGATCGACGTTCCAGACCTTGGCCCAGTGCGCCCAGGAACCCGGCACGATGCCGTAGTAGCCAGGCAGGGAATCGGGATTCGGGCCGACATCGGTCGCGCCCTGGACGTTGTCGTGGCCGCGGAAGATGTTGGTGCCGCCACCGGAGACGCCGACGTTCCCGAGAACGAGTTGCAGCAGGCACGAGGCGCGCACGATGGCGTTGCCTGTCGTGTGCTGGGTCTGCCCCATGCACCAGACGATCGTGCTGGGCCGGTTCTTGGCCATCGTTTCTGCGGCCAGCAGCACCTGGTCTTCGGGCACTCCGCAGGCTTCGGTCACCTTGTCGGGAGTCCACTTCATGGCCTCCTCTTTGACCTTGTCGATGCCATACACGCGAGCCGCCAGGTACGCCTTGTCCTCCCAGCCGTTCTTGAAGATGTGATACATCATCCCGTACAGGTACGGGATATCTCCGCCCGAGCGCAGGCGGATGTAGTGATCGGCCTTCGCCGCCGTACGCGTGAAGCGCGGATCGACGACGATCATCTTGGCCCCGTTCTCCTTCGCGTGCAGCGAGAACAGCATCGACACCGGGTGCGCCTCGGCCGCGTTCGACCCGATGTACATGATGGCCTTCGTGTTCATCATGTCGTTGTACGAGTTCGTCATCGCACCGTAACCCCACGTGTTCGCCACACCGGCGACCGTCGTGGAGTGGCAGATGCGCGCCTGGTGGTCACAGTTGTTGGTGCCCCAGAGCGAAACGAACTTGCGCATCAGGTACGCCTGCTCGTTGTTGTGCTTCGATGAACCGATGAAGTAAGCCGCGTCGGGACCCGACTCCTCTCGAATCTTCGACATCTTCGCGGTGATCTCGTCGATCGCCTGGTCCCAGCTGATCTTCTGGTACTTGCCGTCGACCAGCTTCATCGGGTACTTCAGACGGTGCGAGTGCTCGGTCATGCCGTGCTCACGCACCGAGGCGCCCTTGGCGCAGTGCGCACCGAGGTTCAGCGGCGAATCGAACACCGGCTCCTGGCCCACCCACACGCCATTTTTCACGACCGCGTCGACCGAGCAGCCGACGGAGCAGTGCGTGCATACGGTGCGCTTGACCTGCACGCCCGAAGCTGCCGGCGCAGCTTTCGTCTGCGCCTCGGCCTTGCCGATCGCACCGTACGGAAGCTGTGACGCAAACGCCGCCGCACCCGCAGTCACGCCGGAGCGCTTCAGGAAAGTGCGTCGATCGATCGTCCGGCCGTGCATGCCGGAAACGGCACGCGCAAGGCGGCCCTGGGCCGTCGCGGCCCCCGCGGATTTCTTCGTGAGCATCGGGGAGTCTCCCGTCTAGACCTGGGTGGTGCGGTAGTAGTGCCGGATGTGCGCCGTTTCGCGATAGCCGAGTTGCTTCGAGTCATCGGCAACTGCGATATCGCTGAGTATCTTGCGCTCGCCGACGAGAGTCGTCGCCACGGCTGCTGCCGCGGTTGCGCCGCCGATCGCGACTGCCTTGAAGAAGCCGCGACGGCTCGGTTGTACGTTATTCATATGTTTATTCCTTCATACCCCTTGGCTCCCGGATCATCGCTCCTGTGCCGACGGTCCGTCAACGCTCAGGTTCCCTAAGTGATTCCTAGCCCATCTCGAATTGAGCTAGATCAGACACCATGAAGGCATCGAGGGTACGAACCGCCGCCTTGTAGAAGGCGCTGAGGTCGGCCTTGTGCGCCGCATCACAAAACTCGCGGTACACCGGCTGCAGGTAGCGGACAAAAAACTCCCGCTGGCGCTGCAGGGACTTCTCATCGGATCCGGCGGCGACGAGATGTCGCATGACTTCCAGCACCGCGGTGAGGTTGTCTTCCGGCTCGGCCGAAACGGCAGTGCGCGCCAGTCCCAATTGAACCAGCGTGTCGCGCAGCTCGACCAGTACGGCCTCCTTGTGCAGGCCCGGATGGTAATGCGAGAGATAGGTGCTGACGGGAGCCTTGCCCACCCCGATGAACGTTTCGTCGAACTCCAGCGTTGCATCCCGCGCCGACGTATGCGCCGCCGCAGCGGCCAGGTCGTTCCACGCTTGCGCCAGTTCGCCATCGCCCTCGACGCTCCCGGCCGACTGCGCCAGCGCGCGCAGCAGGTCTTCGTCCGGTCCCGCAGCGAACAGTCGCGCCAGCAGTGCATACAGCTGCATGCGTCCTTCGTCCTCGGGCTCCAGGACGACACTCATCGTTGCGTTGGTCGCGCTCATCGCTTGACGTCGAAGATCGAGATTTCGTTCTTCGCTTCCATCATGTCGATCACGCGGCAGTCGGCGCACATCTGGATGCGCCGCAGCGCTGCACCGGAGAACATCGAATGTGTGCTGAGACGGCTGGTCATCACGTCGATTATCTGCCGCGTACCGAACGGCGTTCCGCAGCGAACGCAATGGAACGGCTCGGCTTCGTTCAGCGTGACGGGCTGGCGGGCCGCGGGGGTCACCAGGAGGCGCGGCACCAGGGAAATGGCCTGTTCGGGGCAGGTCGTCTCGCACAGTCCGCACTGAACGCAGTTGCGCTCGATGAAGCGCAATTTCGGTGCGTCCTCCGCATCCTGCAGTGCGAAACTCGGGCAGGCGCTGATGCAGGACTTGCACAGCGTGCAACGGGACGCGTCGACGACGAGCGTGCCAAACGGCGAGCCAGCGGGCAAGGCGATCTCGTCCGGCGGCGCCGACGCCTGTTGCACGAGGTGATGGATGGCGAAGTCGAGCGTCTCGCGCTTGCGGTTGGACAAGTTGAACGTCGCGGGCTCAGCGACGGTCACCGCGGGCTGCGATGACCAGAGCGCAGCCTGCAGCGCGGCGGCTTCCGCGGCACGCAAGATCTGCCAGTGCGTGCCGCCGTAGCCGAGGCCATTGAGGATCTCGTTGGCGATGCGCGCCTGCTGATCCAGCAGAGCACCGTGTTCATCGACACCGGTGTCGTCGAGCAACGAGACCACCTGACTCGCCCCCAGGGCGATGGCACCGAGCACGACGTCGATGCCGATCGTCGCCACGCCGTGCACCTCGATCGGCAGCACGCGCGCCGGCAGCCCCTTGCCCACCCGCGCCAGTCGCGCGATCAGTTCACGACCGCTCGTGGCATTGTGGAAGAGCAGCGCGGCGTCCTTGCCACCCGCCCCCCGGTACACCGACAGGAGCTTGCGCAGGCGCGTGCCGATGTCGGCCACGGCGGGGAAGGCAAAGTGCAACGCGCCGGTCGGACACGTGGTCGCACAATCGCCGCAACCCATGCACAGGAACGGGTGCGCAAAGATCTTGTCGCCCAGGGAGCGGACGGCGTCGGTCGCGCAGACGTCGAGGCAACGCGTGCAGCCGGTCTTTGTATTGCGGCTGTGCGCGCAGAGCTTTTCGTCATATTGCACATAGCGCGGCTTTTCGAATTCGCCCACCATCTGCACGAGCCGCATCGCGGCCTGCGATTGCTCCAGCGGGTCGGCGCCCGGCGCCTGGTAGCCGAACGGCTTCTCGGGCATTTTCAGCAACGGCTGCGCAGACAGGTCGAACACCAGATCGAACGACTCGGTGCGAGTCGACGCTGCGCGGCCAAAATCGATCGCACCGATCGATCCACAGGCCTTCACACAGGCACGGTGCGATTTGCATCGCGTGAGATCAACCTGATAGGTGAAGTCGATCGCCTGCTCCGGGCAGGCCTTGATGCAGGCATTGCAGCGGGTGCAGGTCTCCAGATCGATCGGGTTGACCGGCTCCCACTGAACTTCGAACTTGCCCAGATACCCCTGCACTGAACGCGGCATCCCCGACCACACCGGGTAGCGACGGGTTGCCGGCAGTTCTGCGCCGTGCGCCGTCGTGATCAGGACGCTGACCGACAGGCTCTCGGCGAGTTGCTCGGCCCACGCGATGGCCGCCTCGGCCGGACCGATGATCAGCACCTCGCCCTTGGACGCAGTACGAGGAAACCGCGACCGGCTGCGGCTCGGGCAGATCCGCCAGCGCGAGCAGGGCGGCGATCTTCGCGGTCGCGGCAGCGCCTTCGGCCGACCATCCCGCCGCCTCGCGGATATTGACGAACTTCAGTTCAGTCGATGCCCCCGCACTTTCGGCCAGTTCCGAAAAGAGCGCGGCCTCCTGCGTGCACGCAACCGTGCAGGAAGAGCCTTCCATAGCCGAAGTGAAGCCGTCGACTTCCTTGCGGCACAGCTCGGTGTAGATCGGAATCGCGTCGCGCCCGAGCGCGCGCCCAAGCGCCGCCCCGTCGAGCGACATGGTGCGATTGCAGTTGCAGACTTTCAGCGTGTTGCCAGGGGTAGCCATGCGGGCTCAGGTGGGAGAGGAGTCGGGTGCCGCGGTCTTGCCCGGCGGGATGGCCGTCGATGACGACATGTCAAAAACATTGTCCGGAGCCGCCGCCGATGCTGCCTGCGCGGGCGACGTGTCCGCGGGCACTTCGCCAGGCGCCGCTGTCGGCGCCGATGTCGATTCGACGTTCGGGTCTTCGACGGCGTCAGGACTCACTGCGTGATCTTGTTCTGCGCCGGCGGCCGCCGCGAGTGACTTCGATTCATCGTCCACCGCGGCCGCTGCTGCTTCGGCTGCTTCCACCTCAGCAAGTTCCGAACCGTGCAGGAAAGCGCGCGCGCTTGGCAGTCGCATGCGCAGCGCGGCCGGCAGCGGCTCGAACTGCGTGTAGTCGTCTACATACACATCCAGCATGTCCATCTGGTTGAAGTGCGGGTCGGCGAACAGTTTCGTCAGTGCCGCCCGGCGCAGGTCTTCACCGACGGGCTGCTGGAAGAACGCCGTGTAGTCCGAACGCAAACCCTCGAGCGACTCGATCGGCGGCAGCTCCACCTCGCCTGTATCACCGCCTTCTACTTCGAGTGCAGGTGCCGGAACAGGCTCGCCTCCCACGACTCCCTTGCTGCCGACCTGCGCCGGCAAAGCATCGGCAACCGGAGGTGCAGCGTCTTCAGCTGACGGCTCCGCCTCACGATCGACCGCGCGCTTTCGCCGCGACCAGCGGGCCAGGAACGATTCCGGTTCAGAGCTCATTCATGCAACCCACGACACGCGCTGCGCACATCGGCTTACGGACGCGGGGCAGCCTCGAGGATTCATCGGTTGTCACGCTTGGCGCCGAGGAACGATGCCGGCGCCGGGCGGCGCTTTTTCTCCGGCATCTTCAGATGCTGCTGCGTGAACGCCGCAAGCCACGGCAGCCACTCGCTCCGGGATCGGCACCGCCTCGACCTGTGCCCCTCCGTCCATGCGTCGCGCCGCCTCGTGATAGCTGAGCGTGACCCAGCGCGGTTCTGCGCCCATCTCGGTGAGTTCCCACTCCACGAAGGCGACCGGGTGATCGGTCGTCAGATTCAGATAGTAGCCATCGGCTTCGGTGCGATTCAGTTCGACTTCGAAGCCGAGATGCAGCCACTGTTCACCTGCTTCATTGCGTTCGAGCAGGATAGGTGCGTCCTCGCGGGCGCCGTCGCGCTCGATGACGGCAACCGGGACCCAGATTTCGGAGGTCCACGGGTTGTCGACAAGGCGCTTGGCGGTCACGACCGCGGCCGGCTTACGCAATGGGTTTGCCATGCCTTCGATGTTATCTTCCTTCAGACTGCGGAGAGTATTCCTGCTATCGCTCAGCAAGCGTAAACCCGAATACGAAATACGCGCGAAGGGTCTTTCGAAGGGTTTTTCGTAGAACGCTCTCGATGATGCGCGATGCGATCCAGATGCCACGCAGGACCAAAACCCGAACATCGATGCCACTGCTGCTGACCAACGCGTCCCGCCCGCTGATCTTCCCTGTCGATGCCATCGACGAACGCGGCATATCCGTGCCGACGCCGATCGCCGGCGAACATCCGCTCACGCTGTACGTTGACAAGTGCGAAGTCGTCACGCTGATGACACTGGGGCAGGCGCCCGAGGCGCTCGCGATCGGCTATCTGCGCAACCAGCGCCTGGTGTCGTCGCTCGACGAACTGGCCGCAGTGCAGGTCGACTGGGAAACCGACGCGGTGGCGGTCACCACACGACGTGGCGTCAAGTCACTCGCAAAGAAACTCGCCAAGCGGACGGTGACCACCGGTTGCGGACAGGGAACGATGTTCGGCGACCTGATGGAAGAGGTCGATTCGATCCGCCTGCGCGACGACGTGCGCTTGTCGGAAGCGTCACTGGTCGCCGTGCTCGAAGCCGTGCGCCAGCACGAGACGATCTATAACGCCGCGGGCGCCGTGCACGGCTGCGCACTCGCCTCGAACGAGGGCGCCGACAGCCGCATCCTTGTCTTCGTCGAGGATGTCGGGCGGCATAACGCCGTCGATGCGATTGCGGGCCGCATGTGGCTCGACAACATCGACGGCTCGGACAAGGTCTTCTACACGACCGGCCGGCTGACGTCCGAGATGGTGATCAAGACGGCGCAGATGGGCATTCCGTTCCTGGTGTCGCGCTCGGGACTGACCGAAATGGCCTGGCGCATTGCGAGCCAGGTCGGCCTGACGATGATCGGCCGCGCGGCCCGCAAGCACTACCTGCTCTTCACCGGTCGGCATCGTTTCGACGCGGCGCGCGCGTCATGAGCGCGCACGGCCGCTCCGAAGCGCTCATGCCGCAGCGCGCAGCGCGGAGGCTAGTCCGGTGACGCGCGCGATCTGCGGACTGGTACTGGCGGGCGGGCAGGGGCGTCGCATGGGCGGCGTGGACAAAGGCCTGCAGCTGCTGCAGGGACGGCCGCTGATGCAGCATGTGATCGAAAGGCTGCGTCCGCAGGTCGATAGCGTGATGATCAACGCCAACCAGAACCTCGAGCGCTATGCAGAGTTCGGTTGGCGCGTCGTGCCCGACCGGGTCGGCGGCTTCGCGGGGCCCCTGGCCGGGCTGGACGCGGGCCTGCATGCGACCGACGCTGCGCTGGTCGTCACCGTGCCGTGCGATTCACCCTTCCTGCCGCACGACCTCGTCGCCCGGCTGGCGACGGCGCGCAGCGCGACCGATGCCGATGTCGCGGTGGCGCGCACCGGCAGTCAGCCGCATCCGGTGTTCGCGCTGGTCTGCGCCCGCGTGCGTTCCCACCTGGCCGATTTCCTGGCGCGCGGCGAGCGCAAGATCGATCTCTGGTACGCCAGCCTGAACGTGGTCGAGGTCGCCTTCGACGACGAGGCCGACGCCTTCGCCAACATCAACACGCGCGCCGAACTGGACCAGCACGACCACCGATGAGTCCGCGGGCGCTCGCGATCCGCGCGCCCGATGCCAGAAAACGATGACGTGATCACGAGCGGACACACACGCGTAAAACGTCGCGGACACTCCGCTCAGCGTCCGGCCCTGCGAAGGCCTTGTTTTGACCCTCGCTGGGCGCGCTCTCCCCACCATGGCAGGACGTCACGCAACGACAGCGCCTCGCCACTGCGCGCGGGCGCGTAGCCGGCCAGCGTCGAAAGTCGGCGGGACCAGGACTCGCTGCGCAGCACCGCCTGCAGGGCACGGACCGCGGGTTGCTCCAGCGTCGCTTTGTCGCACACCAGGAAATACTCCTCCCACAGCAGCGGCACAAAGTCGAGGTCGCGCGAACGCGCGGCCGCCTCGATGCACAGGCCGGTGTCCGCCTGGCCAGCGGCCACGGCCTGGGCCACCGCGGCATGCGAAGGCTCCTCGTTTTCATAGCCGACCAGTGCGGACCGATCCACGTCGTGCTGCTCGCACAGCGCATCGAGCAGCAGTCGCGTGCCGGTTCCGGTCGGCCGGTTGACGAAGCGCGCGCCGCGCGCGGCCACGTCGGCGATCGACTGCAGGTTGAGGGGATTGCCGCGCGCCACCGCCAGGCCCTGGACGCGTCGGGCAAAGCCGATCAGCTGGTCGCGCTCGGGATGGAGCAGCGGCTTGTAGGTTCGAGCGATCAGGCTGTCCGAGGTCGTGCGCGGCGGAAGGTGAAAACCGGCGATCGCACAGTGTCCGGCGTTCAGTTCATGCAGCGCATTCGCACTGCCGGTAAACCGGATGTCGAGGTGCAGGCGGGCCGGGGTGCAGTGTTCCGCCAGCAACGCCAGCGCGTTGTCATGGCTGGCGCACAGAAGAAGGATGCTGGCGCTCGGGTCAAAGGCCATTGCGAAGGCCCGCTCGAGATCGAAGTGGAGCGCAGCGATCTGCGGTGCCAGCCGAGCCTGCACCTGGCGTTCGGCCCACAGCAGTTTGTCGGCGAATTCGGTCAATCGTGCCGGCTGACCCCGGTCCCAGACGATCAGGCGCTGTCCGAGTTCCTGCTCCCACCGCTTGAGCTCACCCCAGACGTGGCGATACGACTGGCCCAGCACTCGCGCGGCGCCCGAGATCGAACCCTGGGCGCGCACTGCGGCCAGCAGATCCATCAATGGATTGCGGATCAGCGCTTCAGGAGCGCGCCCGCTCGCCAAGACATACGACAGTTCGACCTTGTGCACCCTGCGAGTTTGCCGCAAAGCTCGCCGTCCGCCCGTGCCACTTATGAAACAGATTGCCTAAGGGGGCCCAGCCCTTGGGGGCCTGAATGCCCGCACGCTTGCCTACGATCCTTCCGCTATGGATACGATTTCCCAGGCAACCATCGCCGCGCTGACGATGATTTTCTCGTTCGACCCGGCGCTGCTGTCGGTGGTCGGGCGTTCGCTGGCGGTCAGCACGAGCGCGTGCCTGATCGCCTTCGGCTTCGGTGCGCTTGCCGGGGCCTGGCTTGGCGTCTCCCGCTTTGCAGGTCGCGGTGCAGCGCTCGCTGTGCTCAACACATTGCTGGCGTTGCCCTCGGTCGTCGTCGGCCTGCTCGTCTATCTGCTGCTATCGCGCTCCGGACCGCTGGGCTTTCTGGGGTGGCTCTTTTCCTTCGAGGCGATGGTGCTGGCGCAGACGATCCTGGTGGCTCCGATCGTCACCGCGCTCACGCGCCAGGCGATCGAGGACGCCGATCGGGCGCACGGGGAGCAGCTGACGTCGCTGGGCGCCACGCCCTTCATGCGCGGGCTCCTGCTGGGCTGGGACGAACGCTATGCGCTGCTGACGGTACTGCTCGCCGCGTTCGGACGCGCGATTTCCGAAGTGGGTGCGGTGATGATCGTCGGCGGCAATATCGAAGGCTTCACCCGCGTGATGACCACGGCGATCGCACTGGAGACCAGCAAGGGTGACCTGCCGCTTGCGATTGCACTGGGCATCGTGCTGCTCCTGGTGGTGCTGGCACTGAACGCGCTGATCGCCGCAGTGCGCACCTGGCGCGAACGGCTCGACGGTGCGGCCACACAGGTCGCGCGGATCGCAGTCGCATGAACCTGTTCGACAACCCACAGGCCGGGATTTCGAGTGCCCAAGCGGCAAGCAACGCAGCGCACCCGATGTTCAAGCTCGAGGGAGTCGGCGTGCGCTACGGCGCGGCGTGGGCGCTGCAGTCGGTAAGCCTCTCGATCGGCGCGGGCGAACGCGTCGCGCTGGTCGGCCCCAACGGCAGCGGCAAGACCACTCTGCTGCGCGTGCTGAACGGACTGATCGAGCCCAGCACGGGAACGGCGCAGCGGCCGGCGACGACGCGCCAGACATTCCTGTTCCAGCGCCCCTACATGCTCCGCACGACCGCGCAGCGCAATGTCGCGCTGGGCATGTGGCTGCGTGGCGCACGCTGGCGCGATGCCTGCAAGCAGGCCGACGAGGCGTTGGCGCGGGTCGGCCTGGCTGCGCTCGCCCAGCGCAGCGCGCGCATCCTTGTCCGCCGGGCAGCAGCAGCGGCTGGCGCTGGCACGAGCGTGGGTGCTGGCCTCCGATGTGATGCTGCTCGACGAGCCCACTTCCAGCATGGACCCGGATGCGCGACGCGAGGTCGAGGCACTCCTCGGCGAGTTCACCAGCGGGCAGCAGACGCTGATTTTCAGCAGCCACACGCTTGGACAGGTCAGGCGGCTCGCGAGCCGCGTGATCTGCCTGCAGGACGGCCGCATACAGGCTGACCTTCCGGTGCAGGAATTCCTGCTACGCACCGATGCGACCGAGTCGAGACTTTCAATTGAAGGAGAACTGAGATGACATTGATCGGGCAAGCGAGAGTCCTTTTCACGGCACTCCTGTGCATCGCGAGCGGCGTGGCCGGGGCGCAGAGCATCACGCTGTCATCGACCACGTCAACCGAGCAGTCGGGGCTCTTCGCGCATCTGCTGCCTCTGTTCAAGCAGGCGAGCGGCCTGGACGTGAAGGTGGTGGCGGTCGGCACCGGACAGGCACTGGACATCGCGCGCCGCGGCGATGCCGATGCCCTTCTCGTTCACGACCAGGCCGCAGAGGAGAAATTCGTCGCCGAGGGCTGGGGGCTCAAGCGCTATCCGGTCATGTACAACGACTTCGTGCTGGTCGGGCCGAAGACCGATCCGGCCGCGGCACGTGGTTCGGACATCGTCGCCGCACTCGGGAAAGTCAGCGCCGGCAATGCCGCCTTCATCTCGCGCGGTGACAAGAGCGGAACTCATGCCGCCGAGAACCGGTACTGGACCACCGCCGGTCTGGCGAGCCAGCGCGGCAGCGGCTACAAGGAGTGTGGGTGCGGCATGGGTCCGGCGTTGAACATCGCGGCCGCTTCGGGAGCCTACGTGCTGACCGACCGCGGCACCTGGCTTGCATTCAAGAACCGCGGCGATCTCACGATCCTGGTCGAAGGCGACAAGCGCCTTTTTAACCAGTACGGCGTGATCGTGGTGAATCCCGCGAAGCATCCGCATGTCAAGGTTGCGCAGGCTCAGCAGTTTGCTGACTGGCTGATCTCACGCACCGGGCAAGCGGCGATCGCTGCCTACAAGATCGGTGGAGAACAGCTCTTCTTCCCGAACGCGGGCGAGTAGCGCAGGCGGGCACTGCGGAGGCCGTGCACGGCTCTCTGCAGACCCTGGACCGGCGGGAAGCACGAACCCGCTCGCTGCCACCGTCCGAGCCGGGCGGCTGACCTCGCCGCGAGCGCGGGACGAGTTGCGCGACAATGCCCTGAATGAAGGCTGCCACCACTTCGATCGCCGACGTGCGCATGCACGGCTTCCGACAGCGCAGTGAAGTGACTGCGGTGCTGCACTGGATCGACCAGCACGCGACGCGGCTGGGCGCCGAATCGGTTCCTCTCGAGCAGGCCTGTGGCCGCACGCTGGCGGCCGAAGTGATTGCGCCACTGGACGTGCCGGGCTTCGATCGGGCCGCGATGGATGGCTTTGCACTGCGCGGCGCGGAAACGGCCGGCGCCAGCGAATACAACCCCCTCGAGTTTCGCGTACTGGGCCAGGCCATGCCCGGCCAGCCGTTCGCCGGAGAACTGCCGCCCCGCACGGCCGTGCGAATCATGACCGGAGCGCCCGTCCCTGGCGGCGTCGACGCGGTCGTTCCGGCCGAGTACGCCACGGAGACCGACGGACAGATCGTCGTCACTCGACCGGTTGCCCCGGGACAGCACGTCGGCCATCGTGGCGAGGACCTGCAGGCAGGATCGACCGCGCTGGATGCCGGCCGACGCCTGCGTCCACAGGATCTGGGGCTCGTGGCTTCCCTGGGTCTGGACCATGTGACTGTGTTCAGGCAGCCCCGTGTGCGCATGCTCGTCACCGGCAACGAAGTGAAGGCCCCGGGAGCGCCGAAAGGCACGTACGAGGTCTACGACGCGAACTCGTACATGCTGCGCGGCCTGATAGGCCGCGACGGTGGCGTGCTCGAATCGCATCTCCGACTGGGCGACGATCCGGACGCAATACGCGGGGCCCTGCTCGCGCCGGGTGCCGATGTGATCCTGGTGTCGGGCGGCTCCAGCGTCGGCCGCGAGGACTATGCCCCGCGCCTGATTGCCGAGATCGGCGAACTGGCGATACACGGCGTTGCGATGCGACCGTCGAGTCCCGCCGGCGCGGGACGCATCGGCGAGACACTGGTGTTTCTGTTGCCCGGCAATCCCGTGTCGTGCCTGTGCGCTTACGACTTCTTTGCAGGTCGCGCTCTGCGCCTGCTCGGCGGTCGATCGCCCGAGTGGCCGCACCGAACGGTGCAGTCTGTCGTTGCGCGCAAGATCGTTTCCGCGATCGGACGCGTGGACTACTGTCGCGTCCGGCTTGTCGACGGCCGGGTCGAACCGATCGCGTTGAGTGGCGCCTCGATCCTTTCGTCGACGACCCGGGCCGACGGCTTCGTCATCGTGCCGTCGAACTGCGAAGGCTATGGGCCTGACGCGGTCGTCACGGCCTACCTCTACGACTGAGCACGCCTTCGACCATGTCGACTCCACACGAATCGGGCTCGCAAAGCGCGGAGCCCATCGCCGGGCAGTCCCAGTTCCTGAACGTCGTGTCGCGGGACGAGGCGACCGCACGATTTCGCGAGCACCTGCGGCTCGCGCCGCTGGGCGAGGAGTCCGTTCCTCTCGCACAGGCCCTCGGCCGCGTGCTTGCGAGGGATGTCGCGGCGGACATCGATGTGCCAGGGTTCGATCGCGCCAACGTCGACGGCTTCGCAGTGCAGGCGCAGGACACGTTCGGCGCCATGGAGGAAGCACCGCGCACGTTGCGGCTCAACGCCGAAGTGCTCGCGCCCGGACTCGTGCCCACTCTCCCCGTGATTTCCGGCCACGCGACGATGATCGCCACGGGCGGCATGCTGCCGCGCGGCGCCGATGCGGTGCTGATGGTCGAACATTCTGAACTTGTCGGACGCGCAGACGCTCGGCAGATCGAGGTCCGCCGGCCCCTTACCGGGGGCGAGAACGTGAGTTACGCCAGCACCGATGTTGCGCGCGGGGAGACGGTGCTGCGTTCAGGACAACGCCTCACGTCGCGCGAGATCGGCGTACTGGCCGCACTGGGACTGTCTGAGTGTCCGGTCTATCGCCGGCCGCGGGTGGCGATCTTTTCGACCGGCAACGAGATCGTCGCGCCCGGCGCAGCGCTGCGCCCAGGTGCGGTCTACGACTCCAACGCCGCGATCATCGGCGCCGCCGTCGAGGAACTCGGCGGCGTTGCCGTGTATCTGGGTGTGATTGCCGATAACGAGCGGGCGCTGGAGGCTGCGCTGGCGCGCGGCCTGGAGTCGGACGTCGTGGTGTTCTCCGGCGGAACGTCGAAGGGTGCCGGAGATATCTCGTACCGGATCGTGCACACGTTGCGCAATCCCGGCGTGGTCGCGCACGGCGTTGCGCTGAAACCCGGCAAACCCATCTGCCTCGCAGTCACCGAAGGCAAGCCCGTCGTCATCCTGCCCGGATTTCCGACGTCGGCCATCTTCACGTTCCACGAATTCCTCGCGCCGGTGATCCGCGCCTTTGCCGGCCAGCCTCCCGAGCGACGTCATACCGTATCGGCGACGCTGCCGATGCGCGTGAATTCCGAACGAGGACGCACCGAGTACCTGCTGGTGGGGCTGGTGCAGGGACCCGACGGGTATCTGGCCTATCCGATGGGCAAGGGCTCGGGTTCGGTCACCACTTTCAGCGGCGCCGACGGCTTCATCACCATCGACCAGCACACGGAGATCCTCGATGCCGGAAGCCCCGTCGCGGTAACACTCCTCGGCGAGCAGCTGGAGCCCGCCGACCTGGTGATCATCGGCAGTCACTGTGTTGGCCTCGACCTGCTGGTCGGCAAGCTCACGCACCAGGGCATCCGGACCAAGCTGATGATCGTCGGAAGCCAGGGAGGCCTGGCCGCAGCCCGGCGCGGTGAGTGCGACATCGCCGGCATTCACCTGATGGACCCTGCCACGGGCGAATACAACCGCCCGATGCTCTCCGACACCCTGACTCTCGTCGAAGGCTACGGCCGCATGCAGGGCTTCGTGTTCCGACGGGGCGATGACCGCTTCGAGGGCAAGTCGTTCAAGGAGGCCATCAGTGCAGCACTGGGCGAACCCGGTTGCGTGATGGTGAATCGCAACGCCGGCAGCGGCACGCGCATCCTCATCGACAAGTGGCTGGGTGAGGAAAGGCCCGCCGGATACGGCACGCAGACGAAGTCCCACAACGCCGTCGCCGTGGCCATCGCGCAGCAGCGGGCCGACTGGGGCGTTGCGATCGATACCGTGGCCCGCCAGTACGGACTCGGCTTCATCACCATGCAGGAAGAGCACTACGACTTCGTCGTACCGACGTCCCGGCTCGAGCGCCCCTCGGTGCGGGCATTCCGCGCGCTGCTGGATGATCCGGAAGTGCGCAATGAGCTTGCGTCGTTGGGTTTCCGCTTGTCGCAGTAGTCGCAAAGTTAGCCTGCCGGCTCTGCCCGTACCGTTGACGGCGGGCGACGAAGGACCTCCCCGCACCGTGAAGCGGGGAGCCGGTCACTCCGGGTACGATCAGCCCACTTGGGATTCATGACGAATGAACGCTGTGCTGAATCAGACCCGCAATCGCATCGTCCTGGCCATCGGCGCAGCGATGTTGTCTGCCTGTGCGTCAGTCGGCTCCGGCCCGGCGGCCACGGGAGGTCCGGGCAAGGCCGGCGCGGTCACGGCGCCAAGCCTGGGCCTGTTTTCCAGTATCAAGGTGCCCTCCGATCGCGAACCGACGCTGCAGCTCTCCGCGCAGGGCGTACAGATCTTCCGCTGCGAGAAGCGCGACGGTGGCTTTGCCTGGGTGTTCCGACAGCCCGAGGCGCAATTGTCGGACGCGACCGGCAAGCCCGTTGGCCGGCATGGCGCCAGCTTTTCGTTCGAGCACACCGACGGCAGCCGGCTCGTCGCGTCCGTCGCCGCGTACGACGAGGCGCCGAACGCGGCTGACTTGCGCTGGCTGCTGCTGACCACTCGCAGCTACGGCAAGGGAGCGTTCGAAGGCGTCACTCACGTCCAGCGCGTCAACACGCGCGGCGGCATGCCTCCCGCAAAATGCGACGCTTCCCAGGCAAATCAGCTGCTGCGCGTCGATTTTTCGGCTGATTTCGTCTTCTACCGGGCCAGGTCCGGAGCGGCCGGCTGACCGGCCGGGACGACGATCCGGGCCGTCGCAGGTCGCGCCCCCAGCCCACGCTCCGAGGCATTTCTCAAAAAGCGTTAAAATTCAGCGTTTTCGGACGCTGTACGCCGGAGGAATGCACATGAACCCGACTGCCTCGACGGTAGGCGCCTACCTGCGCGACCTGCCGCCGGACCGTCGCGTGGCAATGGCGCGCCTATGCAGCATGATTCGCCGCTCCGCCCGCGGGGTGCGCGAAAGCATGCGTTACGGGCTCGCCTTCTACGAACTGGACGGGCCGCTGTTCGCCCTGGAATCCGGCCGCCGTCATATGTCGCTGTATGTGGCCGAAAAAGACGTCGTGCTGAAGCACAAGGACGCGTTGCAGGGCGTCAACGCCAACAAGAGCTTCATCAAGTTTTCGGACCTCAATCGACTGCCGCTCGATGTCGTCGAGAAAATTGTGCGCGACTCGGTTGCCGCACGCCGGCAACGACTGGCGCAGGGCACGATACCGACGCAGCCCGAACTGCTGAAACTCTGGGGCATCAACGAAGAAGCCGCGGCGCCCCCGGCGACGACGGTCAAGCTGCCCGTCGCGAAGCCCGCGGCCTCGATGAGCGATGCGATCAACGCAATGGCCAGCACGGTGCGGGACGCCATGATCGCGGCGATCGACATGGCCACGGGCATGCCGGTGCCTGAGAAACCCAAGGCACGCAAGGCGAGTTCGGCGCGGACCGCGGCCGCGAAGGCGCACCCCGCGAAGCGCACTACGTCCCGCGCGGCAACGCGAACGACGTCGACGCGCAACCCGCCGAAGAAAGCAGCCGCCAAGAAAGCCGCTTCGGCACGTCGCCGCTAGAGTCTTCTGCCTTTCCAAACGGCGCCTGCGGGCGCCGTTTGCATTTCAGGGCTCAGTGCGCGCGAGTGTCCTCGATGACCTTGCCATCGTTGGGCAAGGCGCCCGGGGCAACCAGTTCAACGGCGCCACCGAGTTTGGTGATCGCCCGCAGGGTGTCGGCAACCGCAGCGGACAACGCTGCGTCGCGATCCGCGCTCTCTGCCTTGAGCGTCATGACGTCGGACTCGCCGCTGCGCGCGACCACGAGTCGCATCCGGCCCACGCGCGGGTGGCGCTGTCCGATTTCGGCGACCTGTTCAGGGCGCACGAACATTCCCTTCACCTTGGTGGTCTGATCCGCGCGCCCCATCCACCCGCGTATGCGCGCATTGGTGCGGCCGCACGGCGACACTCCCGGCATGATCGCCGAGAGATCACCGAGCGCGAGCCGAATCCAGGGATGGTGCGGATCGAATGACGTCACCACGACTTCGCCGACTTCCCCGTCGGGCACGGGGTCCCCGGTCCCGGGACGCACGATCTCGATCAGTACATCTTCGTTGACGACCATGCCGGCGCGCGCCGGCGATTCGTAGGCGACGATGCCGAGGTCGGCCGTGGCATAAAGCTGGTAGGCATCGATCCCACGCGCCCGCATTTCGGCCTGCAGCGATGGCGGAAATGCAGCGCCTGACACGGCCGCTCGACGAATCGACACCTCGCGCTTCGCCGCGTCCGCGGCGTCCAGAAGGATCTTCAGGAAGTCCGGTGTGCCGGTATAGGCAGTCGGCCGCAAGTGTCCGATCAGGTCGAGTTGCTGCTCCGTGTTGCCCGGCCCCGCGGGGATCACCGCGCAACCGACGGCGCGGGCGCCGCCATCGAGGATGAAGCCACCCGGCGTCAAGTGATACGAAAACGTGTTCAAGACGATGTCGCCGGCGCGAAAGCCGGCGGCATACAGGCCGCGCGCTGCGCGCCAGGCGTCATCGTGTCGCCCTTCCGGTTCGTAGATCGGACCCGGCGAAGTGAACAGGCGCCCGAAACGCTCGATCGGATCGGCGATCAGTCCACCGAAGGGCGGTGCCGCCTTCTGCAGCGCTGGCAACTCGGACTTGCGCAGCACCGGCAGGCGCGCGAGATCGGCACGCGTGACAATGGTGGCCGGATCAATGTTCCCCAGGTGCTGGCGCCAGCCCGGCGCCTTGAGCGCGTTGGCCACCAGGCCCGGCAGGTGTCCCATCAGATCGAGTTCGCGCTGGCGGGGATCGCGAGTCTCGCGACTGTCAAAGTGCTGCGTCATGCGAACCTCGCCTGTGAATCCGCTTACTTCCCCGCGCCATCGATCTCTGCACGACGGCGTTCCGCGTCCTGCTGAGCCGCATCCAGCTTCTTGACGACCGGATCGATGGTCGTCTGCCGCGTCGGCAACGGTGTCGTCGACTCGTCGGCGCGAGGAGTGCAGCCTCCGACCAGCGCGAGGCAAACCAGCGCCGACATCAGACCGGGTCCGTACGTTCTCATCAAGGTCGGCATCGTCACAGCGGGCATTGATACGGCAGGGCCGGGCCGACCAGCGAGCCCGGCACCTGTCCCGTCGGAGTCGCGTCTACAGCTTCGCGCGCACCTTGGCCACGGCGCTGCGCAGGCGCTTCACCAGCTGGTTCGCGGCCTTCTTCGCCACTTTCTTCACCGTTGACTTGCGCGTCGCCTTCTTGGCGCCGCCTTTCTTCGCAGCCTTCTTCGCAACCTTCTTCGCTGCTTTCTTCGCTACAGCCTTTGCCTCGGCGCTGCTGCCGCGCTTGATGTCCATGGCGTGTGCACGCGAGTACTGCTGGATGTCCTTGAACTTGCCGCTCGCGTCACGCACGGCATACAGCTTCTTGCCTCCCGTGCTGTACATCACCGTCCGGCGGGACTTCTTCTTCGCAGCTTTCTTGGCTGTGGCCATCTATGCTCCTTGAGGATTGCGCGGCCCCGAATTCGCTTTCGCCAACCCGCGCGCGCTGGCGAAAGCCCCCGCGCATCACTGCGCGGAAATGAAATGCGCCGCGCTTCAGGCGAGCCAGCGTTTGCGACGCTTGTAGAACTTGGCCTCCCGGAAACTCTTGCGGCCGGCCTTCGACACTCCGAGATAGAACTCCTTCACGTCCTCGTTTTCGCGCAGCGCCGACGCATCGCCGTCCATCACGACCCGGCCGTTTTCCAGGATATAGCCGTAGTCGGCAAAGCGCAGCGCAATGTTGGTGTTCTGTTCCGCAAGCAGGAACGACACCTGCTCCTTCTTGTTGAGATCCTGCACGATGGCGAAGATCTCCTCGACCACCTGCGGCGCCAGGCCCATCGACGGCTCGTCGAGCAGGATCATCGAGGGCCGCGCCATCAGTGCGCGCCCGATCGCCGTCATCTGCTGTTCGCCGCCCGACGTATAGCCCGACTGGCTGGTGCGCCGCTGCTTCAGGCGCGGGAAGTAGGCATAGACCTTGTCGAGATCCACGGCGATGTCGGCCCGCGAGTTGCCGCGCCCCGAGGCTCCCCTCGAATAAGCGCCCGACAGCAGGTTTTCCTCCACCGTCAGGTGGGCGAAGCAGCGCCGTCCTTCCATCACCTGCACGACGCCGCGCTTGACCAGGTCGTAGGCCGTCAGCCGCTCGATCTTCTCCCCGCGGTACTCGATCGAACCCTTGGTGACTTCGCCGCGCTCGCCGTGCAGCAGATTCGATACCGCGCGCAGGGTCGTGGTCTTGCCCGCGCCATTGGCGCCGAGCAACGCGACGATGCGGCCTTCGGGCACGGTCAGCGAGACCCCCTTCAAGACGAGGATCACGTGGTTGTAGATGACCTCAATGCCGTTGACGTTGAGCAGCGGGGCTGTCACGTGGACTCCATAGTCGCTGTGCGAAGCACTCACACCGTAAGCACTTCGCACAGCCGGCCGCACGAGGCGGCCGGCCATGCTGAAATCGAACTTACTTCTTTGCCGGTGCCGGCGCCGTCTTCACCGCCGCCGGAGCGGCTGCCGGGGCGGCCGTCTTCGCCGCTGCCGCGATCTCGTCTGCACAGCTGCGCATGGTCAGCTTCTTGTCGGTGACATAGCGCTGCGCCGCGGCCTTGATCATCGGCTTGATGATCTGGTTATCCGCCTCGTAGAAGTCCGAGGTGAAGACCCACTTGGTGCCATCCCACTGCTGGATGCGTGCCGAACGGGCTCCAGCATGGTCGCGGCAGTTCGTTGCCAGCGGCTTCATCACCCCTGTCAACCCGAGGCCATCCAGCCGCTTGGCGTCGAGATTCAGGTTTTCCAGGCCGTAACGAACCTGTTCACCCGTCAGCGGCTTGTTGCCATAGCGCAGTTGCGCCTGGCGCACTCCTTCGACCTGGAGCATCGCGCTGATCATGCCGCGCGTGTACAGCACGCTGCCGACTTCGTCCTTCGGCCCGGTCCCCTGGCCCTTGTCATGCACGAGCTTGAGTATGTCCTCGTGCACCTTGGCTCGACCCGCGCCGTGCTGCAGCGCCAGTCCGTTGTAGCCCTTGGCATCCGCTCCGACCGGCAGAACGTCCGGCTCGGCCGCCGCCCACCACACGCCATACATCTTGTCGCGCGCATATCCGGTCGCCACGGCTTCGCGCAGTGCGGTGGAATTCATCACGCCCCAGCCCCACAGGAACACATAGTCCGGACGGTTCTGGCGGATCTGCAGCCACGCGGCCTTCTGCTCGACGCCCGGATGCGTGACCGGGATCGTCATCAGTTCGAAGCCGTGCAGCTTGGCGCGCTCCTGCAGCAGCGCGATCGGCTCCTTGCCAAAAGGCGAGTCGTGATAGACGAGCGCGATCTTCTTGCCCTTGAGCTTGTCCACGCCGCCGTTCAGCTTGCCGACGTGCTGGACCAGGATATCGGCCGCGTCCCAGTAGGTACCCATCAACGGGAAGTTCCACGGGAACGCTTCGCCTTCGACCGATTCCGAGCGTCCGTAGCCGGCCGTGATCAGCGGAATCTTGTCGGTCGGGGCCTTGTCGGTCAGAGCAAAGGTGATGCCGGTGGACAAGGGCTGGACCGCGGAGACGAAAGGCTTGGTCTTCAGGCGCTCATAGCACTCGACGCCGCGGTCGGTCGCGTAACCGGTCTCGCACTCTTCCCACGTGAGCTTCACGCCGTTGATGCCGCCCTGCGCGTTGACCAGTTTCAGATAGTCGACGTAGCCGTTGGCCCAGGGAACACCGTTTGGCGCGTACGCGCCGGTCCGGTACACCAGCACGGGGAAGAACTGCTCGCCCTTGCCGGCGGCCGGGGCGGCCGCCTTCTGCTGTGCTATCTGCCGTTGCGGACAGGCCAAGCAGGGTGCCCGCCGCGATCCCGGCCACCGCCATGGCGGCGATTCTTAACTTCAAATACGTTGCCATCGTTGTCTCCATGCGAAAAAAGGGTCCAGCGTTATATCGATCAGCCGTTTCTCCGTGGACCTTAGTGCGGGAACGGCCATAGTCTCAACTTTTCCTTTCCGATCGACCAGAGCCGTGCCAGGCCGTGCGGCTCGACGATCAGGAAGAACACGATCAGGCTGCCAAAGATCATTGCTTCCAGGTGCGATGCAAATGCCGTGGACATTTCAATCCCGATCCAGCCCGGCGCCTGGTTCAGGAGCAATGGAAGTATCACGATGAATGCAGCACCGAAATACGAGCCTAGCAGTGACCCCATCCCGCCGATGATGATCATGAACAGCAGGTTCAGCGAGAGGTTCACATTGAACGCCAATGGCTCCCACGCGCCGAGCCGGATAAACCCCCAGAGGGCTCCAGCCACGCCGGCATAGAACGAACTCACGGCGAACGCCGACAGCTTGGCGTACAGCGGCCGGATACCGATCACCTCCGCAGCGACGTCCATGTCCCGGATCGCCATCCAGCTCCGGCCGATGTGGCCGCGCACGAGATTTTTCGCGGCAAGCGTCATCACGACCGCGATCGACAGGACGAACAGATACTTCTCCACCGGAGAGTCGACGACCCAGCCGAAGATCTCGATCGGCGGCGTCGACACCGACCCCGACGAGGAGTAATTGGTGAACCACTTCACCCGCGCGAACAGCCAGT
Source organism: uncultured beta proteobacterium (assembly GCA_963769745.1). GTDB lineage: Bacteria > Pseudomonadota > Gammaproteobacteria > Burkholderiales > Burkholderiaceae_F > JALORV01. Next base: position 182,394 of record CAVYNB010000017.1, read on the forward strand.
CGATGAAGAACTGCGCAGCCAGCGTGGCGACGGCCAGGTAGAGACCCTTGATGCGCAGGCTCGGAATGCCGAAGAGCACCCCCACCAGCGCTGCGATGCCTCCGGAAAGCGCCAGCACGACGAGGAAGTTGAGCGCCGGCACGCGCACGACAAAGTTGTAGGCGGCGTAGGCGCCGACCGCCATGAAGGCGGCAGTTCCCAGCGAGATCTGGCCGCAATATCCCACCAGGATATTCAGGCCCATGGCCGCGATCGAGAGGATCAGGAACGGCACGACCAGGGACAGGAACAGGTACTCGGTGGCGATCGCGGGCATCGCCAGGTAGGCAAATGCCAGCAGCGCCAGCATGAACCAGCGGTCCTGCACGATCGGCAGGATCTGCTGGTCCTCGACGTACGAGGTCTTGAACTGGCCGTTTTCGCGGTAGAGCATGGCGGTCTCGTCTCGTCGGGCGCTACACGCGATCGATGTGCTTTTCCCCGAAGAGACCTTCGGGTCGGACGAGCAGGAACAGCAGCGCCAGCACGTACGCGAACCAGTTTTCTATACCGCCGCCCGCCAGGTCGAACTGCTTGACCATGATCGGGCCGAGGAAGACTTCGGCGAATTTCTCGCCGACACCGATGATCAGTCCGCCCAGAATGGCCCCGGGGACGGAGGTAAAGCCACCCAGGATGACGACGGGCAGGGCCTTGAGTGCGATCAGCGACAACGAGAACTGCACGCCGAGTTTCGAGCCCCAGATTATTCCGGCAACGAGCGCGACGAACCCCGCCACCGTCCAGACGATCACCCAGATGCGGTTCAATGGGATGCCGATCGATTGCGCGGCCTGGTGATCGTCCGCGACCGCACGCAATGCGCGGCCGGTCGGCGTCTTCTGGAAGAAAAGTGCCAGCGCCAGTACGAGCAGGCCCGCGATGGCCGCTGCGACCAGGTCTTCGGTGTTGATCAGAATGCCGCCATCGAAGATCGACTCGGCAACCATCAGCGGCGTCTTCGGCAGACCGGTGTCGATCTTGTAGATATCACTGCCCCAGATCGTCTGCCCGAAGCCATCGAGAAAGTACGTCACGCCCAGCGTGGCCATCAGCAGGACGACGGCATCCTGGTTGACGAGATGGCGCAACACCAGGCGCTCGATCAGCCAGGCCAGCACGGCCATGATGCCGACAGCGAGGACGAAGGCGAACGGCAGCGGCATCACTTCACTGATGCGTGCCACCGACAGGGCTGCGAACAGAACCATCGCGCCCTGGGCGAAATTGAACACGCCGGACGCCTTGAAGATCAGAACGAAGCCCAGCGCGACGAGCGAATACATGACACCCGACATCAGGCCGCCGAGCAGCACTTCGACGTAGAAGCCGGGCGCAGTCGTGCCGAGCGCCAAGCGGAGCAACCAGCCCGATGCTCATCATGAGCAGCATCAGGACAACCGGCCAGTTTTTCGTGAGGGTCTGGACCATCGTCGTCTCAGTGCGCCACGCCGAGGTAGGCGTCGATGACCTGCTGGTTGGCCCTGACTTCGTCCGGCGTGCCGTCGCCGATCTTCTTGCCGTAATCGAGCACCACGACACGGTCGGAGATATCCATCACGACCCCCATGTCGTGCTCGATCAGCACGATGGTCGTGCCGAACTCCTCGTTCACGTCGAGCACGAAGCGCGACATGTCCTGCTTCTCCTCGAGGTTCATGCCCGCCATCGGTTCGTCGAGCAGCAGGATCTTCGGCTCCATCGCCAGTGCGCGCGCCAGGTCGACGCGCTTCTGCAACCCGTACGGCAAGCGGCCGACCGGCGTCTTGCGATAGGCCTGGATCTCGAGAAAATCAATGATGTGCTCGACGAACTCGCGATGCCGCAGTTCCTCGCGCCGCGCCAGGCCGATATGCAGGGCCTGCAGCAGCAGCCCGGTGCGCATCCGCAGGTTGCGACCCGTCATGATGTTGTCGAGTACCGACATGCCCTTGAACAGCGCAAGGCTCTGGAACGTGCGTCCGAAGCCTTCGGCGGCCGCGTCGTGCGGATCCATCGACGTGCGAACCTTGCCGCGAAACGTTATGCGGCCCTGCTGCGGGTGGTAGACGCCGTTGATGACGTTGAGCATCGAACTCTTGCCGGCGCCATTCGGTCCGATGATGGCGCGGATCTCGTGCTCGCGGACATCGAACGACACGCCCTGGATCGCCTTCACGCCGCCGAACGATAGCCAGACGTCGTCGATGTTCAGCAGGATCTCGCCGACCGTCTGCCGCGTCACAGCGAACCTCCCTCGCGACGATCGACGTTCGGTGCCGCCGGCGCATCACCCTTCATGCTCCACGCCGGGTTATCCGACTTCGGGATCTCATGCTTGGGCTTGGCCGCCTGGTTCATTGCCTCGATCACGAGGAAGACGAACACGAGCACGAACGCCAGGCCGACGAGCGCCAGCAACAGCGAGCCGTTGGCGAGCCCCCAGGCCGCCACCGGAACGCCGATGACGAGGCAGGCGATGGCGATCCAGACGCGTCCGCTCATGACGCTCAGGCCGCCTTGCGCATCGGTTCGTAGCTCTTGGCGTCGCACACCTTGAGCGTGGCCGCAATCTTGCCGGTGCGTCCGTCCTCGAACTTCACCATCGTCTCGATGAACTGTTCATGTCGGCCGGCGTACATCGCATCGACCAGTTCGCGGTACTTGTCCTGAATGAAGCCGCGCCGAACCTTGCGGGTACGAGTCAGCTCCTCGTCATCGGCGTCGAGCTCCTTGTGCAGCACGATGAAGCGACGGATCTGGGCATTCGCCAGCTTGGGATCATTGGCAAGATCCGCATTGACCTTCTCGACCGCCTCGCGGACCAGTTCGACGACTTCGGGCTTGACCGCAAGGTCCGTGTAGCCGGAGTAAGGCAGGTTGCGCCGCTCGGCCCAGTTGCCGACGGCCTCCATGTCGATGTTGATGAAGGCGCAGACCCGGTCACGCGCGTGGCCGAAGGCGACCGCTTCCTTGATCGTCGGGAAAAACTTCAGCTTGTTCTCGATGTACTTCGGGGCGAAGAGTGTCCCGTCAGCCAGCCGGCCGACGTCCTTGGCGCGGTCGATGATCTTCAGGTGGCCTTCGGTGTCGAAGTAGCCGGCGTCGCCGGTATGGAACCAGCCCTCCGCATCCTTGGCCTCGCGCGTCGCATCAGGCGACTTGTAGTACTCGCGGAACAGGCCCGGTGAGCGGATCAGGATTTCGCCGGCATCGGTCAGGCGAATCTCGACACCCCTGACCGGCGGTCCGACCGTGTCGGGCTTCACTCCGCCATTCGGTTGCACGCAGACGAACACCGAGGTCTCGGTGGAGCCGTACAGCTGCTTCAGGTTGATGCCGAGCGAGCGGTAGAAGGTGAAAAGGTCCGGCCCGATCGCTTCCCCGGCCGTGTAAGCCACGCGTATCCGGCTCATGCCGAGCGCATTGCGCAGTGGCGCGTAGACGAGCCAGTCGCCGAGTCCGTAGGCGAGCCGGTCGCCCAGTCCGACCGCTTGCCCGTCCAGCAGCCGGCCACCGACACGGCGTGCAACGTCCATGAAATGGTGGAACACGCGCCGCTTGATCGCGGAGGCATCCTCCATGCGGATCATCACCTGGGTCAGCAACGCCTCCAGCACGCGCGGCGGGGCGAAGTAGTAGGTCGGGCCGATCTCGCGCAGGTCAGCCATCACCGTGGCCGCCGACTCGGGGCAATTGACGGTGAAGCCGCAGACCAGCCACTGTGTGTAGGAGAAGATGTTCTGCCCGACCCACGCCATCGGCAGATAGGCCAGCACTTCCTCCCGATGCGACAGGCCCTCCATGTCCGCGCCCGCCCGGCCGGCGGAGAGCAGGTTGCTGAAGGCCAGCACGACGCCCTTGGGATTACCGGTCGTCCCGGAGGTATAGAACATCGCCGCGACGTCGTCCGCCCGGCCCTTGTCGATTTCGTCATCGACGAGCGACGGGCGCTCCTTCAGCAATTGCTCGCCCAGCGCCCGGATCTGCTCGTACGACGCGAGGCCCGGCTGGTCGTAGTTGCGCAGCCCTCGCGGATCCTCATAGATGATCCGCTTGAGGTGGGGCACGGTCTCACGGATCTCGAGCAGCTTGTCGACCTGCTCCTGGTCCTCGACCACCGCGAACTTGATCTCGGCGTTGTCGAAGACGAACGCCATCTCCGGGGCTACAGCATCCTGGTACATCGGCACGGGGATGCCGCCGAGGCACTGGGCAGCGATCATCGTGAAATACAGTCGCGGGCGGTTCTCGCCGATGATCGCCAGATGCTCGCCGCGCCGGAATCCGGCCTGATGCAGGCCGGCGGCGATCTGTCGCACCTCGACCAGCGTCTGCGCCCAGCTCCAGCTCTGCCAGATGCCGAGATCTTTTTCGCGTATCGCCGCCGAGCCCGGCCGCTGCTGGGCGTGCAGCTTCAACAGGCGAGGAAAGGTGTCAGCGGTGATGAGCTCCGCCACGATGTTCTGTCTCCGACTTGTTCTCGTTCGTGTTTCGAGCGAACACGTAGTGGGTTAGCTTAACCCACCGCCCGCGCCCTCGGCGCCAAATCCGCCGATCGCGACCGCGCCAGCGAACGGTACGGCGACACAGGGCAGATGGCTGTCGTCCGGACGACAGTCTTCGGCCAGAATAGACAGCATGGCCGAACCCGATCCACTCCGACTGGCCGACATGCTGGCGGCGAGTGCCTGGTGGCCCGCGCTGCAGCCGGCCGAGCGCGAGCGCATGCTCGCCGAGGTCGAGGAACGCCGCTACAGCGGCGGTTCCGTAGTCATGCGCAAGGGCGAGCTGGTCGACGCCTGGACCGGTGTTGTCGACGGTCTGGTGAAGATCAACGTCGTGTCGCCATCGGGCAAGACCGCGACGTTCACCGGCGTAGGCCCCGGCGGCTGGTTCGGCGAGGGCTCGCTGATCAAGAGCGAGGCGCGCAAGTACGACGTCGTCGCCCTGCGGGACACACGCATCGCCTGGATGCCGCGACGGACGTTCGAGCGCCTGATGGACACCAGCATCGCCTTCAATCGCTTCCTGCTGATCCAGCTCAACGAACGGCTCGGCCAGTTCATCGGCATGGTGGAATACGAGCGGCTGCTGGAGCCGGACGCGCGCGTCGCGCGCTGCCTGGCCGAACTGTTCAATCCGCATCTTTATCCTGGCAACCGGGCCGAGCTCGAGATTTCGCAGGAGGAGATCGGCTACCTGTCGGGTGTCTCGCGCCAGCGTGTCAATCAGGCGCTGCAGGTGCTCGCACGTGCCGGCCTGCTCGAGGTTACCTACGGCCGCGTCCGCATCCTCGACATGGTCACGCTGCGACGCTACGGAGACTGAGGAGCAGCGCATGCTGGACGCACAGACCTGGGAGATCGCAAGCTACGTGGTGACCGTCATCGGACTGCCAATGGCGATCGCGCTCTTCCTCTTCGAACAGCGCAAGGAACGATTCACGGAGGAGGACGAGGTCTACCAGCTGCTGTCGAACGCCTACAACGACTTTCTCAAGGTCGTGATGGACAACCCGGACCTGCGGCTGCGCAGCGAGTTCGCGACGCTCGACCTCAGCCCGGAGCAGCAGGAGCGCATGCTGATCGTCTTCGACATGCTGATTTCGTTGTTCGAGCGGGCCTACCTGACGGCCTACAGCGAGAGCATGACGCCGTTGCAGCGACGCCGCTGGAATTCGTGGGAAGACTTCATGCGCGAGTGGGTGCGGCGCGATGACTTCTACCATCGGCTGCCGAAGCTGTTGAAGGGCGAGGATCCGGAGTTCGCAGCGTATTTGCAGCGCATCGCCGAGGACGAGCGCGGCAAGCCGCTGCCGCGCCTGGCGTCGTCATGACCGGCATAGGCCGATCCGGTGAAGGAGCCTGATCCATGAAGACCGTCCGATTGGCCGGAAGCGCCGGCGTGTCGGTCCCGGCGCTCGGCCTGGGAACCTGGCGGCTCGGGGAGTCGGCCCGCCGCCGCAGCGCGGAAGTCGCCGCGCTGCGCCGCGCGTTCGAACTGGGCTACCGGCTGATCGACACCGCGGAGATGTACGGTGAAGGCGGCGCCGAGCAGGTCGTCGGGCAGGCGCTTGCCGAGGCCATCGCAGCCGGCGAACTGCGCCGCGACGATGTTTTCATCGTCAGCAAGGTGTACCCGCACAATGCCAGCACCCGCGGCGTCGCCCAGGCCTGTGATCGCAGCCTCGCACGACTGCGCATCGATGCCATCGACCTGTACCTGCTGCACTGGCGCGGCAGCCATCCCCTGGCCGAAACGATCACGGGCTTCGAAGCGCTGTGTGATGCCGGCCGGATTCGAGCCTGGGGCGTGTCGAACTTCGACGTCGACGACATGCAGCAGCTGTGGCAACACGCTGCGGGCCCGCGGTGCGCTGTCAACCAGGTCTATTACTCGGCGAGCCAGCGCGGCATCGAGTTCGACCTGCTGCCGTGGCAACGCGAACGGTCGGTGGCCACGATGGCCTATTGCCCGATCGACCAGGGCACCCTTGCGGATCACGCAGGTCTTGCGCGGATCGCGCGACGCCATGGCGTCACCGCCGCCCAGGTGGCGCTCGCGTGGGTGCTGCGTCATCCGGATGTCATCGCGATTCCGAAAGCGGCTCGCGAGGACCACCTGCGCGAGAACCTGGCCGCCGCGACGGTCGATCTCGACGCCGACGACTGCGCCGAGATCGACCGGCTGTTCGCTGCGCCGCGGAGCAAGAAACCTCTCGCGATGACCTGAGCGGTGCGACGTGGCGCGAGGCCCTCTGCGGCGTAGACGCGCGGGCCGTACGAGGGGCGCCCGGCACAATGGCTGCATGAAGCTTCGAATCCATCTGTTCGTCGCGATCCTGATCGCCTGGCTGGGCGCCGCTCATCCATCGCCCGCGGCATCGGCAGTCCGGATCGATGCCACGCCGGCGGCGCTTGCCGGAATCATGGCCGAGCGACGCAGCGTCCTGCTCGGCGAGGTCCATGACAACGGTGAGCAGCATGCGTTGCGCGTGGCGGCATTGCGCCAGCGCATCGCGGAAGGCGCGCGACCGGCGCTTGCATTTGAACAGTTCGATCGAGATAGACAAGCCGACATCGACCGCGTGCGGCAAGACAGCCCGGGCGACGCCGACGCGCTCATCGCCGCGGTCGGTGCCAGGAACTGGGATTGGAAGCACTACCGGCCGTTCGTGCAGATCGCGCTGGATCATGACCTGCCGATCGTCGCGGCGAATCTGTCCCGCGCCGACGCGATGAAAGTGGCGGCGAGCGGATGGGACGGGATTTTCGATGCCTCGACCCAGGCGACTCTCGGCCTGGACCGGCTGCCCGCCGAGTTCGTCGAGGCCCATGAACGCGCCGTCGCGCGCGGTCACTGCGATCTGCTGCCGGCCTCGGCGCTGGCGCCCATGGCTCGCGCGCAGATTGCACGCGACATCGTGCTCGCCCGCTCGCTGCGGCCGTACCTTGCTCGAGGCGTGGTGCTGCTCAGTGGCAATGGCCACGTGCGCAAGGACATCGGCGTCCCCGTCTGGCTGAGCGCGGACGAGCGCCGCGACGTTCTGTCCATCGGTCTGCTGGAGCGCGATTCCGAGAAAGCGATCTTGGACGCTGCCGAGCATTCAGCGCAATTCGACGTCGTCATCGAGACAGCGGCGGCAGAACGACCCGACCCCTGCGCCGCTTTGCGCAAGCGACTTCAGCCCGTCGCGCGGCCCTGAACCGGGACGCTCGCTTCCCGATTCCGCGCACGGACAGTGCAACAGCTGTCAGGGCGACGTTGCGGCGACCACCGGCCGCCGTTCGACGCGCGGCTCGCGGATCGGCAGGTTCACCAGCGCGGCGGCAAGTGCGAGCACGGCATCGGCGTACCACATCCACAGGTAGCTGCCCTGCGTGCTGACCGCGATCCCGCCGAGATAGGCGCCGAAGAAGCCTCCGATCTGGTGCGACAGCAGCGTCAGGCCGAAGAGCGTGGCGAGATAGCGGGTGCCGAAGAGCTTGGCCACGACCCCGGCCGTCGGCGGCACGGTGGCCAGCCAGGTGAAGCCGAGCCCGGCCGCGAAGAGGTAGAAGGTGAGTGCAGTCTTGGGCGCGGCCAGGTACGCGACGATGAGCAACGCGCGTGAGAAGTACATCCAGAACAGGATGTACTTGCTGCGAAAGCGGTTGACCCAGAAACCGGCGATAAGGCTGCCGGCAATGTTGGCCAGCCCGATGATCGCGAGCGACCAGCTGGCGACCGATGACGGCAGTCCGCACAGCCCGACTTCACCGGGCAGATGCGTGACCAGGAAGGCAATGTGGAAGCCGCAGGTAAAAAATCCCGCGTGCAGCAGCAGGTAGCTGCGGTCGCCCAGCGCACTTCGCACCGCGTGGCGCAGTCCGTGGTCGCCGGGAACGGCCGGTGCATGTGCAGTCGTCGGCTGTCCACGCAACGCGCGCGCGAGCGGCAGCGTCGCGAGCGTGATGAATGCCAGCGTCCACATCGCACCCATCCAGCCCATCAGCGAGATCAGCTTCTGCAGCAACGGGGCGAAGATGAACTGCCCGAATGACCCTCCGGCGTTGATGACACCCGACGCAGTGCCGCGCGACTCGGCCGGGACACGCTTCGCCGCTGCGCCGATCAGTACCGAGAAACTGCCAGCGCCCGATCCCGCCGCTGCCAGCAGACCGAGCGTCAGGACCAGACCGAAGCCGCTCGACACCAGCGGCGTGAGCGCCGTGCCGATAGCGAGAACCACGATGCCGACGGCGAGGACCCGTCCCGGGCCGTATCGATCGGCAAAGGCGCCGGCAACCGGCTGCACCGCACCCCAGACGAACTGTCCGATGCCCAGCGCCAGACTGATCGTCACGATGCCAAGACCGGTCGTCGTGTTGATGGGCGAGACGAACAGTCCCATCGACTGCCGCGCGCCCATCGTCACCATCAGCAGGGCGGCGGCGATCAGCGTCACGCCCCACCAGGCGCGCTGTGGGTTCCCGGTCATGAACGGTCCGCGGGTTCGATATCGACCTCCGCCAGCGCTCGTCCTGCGGCATCGGCCGCCTGCATCAGGGTGGCCTGCAGGCGTGTGCCGAGCAGTGCGTCGACCCGACTTTGCACGTCCTGCCAGGCCGGGATGGCGGAACGCAGGCGCCTTTCGCCCTTTGCTGTCAGTTGCAGCGGTCGCGTCCGCGCATCGCCGCGCATGCTTTCGCCGCGAGCCTTGCGTCCGTCCACTCGCGCAACCAGTCCGGCACGCTCGAGGGGGCCGACGAGGCGTGACGTCGTGGTCCGGTCCATCTGCAGTCGCTGCGCGAGATCTGCCACCGCCAGCGCGCCCTCGGCGCGAGCAATCGCGACGAGTGCCGCGTATTGCGTCACCGTCAAGCCGTGAGGGGCCAGCGCCGCGTCGTACATCCCGGTCAAACGCCGGGCCAGTCCGCGCACCTTCGAGCAGGTGCAGGATCCGCGGGCGGGCAGAGGCAGATTAGCGTGCATATGCACGCATACTGCCTGATCCGGTCGCACGTGTCCAGTCCGGTCGCGCCCGGGCGACCATTGCTGCGACAATGACGCACCTCGATGCAGGAGCGCTTTCATGACTGCGATGCACCCCTTCCACCTCGCCTTTCCCGTCACCTCGCTCGCCAAAGCGCGCGCCTTCTACGGCGACCTGCTGGGCTGCCCGGAAGGACGTTCGAGCGATGCATGGATCGACTTCAATCTGTACGGTCACCAGATCGTCGCGCATCTGGCGCCTGACGAAGCCGGCCATCGCCGCACCAGCGCCGTCGACGGCGACGACGTCCCGGTGCGCCACTTCGGCGTCGTGTTGTCGATGGACGAATGGAACGCCCTGGCAGCACGCCTGCGCGACGAGGGAGTCAAGTTCATCATCGAGCCCCACGTGCGTTTCAAGGGCGAAGTGGGTGAACAGGCGACGATGTTCTTTCTCGACCCGTGCGGCAATGCGCTGGAGTTCAAGGCATTCGCCGATCCGGCGCGACTGTTCGCCAAGTGACAAGAACATCGGCGCCTATCCTGTGATGCGCAACGCGCCGGCGAGCCCAGCGAGCCCGGCGCGACGATGTTCTTTCTCGACCCGTGCGGCAATGCGCTGGAGTTCAAGGCATTCGCCGATCCGGCGCGGCTGTTCGCCAAGTAACGAGTTTGGCGATGCCGGCCGTCGACTTGCGTTCAGTCGACTGACGCCAGCCTTGCTCGACGTGCGTGACCGATGAAGATCTTCATCTCGTACTCGTCGAAGTATCGCGACCTCGTCGAGCGGCTGCGCCTTGCACTCGTGGCGGAAGGCCACGAGCCATTCGTCGATCGCGCAGAACTCGAACCCGGCCAGCCGTTCGACGAGGAACTGCGCGAGGCGATCGACGATTGCGACCTGTTCGTGTACCTGGTCAGTCCCGAGTCGGTTGCAGCGGGCAGCTATGCGCTGGCCGAACTCGGCCTGGTGCAGACCCGCTGGCAACACCCGCGCGGCCGGGTGCTGCCGGTCAAGCTCGCACCGACGCCGCTGACGAGCGTGCCGCCGTATCTGAAGGCCGTGACGATGTTCGAGCCCCAGGGCGATCCAGTGCCCGGCATCGTCGCTGCCATCGCCCGACTGGCTCCGGGCCGGCGTCGCCTCCTGTGGCTGGCAGCGGCCGCGGCCCTGCTTGTGGCTGTCCTCGCCGCGGGCTGGCTGTGGCGCGAGCAGCGCCTTGAAGAAGCCGCACTGCGCCAGTCGGTCGCTTCGGCGGCGGAACTTTGCACGAGCGGCGGCTATGCCGCCGGCTGGCAGCGCCTCGGCGAGATCGCCGGCCAGCACCCTGGTCTCGCCGATCTGCAGACCGCGCGCGAGGACTGCGCCATGCGCTGGCTGCGTGACATCCGCGTCCGCAGCGACACCGAGTCCTTCACGGCGATCGTCAACCGCCTGCAACCAACGCTGGTCACCGGACTGGCAACAGCGCAGGGCGGGCGCGCGGCCGACCTGCGCGCGCACATCGGCTGGGGCGACAACCTGCGGGCGCGTGAAGGTGCGTCGGATGCCACCCCGGACGCCCACTTCCGCCGCGCACTCGAGGACGATCCCGACAATGTCTATGCCAACGCGATGCGCGCGCATTACTTTGCGGTGCGCCGTCGCGCAGACGAGGCGGTCGTGCACTTTCGCACGGCCGTTGCCGCCAATCGCGACCGCCCGTTCGTGCGGCGCATGCAACTCGGTGCCTGGACCTGGAGCGGCGACTACGGGGCCCATCTCGTCCGCACCGTGAATGACATGCGCCTCAGCGGCGAAGCGCTGACGCCGGAACAGCGCAGCGGCCTGTGGAGTCCGATCTACTTTTCACAGCTGTTCAACGTGCAGGACGATGCCGGGTTCCTGGCGCTTCTATCCGCTGACGACCATCTCAGGACCTTCGACTGGCTGTTTCCGCAGCCGCGCCACGAGGGCGAAACGGCCGTGTGGCGTTACTGTCGCGCGGTACTGCAGGCCCACGCGGGTCAGCGCGAGGCGGCCATCACCGAACTGACTGCGCTGCGAAATGAACTTCAGGCGAACAAGCAGACCGGTCGAGTGCTCGACCAGACACAGCGGGCGCTCAAGCGGATGACAGCAAAGTAGCCGCGATCTCAGTGGTAACCACTGCGGCGGACCGGCTTCGCAATCTTGAAGACTCAGCCGCGTCCGACAAATGGCATCTTGGTGGCCATCACGGTCATGAAGAGTACGTTGGCGTCGGGCGGCAGATTCGCCATGTGCAGGACCGCGTTGGCGACCACATCGACATCCATGACCGGCTCGGGCGCGGTCTGGCCATTGGGCTGCAGCACGCCCTGCGGCATGCGTGCCGTCATCGGCGTGGCCGCGTTGCCGATATCGATCTGGCCGACCGCGATGTCGTAGTTGCGCCCGTCGAGCGATGCGGCCTTGGTCAGCCCGGTGACGCCGTGCTTGGTCGCGGTATACGGCGCCGAATTGGGGCGCGGCGCATGGGCCGATATCGAGCCGTTGTTGATGATGCGGCCACCGCGCGGAGTCTGCGACTTCATCACCCGGAACGCCTGCTGCAGGCAGAGGAACACGCCGGTCAGATTGACGTCGACCACGCTCTGCCACTGTGCCGGCGTCAGGTCCTCCAGCGGAATGGGTGGCGCGCCGCTGCCGGCATTGTTGAACAGCACGTCAAGGCGCCCGGCCTCGGCGACCACCCGGTCGAAGAGGGACCGCACTGCGGCGGCATCGCTGACATCGGTCGGCAGCACGAGCACGCGGTGATCTGATCCGGCCAGTGCGGCCGTTTCGTTCAGCGCTTCGACCCGCCGCCCTGCCAGCGCCACCGTGTAGCCGGCCCGGGCGAACGCCAGGGCCACGGCCCGTCCCACGCCACTGCCCGCTCCCGTTACCAGTGCAACTTTCGCTCCCATACTTCATGGCTCCCTGATGGTGTCCGCGGGGACTTCAATACACGGTCCACGGGCAGGCGGCGACGATGGCAGTCGAGCTTACCCTCGGTTGCCGCTGCCGACGAAGGCTCGGCCAAAGCCGGTCCATGACCCGGACGGATCCCGGCCCTGCCGCGTCTGCCACGGGTGCGATCGTGCAAACAATGACGCAGATGCGGGTGATGGCCGGCGGACGCGCCGGACATCGCCTTGGCACAATGAGCGGCCCCGCCCTTCTGTTTTGTCCTCCCACGTGGGCTTCGTCTTCCGCCTTGCCTTTGTTCTTGCCATTGCCGTACTCCTGAGCGGACCGGCGCGGGCCGCGGACGATATTGCGGCGCTGCTCGATCGGGCGAGCGCCGAAACGCGGATCGACCCGGAATCCGGCCGGCGTCACGCCGAGGCAGCGATGAAGCTGCTCGCGCTGAAGCCGGATGTCGACCTCGAGATCCGCGCGCATGCGCTGCTGTGCGACTACTACTCCGAACGGGATCGCGATGCGGCTCTCGCCCACATTGCCCAGGCACGCGCCTTGCTGCCACGCACACAGCGTCCCGGACTGCGTGCCCACGTCGCGAACTGCGAAGGGGAGCTGAACGAGTTTGCGAACGACACCGGACGGGCCGCGGCGCTGTACCAGGAAGCCGTCACGGCCGCCGAACAGCACGGCGAGCGCGAACTCCTGGCCGACGCCTTGTTCCTGCGCGGCTACCTGAGCGGCTTGCAGGGTGCCTTCGCCGCCGGCCTGGCCGACCTGCAGCGCGCGCACGGACTCTATTCGGAGCTGAACCTCGCGCAGCAACTGCGCAACACCGTCAACGGCATCGCCAGCCTGTACAGCCGCGTCGGAGACCACCAGCAGGCGCGCGACTACTACGAGACGTCGCTGCAGATCCAGATGAAGGCCGGCCTGACCCGTGACGAGGTCGTGACGCGCTACAACCTCGGGCGCGTGCTGGAAAAGCTCAAGGACTGGAATGCGGCCGAGCAGGCCTTCAATGAAGTGCAGCGCCTGAGCCGCCAGATCGGCTACGCGCGCGGCGAAGCCTATGCACTGCGCGGATTGGCGCAGGTCCAGAATTCGCGCGGCAACCACTTCGACGCGCTCACGCTGCTCGACCGCGCGGCCGCGCAGCAGGGGGCCACGACCGACGAGATGCTGCGCGCTCAAATCCTTCTGCAGCGCGGCACCGCATTGCGCGGACTGCAGCGGCCGCGCGAGAGCATCGAGGCGCTGCGGGAAGCGCTCGACGTTTTCGTCAAGGCCGATTCGGCCGGTGAAGTGGCGATGACACGGGCTGAACTCGCACGCGCGCTGGCCGGCCTCGGCGACTGGCAGGGCGCCTATGAGCAGCACGTGCAGTACCAGACGGCCAACGATGCGCTGCTGCAGCGGCAGCTCGACCAGCGCTACGCCAGCCTGACCTCAGCGAAAGACAAGGAAAACGCACTGCTGCAGCAGCAGAAGGACGCCACCGTGCACGCGCTGAACCAGGAACGGCGCGCCACCCGCCTGCAGGAGGCCGTGATCGTGCTGATCGTGGTGCTGGCCGCGGTACTCGCGACCCTGGCCTGGCGCGGCCGTCGTACCAGCCAGGCCATGCGCACACTCGCGATGACCGACGAACTGACGGGCGTGCCGAACCGGCGGCAGGTGCTGGCGCAGCTGGATCAGCTCCTGAGCGCCGGACACGGCTGCTCGGTGCTGATCGTCGACATCGATCACTTCAAGACGATCAACGACGAGCACGGGCATCTGGTCGGTGACGACATCCTGCGCGCGGTATCGACGGCGTTGCGCGCGATTGCCAGCGGTCCGGTCAAGCTCGGCCGACTGGGTGGCGAGGAATTTCTCATCGCGAGCCCTGAGGCGAACGAGATTGCCGCCCGCCGGCTGGCAGAGCGCCTGCTCGCACAGGTCCGCACACTCGACCTGAGTCATCACCTGCCGGGACGTCGCATGACCGTCAGCATCGGTCTGACCGTATCTGCGCCCGGCGACACCATCACGCAGCTGCTGCGCCGCGCCGACGAAGCGCTCTACGCCGCCAAGGCCAATGGCCGCGACTGCGTCGTTGCGCGCATGCCGAGCGTGACTCCGACACCGACACCGCGTATCACTGCCGCATAGGCCCTAATCACGCCGGCGGCGCGAACTGGCGGCGTGAACTGACTACTGCGTCGGGCGCGGGACGACAGGGCGAGATACGTGCACGATCAAGCGCCATTCGCCCGCACGCCGCTGCCAGACATTGAGATAAGCCAGTTCGCCTGTTTCGGCCGTTCGCGGCCGACTCCAGCGGCCCCGGCCATAGACATAACCGAAGTCTCCGGACTCGGCCACCGCGGCCGCCTCCGGCGTCCAGCCGTGTTCCCCGACTTCGGTGCCCAGGTCGGCGAGAATCTCTGCGCGTCCGACCACCGGCAGGCGCCCGCCACGGTGCAGCCGCGCATCATCGGCCAGCACGCGTGCGAAGGACTTCTGTAAATCGTCTCGCGCCGAAACGCCGATCTGCGCATCGAGCGCGCGCAGTTCGTCCAGCGCGGCACGACGTTGCGCCGGGTCGAGCGCGGGCGCTGACGCCGGTGTCTGCGCCGGAGCTGACCAGTCCGGGATACGCGCTGGTGGCGCCGGGTGGTCGATGCCGACATCGATGAGGACCAGATAACGGCCGTCGGACTGCCGCTGCCACACGGACGTGTAGTGCCCGAAGCCGGTGGGCGCGGCGTCTGCCGAGGGACGGTATTCCGCCGGCCCGGTCGTGTAGCCCATGTCACCGGCTCCGGAGATCGCCGCCGCGGCGGGACGCCACTGGATGTTGACGCCCCAGTCGGCGCTCTCGCGCAGCCGCGGGAACGCCGGCGCCGCGAAGGGCGCAAAGAAAATCGCGTCCGGTGCAAAGTACTCGACGAAGGCCTGCCGCGCGTTGACGACCTGCGCACGTGCAGCGAATGCGCGCTCGCTCGCCACGACGCGCTCGAGTTCCGCCGCGCGGTCAGTCGCCATCACGACGCAAGGTACCCCGGCCGCCAGCGCGACGGCGACGAATCGTCCGACCCATTGCATGCCCGTCTCCCCCACAGGAACGTGCACGCTAGCGAGGTTTCGGGTCGACGGTGACTCCATGCGACAGACGCTCGAAGCGACTGCGCGAATCCGGCCGATGCGCGATCAAAGCGCGGCGCTTGCATCACCGATCAGTTCCGCTCAGCTCGCCACGCCGGGTGCCGGAAAATGCGGTGCCACATCCTCCACCACCATGGGGAGCACCCGCGTGTCACGGATGATCTTCTGGCGCCACGCCGCGGCGGCGAGCCCCAGCACCGTGATACCGGCGAAAGCAAGCGCATAGCGCAGTCCCAGGTGCTCGCCCAGCCAGCCGCCGAGCAGCGCTCCGGGGCCGGCCGGTATCAGGATCAGCCAGCGCATCGTGCTCGTCATGCGACCGAGCAGGTGCGGCGGCGTGACGGCCTGTCGCAGCGCGAGGAAGGTGATGAAGATCAGCACGGCTCCGACGCCGAACAGCATCAGCATCAGCCCGAACATGGCGATGCCCAGTGGCGACGCCGGTGCCACCGCGCCCAGCAGCCAGCCGACGCCGCACACCACAAAGCCCAGCACGAGCGTCGGTCCGGGCCCGAGCCGCTTCGAGATCCGATTGCCGACCGTGCTCGTCACGATGGTGCCCACGCCGAGGGCGACGTACGACAGACCGACACCGCCTTCGGTCAGGCCCAGCGTGCGGGTCGCGAAGAGAATCTGCACCACGAGCGCCGCCTGGTGGCACATCTGCCAGCCGCCGACGATCAGCGCCATCGTCACCAGCAGGCGGTGAGCGGCAACGAAGCGCATACCGGCACGCAACGCGGGCCAGAAGTCGGTCGCGACATGGAGCGGCCCTTCAGTGACGCGGATGCCCCGCAGTATCAGCGCCGAGACCATCAGCAGCACCGCATCGGCCAGCAGCGCGAACGGTGCGCCCACCAGCTTGATCAGGGCGCCCGCCAGTCCAGGGCCGGCCACTTCGGCCGAAGAGCTGGCCAATGCGTTTTTCGCGTGTGCCTCGACCAGTCGTTCGCGCGGCACGATCTGCGTCAGCACGATCTGTGCGGCGCTGCCGGCGATCGTGTAGACCGTTCCGATTGCGAAACCGATGACATATAGCCAGCTCATCGTCAGCCAGCCGGCCCACCAGGCCAGTGGCACGCTGGCGACGAACAGCGCCAGCAGGAGTTCCCCCCAGACGTACACCGGCAGCTTGCGCACGCGATCGAGATACACGCCGGACGGCAACGAGAAGAGCACAAAGGGCAGCACTTCCATGGCCGTCAGAACGCCCATCTGCGTCGGCGTGGCGTGCAGCAGCACCGCCGCCGTCAGCGGCAGCGCGAGCATGGTCACCTGTGCACCGAAGGAACTGATGAAGATCGAGATCCACAGCCGACGGTAGATCGCGTCGCGCAGCAGATCGTCGGCGGCAAGCGCAAAGCGCCGCAGCCAGTCGGTTGGCAGCGTGAGAACGAACGACTTCATGGGATGAACGGACGTGCCGGATCGGGTCCGGCAGCGCGGCGCGAAGCGTACCGGAGCCGCGAGCGGCATGCAGCCTGCGCTCCAGGACTTACGGCGTATCTAGCCCATCAGCGTGAGCGCCAGCGGTGTGGTCAGGGCAGCCAGCACCGTCGAAAGCACCATGCTCGTGGCGACGGCTCCTTCCATGGAACGGAACTCGCGCGACATCAGGTAGACATTCACGCCCACCGCGAGGGAGGCGAGCAGGACCACGGCCCGGGTCTCCATCGGCGAGAGTTGCAGCAGACGCGCGAGCACCCAGACGACCAGTGGCTGGACCGACGAGCTTCAACACCGTGATGGCAATGCCCTCGCGCCATCCCTGCCGCACACCGTATTCGGACAGGCCCATGCCGAGCACGAAGAGCGCCAGCGGGGTCGCGGCATCGCCGAGCAGGCGCAGGGGTTCATCGATCAACGCCGGAATCCTGCCGCCCGCAAGCCCGAAGATCGATCCCGCCATGATCGATGCCACGATCGGGTTGGTCAGCACGCTGCGCGCAGTCGTGCGGAAGCCCTTCAGCGACAGTTCGCCATGGCGCGCCCACTCGACCGACACGGTGACCAGGGTCCAGAGCAGCAGCGTATTGAACACGAGCACGAGGGCCACGGCCGGCATCGCCGCTTCGCCGAGCGCGGACCTCGCCAGCGGCACGCCGAGAAGCACGTTGTTGGAGAAAATGCCGCCGAGTGCAAAGACCGACTGTCCGACGCCGTCGAGCCGGAATGCGTAGCGCGCCACGCCGCGGCCGAGAACAAACACCAGCACGCAACCGCCGAAGTAGGCCAGGAGCAGCTTCGGGTCGACGGGTGGCAGTGCCGCCAGGCCGCTCATCAACCGGAACAGCAGCGCCGGCAGCGCCACCGCGAATACGAACTTGGATAGGGCGGCACTCACCTCGATCGACCAGCGTCCCCAGCGGGACAGCAGGTAGCCGATCAGCACCAGCGCAAAAAGGGGCGCCGCGATCTGGAACTGTTGCGCGAAGGTGGCCACGGCCTTGGGCGCAGCCACTGCCGCGCATGGGTGAAGTCGGTCAGGGCTTCGGCAGGAGCTTAGATCGCGGGACCGGGTCCGTTCGCAATGCGCCGGTCAGTCCGGCTGCGACATCATCGCGTTACCGTCGCCACTTCGCTCTGAAGCATCGCCTCGAGCAGCACGTTCGAAGGCTGCGCACCCGACACCGCGCGACGCTGATTGAAGATGAATAGCGGAACACCGCCAACCCCCATGGCGCGCGCGCGCTGATCCGCGGCGACGACTCCGGCGCGGCCCTCGTCGGTCGTCAGCATCGCCGTCGCACGGTACGCGTCATACCCGGCCTGGCCGGCAAGGCGCGCCAGTTCCTCGACATTGCCGATGTCGAGCCCCTGCGTGAAGTACGCACGGAACAGGCGTTCCACCAGAGCCGGAGGTCTTCGCCGGAATCAACCGTTGCGCCCACGCGATCAGCCGGTGCGCATCCAGCGTGTTGGGCTGCCGCTCGATGCGATCGAACTCGAACCAGACACCGGCGTCCCTGCCCGCGGCCTGCACGCGCGCATAAACCTCGCGCGCGCCTTCGGGGCCACCGAACTTCCGCTCGAGGTAGCTGCGCCGATCCACTCCGCCGCGGGGGATCTCCGGATTCAGCTGGAACGGATGCCACCGCACTGTCGCCGCGGTGCCGCGCTCCGCGAGCGCAGCCTCGAGCCGGCGCTTGCCGATGTAGCACCAGGGGCAGACGATGTCCGACACGACATCGACAGTCAGTGGCTCGGTGAGGGAACTCATGACACCGGAGCATAGTCAGTCGGTGCCCGGATTCAAGCGGGGATGGCCCTCTGTAACCGGCGCCGGGCGTGCAAACGGACCGACGTACCGCAACCGGGGGATCAGGCAAAGAAAATCAGGTAGACACCGAGGCCGATCATCACGAGGCCGCTGACCAGTTTCAGCACGCGACCTTCCCTTTCCTGCAGGCGGTGGCGGCTCAGCATCACGACACCGATCGTCAGGATGATGATGTCGTCGAGCATGTAGGCGGCGATGTAGAGCAGCAGGTAGCTGTAGTAAGCCGCCGGCTCGAGTTCCCGCAGCGTGAGGATGCGCGTGAACAGCGCCGGGAATCCCGACGTACAGAGAAACTCGACGATCTGCACCAGGATCGCGAGGATGATCGCGCCCACGATCGCCGCCATGAGGCTCTCGGCGTGCAGGATGGCACGCATGCGGCTGTAGATGCCGGGCTTTGCCTTCTCGGGGATCGACAGCGACACGCCGATGTTCAGCGCAAGGAAATCCTTCAGGTTGATCAGCCCGGCGACGATCGCAATGGCGGCGATGATCAGTTGCGACGCCCGCGACAGTCCGATCACGAGGAACAGGTTGAGCCAGGCGGCCATGAAGAGGAAGTAGGCAATGCCCTGGATCAGCACGAACGTGCCGGCGATCGCCAGCATGCGGCGGCGATTGTTCATCGGGGCCAGCAGCGAGATCATCAGCAGCAGCACCCACATCGAACACGGATTGAAACCGTCGAGCAGGCCCATTGCGAGCGTGAAGGCCGGCAGGCCGACATCATCGAGCGTGAGGGTGCGTCCGAAGAGCGACACTTCGAACGACTCCGGCGGCTCGGCAGATTTCGCGCCCGTCTGCGGACACGCGAGGCTGTCTTCGGCCTCGCAGGTCCCGGCGTCGGCCGCCGCGGCCGATGCCGCGCGACCGGCCAGTGCGCTGCGAATCAGCTTGTCGGTGCTCGCCTCTTCCGAGTACCCGATGATCAGCTGCCCGCCGACATACACGGCCGGCACACGCGCGGCGCCGGCGCCCTGCGTACGCGCGAGTTCCTTGAGCCGCTCGAGGGCCGTCGGATCCTTCTGAACGTCACGAACGACGATCCGCAGCGACGGCTGCTCCTGCTGCAGCCGGACGAGAAACTCCTCGGCCTTGGCACAGTGCGGGCAGCCATCGCGCACGAAGGCCTCGATCGTCGCCGCGTCCGCGCCACTCGCCGCGTGCACGCCGTCGGCCAGCCCGACGCTCAGCATGACAACCACAAAGACCTGCAGGCCGCGCGCCAGCCACCATCCCAAACCCGCTTGACTCGCCATCACCGCGTTTCGGTCGGGCGCCAGGCACCCGTCACCGCCATCACAAAGACCGCGCCGAGTCTAGAAAGCAGCGTGGTCCATCAGCCTGCGTTACCTCACGCTGGATTCCGAACGGGTTTCATCCGGATCAAGTCGGCACGAGATTCCCGGGACAACCGGTGCACTCCCCGCCTCGACTCCGCCCCTTTACCATGCGCGCTTTGCGGACACCCGACGCCATGCTGCGACTCCTCGTCCTCGTGCTCATGCTGGTCCTGCAGGCCGCCGCCCCGGCACTGGGTCAGAGTCCGGAACCGACACCGCAGGGGCAGATCCTCATTCCCGATGCGGCCAGACCAGGGCCGACCTTCGACATCGAGCGGGCCACCCAGGCCTATCTCGAAAGCGTCCCGGCGGATGCACGCGCGAAATCGGACGCGTACTTCGAAGGCGGGTACTGGCTCCGGCTATGGGGGTTCCTGTACGGACTCGGCGTGGCTGGCGTGCTGCTGTTCGGTCGAATTTCGTCGCGCCTGCGTTCATGGGCGGAGCGACGAACGCGCCGCCCGTGGCTGCAGACGATGGCCTACGCCGCCGGCCTGATCGTTGTGATGACGCTGCTGGGACTGCCGCTCGCGTTCTATCAGGGGTGGTACCGGGAGCACGAATTCGGCCTGTCCAATCTTTCGCTGGTTGCGTGGTTCCTGGAACGGGGCAAGGGCCTGCTGCTGACCGTGCTGCTCGGCGCCCCGGTGCTGGCCCTGATCTACAGCGTCGTGCGCAAGCGCGAGGGCAGCTGGTGGCTGCCGGCCTCGGTGCTGAGCGTGCTGTTCATGCTGCTGGTCAACTTCATCGCGCCAGTCTTTCTCATGCCGGTCTTCAATCACTTCCAGCCGTTGCGTCCCGGTCCGGTGCGCGACGCCGTGCTCTCGCTCGCACGCGCCAACGGAGTCACCGCGCAGGACGTTTACTGGTTCGATGCGTCCAAGCAGACCACTCGCATCAGCGCCAACGTCAGCGGCCTGGGCAACACGATGCGTATCAGCCTGAACGACAACCTGCTGGCCAAGACCTCACTGCCCGAGATCAACGCGGTGATGGCGCACGAACTCGGACACTACGTGCTCAATCACCCGTTCAAGCTGGTACTGCAGATGGGGCTGGTGCTGACGGCCGGCTTTGCGTTCACGCAATGGGCTCAGCGCCGGCTGGTCGCGCGCTGGGGTTCCGCGTGGGGCCTGCGCGGTCCCGACGACATCGCCGGTCTGCCGGTCGTGATTGCGCTGCTGTCGGTGTGGTTCTTTCTGATGACGCCGGTGACCAATTCGATCGTGCGCACTGCCGAGTCGGAGGCCGACATGTTCGGGCTCAACGCCGCGCGCGAGCCTCACGCGTTCGCTTCCGCGGCCATGCGGCTGGCGGCGTACCGCAAGCTGGAGCCGACCGCCCTGGAGGAGATCGTGTTCTTCGACCATCCGAGCGGGCGTACGCGGGTCAGGATGTCGATGACGTGGTTTGCGGAAAACCCGTCCGCGGGTGCAGCGGCCCGCTGAACGCGGTCCGGGGACTCGCAGCACCCCACGCCTGCCGCTGCGGCTCCGACAACGCTTCGGCTGGCCGCCCGTCCGGAGCCGGACCGCGCAAATGGAGGGTGGCGGGTCATGCGTTCGTACGGTGGGGTTACGACGTTTGTACGAGGGAAAAACCGGCGCGGCGACCATAGACTCGCCCGGAACAACCTCCTGTTGTCGAGCCCGCCATGTCAAATCGCAAATCGCTGTTCCACCTGCGCGCATTACCCCCCGCGGCGCTTGCGCTCGCAGCTGTCGCGATGAGCGGCTCCGCGCAGGCACAAACCAACGCTACCAACGGTGCCACGCTGTACAAGCAGCCGGTCCCTATTCTCGGTGGTTCGCCGGCGAGTTGCGAAAATTGTCACGGCCCCGCGTTTATTTTCAAGGCTGCCTCGACCGCGGGCGCGATCAGTGCCGCCATCAGCGCCAATCGCGGCGGCATGAACGCGTTTTCGTCGTGGACAGCCGCGCAGATTGGAGATGTTGCCACCTACGTCGCCGCCGCCGCGCCCCCGTCGCTGCCGCCGCTGGCACTGCCGCCCGGCACACCGGCTCCCGCACCGACGCCAGCCCCGGCCCCGGCACCAGGTACACCGACGACGACACCGACGATCAATCCGAGCCCGGCGATGTTCAGCAGTACCGAGGTGGGCAAGTACAGCGCCACTACCGGCATCCTGGTCACGAACAGCACGACGGTGGCCGTCGCGTTGGCCACCCCCGCGCTGGTGCCGCCGTCCGGCACGACGACCGAGTTCGTCGTGACGACCGCACCCGCAGGCACCACCAACTGTGTGCCGGGCTTCAGGCTCGATCCCGGCGTGAGCTGCTCGTTCGGCGTGCAGTTCGCACCGCTCGCGGCGGGAGCGCGCAGCGAAAAATGGACCATCAGCTTCGCCGACGGCGTGGCTGCACGCGAGGTGACTCTCGAGGGCACAGCCATCGCGGGCACCGGAGCCACTGGCGGAACAGCGCCCACAGGTTCCAGCGCAGCGAACTCCCCGGCTGACGGCGGCGGCGCAGCACTCGGATGGCTGCACCTCGTCGGTCTGTTTGCTCTGTCGGCGGTCGGCGGCCTGCGCCGGCGCATCGACGCCTGACCCTTCCGTTTGACCCCGGTTCCGGCTGATCCCTGCCGGACCGGGAACCTGCGTCGTTCCGAATGCGGTGCGTGCCGGAGCAAAGCGCTCCGGCGCTCCGCTCGTCGACGCTTGCCCGGCAGTGACGTCACCCTGAATTCGAACGCAAGCCGCGGAGTTCCCGCGCGATCGTCACGCCCTAGAGTCCGGCCATCGCTAAGATGATCGGAGCCTCGAGTGAACATGACCACCACATTGGAGCGGCGCGCCGCCGCCACTGTCAGCGATCCCCGCTGGACCGCCGTTGTCGCCCGCGATCCGCAGGCTGACGGCCAGTTCGTCTACGCGGTCAGGACGACAGGCGTGTATTGCCGACCGTCCTGCGGATCACGCACCGCGCGGCCCGAAAACGTGGAGTTCCACACGACCTCGGCCGAGGCGGAGCGCGCGGGTTTCCGCGCCTGCAAACGCTGCCGACCGAACGACCCGGCGCGCGGGACGGTCCAGGCAGCGCTGATTGCGGAGTTGTGCCGCTATATCGAGAGCGCGGAACAACCTCCGACCCTCGACATGCTGGCGCGACGCGCGGGAGTGAGTGCCTACCACCTGCATCGGCTCTTCAAGGCGGCGACCGGCGTGACGCCCAGGCAATACGCCGAAGCGCATCGCGGGCGCCGCATTCGGACCGAACTCGGGGCTCGCCGAACGGTGACCGACGCCATCTACGGCGCGGGATTCAATTCCAGCGGGCGTTTCTATGGGCAGTCCGCTGCGTTGCTGGGCATGACGCCAACGCGATTCCGCGCGGGCGGCCCGGACACGACTATCCGCTTCGCGGTCGGCGAGTGTTCGCTCGGTTCAATCCTGGTGGCCGCCAGCGACCAGGGGGTCTGTGCCATCCTGCTCGGCGACGATCCAGAGGCCCTGGTGCGCGACCTGCAGGATCGGTTTCCGCGCGCCCAGTTGATCGGCGGCGACGCTGAGTTCGAGGACCTCGTGGCGCGGGTGGTCGGCCTGGTCGAGGCGCCGGGACTCGGACTCGACCTGCCGCTCGACGTGCGCGGAACCGCTTTCCAGCAGCGCGTCTGGCAGGCGCTGCGCGAGATTCCGGCCGGCCAGACCGCGAGTTATTCCGAAGTGGCCCGGCGCATCGGCGCGCCGGCGTCGGTCCGTGCCGTCGCACATGCGGTGGCGTCGAACCCGCTGGCAGTGGCCATTCCGTGTCACCGGGTCGTGCGCACCGATGGCGCCCTGGCGGGATATCGCTGGGGCATTGAGCGCAAGCGGGCATTGCTCGAACGCGAAGCGTCCGCCGCCTGAATATTCATCCCTGCCGTCAGGGCGGGAATTTTCTCGGCGGCGTGTCGAATCCGTGCCGTCCCGTTCGACGTACTGGCAGGGATCATGTCGACGCCTGAACGCCCGCAGGACCGTACCTTGGGCGCTGACATGACGGCCGTTCGCGCTTATCGTCCCTCCGCAATTAAACGTCGACCGGGGAGAATTCATGGCAACCACGAAGAAGAAGACAGTCGACCTCGGCCCGCGTTCGCGCGGCAAAGCCCAAGGCGAAGCCCGCGGCGAAAAGAGCGGCCCGCCGGTCAGGTCCGAGTGGCGCGCGCAGCGCACGCCGTGTCGTCGTGCTGATCGCAACTCGCAAGGGGGCGTGGCTGCTCCACGGTGACGGTGCCCGCCGAAGCTGGCGCATCGATGGCCCGCACTTCCATGGACACATCGTGCACCACCTGGTGCTCGACCCGCGTGACGGACGCACGCTGCTCGCGGCTGCGAAGACCGGCCACCTGGGCCCGACGATCTTTCGTTCGACCGACTTCGGCAAGACGTGGAAGGAAGCCGCGAAGCCGCCGGCGTTCGACAAGAAGCCCGACGGCAGCGGACGTGTGGTCGACCACACCTTCTGGCTCACACCGGGTCACGCGAGCGAACCCGGTGTCTGGTACGCCGGGACGTCGCCGCAGGGACTGTTCCGTTCGAGCGACGGCGGAATCTCGTGGCACTCGGCATCGCCGATCAACGACGATCCGAAGTACATCGCGTGGATGGGCACGGTGCAGGATGGGACGCCCGACGGGCCGAAGATGCATTCGATCATCGTCGACCCGCGCGATCCGAAGCACATCTACTTCGGCATGAGCGGCGGCGGCGTGCACGAGTCGCTCGACGGCGGCAGGACATTTTCGCTGCTGATCGACGGTCTCGATGTGGTCGAAGGCTTTCCAAAGAACGACCCGACCGTGCACGACCCGCACTGCGTCCGCCTGTGCCCCAGCAACCCCGACCGCCTGTATCAGCAGAACCATTGCGGGATCTACCGCATCGACCGGCCGTCGACCACCTGGACCCGCATCGGACGCGCGATGCCGAAGAAAGTCGGCGACGTCGGCTTCACGATGAACGTTCATCCGCGCGACGACAACACCGCATGGGTGCTGCCGATGGACGGGCAGACCGTGTGGCCGCGCACGAGCCCCGACGGAAAGCCCGCGGTGTATGTGACCCGCAACGGCGGCAAGACCTGGCAACGACAGGACGCGGGTCTGCCGCGGGAGCAGGCCTGGTGGACCGTGAAGCGTCAGGCGATGAGCATCGATGCGCACGATCCGGTCGGGCTGTATTTCGGAACGACCAGCGGCGAGCTATGGGCCAGTCGCGACGAAGGTGCGAAGTGGGCCTGCATCGCGCGCAATCTCCCTGAGATCTACGCGGTCGAGACGGCCGAAATCGCGTGAGTCGTTGATCGCAACACTGGCGGCAACCGGCGATGAGAGTGCTGATCCCCAGCCCGCTGCGTTCCTACACGCAGCAGTCGTGGGTCAATGCCCATGGCGCGACACTGGCGGAGGTGCTGGCCGACCTCGACCAGCAGTTCCCCGGAATCCGCTTCCGGATGATCAACGAACAGGAGCGCATGCGGCCGCACGTGCGTTTCTTTGTGCGCGGAGAACCGGTGTTCGACCTGGGCCTGCCGCTTGCCCCGAATGACGAAGTGCTGATCGTGCAGGCGCTCAGCGGGGGTTGAGCCGGCCGGCGGATCGCGACGCAAGTCGCGAGCGCAGGGGCGAGGGTCCGCCGACGTCGATTTCAGGGCATCACGTTCGACGTGTCTTTGTAGCCGGCAATCGCCGGTGCAGACCGAGGAGAACCGACATGCGAGTGATGGTGATGGTGAAAGCGACCGGCGATTCCGAGGCCGGCGCGATGCCCAGCGAGGAACTGCTGACGGCGATGGGTGCCTTCAACGAGGAACTGGTCAAGGCCGGCGTGATGCTGGCGGGCGAGGGCCTGCACCCGAGCGCGAAAGGCAAGCGGGTGCGCTTCAGTGGTCGTCAGCGCACCGTCATCGACGGTCCGTTTGCCGAAACGAAGGAACTGGTCGCCGGATTCTGGCTGTGGCAGGTGAAGTCGATGGAAGAGGCGATCGAGTGGGTCAGGCGTTGCCCAAACCCGATGCCGACCGACTCAGAAATCGAAATCCGTCCGGTGTTCGAGGCCGAGGACTTCGGCGCCGAGTTCACGCCGGAACTGCGTGCTCAGGAAGATCGCCTGCGAGCGCAGGCCGACCAGTTGGTCCGGGGCGGCAAGTAGACGCGTTGAACGCGAAGGAGACCAACGATGGCCACCCTGCAACGCATCATGCCCTGCCTGTGGTTCGAAGCCGAGGCCGAGCCCGCCGCAAACTTCTACATCTCTGTTTTTCCGAACTCGCGCATCAAGACGGTCTCGCATTACGGCGAGGCCGGCTTCGAGCATCATCGGCGACCGGCCGGCTCGGTCATGGTGGTGATCTTCGAGCTCGACGGCCAGGAGTTCATGGGCCTCAACGGCGGGCCGATCTTCAAGTTCACCGAGGCGATCTCGCTCGTCGTCCATTGCGACACGCAGGACGAGATCGATCACTACTGGAACACGCTCGGCGCCGGTGGTGACCCACGCGCGCAGCAATGCGGCTGGCTGAAGGACCGCTACGGCCTGTCGTGGCAGATCGTGCCGAGCATCGTCGGCCAACTGATGACCGGCCCGAACTCGGATCGCGTGATGGCGGCCGTCATGCAAATGAAGAAACTTGACCTCGCGGCGATGCAGGCCGCGGCCCGCTGATGTAGACGAGAAAGGTAGACGAGAAAGGACATCCCATGAACGTGCAACCGTACCTGTTCTTCGAAGGCCGCGCCGAAGAGGCGCTCGCGTTCTATACGAAGGCGCTCGGCACCAAGGTCGACATGGTGATGCGCAACAACGAGGCGCCCGAACCGCCGCCGCCCGGCATGCTGCCTCCGGGCAGCGAGAACAAGGTGATGCACGCCTCGTTCAAGGTCGGCGACACCGATGTCATGCTGTCGGATGGCCGCTGCTCCGGCAAGCCAAGTTTCGCCGGCTTTTCACTGTCGATCACGGCACCCGACGAGGCGGCTGCACGTCGCATGTTCAGCGCGCTCGCCGAGGGCGGCACGGTAACGATGCCGATCGGCAAGACGTTCTGGTCGCCATGCTTCGGCATGCTGACTGACCGCTTCGGCGTCGGCTGGATGCTCAACGTCGTGGCCGCTGCCTGAACCCAACTCCCGGAGAAAAGCGATGAAGGCCGAGATCACCCCGCAGCACACCTGGCTGCACCAGCTGGTGGGCGAATGGCGCTTTGAAAGCGAAGCGGACTTCGGGCCGGACCAGCCTGCGATGAAGTCCGAAGGTAGCGAGCGCGTACGCCTGCTCGGCGACAACTGGGTGCTCTGTGAAGGCAGCGGCGACATGGGCGGCGGCCCGGCCCTGACGCAGATGACATTGGGCTACGACCCCGCGAAGGGTCACTTCGTCGGCACCTTCATCGGCTCGATGATGAATCACCTGTGGATTTATCACCGCGGCGCGCTGGATGCCGGGCAGAAGTCGCTTGCTCTTGACGCCGAAGGGCCGGCCTTTGACGGACCGCCCGGCACGATGGCGCAGTTCCGCGACGTGATCGAGGTGGTCAGCCGCGACGAACGCCTGCTGCACGCACATGTCCAGGGACCGGACGGCCAGTGGACACGCTTCATGACCACGCGCTACACGCGTATCGGGTAAGGTTGCCGCTGGACACGCGCGAGAGGGTGGGACCATGAGCTACATGCTGCTGATCGTGGAACCGGTCGGCCAGCGCCGCGAACGCACCGAGGACGAAGGGCGCGCGTTGTACGACAGCATGCTGAAGTTCAGCGCCGATCTGAAGGCGCGCGGTCTGCTTACCGTGAGCCAGTCGCTGCGCAGCGATGCGGAGGCGGTGCGCGTGCAGGTGCGGGAGGGCAAACGCACGCTGATCGACGGACCGTTTGCCGAAGCAAAGGAAATGGTCGGCGGCTACTTCCTCCTCACCTGCAAGAGCAAGGAAGAAGCCGTGGCGATCGCAGTCGAATGCCCGGCCGCACAGTGGGCCACCGTCGAGGTGCGCGAGTTCGGCCCCTGCTTCACCTGATCCCTTGAGTGATTCGCCCACCGATCGCCTGCATCGCACGATCGATGCGGTGTGGCGCATGGAGTCGGCGCGCATCATCGCCGGCCTGGCTCGGCTGGTACGCGACGTCGGACTGGCCGAGGAACTCGCCCAGGACGCGCTGGTCGCCGCGCTCGAGCAGTGGCCCAAAGACGGTGTGCCCGACAACCCGGCAGCCTGGCTGACCCAGGCTGCGAAGCATCGCGCAATCGATCGGATCCGCCGCAAGGCGCTGCACGAACGCCACCAGGACGAGATCACCTGGGAACTCGAGACGCAGCTGCAGGACGCCGCGCCCGATCTCGAAGCGCAGATCGAAGCGGCGTTCGACGATCCGATCGGCGACGACCTGCTGCGGCTGATGTTTATCGCCTGCCACCCGGTGCTGTCGCGCGACGCGCGCACGGCGCTGACGCTGCGACTGCTGGGCGGTCTCACGACCGACGAGATCGCGCGCGCGTTCCTGGTGCCCGAACCGACGATTGCGCAGCGCATCGTGCGCGCCAAGCGGACGCTGGCCGAGGCACGCGTGCCCTTCGAGTTGCCGCCCGCGGCCGAACTCGCGCCACGCCTGGCCTCCGTGCTGGAAGTGCTCTACCTCATCTTCAACGAGGGCTACGCCGCGACGGCGGGTGACGACTGGATGCGACCCGCACTGGCCGAAGAGGCACTGCGGCTCGGTCGGGTCCTGGCCGGACTGGCGCCGCGGGAATCCGAGGTTCACGGCCTGGTTGCACTGATGGAGATCCAGGCCTCGCGCCTGCGCGCGCGCACCGGACCGGACGGCGAACCGATCCTGCTGCTCGACCAGGACCGGTCCCGCTGGGACCGGATGCTGATTCGGCGTGGACTCGCGGCCCTCGATCGAGCCGACGAGCTCGCGCGTGCGCAGGGCGGACTCGGCTCGTACGCGCTGCAGGCCGCGATCGCGTCGTGCCACGCCCGCGCCACGACGGCCGACGCGACCGACTGGAAACGCATCGCCGCGCTGTACGACGCGCTGGCGCAGCGCGCACCCTCGCCCGTGGTGGAACTGAATCGGGCCGTGGCGCTCGCGATGGCGTTTGGCCCGGCGGCGGGACTCGAAGTGGTCGACACGTTGCGCAATGAGGCGCAACTCAAGGACTATCACCTGCTGCCGAGCGTGCGCGGCGACCTGCTGTTCAAGCTGGACCGCTTCGACGAGGCACGCAACGAATTCGAGCGCGCGGCGTCGATGACACGCAACGCCCGCGAGCAGGCACTGCTGACGACGGCGCGCCGACGAGTGCGCGCAGCGGGCCGGGTCCTCGCGCTGAGGACGCGGCCCGCGCGGACTACTTCGCTGCGACCGGCAACACCGGCGGCAGCGGCTCCGGCACCCGGTTACTCACCGCGGGGATCGACTGCAGGTAGCTGAAGATCGCTTCGAGGTCGGCGTCCGTGAAGTTCTTGTACATCGGATACGGCATCGGCGGCAGGATCTCGCGGCCACGCCCCATGTGACGGCCCGTGCGGATCGTCTCCTTGAAGTTGCGCAGCGTCCACTTGCCGAGACCTGTTTCCTTGTCGGGGGTCAGGTTGGCGGTGAAGCTCACGCCCCACGGCCCGGCCCACGCAGTGTTGGTGCCGTAGGCCGTCATGACCCACGGCCCCTGCGCCGCCGGCGCCGGCGGCACTTTCTCGCTCTCGGGATGGCCCGACAGCATGCGGCTCATGTCGGGCTCGGGACCCTTTTCTCCCATGATCCACGGCGTATGGCAGTCGTTGCATACGGACGTCGTGACCAGGTACTTGCCGCGCGCCAGCTTTTCGGCGGTTGTCTGGGCGGACTTCGAGGGCGTTTGCGCGCGGGCCGGCAGGGTGACGGCGAGCGTGGCCGCAACCGCGATCGCGAGGACAGCGTATTCCACGGGGATGCGTTTCATTTCAGTTCTCCTTTTGCCAGGTGTTGAGGTTCGCGTGAGGCCTGGACAGCCTCGGTGATCCAGCGTTCGACGAGGGCCACGCCCTCGCTATCGACCACCCGCACGCCGAGCGGCGGCATGCGGGCCAATCGGTTTTCACTTTTCATGCGCAGCGTCAGCATGTGCGCGCCGCTGCCGTCGGCAGCGACGCGCTGCGCCGTTGCCGCGCCTTGCGGACGGAAGCGGCTCGAGTGGCCGAGCAGGGAGCGCAGCGTCTGCTCGGCGCTGTCGGCGCTCGCCGCTGCCGACTGCGACAGCACCAGTTCGAGCCCGTCGAGCGCACCGGATGCGTTATGACAGTGGCCGCAATTGCCGTGCAGGTATCCGAGCGCCGCGCGCTCCGTCGGCGTGCGCGCCGCGATGCGCACGGGCGCGGCAAGCAGCGCGGGTGGCAGGTTCACGATCCGGCCCTGCGCAGCCAGCGAGCGCAGGTCGGCGAAG
>CAVYNB010000018.1:0-23428 GCA_963769745.1 uncultured beta proteobacterium
CGCGTCCTCCTTGCGGTACTCGTGCGACTTCGAGCTGATGCTCCAGTTGACCCAGCGGTAGAGGTTTTCCTTCACCATGACCTCGACGCGCTCCTTCTTCTGGTTGCGCAGCCGCACCTCGATCTCCTCGGTCATCGTCTTGCGCGACGTGTCGACGCGAAAGTCCAGTTGCCGCCGCTCGCCGACGACGTCGAAGGCCGAACCGAGCTTGAGCAGCACTTTCTCGTTGCGCGGCGTGTGGTCGATTGCGTCTTCGCCGATGAACTCCAGTGTCTGGTCGGCGGGATCGAGCTTGGACACGCGCACGCGCCCCGCCGGCAGCGGCATGCCCATGCCGTTCGCTTCGGCGTTGGCAAACTGCAGGTAGACATCGACCTTGCGGTTGCTCTGCACGCCGTAGTTGCGATCGGTGGCCGGTGACGACAGGAAGCCGCGGTGCCCGCCCGGCGCGCCGTAGTAGACCAGCAGCTTCTCGCACGGCACGCGTCGCGCGGCCGGGAACAGCTCAATCTGCTTGGTCGAGTTGTCGGGCAGGGTGGTGGTGCGGCCCAGTGTGTACAGGTGGTACTCGAAGAATGACTTCTCGACGAAGCCGTTGGACTTCTCCTCGCTTCGTCAGCGCCTTGCTGAGCGACGCCGGCACCTGGGCCGCACCGACCGCGGTGGCGCGATGCACGTCGCCCGCGACCAGCTTGAGCCGGGCATCCGCATAGCCCGCGCCCGACTGGTTGATGATGCTGACCCACGCGCCGATGTCCATGCGGCAGGCGTTCGCGTTCGCTCCCTCGGCGTAGGTGACGTTGTAGTCCGACCACCAGGTCATGCCCTGCGTCTGGTACGACACGCGCGTGCGGTGACTGCCGGCACGCTGCGCGGCAACGTCCCACACCAGCGTCGGCCGCGTGATGAGTCCGCCGGGCAGGGCGGGGAGCTTCACGCCGGCGTTGTGCGGAACCATCTGCACGGTCCCGTCGTCACGTCGCAGCACGAGGCCGCCCTGTGTCGACAGCAGCGTGCCATTGAATGTTTCGGTCGCCTGCCCGCGCACCTGCTCCACGGCGATCGGCCGGTCGATGTACTTCTGCAGCAGCTTGTCGGCGCTGACGAGATCGAACTGGTAGTTCTGCTCGAGCACCGTGGTGCCTTTGCCGTCGGTGAGCGACTCGAACACGACCGTGGTCGGATCGATCAGTGCGGCGACGTCCGTGAAGCGCACGGCGTTGCGTCCCTTGTTCAGGTCGAGGTCGCGCTCCTGGCGTATGACGGCGTACCCGGACACGGCGCCCCGGCCCGGGGTGCGATACAGCTCGGGCGAGACGGCGCCCGGTGCCGCGTTGCTGTAGATGGTCAGCGCAGTTCCCGTCGATGGCGGAGGTGCCCGGACCGGGTGTGCCGGCTGACGCTGGCGCCGGCCACGGCGGCGGCCACGGAGGACTTGGCAAGCAGGCTGAGAGTCGACACGGGGGTCTCCTGTCGTGATGGACCCGTGTGTCAACGTGCGGGCCAGACGAATGGGGTTAACACGTGCACCGTGTCTGCAGGGTGCCGCGGACGCAATGTCATACTCAGCGCTGTCCTGATTCCTGCTCTCACAGAGTCGCCTGTCGGATGAACCTGTCCCGCCTGCTTCGCCAATCCCTGCGCATGACCGTCCGCGACTGGCGCGCCGGCGAGCTGCGTCTGCTGGCCATGGCACTGGTCATTGCAGTGGCCGCGGTGACGAGCGTGGGGTTCTTCGTCGATCGCATCCGCCTCGGCCTGGAGCGCGACGCGGCCCAGTTGCTCGCCGCGGACCTGGTGCTGAGTTCGGATCAGCCGATCACCGAAGCGCTGCGCACGCGCGCGCGTAGCGCGGGCCTGCAGACCGCGGACACCGTCACATTCCCGAGCATGGCCCTGAATGCGGGCGACCCTGACCGCAATGCGCTCGCAGCCGTGAAAGCCGTCTCGGACAGCTATCCGCTGCGCGGCATGCTGCGGCTGAGCGCCGAACCCGGCGGCGCGGAGACGCGGCGCGCGCGGTGCCTCCGGCGGGCACCGCGTGGGTCGACGCACAACTGCTGCAGGCGATCGGTGCCCGTCCCGGCGACAACCTGAAGCTCGGCGAGAAGTTCTTCCGCATCGATCGCGTGATCGTCATCGAGCCGGATCGCGGGACGGGATTCATCAACTTCGCGCCGCGCGTGATGATCAACCTGGACGACCTGCCGGCCACGGAGCTGATCACCACAGGCAGCCGCGTGACGTATCGCCTGCTGGCCGCGGGCGAACGCACGACCGTGCGCACCTTCGCGACGGCGCTCGGGCGTGACCTGCCGCGCGGGCAGCGGATCGAGTCGCTCGAGTCCGGTCGGCCGGAAATGCAGCGCACGCTCGAACGGGCGCAACGCTTTCTTGCCCTGGTGGCACTGCTGGCGGCGATGATCGCCGCCGTGGCGGTCGCGGCGGCGGCACGGCGCTTCTCGCAACGGCATCTCGACTCGTGCGCGATGATGCGGTGCCTGGGGCTGGCGCAGTCGGACATCTTCTGGCTGTTCGCACTGGAGTTCGTGTTCGTCGGCATTGCGGCCTGCGCGGTGGGCATGCTGCTCGGCTACGCGGCCCACTTTGCGCTGCTGTACGCACTGGGATCGCTGATCAAGACCTCGCTGCCGTTGCCGTCGGCGCTGCCTGCGGTGCAGGGCTGGGCAGTGGGCCTGGTGCTGCTGATGGGCTTTGCGCTGCCGCCACTGGCGCAGTTGCGGGCGGTGCCGCCGCTGCGTGTGCTGCGCAAGGACATCGGCCTGCCGAGCGGGCGCAGCAGTCTCGGCTATCTGGTCGGGCTGATCGGCTTTCTGCTGCTGCTGCTGTGGTCGTCGAATGACCTCAAGGTGGGCGCCGTCACTGCGGGCGGATTTGCAGGCGGATTGCTCGTGTTTGCCCTGGCGGCGTGGGGCGTGCTGCAACTGCTGTCGCCGCTGCGCTCGATCACAGGCCGGCTCGGGATCTCGTGGCGCTTTGCAATCGCCGCTGTGCAGCGGCGTCCGGTGGCGACCATCGTGCAACTGGTGTCGCTGGCGGTCGGCCTGATGGCGCTGCTGCTGCTGACGGTGACGCGCACCGATCTGGTGAGTGCGTGGCGCAACGCTGCGCCGCCCGATGCGCCCAATCGCTTCGTGATCAACGTCCAGCCCGACCAGGTCGCCGGCGTCGCGCAACGGCTGAAGGACGGCGGCATCGATGCCGAGCTGCATCCGATGATCCGCGGCCGGCTCGTCAAGCTCAACGGCAAGCCGGTCGGCCCCGAGAACTACACCGATGATCGCGCGCAGCGGCTGGTCGACCGCGAGTTCAACATTTCCTACACCGCCGAAGCGCCCACCCACAACCCGATCACGGCGGGCACCTGGTTCAAGGACGGCAGCGACGAACTGTCGATCGAGGAGGGCATTGCGAAGACCCTCGGCATCAAGCTCGGCGATGAGCTCACCTTCGATATCGCCGGCCAGACCGTCAACGCACGTGCCACGAGCCTGCGCAAGGTCAACTGGGA
Organism: uncultured beta proteobacterium; assembly: GCA_963769745.1. Taxonomy (GTDB): domain Bacteria; phylum Pseudomonadota; class Gammaproteobacteria; order Burkholderiales; family Burkholderiaceae_F; genus JALORV01. The sequence goes on from CAVYNB010000018.1 coordinate 3,533, forward strand.
TTCGATGCGCGCCAACTTCTTCGTGCTGATGCCGCCCGCGCTGCTGGACGGCAAGCCGGCCAGCTTCATCACCGCCTTTCACCTGCCTGATCGTCAGGGCGGACTGACGGGCGACCTGCTGCGCGAGTTTCCCGAACCTGACCGTGATCGACACCAGCGCGGTGTTCCGACAGGTCCAGGCGGTGCTCGACCAGGTCATCGCGGCGGTGGAGTTCCTTTTCATCTTCACGCTCGCCGCCGGCGTGCTGGTGCTGTACGCCGCGCTGGCGTCGAGCCGCGACGAGCGCGTCCGCGAAGCGGGACTGCTGCGGGCACTGGGCGCCTCGCGGCAACAGCTGTCGCGCGCACAGCTGGCCGAGCTTGCGTGCATCGGAGCGCTGGCCGGCCTGCTGGCGGCGATCGGCGCGAGCGCGATCGGCTGGGCACTGGCGAGGTTCGCCTTCGAGTTCGACTACACGATCTCGCCGTGGGTGTTTGCGCTCGGCATCGGCGGCGGTGCGCTGTGCGCATTGGCCGGCGGGTATCTCGGGCTGCGGGGCGTCCTGAAGACGCCACCGCTGGCGACACTGCGTGAAGCGTAGATGCCGTCGGCGCACTCGTTGCTGAAGCAGCTGCGTGTAGTCCGTTCGACCTTCGGCGCCGATGCCGAAAAGATCAAGCGTTCGCTGCTGGCCGGCCTTGCCACGCGGCGCCTGATCACGTTGCGGCACCTCGTCGACTATCACGAGGACCTGCTGTTCCTGTGCGCGTTTCCCGGTGACATCGACACGCGTCGCAGTGCGATCGCCGAACTGGCACGCTACTCCCGGCGCTGGCGCGGCGTATCGGCGGCCGTCAGGGCCGAGGCGGAAGGGAGCGGCATGGCCGGGACGATCTCGCGGCCGCTGCTGGCGTGGCCGCTTGCCTGCGCGCTGGTCAAAGGCGAGGACATCGACCTCGACTGGCGCAATGTCGACAATCCTGTCGCGCTCGATGCGTTGATCGCAAGACTGGTGTCCCCGGCGGAACAGGAGTCCTTCGACAGCGGCGAGTACACGAGTCGAGCGTGGGTCGAGCTGGCGCGCTCGCCGGGCGAAACTGCGTTCGCGTGGGTCGTGCGTGGTGGCCAGACGCTGCGGCCGTCGACGGGCTTTCCTGCGGCATGGGATGCCGCCGAAGTGCCGCTGCGCTGGGCGCTGCGCGATTCGCCACGCTCGATCACGCATGCGCGGCTGCCGATCCGACGACCGGTGCTGCGCAGCGGTTTCCGGCGGCTGGCCGAGCCGGTGGCCCGGCATGTCGCACGCCCGCTCGATGGAATTCGACTCCTGAAGCGTCACGAAGCGACACGGATGATCGATCTGGCGCGTTCGGCACTGGCGGCGCGTGCCCGCGAAGTGCACGCGATGAACTATGCGAACGCGAACGACGTGCATGTCGCCGATCTCGGCGAAGGTGTCGAGCTTGCCGTGATCGGCGTGCCGCCGGCGCAGCGGCTGTCGCTGGAGGCGAACTACGGTTACCTGCTCATCAGCAACGGCGTGCCCATCGGCTACGGTGGCGTATCGCCGCTGTTCCGGCAGGCCAACACCGGCATCAACGTCTTCGACCCGTTCCGCGGCAGCGAGGCGGCATTTCTCTGGGCGCAGATGCTGCGGGCGTTCCGCACGCTGTTCGGCACCCGACGCTTTGTCATCAACGGCTACCAGTTCGGTGCCGGCAACAGCGAGGCCATTGCGAGCGGCGCGTACTGGTTCTACTACCGCCTCGGATTCCGGCCGAGCCTGGCCGACAATGCCTCGCTCGCTGCTGCGGAAGCCGAGCGCCTGCGATCCCGTCCGGGCGTGCGAACCCGGCCCGCGGTGCTGCGACAACTGGCCCGCGGCGACCTGCATCTGGACCTGGAGGACTTCGACGCCAGCGACTTCTTCGAAGAGCGCCTGTTGACGCGACTGGGTGCTGCAGTCGCGCGCCGCATCGCCGTTCTTCCGGTCCGTTCACACCACGAAGGCGAGGGTGTCCTCGTACGAGCGGTCGCGAAGGATCTCGACGTGCGCGCGCTGTCGCGCTGGCCAGCCGAAGAGCGCCGGTCCTTTGCGCGGCTCGCGCCCTATGCGGCGCTGCTCGACCTGCGCGCATGGAGCAACAATGAACGTCGTTCGCTGGCCGCATGGATGCGCGCCAAGGGCGCTGCGACGGAACGCGGGTTCGCGGCATTGGCTACCGAGCAGATGCGGTTTTTCACGGAGTTGCGGGCCGTCGGTCTCGACGAGGAGTCACGTGGCTGAGGAGTCGGGTTGCCGATGAGTGAGGATGGCGTTACGGCGAGCAGCGCGGCGGTCACGCCGTATGAACGGATCGGCGGACGAGACGCGGTGCGCGCGCTGGTCGATCGCTTCTACGACCTGATGGACCTCGAACCGTCGTATGCAGATCTGCGGCGCGTGCATGGCAATGACCTCGCGAATGCGCGCGACAAGCTGACGTGGTTCCTGAGCGGCTGGCTGGGCGGCCCGGACCTGTACATCGAGCGTTTTGGCCACCCGCGGCTGCGGGCGCGGCACCTGCCGTTTTCCATCGGTGTGCGCGAGCGCGACCAGTGGATGGAGTGCATGAACCAGGCGATGATCGAGCAGGGCGTCGACGAGGACCTGCGCCTGCGGCTGGTGCAGTCGTTCTTCCAGACGGCCGACTGGATGCGCAACCGGCCCGAGCCCGCGGCCTGAACCTCAGCAAGGCCCAGCCAGGTCTGGCGCCGCGCCCGCCGATCGGTCGCCAAGGCGCCTCCGCACGGGCTCAATGCGGCGAGTCGCAGACCGTATCATCGTCCCATGACTGACACTGTTCTCATGGCGCTGGCCATCGGCGCCGCACTGCTCGTCCTGGTGGCGTTCTTCATGCTGCGGTCCCGGCCGGACCCGGCTGCCCTCGTCGAACGCCTGGACGAACTCGCGCGTGCCAATGAGCGGCTCGAACGCGAACTGCGTGCGTGCCGTCGAGGCGTCTGCCAGCGCGTTGAAGCTGGAGACGGGCGCACGCCTGAGCGAGTTGCAGACCGGACTGGTGCAGCAGGTCACCGGACTGGGCGGCGTGCAGGGACAGCAGTTGCAGGGGTTCGGCCAGCAGGTGGCGCGCATGTCGGAACTCGCGGAAGCGGCCGCGCGCACGAACCGCGAGGAAGGCGCCCAGCAATTGCAGGACTTCGCGGCGCGCATGCAGCAGCAGCTCGCGGATCTGACGCGCGCGATCCAGCTGAACCTGGGCGAGGTCCGCACCACGCTGCAGGGGCAACTGAGCGCGCTCCAGCAGGGCAACGAGACCAAGCTGGATCAGATGCGCGCCACGGTGGAGGAAAAGCTGCAGAGCACGCTCGAGGCCCGGCTCGGCGAGTCGTTCAAGATGGTGTCCGATCGTCTGGAGCAGGTGCATCGCGGCCTCGGGGAGATGCAGACGCTGGCGGCAGGCGTGGGCGATCTCAAGCGGGTGCTGTCGAACGTGAAGACCCGTGGCGGCTACGGCGAAGTGCAGCTGGCGACGCTGCTCGAGCAACTGCTGACGATCGACCAGTTCGCGGTCAACATTGCCACACGCCCGGGCTCGAACGAACGGGTCGAGTTTGCGATCCGTTTGCCGGGCCATGGCGATACGCCGTGCTGGCTGCCGATCGACGCGAAATTTCCCGGTCGAAGACTACGAGCGGCTTCAGCTCGCGCAGGACCGCGCGGATGTCGCGGGCATCGAGGAGGCCGGGCGCGCACTGGAGATTCGTGTCAAAGGTGAAGCGCGCCGCATCCGCGAAAAGTACGTGGAGCCGCCGCACACGACCGAATTCGCGCTGCTGTTCCTGGCGACGGAGGGCCTGTACGCCGAAGTGCTGCGCCGACCCGGCCTGGTCGAATCCCTGCAGCGCGAGCACCACATCGTCATCACCGGCCCGACGACGCTCTCGGCCATGCTCAACAGCCTGCAGATGGGCTTCCGCACACTGGCACTCGAGAAGCGCTCGTCCGAGGTCTGGCAGGTGCTGGGCGCGGTCAAGACCGAGTTCGGGAAGTTCGGCGATGTGCTCGGCAAGCTGAAAGTCCAGTTGCAGACCGCGTCGAACACGATCGATGCCGCCGAGACGCGTACCCGGCAGATGAATCGCGCCTTGCGTGCTGTCGAGGCGCTGCCGGTCGAGCAGGCGACGCAGCTACTTCCAGGCGAACGCAGCGAAGACGGTTGAGGACTGCGTCAGGCAACTTCCGCGACGGCATTCGTTCGCAATGCCGACGCAGGAAGATCATCAAACCAGAGCCTGAACGTCGGCGTCGACTCCGATCGCCTGCCCCGAAATTCGTGCGCCTGCACGCGAGGCCAGGAAGACAATGGCGTGCCCGATGTCCTCGGGTTCGATCAGTTGACCGAGCGACGTCTTTGCCAGCGCTTCCTGGCGGACCTGTTCCGCTGAAACTCCACGTGCCTGCGCCTTGTTCGCAAAGACGGCATCGATCCGCGGCCCGGCGACCGAGCCCGGGCAAATCGCGTTGACGCGAATGCCGTCGCCGCCGAGTTCGATCGACAACGACCGCGTGAATCCGATGACGGCCCACTTGGACGCCGCATAGGGCGAGCGCATCGGAAAGCCGAATCGACCGGCCGCCGACGAGAGATTTGCGATGCTCGCGTTGCGGCTGGCGCGCAGCAGGGGAATGGCGCGCCGGGCGCACAGGAACTGGCCCGTCAGATTGACGGCCAGCGTGCGTTCCCAGTCCGCCAGGACAACGTCCTCGCAACGCGCGGTCGGCCCGGCGATCCCGGCGTTGTTCACGAGCACGTCGAGGCCGCCGAGACTCGCGGCAACCGTTTCGAACAGACGATCGACAGCCGCGGCGTCGGCGACGTCGCACTGCGAACGGCCGACGTCGGGATTGCTGCTGGCCAGCGCTGCGAGCGATGCCGTATCGACATCGCAGACATGGACCCGCGCGCCTTCCGCCTGGAACGCACGTGCCGTGGCCAGTCCGATACCCGACGCGCCGGCGGTCACCAGCACGCGCGTTCCTTCAAGTCCCAGATTCATCGATCCTCCTTGTCGGGAAGGCGGTTCAGCGACAGGACGTGAGCTGCCGCGCTTTCAATGTCGCCAACGAGCCCGCGTCGGGCTCCTTTGGAATCGCGGTGCACTAGCGAACTGACCAGCAGCGCGTGGTGCTCGTGGGCCCCCAGTTTGGCGAGCCGCTCCGTGCTCGATCGCAGATCCAGGTTCAGCACCGGTCCGATCTGCAGCCAAAGCCCTTCGATCAGGCTCATGAGCGCAGGCATACGCGCGCTGCGGTAGATCGCAAAGTGGAGTCGCTGATTGCCGCGGATCACGACCGCCGGATCGGGGCGGGCGCGCGCGGCCGAAACCTGCAGCCGGATCAGGTGCTGCTCGATGGTTGCCAGCTCGGCCGAGGAAGCCGACTTCGCCGCACGCGCGGCTGCCATGCCTTCGAGTGCGATGCGGATGGTCGTCAGCTCGATGAACCGGCTGCGGGTCATGAAGGGCACCCGCGCGCCGCTCTGCGGGCGCACCACCAGCGCGCCCTCGGCGGCCAGCCGCTGGACCGCCTCGCGCACGGGCATCGGGCTTACCCCGAGCTGCGCTGCCAGTTCGCGCGGCGACACCTTGTCACCGGGCGCGAGTTGTCCCGCGATCAGCAATTCGCGCAACTTTGCGTAGGCGCTGTCCCGGATCGGGACTCGCGTCTTGGTCGTGCGGCGCTGCGGCATGGAAGGGACACCGGCTGGACAGTCACAGTCGGCTCGACTATAACTGCGATCGCAGTTGCACGGCGGCGGAATCGCAGCGTGCGGCGGCGATCGATCCCGCGGTGTGCTGCCTTCGGTTGCACTCCGGCACACAAACAACAAGGAGACAACATGAATGCACCGCTGTCGAAGTCGCGTCGCCGGCTACTGCATGGCGCGGGTGCCGCGGCGGCACTCGGGACGATCGGATTTCCGGCCATCGTCCGCAGCCAGTCCGATGCCGTACGGCTGGGCCATCTGACACCGCTGACCGGTTTTCTCGGACCACTCGGCGAGTACGCCGTGATGGGCGTGAACCTGGCGGTTGAAGAAATCAACGCGGCCGGCGGTATCACCGGCCGAAAGGTCGACCTGATTGCCGAAGACAGCGTCAATCCGCAGACCGCATCGACCAAGGCGGAGCGCCTGATCGAGCGCGACAAGGTGGTCGCGATCGTCGGTGAAATCAGTTCGGCATCGGGCCTGGCAATCGCGCAGGTCGCGCAGCGCAACAAGATTCTGTTCTTCAACACCGGCTGCAATTCGGATGAATTGCGCGGCAAGTCGTGCAACCGCTATATGTTCCACACCGAAGCCGCCAACAGCATGTATGTCGGCGCGGCCGGACAGGCGCTTCTGAGGGACGGCCTGGTCAAAGGCAAGAAGTGGTACAGCGTGACAGCGGACTACGCCTTCGGACATGACCTGTTGCGCGTGGCCAAGCGATTCATGCAAGCCAATGGCGGCACGTTCGCCGCCGACGAACTCGTCGCGACCAATGTCACTGACTTTTCGCCCTATCTGCTGAAGATTCGCAATGCCAAGCCGGATCTCGTCGTTTCCAACCTGGCCGGAGCGCAGATCACCAACTTCATGAAGCAGTACATGGAGTTCGGCCTGCCGTTCCCGCTGGCCGGATTCGGATTCGATACGGCCGTTGCATGGGGCGCGGGCAAGGGCAATGTCGCCGGCATTTGGCCGCTGGTGTGGGACTCCCAGGTGAATTCGCCGACCGCGCAGAAGTTCACCGCGGCCTTCACCAAGAAGTACGGAAAGCCGCCGGAGAACCAGGCATGGGGCGACTACCTGTCGACCAAGCACCTGGCGCAGGCGATGAACGAACTGAAGTCCACCGATTCGACCAAGGTTGCGGAGCATCTGGAAAAGGGCGCCAAGTTCGATGTGCTCAAGTCGCGCGAGGGCTATTACCGCGCCTGGGACCACCAGCTCATGCAGCAGATGTACACGGTGACCTTCAAGCCGGAGGCGCAGGTCAAGGACAAGTGGAATCTGTTCAACCTGTCCGCACCAGTGCCGGCCGACAACCAGAGCCTGGAAATCATCGCGCCGACGCGCGAGGAGAATCCCTGCACGATGCCGACCTGATGGCCGGATAGACGGGAATTCGCGGCGCATTCCGTCGCCAACGGTCCGCGCCGCGCTTCGAATCCATGCTGACGCAGATCCTCGAGCAGGTTCTCAATGGCCTGCTCGCGGGGGCCTACTACCTGCTGATCGCGCTTGGCCTGTCGCTGATCTTTTCGCTGGGCGGGCTGGTCAACCTGGCGCATGGCGCGTTCTATGCGCTCGGCGCGTACTTCGCCGTCATCGTTGCCGAGCACCTTGGCCTCGGCTTCGCAGGATCGGCAATCGCGTCGCCGATCGTCGTCGCCGTGATCGGCCTGGTGATCGAGCGATTCCTGTTCCGGCGCTTCTATCGCGAGGATCCGGCCCTCGGCCTGCTGCTGACCTTCGGCCTGGCGATGGTTGCCGAGCAGTCGCTGCGCTGGGTGTTCGGCGCGGCGCCGGTGCCGTTTTCGATCCCGACGGCGCTGCGCGGGCAGGTCTTCATCGGTGACTTCATCTACTCGAAGTACCGGCTGTTGATGCTCACCGTCGCTGTCGCGGCGGTGGCAGGGCTCTGGGTCCTGCTGCAGCGGACACCTTTCGGACGTGTGGTTCGCGCTGGCGTGCAAAACCCCGACATGGTTGCCGCACTCGGCATCTCGCTCAAGCCCTACATGGCCAGCATCGTCGCGCTCAGTGTCGGACTGGCGGCGCTGGCCGGCGTGCTGCTCGCCCCGATTTCCGGGGTGCATCCGGCGATGGGCGCCGAGATCCTGACGGCCGCATTTGTCGTCGTTGTCATCGGTGGGCTCGGATCGTTCTGGGGTGTGGTCTGGGCGGCGCTGATCGTCGGCGTGGTGCGCGGGTTGACGGTCTACTTTCTGCCGCCGGCCGCCGACGCGTCGATGTACCTGCTGATGCTTCTGGTTCTGCTGCTGCGTCCACGCGGACTGACCGGCGAACGCATTCAGCGCTTCGAATAGCCGATGCATAGCCTGTGGCGGTCACCGGTCATGGTTGCGGCGCTATCGATGCTTGTGCTGCCGATTGCGCTGCTGGCGGGCGGGCTGACGATGACGAGCGCGACCGATGTGGTGATCTTCTCGATCGCCTGCATGGCGCTCAACATCCTGGTGGGGCAGACCGGCCTCGTGTCGTTCGGCCACGGTGCTTGGTTCGGCATCGGTGCTTACGCGGCAGCGCTGACGCAGCTTCACTGGTTCCCAGGGTCGATGCTGTGGCCAACGCTGTTTGCAGTGGTCTTGCTGCTGATCGCGTCGATCGTGGCCGGTTTCTTCGTGCTGCGCCGACGCGGTGTCTACTTCTCATTGCTGACGCTGGCGCTGTCGGCGCTCGTCTACTCGGTCGCGTTTCGCTGGACGGCGTTCACCGGAGGCGAAAATGGCCTGGGTGGCCTGACGCGCGCCACCTGGCTTGGCGCAGATCTCGAGAGCCGATGGTGGTACTACGGCCTCGTTGCGCTTTGCGGGTTGGCCGTTGTCTACGGTCTTTCCCGCTTCCACCGGTCGCCCATCGGCACGGTGCTGAACGCAATCCGCGAGAATGAGCAGCGGGCTCAGTTCATCGGCTACGCCACTCCGCGCTACAAGCTCGTGGCGTTCGTGCTGTCATCGGTACTGACCGGATTCGCCGGCGTGCTGTTCGCCTTTCACCATCGCTTCGCGTCTGCCGATCCGACTGCCGTCAGTTTTTCCGGCGAGCTGCTGGCGATGGTGATCATCGGCGGCATGCGCAGCCTGCTCGGACCGGCACTGGGCGCACTCTTCTACATTCTGTTCCGCGAGTACCTGTCGATCTGGACGCCGCACTGGCTCTGGTTCTTCGGCCTGTTGTTCGTGGGTTTCATCGTGTTCTCACCGAGTGGCCTGGTCGGTGTCTGGCAGCGGCTGACGGCGCCGCTGCGACGGAAGTCGGTTGAGGCAGCAGCCATGGCGGGCCGCGCAATCGAGCAGGGCGTGCAACTGCCCGCGTTCCTCAAGCCACGCACAGCCGACGGCGGAGTCGTGCTCGCGGCGCACGGACTGGCCAAGTCCTTCGGCGGCATCCATGCCTTGCGCGATGCGAACGTCGACGTGTCGGCGCGTTCGCTGCACGCGCTGATCGGTCCCAACGGCGCTGGGAAGACCACACTTTTCAACCTGATTTCGGGCCTGTTTCCGCCCGACAAAGGCCGGGTCATGCTGGCGGAAGTCGATGTGACCGGCATGCCGCCCTACCGCATCGTGGCCGCCGGACTCGCACGCTCATTCCAGATCACCAACCTCTTTCCGGCCCTCGACGTGCAGGAAAATCTGCGCCTTGCAGTCCAGTCGCGGCATCCAGGACGGTTCAATGGATGGACGCCGACCCAGGCCGTGGAGCCGGTCATGCGCGAGACCGCGGAGCTGATCCGATTTCTCGGGCTGTCGGGCATCGAGCGCGCGGAAGCCGGAGCTCTGTCCTACGGCGGCCAGCGGCTGCTCGACATGGGGCTTGCACTGTCCTCCGCGCCGCGCGTGCTGTTGCTCGATGAGCCGCTTGCGGGCCTGGCTGCGGCGGAGCGGGAACGCGTAGGCCAGTTGATCAAGCGAATTTCGGCCGACGTCCCGGTCCTGCTGGTCGAGCACGACATCGACCGCGTGTTTGCGCTCGCCGATCGCGTGACCGTCATGAATGATGGTGCGGTGCTTTTCGACGGCGATGCGGCTGGAGCGCGTGAGAGCAGCGCCGTCCGCGAGATCTACATCGGCTCCGGAACGAAGGCGCTCACATCTCGGGTGCGCGGCGGTGCAACTACCGCGGACGCGCCGGTGCTGCTCGCGCTCGATCGCGTCGATGCGTTCTATGGCAAGAGCCACATCCTCAAGGAGGTCACCCTGGCGGTGCACGAGCGCGAGATCGTCGCGTTGCTTGGCCGCAATGGTGCCGGCAAGTCAACGCTGCTGAAGACGATCATCGGGACCGTGCCCGTGGCGTCGGGCGAGATTGCGCTCGCTGGTACTGCGCTTGCCGGGCGCGAGGCCTGGCAGATTGCGCGCGATGGTGTGGGCTATGTGCCGCAGGGCCGGGCGCTCTTTGCCGGCATGAGCGTGCGCGACAACCTCGCGCTGGGACGACTGAAACGCAGCGAGGGCAGGGGTGTCGCCTGGTCCGACGAGAAGATCCTCGAGTTCTTTCCGAAGCTGGCGGCGCGGATCGACACGCCGGCCGACTATCTTTCGGGCGGCGAGCAGCAGATGGTTGCGGTCGCGCGTGCCCTGGCCGGCCATGTGAGGGTGCTGTTGCTCGATGAACCGTTCGAGGGACTCGCGCCCACGGTCGTCGAGGAACTCTTCGAAGCCTTCGATCGGCTGCGCGGCGAGCTTGCGATCGTGATCGTCGAACACAATCTCGATCTGGTGCTGACGCTTGCCGAGCGTGCCTATGTACTCGAGCGCGGCAGCGTCGTCCACGAGGGGCCGGCGTCGGCACTGCGTGATGATCTGGAACTGCGGAGGAAAGTGCTGTGGATGTGAAGGCAAGGAAGTGCGCCGCGATCGTCGGCGCCGGCTTGATCGGTCGCGCCTGGGCCATGGTGTTTGCGCGCGCCGGATGGAGCGTGCGCATCACCGATTCCGCACCATCGCAGCTCGAGGTGGCTCGCGACCTGATCGCACGGTCACTCGCGGAGCAGGAGCAGGCGGGTCTGGCCGACGATGCCAGGGCGGCCATTGCGCGCATCGAGATCAGCGCTGGCCTGGCCGATGCCGTCGCCGGGGTGGCGTGGGTGCAGGAAAACCTCCCGGAAGAAGTGGAGATCAAGCGCGCCGTGTTTGCCGAACTCGATCGCCTGGCGCCTGCCGAGGCGATCCTGGCCAGCAGCACATCGGCGATCGTTGCCTCGCTCTTCACGGCGGAGCTTGCCGGCCGCGCCCGCTGTCTCGTCGCGCATCCGGTCAATCCGCCGCACTTGGTGCCAGTCGTCGAACTGTGCGGCGCGCCGTGGACCAGCGAAGCGACGCTCGCGAGCGCGACCGACATCATGAGGTCGGTGGGACAGGTGCCCGTGCGCATTCGTCGTGAGATCGACGGCTTCGTCCTGAATCGCCTGCAGGGTGCGCTGTTGTCTGAGGCGATGCGATTGGTGGCGGATGATGTGATCTCGCCCGAGGATCTCGACAAGACCGTGCGCGACGGGCTCGGACTGCGCTGGTCGTTCATGGGGCCGTTCGCGACGATCGAACTCAACGCCCCGGGCGGCGTCGCCGATTACTGCGCCCGCTACAGCGGGTTTTATCGGCGCCTGGCCGCCGACCCGCCGGCGCCAAGCGTGTGGGAAGGCGAGAGCGCCCAGCGAGTGGTTGCGGCGCTCGGCCGGCCCGCGGCGCCCGCTGAGCGCGAACGATTGATGCAATGGCGCGACCGGCGCCTGCTGGCCCTGCGCCGACACAAGATCGATAACGACACGACTGACAACCATTGATCGGGATATCTCATGGCCGCCAAGCGAAAAGTGATCATCACCTGCGCCGTCACCGGGGCGATTCACACGCCCTCGATGTCGCCGTATCTGCCCGTGACGCCGAAGGAGATCGAAGACGCCGCCGTGGCGGCGGCTGAGGCCGGCGCAGCGATCGTTCATCTGCACGCGCGCGATCCGGTCGACGGCCATCCGACGCAGGACCCCAAGCTCTTTCTTGAGTTCGCGCCAGCCATTGCGCGCAGAAGCGACGTGGTGATCAACTTCACCACGGGTGGCGCGCCGACCATGCTGGTCGAGGAACGTCTGCAGCCGGCACTGCAGCTCAAGCCCGAGGTTGCATCACTGAACATGGGTTCGATGAACTTCGGGCTTTATCCGATGCTCGATCGCTTCAAGGAATTCAAGTTCGACTGGGAGCGTCCTTACCTTGAGGGCTCCTATGACCGTGTATTCAAGAACACCTTCAAGGACATTGACCACATCCTGACCTCGTGCGCGGGCAACGCAACGCGTTTCGAAATCGAGTGCTACGACATCGGCCATCTGTATACAGCCCGGCACTTCTTCGACCGTGGCATCGTCAAGGCGCCGCTCTTCATCCAGAGCGTCTTTGGCATTCTCGGAGGTATCGGACCGCACCCGGACGACGTTGCACACATGAAACGCACTGCGGATCGGCTGTTCGGCGACAACTACCTGTGGAGTGTGTTGGGCGCCGGGCGCAACCAGCTGCCGATCGCGGCAATGTCCGCTGCTATGGGCGGCAACATCCGTGTGGGGCTGGAAGATAGCCTTTGGCTCGGACCCGGCAAGTTCGCCGAGTCGAACGCGGCGCAGGTGCGCGCCGCGCGTCAGATCGTCGAGGGACTCGGACTGGAGGTCGCGACTCCGGATGAGGCACGCAAGATGCTGGAGCTGAAGGGCAAGGCTGCGGTTGGATTCTGATGCGCCTCGAGCGGGGTCCAGCTACACGGCAATGCTGATCTGCAGCTTGGCGTGGTGCCAGAAAGTTCAGTCCTCGGCGAAGCTGTAGGGTCCGCCGCGCTGGAGCGCTCTTTTGTATGCCGGCCGCGCGTGGATACGCTTGAGGAATCCCATCAGTTTCGGCCGGCTCGCATCGAGTCCGGCACGCTGTGCGGCGGCTTCCAGCGGGAAGCTCATCTGGATGTCGGCGGCGCTGAACTCGCTGCCGGCAAACCACTTGTTGTTCGTGAGCTCGGATTCCATGAAGTCCAGCTGGCGTTTCAGGTTGGGTTCGACGACCATCGCCTGAACCTTTGCCGAAATTGCGCGCGCGATGGGTTTAGCGAAAAAAGGCATCGGTGAGTGCGCGACTTTTTCACAGATCAGTTTGATCAGCAGCGGCGGCATGGCCGAGCCTTCCGCGAAATGCATCCAGTAGCGCCAGCGTAGCCGCTCAGGGGTGCCGACAGCGGGCGCCAGGCGACCATCGTCGTCGTACCGCTCGACGAGGTATTCGAGGATCGCGCCGGATTCGGCCACGGTGATGTCGCCGTCGCTGATCACCGGCGACTTGCCGAGCGGGTGAATCTCGCGGAGTGAAGCCGGCGCCAGCATCGTTTTGGGATCACGCTCGTACTTCGTGATTTCGTAGGTGACACCGAGTTCCTCGAGCAGCCACAGCACGCGCTGCGAGCGTGAGTTATTCAGGTGGTGGACGGTGATCATCGGAGGTCCGCGTGAGTGCAAAGGCGGCATTGTCGCGTACGCCGTCGCTCGCGCGCTTGGTTTCGTTGCCATTCATTGCCATGCGTAGACTTCGTTCGAACTGATGCAAACTTTTGCCGCCCGTGTGCCGCCGGTCGTGGTCAAATCACGGCACCCGAGTGCTCCAGGCTCCACAATGTTCGCCAATCTCGTCTTTCGCCAGCTGTTCGACGCCGCCTCGTCGACATATACGTATGTACTGGGCGACCTGCACACGCGCGATGCAGTACTCATTGACGCGGTGTTCGAGCAGCACTTGCGCGACGCCGCGTTGCTCCGCGAGCTGGACCTCAAGCTCGTCGTCGCGGTGGATACGCACTGCCATGCCGACCACGTCACCGGCGCCTGGATGATGCAGCAGGCCACCGGCTGCCGCATTGCGATCTCGCGGCGCTACCAGCCGCCGATCCAGGGCGTCGACCTGCCGCTCGATCACGGCGATCGCATTGCATTCGGCAGTCGCCACCTGGAGGTGCGCGCCACGCCGGGCCACACCGACGGTTGCATGACGCTGGTGCTCGACGATCATCGTCTGGCTTTCACCGGCGACACGCTGCTGATCCGCGGTGCCGGCCGCTGCGACTTCCAGCACGGCAGCGCCCACACCCTGTATCGCTCGATCGTGCAGGAAATCTTCACCCTGCCGGATGCGTGCCTGCTGTTTCCTGCACATGACTACAGTGGCCGCACGGTGTCGTCGGTGGCAGAAGAGCGAACTCACAACCCGCGCATTGGCGGCGGCGCCGATGAACGCGACTTCGTCGGGTTCATGGAGAACCTGAACCTGCCACACCCCAAGCAGATCGATATCGCGGTGCCTGCCAATCTGCGCTCCGGCCAGCCTGCCGATGGCAAGGTGCCGCGCCCGGCCGACTGGGGGCCGGTGCGCCAGACCTACGCCGGCCTGCTCGAAGTCGAGCCCGAGTGGGTCGCCGAGCACCTGCCAGACGTGCACGTGCTCGACGTGCGCCAGCCCCAGGAGATGCAGGACTCGCTCGGATGCATCGCCACCTCACAGCTCATTCCGCTGAATGAACTCAAGCAGCGTGCGTCCGAGGTCCCGCGCGACCGGCCGGTGGTGGCGGTCTGCCACGCCGGAGTGCGATCGGGGCAGGCGACCGTGATCCTGCGCAGCGCCGGATTCGATCGCTGCGCCAACCTGCGTGGCGGCATGCTGTTGTGGTCACAGCTTGGGTTGCCCACGACCAGGAAGGTCTAGGTTTTTGAGTCCACGCTGTCGGCACGTTTCCGCGGGCCGGCAGTCCTCTCCGGATTCAGCGACCCGGAGTAGGAGTGGTCGAGATCACGACCAGCCGATCCGTTCCGGACTCCGCGCCCCACGCTTCGCCCGGCCGGCCCAGCATCTGGCGCACCTGCGCATTGCTTCGATCGCTGGGGAAGCTCTCGAACTTTTCCGTTTCGGGATCAAACCGCACGATGGCGTTGGTCGACCACTCCGTCAGCCACACCTTGTCGCGCTCGTCGACGTAGACGGAGTACATCTGCGCGCGCTCCGACGGCTTCCAGGCTTTCCACTGGCTGGTCGCGGGGTTGTACATGCTGACCTGGCCCGACAGCCATTCACTGATCCACAGGCGCCCCTTGCTGTCGCTCCAGACACGACGCGCACCCTGCCGTGGCGTCGGCGGTTCGATGACGGAGGCCACGCCTGTGCGTGTATCGATTTTCGCAAGATGGCTGCCAGCGAGGGAGACGTAGTAGATGTCTCCCGTCGGTGTGGCGGTAATGCCGTAGGGTCCGCGCCCTCGCGGGGCTTCCATGACGCGCGCTTCGCCCGTCTTCGGATTCACACTGCCGAAGTACCCCGACTGTCCGGTCCACCACAGCACGCCGTTGCCGTCGAATGCCGCGGTATTCATGTTCGTGTAGGGCGTGCCCTGCGGCAGTGGGAACACCCTGACTGCCTTGGTGGCCGGATCGACACGCACGATGGCGTTCTGCCCGCTGTCGGTGATCCATGCGGCCCCGTCGGGGCCGACGATCACTCCGTGCGGGGCCGAGCCGCGGCCGAGCGGAATTTCCTCGACCTTCCCGGTACGGGGATCGAGACGGCCCAGATGTCCCGTGCGCTGCGCGGTGTACCAGACCGTTCCATCGGGCGCCGGCGCAACGTCGTGCGGCGCGCTGCGCAGCGGCAGCTCGAAGTAGCGCACGGTCTGGCCCAGCGCCGGGGCAGCGAGTGCGACCAGCATCAGTACGGTCAGGCCAACCCTGTTGATCGCGAATCGGCTCATCTTCGACTCCCAGGCCGCCGCGCTCACTGAAGTCGGATCTCGCCGTCAAAAGTGACGTTCAGCTTCAGGCCAGCGACTTCGAGCGTCACCTTTGCCGGGAACGATTCCGACCCCGAGATGGCGCGAGCCGCAATCGCCTTCGCCACCGCCTGTTCGATCTCGCGCTGCGAACTGACGCCAACCATCTTCAGGAACTTGCGAATGCTCAGGTTGAATGTTTCCTCGTCCATGGATGTCTCCCGTTGAATGATGAAAAAAGGCGATGCTTTCGGCAGGCATCGGGTATGAGCGTTGGCGTCGGTTCCGGGTCCGGTGACGCCACTGCTGCACGCGCTCGGAGTCTCCGCCCGACGCTGGCTGACTTTTGTGGGTGGCAGGACTTAACAGCCGCCGCTCTTTTTCTTCGGCTCCGTGGTCGCCGCCTTTGCTTCGGCTGCCTTGGCGGCCGCCATTTTCATCGGGATTGCATCGAGCGGCTGTTCGAACGCGATGAACAACACGCAGGGCTCAGTGCTGAGGCAGGCCGCCTCGTGCACCAGTTCGGCCGGGCCGTACGCATACGAGCCGCGTTTCAGCGTGACCGGCTTGTGGCCCTCGTAAGTCACCTGCATCTCGCCCTGCACCAGCACCATGCGCTCGGCGGATGTGTGCTTGTGCGCGGCGATCTTGGACTTGCCCGGCACCTTGAAGAAGATGTCGACGTTGGGCTTGGCCGGATCGCCATGCAGCACGCCGATCTGGCACCCCTTGGGCAGGAAGCCGGGGCAGGGACCCCACTGGATGGCCTTGTCGCTGGCTGCGACGACAAGCGGCGCGGCCGACTGCGCATAGGCCGCAGATACGGAAAAACACGCGACGGACAAGCTCGTTGCGATAGCACGGGCTACGGGGCACATGGCATTCCTCCCGTCAAAGGTGGGTGAACGGCCGAGCCTACTCGCTCGAGTGCAATGCGGTGTGAAATCTCCGCGCTAGAGCGCGGCCGAAATACGCTGCAGGGCGTCGCGCAGGGTCGAGTCGTTCTTTGCAAAGCAGAAGCGGACGACCCGGCGGTCGTGGGGGGCGTCGTAGAACACCGACACCGGGATGACCGCGACGCCGTACTTGACGATCATCGTCTGAGCGAACTCGGGCTCGGGCGCCGAGCTCAGCGCCGAGTAATCCGCCAGCACGAAGTACGTGCCTTCGCAGGGAAGCACACGGAAGGGCGTGCGTCGCAGCCCGTCGATCAGCAGGTCGCGCTTCGCCTGGTAGAACGCCGGCAGGCCGAGGTAGGGCAACGGGTCCTGCAGGTACGCGGCGAAGGCGTGTTGCGCCGGCGTGTTGACGGCGAACACCATGAACTGATGCACCTTGCGGATTTCGGCGCTGATCGAGGCGGGTGCGCAGGCGTAGCCGACCTTCCAGCCGGTGGTGTGGAATGTCTTGCCGAAGCTCGAGATCACGACCGTGCGTTCGGCCAGCGCGGGCGACCGCATCAGCGACTGGTGTGCCACGTTGTCGAAAACGATGTGTTCGTAGACCTCGTCCGACAGCACCATCACGCCGGTCGATTCGACGATGTGCTCGAGTGCGACGAGATCTTCTGCCCGGAGGACGCGCCCGGTCGGGTTGTGCGGGAAATTGAGCATCAGCAATCGCGTCTTCGGCGTGATGGCTGCCCGGATGCGATCCCAGTCAGGGGCGTAACCATTGTCGGCATCGAGGGGCACGTACACCGGTCGCCCGCCCGCCAGCTCGATCGAGGGGACGTAGCTGTCGTAGGTCGGTTCCAGCACGATGACTTCATCACCCGGATGGACGAGGGCGAGCACGCTGGCCATGATGGCCTGCGTCGCGCCGGCGGTGATGGTGATCTCGGTCTCTGCGTCGTAGCGATGTCCGTAGAGCGTGAGGTTCTTCGCAGCAATCGCGGCGCGCAACGCGGGTACACCGGCCATCGGTGCGTACTGGTTGTGCCCCGTGCGCACGGCATCCTCGAGGTGGCGCTGAAGCACCGGGTCACAGTTGAAATCCGGAAAGCCCTGGCCCAGATTGACGGCGCCGTGCTTGAGTGCGAGCTGTGACATCACGGTGAAGATCGTGGTGCCCACCCGCGGCAGTCGGGATGTCAGCCGAAGCGATGTCATGAAAATCCAAGAAAAACAGGGGCTTAGCGAGTGCCGAATTATACTTTGACGCTGTATCGGCCAGCGCCATGACAATCGACATCAGCAGCACCTTTGACAGCGGCGCAATCGACGTGGTCGCGACCGCCGAAGACTCGGCCGAACTGCGGATCCGTCACGATCTGAAGAGCGACGGCAGCCGGGGAGAGTTCCTGCAGTGGTTCCACTTCCGCGTGAGCGGGGCCGAACGATCCGGCGCGGTCCTGCGCGTGACCAACGCCGGTGAAAGCACCTATCCCGGCGGCTGGCAGGACTATCGCGCCGTGGCCAGTGTCGACCGAAATCGCTGGCTGCGCATGCCGACCCGCTTCGACGGCAAGGTCCTGACCATCGAGTTGCCCCCGGCGCCGGCAACGTATGTCGCCTACTTCGAGCCGTTTTCATGGGACCGGCATCTTGCGCTGCTGGCAGACTGCGTGGCACGCGGCGCTCGTCAGCGCCGGCTGGGGAGCAGCCTGCAGGGTCGCGACCTCGACGAACTCATGATCGGCCAGGGCGCGCGGCCCGTCTGGATCATCGCGCGCCAGCATCCGGGCGAGACGATGGCCGAGTGGTTCGTCGAAGGTCTGATGCAGCGGCTGCTCGATCCGGCCGATGCTGTCGCGCGCGAGCTTCGCCAGATGGCCACCTTTCACATCGTTCCGAACATGAACCCCGACGGCTCCGTCCTCGGCAACCTGCGCACCAACGCCGCCGGCGCGAACCTCAATCGCGAGTGGCTGGAGCCGGCGACCGAACGCAGCCCGGAAGTCCAGGTTGTGCGCGAAGCGATCCATGCGAGCGGCTGCGCCGCGTTCTTCGACATCCACGGCGACGAGAACCTGCCGTACGTATTCGTAGCGGGCTGCGAGATGCTGCCCGGATTCAGCGACCGGCAGGCGGCCGAGCAGGCCGCATTCAGCGCGGACTTCCGGACGGCGAGCCCGGACTTCCAGAGCGAGCACGGCTACGTCGCGAGCAAGTACAAGGACGACGTGCTGAAGCTCGCGTCCAAGTATGTCGGCCATACCTTCGGTTGCCTGTCGCTGACGCTCGAGATGCCGTTCAAGGACAACGCCAACGCGCCCGACGAGCAGACCGGATGGAGCGCCGCCCGCAGCGCCCGCCTTGGCGCCGACATGCTTGGCCCCATTCGACAGCATCTGATGCGCACTGCGGCATGACGACGATCGCCGGACCCAAGGTGACGCTCAAGCGCGCGCGCGCGAACGACCGCGCACGCGTGTACGAATGGCTGATCGGCTCCGACCTCACGCAGAACATGATGGGCGGCGCGATGTTTCCGGACCACCCGATTCCATCGCTCGACGCGTTCACGGCCGACTACGCCGAGCACTACTTCGACGGCACGCGGCCCTATGCCGGCCGGACGCTGATCATCACTGCGAACGGCGAAGACATCGGTTGCGTCTCGCACAGGCCGATCGACGTACTGAATGATGTCGTCGAGCTCGATATCTGGCTGGCCGAACGACGCGTCGCCGGGCAGGGCTACGGTTCCGAGGCGCTGGTCGTGCTGTGCGACTGGCTGCAGTCGAACTACGGCGTCAATCGATTTCTGGTGCGGCCCTCGCGCCGCAACGTCAAGGCGCTGCGCGCAATGCGTCGGGCCGGCTTCCGCGAGACTGACCTGCCGGCGCAGGATGTCGTCTCCAAACTGTCGCTGCCGCCGGGCCGTTATGCGGACGAGCTGCTGCTGTTCCGCATCCTGCCGGTTCCGTCGAGCGTGTTCCGTCCCGATCCGACCCAGACCTACGTCTTCATCGACAGCGAGTTCACCAGCCTGGAGTCGCCGCAACTCATCAGTGTCGGCGCGGTGGCGACCGATTCGACCGCGTTCTATGCGGAACTTGCCGGCTGGGATCCGCGCACGGCGAGCGACTTTGTCAATGACACCGTCATCCCGCTGCTCGACGGTGATGCGGTGCCGCTTGCCGTCGGAGCCGAGGCACTTGGCGAGTGGCTCGGCGAACGTGCCCGCCGCGGAGCGACGACGATCATCAGTGACTCGGGCTTCGATCGCTGGGCTCTGGCCGAGTTGTTCGGGGGCGAGAACCTGCCTGCGAACGTGCGCTGGCAGCGCGTGCCAGTGGCCTACGAGGCGCTCGACGAAGCAACGCAGCGACTGAACCTGCGCCGGCATCACGCGCTCGATGACGCCCGCGCACTGCGCCAGCTGGTGCTC
>CAVYNB010000019.1:0-138170 GCA_963769745.1 uncultured beta proteobacterium
CTCATCAGTTGTTCAAGTACCGCATTGAGAAAGGGCCCGGCACGCGCCGACGCTCATCCGATGTTCTAAGGCCCGACGCACTGCCGCAGCGCCGCGCCGCTACTTCACACGTCGCACGCCGCGCGGGCGCCGACGCTAGATCAGCACGTAGGCAACGCCGCCGCCCACTTCACCGAGTTGCTCGACCGTAAGTTCAATGAGTTCGGCGGTCACAGTCCTGACTTCTTCGGTCGTCTCGACGATCAGGTTCAGTTCGTTCATGGCTTTGCTCCGCAGTGTGTTGTTGGTCAGTTCGACAAGTCAGATCAGCACGTAGGCAACGCCACCGCCCACGTCGGCCAGCTGTTCCACCGTCAGCTCGATCATTTCGGCCGCGGCGGACTTCGCCGCAACGGTCTCGACGGCTTCTTCAGCGATCAGTACGAGTTGGTCCATGGTTGTTCTCCGCGAGTGAAGGATTGAGGTCGGGCTGTGAGCGCTCAGATCAACACGTAGGCGACGCCGCCGCCGACTTCACCGAGTTGCTCGACGGTGAGTTCTATCACTTCCGCTGCGGCAGTCCTCGTCACTTCGGCCGTTTCAACGATCAGGTCCAGTTCGGTCATGGTTCTCTCCTCAGGGATATTTGGTTGGTCTAGTCGGATGATCCGTCGGCGGCCACGACTAGCCATTTTTCCGGAATAACAGCCTCCGGATTGAATTGGGGCGCCGTTTCAGTGATTATTAGAGTATTGATCGGGTTATCTTCGGGCAATTACCTGAAAGGCGCGAGGCGCATTTCCGTCCTGATTCAAGCCATGACCGACCCCCTGCCAGGCCCCAGTTTGCAGGTCGTAACTGAGAGTGACGACGCTCGGGCGCTGCGCACGCTCTACGCCGAGGTGGTCGAAAAGGCTGCTCGCGGCGGCTCACAGGATCACGATTTCATGTCGGACGTGGTCCGGCAGTTGCTGTCGTACCGTGACAACGAACCCGCCCTCCAGGCGGAAATCATGCTGGAGGTGGCGAAGTACTTCTATTACCGCGCTCAGGATGCCCACCGGGGCATCGAAGCCGCAATGCAGGCCGCCTCCATCGCCCGTCGCGCTGGCTTGAAGCCGCTGGTGCGCAAGGCCGATAGCTTTCTCGGCGTGCTCTCGATGGTCGTGCGCAACTTTCGTGGCGCGATCGACCACAGCATCACGGCGCTCGAGCTCGCTGTGGAACTGGACGACCGGCTGGCGCAGTCGGCCGTTGCCAACAACATCGGCGGCTTCCTGCTCGAACTCTTCTACTACGAGGATGCACTGCGGTTGTTCCGCTTTGCTCTGGCGACCGCGCCCGCCACTTCCCAGGGGCAACAGGTCACCCGCTCGACGATGTGCAACATGGCGCTGATCTACCTCGCCAAGCACGATTTCCGGGCCGGCATGGACACCATCCGCAGCGCGATCCAGTTGCTCGGCGAGCCCGGTAATGCCGCCGACCTCAGCCTGCGCGTGCTGATGGAGTGGTGCTACACGCGCCTGCTTCTGGCCACCGGCAAGACGCCGGACGCGCGCCTGCACGCCGCGTTCGCCAAGGTCTACGCAGCCAAGGCCAACTCGCCGCGCGCGACCTTCTACGCCGATGCCTCCGAGGCCATGTGCGAGGCCTATGAGGGCAACGGCGACGTTGCCCTGACGCGCCTGATCGTCGCGCTGGAAAAATCGCGCGCCATTTCTGCCGACCAGCGCGACATGCTTGCCAGCATCATCCAGATTGCAGAACACATGGGCGACGACGAGCGAGCCGACTACTACATGCAAGAGCTCAAAAAGCTCGCGGTCGACGTGCAGCGCGATTCGCAGCTCGACCTCGAGGTGCTGCATACAAAGGGCTTCAAGAAGAACAAGGGCTCGGACACCGACGCCGCCTTAAGTGTGATCCAGACACACTACGACCAGCAAAGCCGCGAACGCGTCCAGCGCGCCATCGCCAAGGCCTCGTAAGTCCGCCGTCCAGTACCATGGCGTGGCCGGCCGAGGCGCCCTTCGCTTCGGCGCCGTGATCAGGACATGACGCTGATGCCCGTTCCGATGAATGACGAAACGAGGCAAAACCACTAGCATGGGCCCGTTTCTTTGGCGGAGAGAGTGGGATTCGAACCCACGATGGGCTTTAGACCCATACACACTTTCCAGGCGTGCGCCTTCGACCGCTCGGCCATCTCTCCTTGTGCGGCCGCGGATTATATCGGCCGGCCGCATGTCGGCTCACAGGACGAAAAAAGCCCGCGGCGAACCGCGGGCTTGAGTGCGACTTCCTGCGTCGATCAGCGGGCGAGTGTCTCGACCGTGTCTCCGCGCAGGTTCGGATAGCGCACGTGTTCCACGAATTCCTGCACCTCGCGGTTCGGCGCCGGAGTCAGCATGCTCACGACCGCAATCGTGATCAGTCCGACCGGCACTCCGAACACGCCTGCAGAAATCGGCGCGATCCCCCACCACAGGTCCATCCGCGTCGTGCCGAACCACTGGATGAACTGCGGATAGGTGTGCAGCATGTAGTACAGGCAGATGCCCAGACCTGCAACCATCCCGACAATCGCGCCCGCCTTGTTCGCACGCTTCCAGAACACACCCAGGACCAGGGCCGGGAAGAATGCGGACGCCGCCATCGAGAACGCCGCTCCGACCAGGAACAGGATGTTCCCGGGTTTCTGCGACGTCACCCACGCGGCAAAGATGGCCACGACCAACAGCAGGATCTTGGAGATCATGACCCGCTTCTGGGTGGAGGCGTTCGGGTTGATCATCTTGTAGTACAGGTCGTGTGACAGCGCGTTGGCGATCGTCAGCAGCAGTCCGTCAGCGGTCGAGAGCGCCGCGGCCAGACCACCCGCTGCCACCAGGCCGGATATCACGTAGGGAAGACCCGCGATCTCGGGCGTTGCCAGCACGATGATGTCGCCGCCCAGCACCATTTCGGCCAGTTGCACGATGCCGTCCTTGTTGACGTCCGTAATGGACATCAATGTTGGATCTATCTTGGCCCAGGCTGACACCCACGCCGGCAGGTTCGCAAACGACGATCCGACAACGTTGTGGTAGACCTCATACTTCACGAGCACCGCCAGTGCCGGCGCGGTGAAGTACAGCAGGAAGATGAAGAACAGCGACCAGAACACCGAGACGCGCGCTTCCTGCACCGATGGCGTCGTGTAGTAACGCATCAAAATGTGCGGCAATGCAGCCGTGCCGAACATCATGCAGAACGTCAATGCCAGGAAGTTGTTGCGCTTTGTCTCGCGCTCCTTCTCGCCGGCTTCTCCGGTCTTGTTCGTCGGGTACGGAGTCGCGTGCGGAGCCGGCGGAGCCGATCTCGCGGTGTTGGACGCGACCTGCGCAGCCCAGGCGGTCTTCGCCGCATCAGCCGTCTTCGGGTAGTCCGCAAGCGCCTTTTCAGCCGCACGGATCTCCGCCACGGGTGCATTGGCCGCCTTCAGATCCTCGACCTTCTGCGCCACCGTTGTGCGGCCCTGTTCCCACGATGCCGGCAGCGCGTCGATGCGCGCCTTCGCGTCCGCGGCATTCTTCTTGAAGATGTCGCGTACCGAGACTTCACCGGGATTGACCTTCAGCTCCCCTTCCTTGGCCGTGACCTTTTCCAGGACCTGGCCGTAGACCAGCTGCGGGACCGGAACGCCCGTGATCTTCACCGACAGCCAGACCACCGGGATCATGTAGGCCACGATCAGGATGATGTACTGCGCCACCTGCGTCCACGTGACCGCGCGCATGCCGCCCAGGAACGAACAGACCAGGATACCGGCCAGGCCCAGGAACACGCCGACGCCGAACTCGACACCCGTGAAGCGCGAAGTGATGATGCCGACGCCGTAGATCTGCGCCACCACGTAGGTGAACGAGCACAGGATCGCCGCGAAGACACCGATCGAACGCGGAATGTTGCCGCCGTAGCGCGCACCGAGAAAGTCCGGAATCGTGAACTGCCCGAACTTGCGCAGGTACGGCGCGAGGAAGAGTGCTACCAGCACGTACCCGCCGGTCCAGCCGACGACGAAGCCGAGGCCATCGAAGCCGGACAGATACAGCGTTCCGGCCATGCCGATGAACGACGCGGCCGACATCCAGTCGGCGCCCGTGGCCATGCCGTTGAACAGCGCCGGCACGCGTCGGCCCGCGACGTAGTACTCGGCAACGTCCGCCGTACGGCTCATGATGCCGATGCCCGCATACAACGCAATGGTGGCGAACAGGAACGTGTAGCCGATCCAGACGCGCGGCAGGCCGAACTGCTCCAGGATCGCGAGCACGATCACGAACGCGAGGAAACCCGCCCGTGTACCAGGTGTAGTACTTCTTCAACTGGTTGAAGAAGGCACGATTCGAACTTACGCCCGCGCTCATTTTGTGTCTCCCTCTTCCACGCCGTACTCGAGGTCGAGTTTGCGCATGTATTTCGCGTAGTACCAGATGATCACGACGTAGATGATCAGGGACCCCTGCGCCGCCATGTAGAACGACAGCGGCCAGCCGAAGAAGTTGATCTCGGCCAGCGGGATGGCGAAGTACGCCATCACATAAGTGACGACGAACCAGATGAAGAGCAGGATCGCGGTGATCCGCAGATTCCTGCTCCAGTACTCTTTATGCTTTGCGGTGAGTTGCATGTTCTCTCCTAAGTGGACTTCTGTCTCCTTGGGTTAAGTGGCGTCGACGGTCGTTTCCTCCTTGGGTTGGGAGCTTGCGTTGATTGCGGGAACTGCCTGCGGCGCCGTCCGCTCGAGATCGCGCTTCAGCGTCGCAGAAAACTTCGGTTCGAATTCGGCCAGCTGCTTGTGGACACGCCAGGCGTCCTCGCTTGCGGCCCAGATGGTGATAGGTCAGGCCGAGCTGGTAGTACCCGTAGGGACTGAACGGCTGCAGCTTGATGGTCTGCTTCAGCGCATCGACCGCCTCGGTCAGGCGGCCGTCACGGATCAGAACCAGACCTAGCCCGTACCACGCGCGGTCGAGCGATGGACGCAGCTCGACCGCCCGCCGGAAGCAACGCTCGGCATCAGTCAGCCGATCCGCCTGGTCGTGCAGGTAGCCCAGGTTGAACCAGGCATCGGCAAACGACGGATTGACGACCGTCAGCTTTTCCAGCTGGGCCACCGCACCCTCGCGGTCGCCTGCTTCTGCCAGCAGGTTGCCGAGCATCAGCCCTGCCAGTTCGTTGCGCGGATCGACTTCAAGTATCTCGCGGTAGGCACGCACCGCCTCGGGCACGCGCTTGAAGAGGATCGCCGCGTTGGCCTGCCTCTGCAGCCACCACAGCTTGAGCTTCTGCGCCAGCCAGGTCATTGCTTCACCGTCCTGTCGCTCCACGCCGCGGCCCACTTTTCACAGCCCGCCTGCGCCGTGTCGGACCGGCATGAAGAGCGATGCTCAAAGCCGAGCCAGAAGTAGGCGAAGAACAGCACCATGAACGCGGCGATCGGAATGTGCTGATCGAGCACGATCTTGGGCGTGACCCACCGGACGAGCTTGACCACAGGACTGGCGATGATCTCGAACAGCCGCCAGACGAGATTCTGGCGGCGGCGCGGCCAGTTGAAGGCGCCGACGAGGCCCTGGCCGAGCAGGGCCAGGCCCGCAACCAGCACCAACGTCTGCAGCACCAGTAATGCAAATGCCATTCCCATCCTTTTCCGCGTTCGGTGCAGACCCGCTCGCACCGTTTCCAACTGCCAGGCAGAACCTGTCAGCCGCACGTCTATCGGGCGTTCACCCCGCGGGTCGGACTGCTCCGACCTCACGGGGTCCTGCGCCTTCTTGTTCGGGGCTCATCGCCCCCGTCTGCCTCCAAAACCCGACTGCTACAGCGTCACCTTCAACTGATCCAGGATCGCCGGGTTTTCCAGCGTCGAGATGTCCTGGGTGATCTCTTCGCCCTTGGCGATCGAGCGCAACAGGCGCCGCATGATCTTTCCGGAGCGCGTCTTCGGCAGGTTGTCACCGAAGCGGATGTCCTTGGGCTTGGCGATCGGGCCGATTTCCTTGCCGACCCAGTCACGCAGTTCCTTCGCGATCTGCTGCGCTTCTGCCCCGGTCGGCCGGGCCCGCTTGAGCACGACGAATGCGGAGATCGCCTCGCCCGTCATGTCGTCCGGGCGACCGACAACGGCGGCTTCGGCGACGATCGGGTTCGAGACCAGCGCGGATTCGATTTCCATCGTGCCCATGCGGTGGCCGGAGACGTTCAGCACGTCGTCGATGCGCCCGACGATCTTGAAGTAGGCGGTTTCCTTGTCGCGGATCGAACCGTCGCCGGCCAGGTACAGCGTGCCGCCGAGTTCCTCCGGGAAGTACGACTTCTTGTACCGCTCCGGATCACCCCAGATCGTCCGGATCATCGCGGGCCACGGCCGCTTGATCACCAGCAGGCCGCCCTGCCCGTTCGGAACGTCATGTCCCGTTTCGTCGACGATCGCCGCCATGATTCCGGGCAGCGGCAGCGTGCAGGAGCCGGGCACGGTCGGCGTGACGCCAGGCAGCGGTGTGATCAGATGACCGCCGGTCTCCGTCTGCCACCAGGTATCCACGATGGGGCAGCGACCACCACCGACATTCGTGTGGTACCACATCCAGGCTTCCGGATTGATCGGCTCGCCGACCGTGCCGAGGATGCGCAGGCCCGACAGCTTGTACTTGGTGGGGTGCGTCGCCGGATTGCCCTCGTTGGCCTTGATCAGCGAACGGATCGCCGTCGGCGCCGTGTAGAAGACGCTGACCTTGTGGTCCTGGATCATTTTCCAGAAGCGCCCGGCGTCGGGATAGGTCGGAATGCCTTCGAACATCACTTCGGTCGCACCAACCGCCAACGGGCCATAGGTGATGTACGTGTGGCCGGTCACCCAGCCGACGTCAGCCGTGCACCAGAACACATCGCTCGGCTTGTAGTCGAACGTCCATTTCATCGTGAGCACGGCCCACAGCAGGTAGCCGCCGGTCGAGTGCTGCACACCCTTCGGCTTGCCGGTCGAGCCCGACGTGTACAGGATGAAGAGCGGATGCTCCGCGTTCACCCAGGTCGGCTCGCAGGTCTCCGGCTGGCCCTTGACGACGTCGTCCCACCACTTGTCGCGCGGCGCCTGCATCGGCACGTTGCTGCCCGTGCGCTTGTAGACGATGACGTTGCGCACGCCTTCGCAACCGCCCATCGTGAACGCTTCATCCACCACCGGCTTCAGCGGGATTTCCTTGCCGCCGCGGAACTGGCCATCGGCCGTGATGACCTCGGTCGCGCCGGCGTCGATGATCCGTTCCTGCAGGCTCTTCGCGGAAAAGCCGCCAAACACGACTGAGTGCGTCGCCCCGATCCGCGCACAGGCCTGCATCGCGACGACGACCTGCACCGACATCGGCATATAGATAAGAACGCGGTCACTCTTCTTGACGCCGTGCTGCTTCAGCGCGTTCGCAAGCCGGCACACTTCCTTGTGCAGATCGCGGTAAGTGACTTTCGTGACGGTGCCGTCGTCGGCCTCGAAGATGATCGCGACCTTGTCGGCATTGCCGTTGCTCAGGTTGCGATCGAGGCAGTTGTACGACGCGTTCAGCTCGCCGTCGGGGAACCACTGGTAAAACGGAGCGTTCGACTCGTCGAGGACCTTGGTAAATGGCTTGTGCCAGCTGAGGTTCTCGCGCGCCAGCCTGCCCCAGAATCCGGTGAAGTCCTTCTCCGCCTCGGCACACAGCGCCTGGTACCCGTCCATGCCGGACACATTGGCCTGCTTGACGAACTCAGCCGTGGGCGGAAACACCCGATGCTCTTGCAGGACTGATTCGATGTTGCTCATGTCTCCCGTCTCCGCGGCGCGTGTCTTGTTCTTCTTCTGACTAGGTCATTTGTATTACCCGCGCGGACGGTAGGTAGTCGCGCTTACACGACCCTGACAGCAGGCCCAAAATTGGTGCTGCAACGCACTATTCGTGGGTGAGGAACACCGTGGAAGTAAGTCGGGTGTAAGCAATAGCCAAAACTCGACAACTCCGTGCGTCCGATGGCATCGGCGTGAGGTGGCAAAGCGGCTCGCCGCATTGCAGCGATCGTTGAAGCGGCGTGTTCCATCTCACTCATTCGCAGCCAAAGAAAGCGTGCAATGTGCGGACTCGTTACTCTGACGGGAAAGGGTGGGATTGCTCGGCAGCAAGGCTGCCTCGTCCCTCCGCTTCGCCTGCGGACCACCGTCGGCTCCGCTCCGGTGTCCTTCGCACCGCTGTGCGGCGCTCGTCGAACCCGGGTGGGTTCTACTCAACCACCCTCTCCGCCAAAGCAAACGGGCCCATGTGGGCCCGTTTCTTTGGCGGAGAGGGTGGGATTCGAACCCACGGTACGGTAGAACCGTACACCGGATTTCGAATCCGGCGCATTCGACCACTCTGCCACCTCTCCAAACTTTTGACGACCAAGCTTCGAGTGGCACCGAAGCCTGCTGCACCGAATGCGCATTGGTTCCGGCATAACGCGCGCTGCGCTCGCATTAGCCTTCACCGAAGCCGGCTGAGCCGGCTTTCGACCACTCTGCCACCTCTCCGGCTTTGGTCGTCACTGAAGTGAGCCGCGCATTATATCCGCGCGTGCACGTCAGACCGGCTTCAGGACCTCCAGCCCTGACATGTACGGACGCAGCACTTCAGGCACCTGCACGCTGCCATCGGCCTGCTGGAAGTTCTCCAGGACCGCCACAAGGGTGCGACCGACTGCGAGACCCGAGCCATTGAGCGTGTGGACCAGCTCGGTCTTGCCCTGCGCATTCTTGAAGCGGGTCTGCATGCGGCGCGCCTGGAATGCCTCGCAGTTGGAAACCGAGGAGATTTCGCGATAGGCGCTCTGTCCCGGCAACCAGACCTCGAGGTCGTAGGTCTTCGTCGATCCGAACCCAATGTCTCCGGTACACAGCGCCACCACGCGGTACGGCAGGCCGAGTTTCTGCAGGATCGCTTCGGCGTGCCCGACCATCTGCTCGAGCACGTCGTACGAACGCTCCGGATGCGTGATCTGCACCATCTCGACCTTGTCGAACTGGTGCTGCCGGATCATGCCGCGCGTGTCCTTGCCGTAGCTGCCGGCCTCGGAGCGGAAGCACGGCGTGTGCGCGGTCAGCCGGATCGGCAGGTCCGCCTCGCGCAGCACCTCGCCGCGCACGGTGTTGGTCAGCGAGATTTCGGAGGTGGAGATCAGGTAGAGCTCCTCCTTGCCTTCTCCGTCCCCCGTTCCTCCGCCCTTGGTGACCCAGAACATGTCGTCGCGGAACTTCGGCAGCTGGCCGGTCCCGAGCAAGGTTTCGCGGTTGACGATGTACGGCGTGTAGCACTCGGTGTAGCCATGCTCGCCGGTCTGCGTGTCGAGCATGAACTGCGCCAATGCACGATGCAGGCGGGCAACGGGACCGCGCAGCACCGCAAAGCGCGACCCCGACAGCTTGGCCGCTGCCTCGAAGTCGAGCCCGAGCGGCGCACCGACATCGACATGGTCGCGTGGCGCAAAGTCGAAGGCGCGCGGCTCTCCCCAGCGACGTACTTCTATGTTGTCGTCAGCGGATCTGCCGACCGGAACCGACGCGTGCGGCAGGTTCGGAACGTTGAGCAGCATGTCGTGCAGCCGCGCCTGGATGCCGGCCAGCCGGGTTTCGAGATCCTTCACCTGCTCGGGAATCGCCCCGACTTCGGCCAGGACGGCCGAAGCATCCTCGCCCTTCGACTTCAGCACTCCGATCTGCTTTGACAGCGCATTGCGGCGCGCCTGCAGTTCCTCCGTGCTGATCTGCACCGTCTTGCGCTCCGCTTCGAGCACATTGAATCCGTCGATGTCGAATTCGAAGCCGCGCGTCTGCAGACGGTCCGCGGCCGCACCGATGTCCTTGCGTAGCAGGTTGATGTCCAGCATGGTAGTTTCCTGAAAGCGTGTCAGCAGCGCCGACGTGTCAATGTCTTCTACTTTTACGTTAAGCGGCCGCGCAGCAGCGCGGCAGAGGCACCAGTCACCCGCGAGCGCGGGCACCGGCAGGGGAGCAGGATCGACTGGGCGGGACGGTGTGGCAGTGCATGGGCCGCATTCTCGCCGAGCGTGTCGAGGTGTGCAACCGCGAGTGCCGACGCGCGGCTCTTTGGCTCCCCGTCGACCTTGCCAGGCTCCCTGCGGACCGGCGGCACAAGACTCGGCGCGCTATGAGTCCGTGTCCTTGCGCTTGGCATCGCGCGACCGCAGCTGCGCCAGCCGTTCGCGTATGCGCGCCTCCACACCGTGGTCGCTGGGCTCATAGAACCGCGGCGACGACATTCCCTCGGGAAAGTAGCGCTCTCCGGCGGCATAGCCTTCAGGCTCGTCGTGCGCGTAGCGGTAGCCGGCGCCGTATCCGAGGTCCTTCATCAGGCGGGTCGGCGCATTGCGCAGATGCATCGGCACCGGGCGCGAAGCATCGCCCTGCACGAAGGCGCGCGCTGCGTTGTAGGCGGTGTAAAGCGCGTTGGACTTGGGCGCGACAGCGAGGTAGACCACGGCCTGCGCGATCGCGAGTTCGCCTTCCGGCGAACCGAGTCGCTCGTAGGTCTCGGCGGCCGCCAGCGCAATCTCGAGTCCACGTGGATCCGCCAGTCCGATGTCCTCGACCGCCATGCGCACGACGCGCCGGGCGATGTAGCGGGGATCAGCCCCTCCATCCAGCATGCGCGTCATCCAGTACAGCGATGCATCCGGGTCGGAGCCACGCACCGACTTGTGCAGGGCCGAGATCTGGTCGTAGAAATTCTCGCCGCCCTTGTCGAAGCGGCGCAGCGTCGCCGGCAAGGCGGCGCGCAGGAAGTCGGCGTCGACCGTCGAGGCGCCCGCGTCCCGCGCCGCACCGGCCGCGATTTCGAGCGCATTCAGCAACCGGCGCGCGTCGCCGTCGGCCAGATCGATCAGCATGCGGCGCGCCGCTGCATCGACCGCGAGTCCGCCGAGCGGCCCGGATGCCGCGCGCGTGATCAGCGCATCGAGCTCCTCCGCGGTCAATGGCTCGAGTACATAGACCGCCGCGCGCGAAAGCAGTGCGCCGACCACTTCGAATGACGGGTTCTCCGTCGTCGCACCGACGAAGACGAACAGGCCCGACTCGACATGCGGAAGGAACGCATCCTGCTGGCCCTTGTTGAAGCGATGGACCTCATCGACGAAGACGACCGTCGGCCGGCCCGTGCGCGCACGCGTGCCCTGCGCGCTCTCGACCGCCTCGCGGATGTCCTTGACGCCGCCGAGCACCGCGGAAATTGCGATGAAGTCGAGGCCGAAGGCATCGGCCATCAGCCGCGCCAGCGTGGTCTTGCCGACGCCCGGCGGGCCCCACAGGATCATCGAATGCGGCCGCGCCGACTCGAACGCGACCCGCAGCGGCTTGCCGGACCCCAGCAGGTGCGATTGCCCGACGACCTCGTCGATCGAGCGCGGTCGCATGCGTTCTGCCAGTGGCACTGCGGCGGCGTCGGTGGTGAACAGATCCTGCATGTTTGGGTCCGGAGCAAAGACAGGCTAGCATCGCGCCCGCCGCCCAGCGAGCGCCTGGCGCAGGGGCTTAACGCAACGGAGTCGACAACGATGAAAAAATGGATGCTGCTTGCTCTCTTCGCAAGCCCGATGGTCTGGGCGCAAAACCCGGTGGTCGATCAGGCCGCAGCCGAAAAAGGCGCCATCAAGACGGACTCCGGCATGGTCTACCGCTCGCTGAAGGACGGCAGCGGTGCAAGCCCGAAGGAAACCGATGTCGTGAGCGTTCATTACCGCGGCACGCTGCCAGACGGCAAGGAATTCGACAGCTCGATCAAGCGCGGCCAGCCGGCGGAGTTTCCGCTCAGTCGCGTGATCAAGTGCTGGACCGAAGGGGTGCAGAAGATGAAGGTCGGCGGCAAGGCCAAGCTCACCTGCCCGCCCAATGTCGCCTACGGCGAGCGCGGCACGCCCGGCGGCCCGATCCCGCCGAACGCGACGTTGACCTTCGAGGTCGAGCTGCTCGGAATCAAGAAGTAAGACGCGCGTGGTTGCGCCGATCGCGCGCACCCGTCGGAGTGCGCACGTGCACTCGGCGCAGCCGATGCGTACACCTGCGACGCTACTCCGTCAGGACATCCGCCCCCTTCGGCGGCGTGAAGCGGAAGGCGTCGGCATCGAGTTTGGGGTTGCGCTCGACCCGTGAGAAGGTGAGGCGGGTCGTCTGGCCGAAGCTGTCGACGAGCAGCATGGCACCGGGCAGCCCGTCGCGGAAACCGATCTCGATGCGCTCGAACGGCGTGTCCTTCGCGCGTGGTTTGGCCTGGACCCACTCGAGCCCCTCGCGCGCGCCGGCATCGCTGACCTCGAACTCGCGCTCGAAATCGTTGGACCCGAACAGGATGGACGCGGGACTCGACGGCAAGGCCGACGCGAGCTTGCGGATCGTCGCCTGGTTGAGATCCTTGTCGAACATCGTCAGCTGCTTGCCATCGGCAATGATCAACTGCTCGTACGGCTTCTCGTAGATCCAGCGGAACTTGCCCGGCCGCTGGAACACGAAGCGCCCGCTCGACTGCTGGGTTGCCGCGTCGCGCACGACGCGCTGCACGAACTCGCCGCGGGCGCTCGTTGTCTTCGTCAGGAAGCTGCGCAACTGGTCGATCGAGGCGGCATGCGCCTGCGCAGCGAACAGCACCGCCAGCCATATCAGCTGTCTGCAGACTCGAAGCACGTTTCTTTGGCCTTATCCGCCGTCGCGCGACGGCACCAGGATCTCGCGGTTGCCGTTGCTCTGCATCGACGAGACCAGTCCGGCCCGCTCCATGTCCTCGAGCAGGCGCGCGGCCCGGTTGTAGCCGATGCGCAAGTGCCGCTGCACCAGCGAGATCGACGCCCGGCGGTTCTTGACGACGATCTCGACGGCCTGGTCGTATAACGGATCGGCCTCGCCTCCCGGTTGACCGGCGCCGCTCTCGTCGCCCTCGGTCGAGGGTGCATCGAGCACGCCTTCCACGTACTGCGGCGCGCCGCGTTTGCGCAGGGTCTCGACGACGCGATGCACCTCGGCATCCGATACGAACGCGCCGTGGACCCGCGTCGGCAGGCCGGTGCCCGGGGCGAGGTACAGCATGTCGCCCTGTCCGAGCAGCGACTCGGCGCCCATCTGGTCGAGGATCGTGCGCGAATCGACCCGGCTCGAGACCTGGAACGAGATCCGCGCCGGGATGTTGGCCTTGATGAGCCCGGTGATGACGTCGACCGACGGCCGCTGCGTCGCGAGGATCAGGTGCATGCCAGAGGCCCGCGCCTTTTGCGCGATGCGCGCGATCAGTTCCTCGACCTTCTTGCCGGTGACCATCATCATGTCGGCGAGTTCGTCGATCACGACCACGATCATCGGCAGCGGCTCGAGCGGCTCGGCATCTTCCGGCGTGAGCGAGAAAGGGTTCTTCAGGATCTCGCCCTTGGCGCGCGCATCGGCCAGCTTCTGGTTGTATCCGCTGAGGCTGCGCACGCCGAGCTTGCTCAGCAGCCGGTAGCGCTTGTCCATCTCGCCGACACACCACTGCAGTGCGTTGCCCGCCTCACGCATGTCGGTCACGACCGGGCACAGCAGGTGCGGGATGCCCTCGTAGACCGACAGTTCGAGCATCTTCGGATCGACCAGGATCAGCCGCACCTGCGACGGGTCGGCCTTGTAGAGGATCGACAGGATCATCGCGTTGATGCCGACCGACTTGCCCGAGCCCGTGGTGCCGGCCACCATCAGGTGCGGCATGCGCGCCAGGTCGACCACGACGGCCTTGCCGGCGATGTCCTTGCCCAGTCCGAGCGTGACCAGCGATGCGCTCTCGTTGTAGACCGCCGAGCCCATGATTTCCGAGAGCTTGACGACCTGGCGGCGTGGATTCGGCAGCTCCAGCCCCATCAGGTTCTTGCCGGGAATGGTCTCGACCACGCGTACCGACACCAGTGACAACGAGCGCGCGAGGTCCTTGGCGAGGTTCACGATCTGGCTGCCCTTGACGCCGACCGCCGGCTCGATCTCGTAGCGCGTGATCACCGGCCCCGGGTACGCGGCCACGACCTGCGCCTCGACGTTGAAGTCGCGCAGCTTCTTTTCGATCAGGCGCGACGTGAATTCGAGCGTCTCGGTCGATACGTTCTCGACGGCCGGAGGCGGCTCGTCGAGCAGGTCGAGTGCCGGCAGCCGCCCATCGGCCATTTCCGCGAACAGCGGGACCTGCTTTTCCTTCTGCTTGCGCTCCGACGGCTTGACGTGCGCCGGTGGCCGCTCGATGTGCACGGGAGGCGCCTCGTCGATGCGTTCGCGCTCCTCCGCCAGCGCGGCTTCGCGCAGCTTCGTCGCCGCTTCCCCGATCGCGCGATCCTCGGCCTCCTCGCGGCGCTGTTCGGCGCGGCGCGAGAAGCCTTCGATGAACGTGCCCAGGCGCTCCGCAACCGCCAGCCACGAGAAGTCGAGAAACAGCGACAGGCCGATCGCGATGGCCACGAGGAAGATCACGCTGGCCCCGGTGAAGCCGATCCCCGCCTGCACGCCTGACGCGATGGCATTGCCGACGATGCCGCCCGGCGCACCGGGCAACGCGACCTTCAGGTTGTAAAGCCGCAGCGCCTCGAGACCCATTGCGCCGGCGATCAGCACCAGGAAGCCGACTCCATGGGCCCATGCCGGCAGGTCGTCGGACAGCGGATCGGCGCCGACCGCCACGCGATGCAGACGCCGGAAGCCGCGCGCGACCGTGACGAGCATCCCGAGGGCCAGCAGGTAGGCCGACACGCCGAAAATCAGCAGGGTGACATCGGCGACCCAGGCCCCGAGCCGCCCGCCGAGGTTACTGACGGGTCCGGCGGCGACCGAGTGCGTGAAGCCCGGATCATTCCGGCTGTAGGTCAGCAGAACGACCAGCAGAGCCACGGCCAGCAGCGCGCCAACGATCCAGCGCGCTTCAGCCAGCAGGCGCGCCAGGCGCGGATTTCCGGGGGCGGCGGCGGGCTGCCGAGACCGGACCCAGGCGCCATCCGATACCGAGCCTGCCACGCGTTCCATACCAGGACGTGAGGACATGGGCGGCGATTATAGGAGGCCCCCCACCCTCGGCCGGGCGGCGTTCCGCCGGGTTGCAGCGGCAACTCCCGTAATTTCGTCGCATGCGGGCCTGTTTCGCGCCCGACAGCCACCGATTCGTCGCGCGGCATTGCGGTATGGACGGCAGGCTCGCAAAATCCGCCTTCAATGGCATCGGTAATCACCCTACCCGCCTACGGGACCAGCCCGCGCGAGCGTTCGCCGGCGCGGGTGGCGTTCGCGCGTGTGTTCAACCTGCGCAGCATCGCCGTCGTCTTCTATTTCTGCTTCGTGCTGCTGCTGGGCCGTTTCGTGATCGGCCTGAGCTACGAACCGGTCGATATCTGGGCGTTCAATCTGGTGCGCTACCTGCGCCAGACCATGATCAGTGCGACCCTGTTGCTACTGGCGATCGCCTGCGTCGAATCGTTCGTCGCCGCGCGCCAGCTGGGTGCGCGT
The DNA here is from genome assembly GCA_963769745.1 of uncultured beta proteobacterium. Taxonomy (GTDB): domain Bacteria; phylum Pseudomonadota; class Gammaproteobacteria; order Burkholderiales; family Burkholderiaceae_F; genus JALORV01. The sequence continues at coordinate 15,545 of CAVYNB010000019.1, forward strand.
GCATCGCTGACGCTCGGCATCGCCGTCTCGGTACTCGCCGCCGCGGTCGCGCTCCCGATCCGGGTCTGGGTGGCCGGCAGTCCGATGTCCAGCATGGCGAAAGAACCTTTCTACTTCTTGCAGATCTGGACGCTGTGGTCCGCGGTCGGCTGCATCGGTTACTGGCTCTTTCACACGATCAATTCCGAGGAGTCGTCGCGCACGCAACTGGCCGATGCCGAGTGCCGGCGCGAGAGCCTGCAGGCACAGATGGTGGAAGCGCACCTGTCTGCGCTGCAGGCGCAGATCGAGCCGCACTTCCTGTTCAACACGCTGGCCAACGTCAAGCGCCTGTACGAAACGGCTCCGGCACGGGGTCGCGAAATGCTCTCGAGCCTGATCAATTACCTGCGCGCGGCGCTGCCGACCATGCGCGAGCGGGGATCGACACTGGAACGCGAACTCGAACTGGTGCGATCGTTCCTCACGATCCTGCAGATGCGCATGGGCGACCGGCTGGCGTTCTCGATCGACTCTTCGGCGGACCTCGGCGCGGCGCGCGTGCCGCCGATGGTGCTTCCCACGCTGGTCGAGAACGCGATCAAGCACGGCCTCTCGCCGCTGCCCGAGGGCGGCCGCATCGACATCCGCGCGGCCATGGAAGGCGACCGGCAGCTTGTCATCGAGATCGCCGACAACGGCGCGGGCTTCTCCGGCAGCGGCGGCAGCGGCGTCGGCCTGGCGAATACCCGCTCACGGCTCGCGGCGCTGTATGGCACCGATGCATCGCTCGCGCTGTCGATGGCGACCCCGCGCGGAGTCGTCGCCACGGTGCGGCTGCCGCTGCAACTCCAGGAGGCGTCGACATGAGACCGTCCGGCCGCACCGAGGGCGTTTCCCGATCCCACTCAGCGAAGGCCCCCAGATGAGCGCCGTACTTCCCCGCTCCGAAGCACTGGATCACGGTCCGCGCGGCGTCGCCCGCTGGGTTCGCGCCTGGTCGAAGATGGGCACACGACACGTGGCGGCCTGGTTGCTCGCCAGCACGATGATGTCGGTGGTCGACTTCACGGCCTTGATCGACAAGCTCGACAAGCCGGGCGTGTCACTGCTGATGGCGTTCGACATGCTTTCATCCTTGGTCATCTTTGGCGCGACGCTGCTCGCCTGGGTCGCGGCCACCGACGGCGCGCCGATCAATGGCCGTGAGCGCAACGCTCGTGTCGCGTGGGCCATCGTCATCGGCGCCGTGGCCGCCGCCTTCATCCTGGTGCCGCTGATGCGCGCGATGGAGATCGATGCGTTGTGGTGGGAGATGTCCGGCAAGACCAAGGCGGCGCCGGGCCTGGGCCTGGTGCTGCTCGGCAACTCGATCCACTTCATTGCGTGGTCGGGACTGTTCGTTGCAGCGGCAGAGGTGATCCACCGCCGCTCGCTCACGCACGCGGCCATTCGTGCAGCCCAGCGCGAACACGCCACGCTGTCGCGCGACGTGCTGGAGTCGCGCCTGGCGGCGATGCAGGCGCAGGTCGAGCCCCAGTTCCTGTTCGACACGCTGGTCGACATCGAGCGGCTGTACCAGAAGGACACTGCCGGTGCGGCCGACAACCTGGATCGCCTGATCACCTACCTGCGCGTCGCCCTGCCGCGCCTGCGCGAGGCGGGCTCGACGATGGCCGCCGAAATCGAGCTGGTCGAGGCCTATCTCGATGTCGTGCGTTCGTTGCACAACGGTTCGCCGTCGCTGACCGTCACGCTGGCGGACGACTGCCGCGAAGCGCGCTTCTATCCGATGCTGCTGCTGCCGCTGGTGCAGCGCGCGGTTCGCGGCAGCATGAACAACGTGCCGTCCAGTATTCGCATCGGCGTGCAGCGCGCCGGCGTCGACATCGCGATCGTGCTTCGGGTCGCGGCCCCCGGAGGCTGTGCGGAAGACCGCGAGATCGCACGCGTACGCGAACGCCTGTTGGGACTGTATGGAGCACGCGCGGCGCTGGAATGCATCGAGTTGCACGGGGACACGACTCAGATCACGATGCGGATTCCAGGAACACCGGCAAGCCTGCACGGATGAGTGGTACGACCGCCATCGTTGCGGAGGATGAAGCGACGCTTCGTCATCAGCTGGTCGAGCAGCTCGGCCAGCTCTGGCCGGAGCTCGACATCGTGGGTGAAGCCGCGGACGGCGTGCAGGCGCTGCGGCTGCTCGACGAGCGCCAGCCGGACGTCCTGTTCCTCGACATCCAGATGCCCGGGGCCACGGGACTCGAGGTGGCCCGCCAGGCGAATGGCCGCTGCCACGTCGTGTTCGTCACCGCCTACGACCAGCACGCCGTTGCCGCATTCGACCAGGGCGCCATCGACTACGTCCTGAAGCCGGTATCCGCGGCACGCCTGTTCACGGCGGTGAGCCGCATCAAGCAGCGCCTGGGCACGCCGCCCGCACGCCTGGATTCGACACTGAATCAACTCGGCGCGATAGCCCCGGCGGCCAGCGGCAAGCAGACGCTGCGCTGGATCAACGCCTCTGTCGGTCAGAACCTGAAGCTCATCACCGTCGATGAGATCACCTACTTCCAGGCCGACAACAAGTACACCCGCGTGGTGACGGTCGAGGGCGAGGCACTGATCCGCAAGCCGCTGAAGGAACTGGTCGAGGAACTCGATCCGGTCCAGTTCTGGCAGATCCATCGCTCGACGCTGGTCAACGCCACGGCGATTGCCGGCGTTACCCGCGACTTCCGCGGCCGCATGATGGTCAAGCTCAAGTCACGCCCCGAGACGCTGCTCGTCTCCGACACGTATACGCATCTGTTTCGGCAAATGTAAGTGCGGCGCTCCTCGTGTACGCGATCGGCGAAGCCGATCGCACGTGCACTCGCAGCGGAATGGCAGTCAGTCGGCTGCGCTTCGGAGCGGCCGGGCGCTCCGCCGAAGTTCAACTGCACGGCTCCCTCCCCGCCCCTCCCTCCGCGAGGGAGGGCGACAGACGTGGCCGCGCGCGGGATTGGGGCCGGCCATAAGCATTACTTGAGGGATCGGCAGGACACCCCCACCTATAATTCGCTGAATTGCTTGGGGGGTTCTACATGGCTGCTACGAAACATGCGCGCGTACTGATCCTGGGTTCGGGACCGGCTGGTTACACGGCTGCGGTCTACGCGGCGCGGGCCAATTTGAAGCCGGTGCTGATCACCGGGCTGGCGCAGGGTGGACAGCTGATGACGACGACCGATGTCGACAACTGGCCCGCCGACGCCAGCGGCGTGCAGGGCCCGGACCTGATGGCGCGTTTCCTCGCCCATGCCGAGCGCTTCAACACGGAAATCATCTTCGACCAGATTCACACCGCCAAACTCACCGAGAAGCCGATCCGGCTGATCGGCGACAGCGCCGAGTACACCTGCGATGCGCTGATCATCGCCACCGGGGCCAGCGCGATGTACCTCGGACTGCCGTCCGAGGAGGCCTTCATGGGCAAGGGCGTCTCGGGCTGCGCAACCTGCGACGGGTTCTTCTACAAGAACCAGGATGTGGCGGTCATCGGCGGCGGCAACACGGCGGTCGAGGAAGCGCTGTACCTGTCCAACATTGCGAAGAAGGTCACGCTGGTCCATCGCCGCGACAAGTTTCGCGCCGAGCCGATCCTGGTCGACCATCTGATGGAGAAGGTGAAGGAAGGCAAGGTCGAACTGAAGGTGCACAGCGTGCTCGACGAGGTGCTTGGCAACGAGTCAGGTGTCACCGGCGCCCGCATCAAGAACGCCCAGACCGGGGCGGCGCAGGACCTGGCGCTGCAGGGCGTGTTCATCGCGATCGGGCACCGGCCGAACACGGAGATCTTCGCCGGCCAGCTCGACATGGCCAACGGTTACATCATCACCAAGACCGGGCTGACGGGCATGGCGACCGCGACCAGCGTTCCCGGCGTGTTTGCCGCCGGTGACGTGCAGGACCATGTCTACCGGCAGGCGATCACGAGCGCGGGCACGGGCTGCATGGCCGCCCTGGACGCGCAGCGCTATCTCGAGAACCTGCAGCCGGCACCGACCACCACCGGGGAAACGATCGCGGCCTGAGGCGTCCGGATGGGGACGACTGATGGCCACGCGCATCAAGGACCTGTCGCAACTCGCACCGCTGCGTGAGTCGCTGAACCGCGCGGCGCAGGAGCGCGAGGCGGCTGACGCGGAACGCCAGCGCGCCGCCCGGGAACAGCAGTCGGCCGCGGACGAATTTCGGTCGATGGTCGGCGCGGTCACGCCGCTGGCCATCAGGCAGCGCGTCGAACACGACCGGCCGCCGCATCCGCCGATTCCACAGAAGCGCATCGAGGACGACCAGCAGGTCCTGATCGCCTCGGTCTCGGACGAGTTCGAGATCGACACGCTGTTGCACACGGACGCAGAACTGTCGTTTCGTCGCCCCGGCATCGGCCCCGACGTCCTGCGCAAGCTCAGGCGCGGCGAATGGGTGATCCAGGATCACCTCGACCTGCACGGAGCGCGCGTCGACGAGGCACGCGAACTGCTGGCGGGCTTCCTGCGCGAGGCGCTCCGGCGCGGGTTTCGTTGCGTTCGCATCGTTCATGGCAAGGGCCTCGGTTCCAAGGACAAGGTGCCGGTGCTCAAGGGCAAGGCACGCGTCTGGCTCGCGCAGCGCGAGGAGGTGATCGCCTTCTGTCAGGCGCGCCCGGCCGAAGGCGGCAGCGGTGCGCTGGTGGTGCTGCTCCGCCCGGCGCAGCGGCCATGATTGAATTTCCGACGCTGCTTTTCGTCGTCGAAGTGGTCGCGGTCCTGGCCTGTGCGTTTTCCGGGTTTGCCGAAGCCCAACGCAAGGACATGGACATGGTCGGCGTCTATGTCGTGGCCTTCATCACGGCCTTTGGCGGCGGCACGCTGCGTGACGTCCTGCTCGATCGCCGGCCCTTTTTCTGGGTCGACCACCAGCAGTACCCGATCCTGATCCTGGCGCTGACGCTGATCGCCGCGCCGCTGATGAGGATCGCACAGCGCATCATTCCGAATCTCGCGTTCGTCGTCGCGGACGCCATCGGCCTGGGTTTCTTCAGCATCGTCGGCGTCGCGCTCGCCCTCGACAGCGGCATGTCGCCGTTCGTGGCGTCGGTGATGGGCGTCGTGACCGGAGTGTTCGGCGGTGTCCTGCGCGATGTGGTGCTGAACGAGGTGCCGATGGTCCTGCGGGATGGCCGGCCGTACGCGATCGCTGCCTTCCTCGGCTGCTGGCTCTACATACTGATGCTGAAGACCGGCGTCGGCTCAGGCCTGGCCCTGTGGGCCGCCGCCGGGGCCACGACCGGGTTCCGCCTGATCGCGTGGCGCTACGACTGGTCGATCAAGGACGCGAACGCGCCCAGGGCATGACGCCCGAACGCATCGAATCCGGCTAGACCGCCGCTTCGCCTTCTTCGCCGGTGCGGATGCGGATGACCTGCTCGACCGCGCGGACGAAGATCTTGCCGTCGCCGATCTTGCCGGTACGCGCCGCCTTCGTGATCGCCTCGATCGCGCGCTCGACCAGGGCCTCGGGCACGACCGCCTCGACCTTCACTTTCGGCAGGAAGTCGACCACGTACTCGGCGCCGCGATAGAGCTCGGTATGGCCCTTCTGTCGCCCGAAGCCCTTGACTTCCGTGACGGTGAGCCCGGTGACCCCGACATCGGCGAGCGCCTCGCGCACTTCGTCGAGCTTGAACGGCTTGATGATCGCGGTGATCTGTTTCATGGTCGCTTTCCTGGCAGCTGGTTCACGTGGATTCTAGAGGCTCGCGTTTTCTTCGCGGAACCGGTTGGTGATCGGGTAGCGCCAGTCGCGGCCGAAACTGCGATGGGTCACGCGGATGCCGACCGGCGACTGACGCCGCTTGTACTCCGAGGTCCGGATCATGCGCACGACCTGCCGGACGACGGCCTCGTCGAAACCGGCGCCGACGATGTCCGCAATCGACTCGCCTTCCTGCATGTAGCGCGTGATGATGTCATCGAGGATGTCATACGCAGGCAACGAGTCCTGGTCGGTCTGGCCCGCCTTCAGCTCGGCACTCGGCGCGCGCGTCAGGATGCGCTCGGGAATGATCTCGCCGCCGGCATTGCGATGCCGGCACAGCCGATACACCAGTGTCTTGAGGATGTCCTTGATCACCGCGAATCCGCCGGCGAGGTCGCCATACAGCGTCGAGTAACCGACTGCCGTTTCGGACTTGTTGCCGGTCGTGAGGACGATCGCACCGTACTTGTTTGAAAGTGCCATCAGCAGCGTTCCGCGAATGCGCGCCTGCAGGTTTTCCTCCGTCGTGTCCCACGTCAGGCCGCGGAACTCGCCTGCCAGCGTGGCCAGGAACGCATCGAACGCGGGCTTGATCGGCAGCACGTCGTGCCGCACGCCGAGTTTGCGCGCCAGCTGCTCGGCATCCTCGATGCTCATTGGCGACGTGAACTGCGACGGCATCATCACCGCACGCACCTTGTCGGCCCCGAGTGCATCGACCGCGACGACCAGGGTCAGTGCCGAATCGACGCCACCCGACAGGCCGATCAGCGCCCCCGGAAAACCGTTCTTGCCGACGTAGTCACGCACGCCGAGCACCAGTGCATCGTAGGCGAGGGCTTCGACCGGCGGCTCTGCGGCGATCGCGCCCGGCTGCGGCACACCGCCGACGAACTCGGTGATCAGCACCGACTCCTTGAAGTACGGTGCCGAGGCGACCAGGCTGCCGTCGGCGGCGAGCACGAAGGACGCCCCGTCGAAGACGAGTTCGTCCTGTCCGCCGACGAGATTGGCATAGACCAGCGCGAGGCCGAAGTGCGAGACGTTGTCGCGCATCGTCTGCAGGCGCTGGGCCTGCTTGCCCAGGTGAAACGGCGATGCGTTCAGTACCAGCAGTACCTGTGCGCCCGCCGCCAGCGAACACTCCGGTGCGTAGTGGAACCAGGTGTCCTCGCAGATGTTGATGCCGAATGCCGTGCCCTTGACGTCGAACACGAACGGACGGTTGTCGGGAGTGAAGTAGCGCTGCTCGTCGAAAACGTCGTAATTGGGCAGGTCGTGCTTGAAGTAGGTGCCCAGCACCATGCCCCCTTGCAACACCGAGGCCGCGTTGAAACGCTGGCCTTCGCGGGCCATCGGGTGGCCGACCACCACGCAAAGCTCCGGAAACTGCAACAGTTGTCCGGCGAGCTTCTGCAGCGCCGAGTCGCACGCTGCGTAAAATGCTCGACGCAGCAGCAGGTCCTCGGGCGGATAACCGGTCAGCGAAAGCTCAGGTGTGACCAGAAGGTCGGCACCGCCCGCCACGGCGCGGGCAGCGGCCTCGACGATCTTCCTGCTGTTGCCCTCGAAGTCGCCCACCGAGCAATTGATCTGTGCTACCGCGACTTTGACGTTCGAGTTCATGAATGAATGCAGCAGGTTCGGATCATTATTGCATGCGCATCGTGCACGACCTGAGCGAGGTCGGGGCCGATGACTGGCACGCCCTGCTGCGTGCTGCGTCGTCTGAAAATCCGTTCGTCAGCTTCGAGTTCCTGCACGCCCTGCACGAGTCCGGATGCGCCAGTGCACGCACGGGCTGGGAGCCGCACTATCTCACGCTGGAACGCGGCGGGCGCCTATGCGCCGCTGTGCCGCTGTATCGCAAGCACCACTCTTATGGCGAATATGTCTTCGACTGGGCATGGGCCGACGCACACCAGCAACATGGACTCGACTACTACCCGAAGTGGCTCTCGGCCGTGCCCTTCACTCCGGTTCCTGGACCACGACTGATCGCCATCGACGCCGAAGCCCGGGACCAGGCCGCGCGGGCATTGGTGCGGCTCGCGCAGGATTCGGGACTGTCGTCGCTGCACGTGCTCTTCCCCGGCGATGAAGAGGCGCGTTGCCTGACGAACCTGGGTGCGCTGCTGCGGCAGACGGTCCAGTTTCACTGGTTCAATCGCGGCTACTCGACCTTCGATGACTACCTTGACCAGCTCGCTCAGCCCAAACGCAAGAAAGTCCGGGCCGAGCGCCGCAAGGTCACGAGCGAAGGCGTCACCGTGCGCCGTCGGATCGGCGCCGAGATCACGGCCGCGGACTGGTCGCTCTTTACGCGCTGCTATAGGAACACCTATGCGGCGCATCATTCGACGCCCTACCTGAACCCGCGCTTCTTCGACCGGCTCGCGACCACGATGCCGGACAAGCTGCTGCTGGTCATCGCATCACGCGGCGGCGACGACATCGCGGCCGCACTTGCGCTGTTCGACACGACGCGACTCTATGGACGCTACTGGGGCGCGCTGGCACCCGTGCCGTGCCTGCACTTCGAGCTCAGCTACTACCAGCTCATCGAGTTCGCGATCGAACGTCGGCTGCAGGTCATCGAAGGGGGAGCGCAGGGAGAGCACAAACTGGCGCGCGGGTTCGAGCCGGTGAAGACCTGGTCGTGTCACTGGCTCAGGCATCCGGACTTTGCACAGGCCGTCGAGCGCTATCTCGAGCGCGAAAGCGGCGGCATCGAAGCGTATGTCGATGAACTCAACGAGCGATCCGCCTTCCGGGCGCCTGCCGGACCCGCATGACGCCACTGCACCTTGCCGCGGCCCTGCTGATGGTCACAATATGGGGCGCCGCGCTGCGCGCACGCCCCTGCGGGGAGTCCGGGCAAATCCCCTCACCCGCGCACAGGGCGCCACTTCGATGACACCCCTGCACCTTGCCGCGGCCCTGCTGATGGTCACGATCTGGGGATTTAACTTCGTCGTGATCCGCTGGGGCCTGAACGACATCCCGCCGCTGTTGCTGACGCTGTTGCGGTTCGTGCTTGCGGCGTTCCCGGCGATGCTGTTCGTGGCGCGACCGAAGGCGCCGTGGAGGCTGATCGCGGGTTACGGACTGTTCGCGTTCGCGCTGCAGTTCAGTTTCCTGTTTGCCGGCATGGCGGCCGGGATGCCAACGGGACTGTCGTCGCTGGTGATCCAGGTTCAGGCGTTCTTCACGATCGGACTGGTCGCAATGCTGATGCACGAGCGGCCACGGCCTCCCCAATTGGCGGGGGCGATCGTTGCGGGCGCAGGCCTCGTGCTGGTGGCGCTTCATCTGCCGTCCGGCACTGCGCTGGGTTTCGCTCTGGTCGTTGCAGCGGCTCTGTCCTGGGCGATCGCGAACATCATCGTCAAGCGCGTGCCGGGCGATGCGCCCCTGTCGGTCGTCGTCTGGGGCAGTGCCGCCGCCGTGATTCCGCTGGCTATCGCAACGCTGGCGACGGAAGGTTTCTCACGCAGCGCCCAGATCGTCGGTGCGCTGTCCGCCGCCAACTGGCTCGGCATTGCGTTTCAGGCCTGGCCGACGACGCTGGTGGCATTCGGCATCTGGGCCTGGCTGCTGCGCCAGCATCCGGCCGCGCTGATTGCGCCGTTTACGCTGCTGGTGCCGGTGGTCGGAATGACGTGTGCGGTCTGGCTGCTCGATGAGCCGGTGACGTGGTGGAAGCTCGCCGGCGCAGGGTTGGTGTTGTCCGGGCTCGGCCTGAACGTACTGGCAACCAGGCGCCGCTGACGCTAGCGACGCTCGCCGTTGTCGCGAGCCCCCGCCTCGGCGAGCTTCGACCCGACCAGCTGGGCCACGACGACCGCGATGTAGAACAGGCCGAACACGCCTTGCAGGACGGCGGCACTGCGCGCTGCCGGAGCGACCGGGGTGATGTCGCCGTAACCGATGGTCGTCAGGGTCGACAGGCTGAAGTACGTGAACAGCGACTCCCGCTCATACCAGTTCGCAAGCAGCGAACGTATCGGATCGATGACCTGGAATGCGCCCGGAGAACTGAGTTCGATCGCGGAATACAGATTGGCCCAGGCAATGGCCGCCAGCAGATAGCCGCAAATGGTGCCAAGTATGTCGTCGATGCTGACTGCGCGCCGCTCGAAAAGATGTCGCAGGATCACTCCGACGGCGAATCCCAGGAACAGCACGGCACCGACGTGGATCACCATTTCGAGCGCGTGGCGCGGAATGTCAGGGAGCAGCCTCAGCACCCACAGCGCCACGATCACCGCCAGTCCCGCCAGCAGCGAGATGGTGCGATACGAGCGGCGATCGAACACGATCAGGAAGACGAGCACGAGCGCCACCGACAGCGCTGACTCGCGCACATAGGCATTCGGCACGCGGCCCATCTGCAGCACCAGGGCTGCGATCAGAGCCACGACGAGTATCAGGTAGCGGTGTCGCTTGAGCAGCGTCTGGTCCATCCCTCGCCCAGTTCGACCGTGGGACCTTGCGGCCCTAGAACGCAGGCTGGGGCGAGGCAGCCTTGTAGGCCGCGATAGCGTCGACAATGTCCTTGCGCGCGGAGTCAGGCCCTTCCCAGCCGAGCACCTTGACCCATTTGCCCTGCTCCAGGTCCTTGTAGTGCTCGAAGAAGTGCTGGATCTGCGCGAGGCGCTCCGGTGCGATGTCGGACCACTTCTGCCAGTGCTTGTACCAGGGCAGGACCTTGTCGATCGGCACGGCCAGCAGCTTGGAGTCGCCGCCCGCCTCGTCTTCCATCTTCAGCACGCCCAACGGCCGGCAGCGAACGACGACACCCGGCTGCAGCGGGAAGGGCGTGATCACCAGCACATCGAGCGGATCACCATCGTCGGCGAGGGACTTGGGCACATAACCGTAGTTGCACGGGTAGTGCATCGCGGTGCCGATGAAGCGATCGACGAACACCGCCCCGGTTTCCTTGTCGACTTCATACTTGATCGGATCCGCGTGGGCCGGGATCTCGATGATGACGTTGAACTCGTCAGGAATGTTGCGACCCGCAGGAACTCGATCGAGGCTCATGGATGCTTCCGTGGTGGACCGGCCTGATTCTACAAAGCAACGACCTGCACTGCGCGGTCGTTTGAGCATGCCGGGCGTTTTGCTGAATAATCGTCCGCTGAAGCGTCGGCACGGCTCGATGCTCGATCACAAGGGGGCATGATGGACGGCAGCTGGACCGCCGCGGCAGGTTCGCATCACTTCATCGGCAACCGGTGGGTGGCATCCTCGACCGGACAGATCGATCGATGTCGTCGATCCGTCCGACGGCCACCCCTTTGCGAAGATCGCTCGCGGCACGGCCGCGGACATCGATCGGGCCCAGCGCAGTGCGCGCCAGGCGCTGGGCGATTCGTTCGATGGCGACTGGGGCCGGATGACGGCGACCGCGCGCGGCCGCCTGCTGATGAAACTGTCGACGGCCGTGCTGGATCATCACGAGGAACTGGCGCGGCTCGAATCGCGCACCACCGGCAAACCGCTGACCCAGGGCCGCGCCGACGCAACGGCGCTTGCACGCTACTTCGAGTATTACGCCGGCGCCGCCGACAAGCTGCACGGCGAGACGATCCCGTACCAGTCCGGCATGACGGTGCTGACGATCCGCGAGCCGCACGGCGTCACCGGGCACATCATTCCCTGGAATTATCCGATGCAGATCTTCGGTCGCAGCGTCGGCGCAGCGCTCGCGGCGGGCAACGCCTGTGTGATCAAGCCGGCGGAGGATGCTTGTCTGTCGCTGCTGCGCGTCGCGGAGCTTGCGGCCGAGGTCGGGTTCCCGGACGGTGCACTGAACGTCGTCACCGGCTACGGCGCCGAGGCCGGAGCCGCACTGGCGGCACACGGCGGGATCGATCACATTTCATTCACCGGATCACCGGTCACCGGGTCAGCCGTGGCGCAGGCGGCAGCGCGACACCATTGTCCGGTGACGCTGGAACTCGGCGGCAAGTCGCCGCAGATCGTCTTTGCCGATGCGAACCTCGACGAGGTCCTGCCGGTCGTCGTCAATGCGATCGTGCAGAACTGCGGGCAGACCTGTTCGGCGGGGAGTCGATTGCTGGTCGAGCGCGCCGTCTACGAGGAACTGGTCGCGCGCGCCGGTGAGGCGATCACGCGACTGCGCGTCGGTCCGGCACTGGCCGACCTCGACGCCGGGCCGCTGATCCGGCAGAGCCAGCTGCAGAAGGTCTGGGACTTCCTCAGCCTCGCCGAGCACGACGGCATTCCGCTGGCAGCGCACGGCTCGGTCGTCGACGACGCGCCGCAGTCGGGCTTCTACCAGGCGCCCACCCTGCTGCGCGACGTGCCGCCGATGCATCGACTCGCGCAGGAGGAGATCTTCGGACCGGTGCTGGCCGCCATGCCCTTCGACTCCGAGGACGAGGCCATGCGCCTTGCCAACGGCACGCCGTTCGGACTGGTGGCCGGCGTCTGGACGCGCGATGGAGCACGCCAGATGCGCGTTGCACGCCGGCTGCGCTGCGGCCAGGTCTTCATCAACAACTATGGCGCCGGTGGTGGCATCGAACTGCCGTTCGGCGGAGTCAAGGCTAGCGGCTACGGACGCGAGAAGGGCTTCGAGGCGCTGCTCGGCTTCACGACGCTCAAGACGATCGCGATCAGGCATGGCTGAGGCGCTGATCGACAACCACGAGTCGCATCCCTGCATCGCGCGCTGGGATTCACCGAGACAGAGCGCGTCGTTTTTCTCAGGAGGACATTGACGTGAGCGGGCGTCTGGCGGGAAAGGTGGCGATCGTCACCGGAGCGGCGTCGGGTTTTGGCGCAGGCATTGCGTTGCGCTTTGCGCAGGAGGGCTGTGCGGTCGTCGTGGCCGACATCAGCGACGCGGCGGGCCAGCGCGTTGTCGATGACATCACCGCCGCCGGCGGGCGATCCCGATACGCACACGGCGACGTGTCGCGCTCGAATGACGTCAAGGCGCTGCTCGAGGCCGCGCTGTCGTCCTTCGGGCAGCTCGACATCGTCGTCAACAACGCCGGCACCACACATCGCAACCAGCCAATGCTCGGCGTCAGCGAAGCCGAGTTCGACCGCGTCTTTGCCGTCAATGTGAAATCGATCTACTGGACCGCGGTCCACATGGTGCCGTACTTCAGGACGCGCGGCAGCGGCTGCTTCGTCAACATCGCCTCGACCGCGGGCGTGCGTCCGCGTCCCGGGCTCACCTGGTACAACGGCAGCAAAGGGGCCGTCATCACGACGAGCAAGTCGATGGCCGCCGAGCTCGGGCCGGACAACATCCGCGTCAACTGCGTCAACCCGGTGATCGGTGCGACCGGTCTGGTCGAGGAGTTCATGGGCATGCCCGACACGCCGGAAAATCGCAAGAAATTCCTGGCGACGATACCGCTCGGCCGTTATTCCACTCCGGACGATGTCGCCGCCGCCTGCGTGTTCCTCGCTTCGGACGAAGCCCGCTTCATCACCGGCGCCAGCCTCGAGGTCGACGGCGGCCGCTGCGTTTAACGTTTCCGTACAGCGGTGCGCTTGGCTTTGCGCTTAGCTTTGTGCTTAGCGCCGTTTCAGCAGCAGGCTGAACGAACGCACGACACCGGCGCTCGACTCGCGCACCCGCAGGCGCAGGCCGCCGAGCGTGATGGTGTCTCCGCTTGCCGCGCGTCCCCGTAGCAGCCGTGCGGCGTACTCGCCGAGCGTCGTTTCGCGCTGCAGGCCGTGCGGAACCTCGGCGCCGTAGTAATCCTGCAGGTCACCCAGCGTGGCCGAGGCCGCCAGCGTCAGCTCGCCGTCCACCGCGGCGGGCGCAAAGATCTCCTCCAGCGCGCCGACCTGTTCGGCCGGCGCAACGACGGCGACCAGATCGCCACTGCGCAGCTCGGTGGGCTCGACGATGCGGCCGTCACGCTCGAGCTCGATCAGGCGCGCGCCCTCCGGCCAGTCGATATCGTCGAGCGCCCGGCGCGTCGCGGGCGCGCCTTCGGCGACGACGAACTGCACCACCTCCCGCACATGGACGCCACCGTCGAGCGGCGCCGTGGCGAGCGCAGCGCGCGGACGGCCCGCGCGCACGCTGCGCCAGCCGTGCCGCGACCGGCAGCGACCCGCCCTGCAGCAGCAGCGACAGCAGGACGATGAAGAATGCGATGTGGAACAGCAGCTGCGCCTGCGGTATCCCGGCCACCAGTGGAAAGAGCCCGAGCACGATCGGGACCGCACCGCGCATGCCGATCCAGCCGATGAACGCAATCTCCCGCGCCGGGTATCGGAACGGCAAGAGGCATGCAGCCACCGCAAGCGGTCGCGCGACGAAGAGCAGCACGGCGGCAATCAGCAGGGCCGGACCCGCGACGTCGAGCAGGCCGCGCACATCGGTGATGAGGCCCAGCACGAGAAACATGCCGGCCTGGGCCAGCCAGGCAAACCCGTCACTGACGCGCAGCACATCCTCGCCGACGTGCGCGCGACGGTGTGCGATCAGCATGCCGGCCAGGTAGATCGCGAGGAAGCCGCTGCCGCCCAGCAGGTTGGTCAGGGCGAACGTGGCCAGTCCTCCGGACTGGATCAGCAGCGCATACAGGCCCTCTTCGAGGCGCACACGCGCGACCGCCAGTGAAAGCAGATAGCCCAGCACGACGCCCACGAGCACGCCGATGCCGAGTTGCTGCAGGAACATCGGCAGAAGGTCCGCGATCGACTGCGCGGGCGACCGTATGAGTTCGATGACGCCCAGGGTCAGGAACACCGCCATCGGATCGTTGATGCCAGATTCGACCTCGAGCGTCGATTCGACGCGTTCGTTGAGGCGCAGTCCGCTGTTGCCCAGCAGTGCAAACGTCGCCGCCGCGTCGGTCGAGCCGACGATCGAACCCAGCAGCAGTCCGTAGCGCCAGTCGAGGTCGAGGAGCCAGGCGCCCGCCACGCCGACGAGCGCCGCGGTCAGGATCACACCAAGGGTCGCCAGCGTCAGCGACGGCGCTGCAACCATGCGGAATGTCGCCAGTCGCGTCCGCAGGCCGCCATCGAGCAGGATCACCGCCAGCGCGAGGTTGCCGACCAGCACGGCCGTCTCCAGTTCGATGTGCACCCATCGCACCTGGGGCAGTTCGGTTGCGAAGAGGCCCACCGCGAGGAAGACGAGCAGCGACGGCACGCCGATCTTCTGCGAAGCGGCGGACAGCGCAATCGCCACGAAACAGAGCAGACCGGCGATCAGGAGAGTCTGGTTGAGCACGTCCATGTCGCGATTTGATCACGACCCGGGTATCGGGCCCTCACGAGGGTGCGCGGTGTCCCAATCAGCGCTTCATGCTCGCGCCGCCTGTCGACGACAAACCCGCGAACGTTCAGACCGTGTGTTCGCGCAGCACAGGCCGCGCGCTGTCCGCTCCGGTCGACGCGGGCTGCACGAAACCCAGGGCCGCTTCGCGATAGTGCCGTGCCGCCTCGGCGTCGTCGCCGACGGCTTCCGCCAGGCGCGCGAGCGCCACCAGTGTCGCGGGCTGCTTGCTGATCTGCAGGCTTTCGTTCAGGTAACTGCCGGACTTGCCCCACAACTGCTCACGCAGGCACAGCACGCCGGCGGTGCGCAGCAGGACCGCACGGATCGAGTCCTCGCGCGGTGACTCCGCGAGCCAGCGTTCGACGCGCTCCAGCTGGTCCCGGGCGGGGAACGACTGTGCGCGCGCGTACTCGTCGAGCAGCCATTCGCACGTTTCGTCCCATTCGGAGCGCGGCAGCTTCAGCGCCTGCTCGATCGCCTCGGCCGCGCGGCCGCCGCGTCCGGCGACGTTGAGCAGCCGCGCCGCCTCCAGCGCCACCTCGGGCAACGCGCGATCGGCGGCCGGGATCGCCTTCCAGGCCTCTTCGAGCGAGGCCGGGTCGTAGCGCTGAGCGAGCAGCAGCTCGCCATAGGCCGCAAGCTTCAGTTTGCGCACGAGCACCGGATGCAGCGCATTGCGCTTTTCGAGTGCGCGCATCGCCTTGAGCGCCTCGTCCCAGCGCCCGGACTGAAGATTCGCATTGAGCGCAATGCGCATCGCGTGAATGTGGCGCGCACCCGCGCCCTGGAGCCGGTCGATCGCGCCGAGCGCGGCGTCGTTTTCGCGCTGCTCGGACCACATCTCCGCACTCGCGACCAGGCGCGCGGTGTCGACCTCACGGCTGTCCTCGGCGCGTGTGAGCCAGTCGTCACGGCGGCCGTACTCCTGCATCCGATGGGCCGCCCGGGCCCCGATCAGCGCTGCCACGCCTGCCGTCGACGATGAGGACTGCGCCGCACGCGCCGCTTTTTCGGCGCGCGCAAAGCGGCCTTCAAGAAGACTGCGCACGGCTTCGACCAGGGCCTGCTGTCCACCGACTTCTTCGCGGCGCGCGCGATACAGGCGCACCTGCTCGGGAAAATCGATCATCCGCTGCAATGCGCGCCCGCCCCAGTAGGCCAGCAGCAGTACCCCGGCCAGCAGCAGCAGGAACAGGTTCAGCGAAACATCGAGGCGATATGGAGCAACAAGGAAGGCCACGTTGCCTGCGTTCACCTGCAGGACCATCGCCACCGCAGCGGCGAGCAACGAGAGGACGAGCGCCCAGGTGAGCCAGCGCATCAGCGCCCCGGTGTGGTGCGCGCCGCGCGGACGGCGGCGAGGCTGTCGTTGATCTGCGGCACGTCCACCGACAATGCCGTCGAGCCCAGTTGCTTGAGCAATCCGAGCGCGGCCGCCGCATTCGGCTGGCGTATATCGACGTAACGGGTCATCAGCGCCTGTGCCTCGGCGAGGTCCGCGCGGAACAGCCGGTCATTGCGTCCGAGCAGCGCCTGGCGGGCGTTGAGCAGCCGCAGCTTGATCTGCAGCCGCACCAGCTGCTGCTGCTGCGGTTGCAACAGCAGGGAGTCTGGTGTCTCGACCTGACGCAGGCGAACGAGATCGCGATACTCGCCGAGCTCGGACTGCAAGCGCTCGATCCAGCGTTCCCACCAGCGCGATCCGGGTGAGGGTGCCTGCGGGTCCACCGCCTTGCCGGGCGCCGCCTGCGGCGCGGGACGCGGGTCGGATACCAGTGGCCACAGATCAGCGCCCGCCGCCAGTTGATCGAGCTTCAGCGCCATGCCGGTGACATCCACCGTCGGCGCCACTTTCAAACGCTCGACATCGCGCGCAATGACGCGCCGTAGCGGCAGAAAACGCGCGCTGTCCGCACGCGCAAGCCGGGCATCCGCCGTCTGCAGCGCCGCCAGCGCGGTATTCACGTTGCCGCTGATCGCCAGTTCCTGGCCCGCCATCGCGACCAGTCGTTCGACCTCGACCAGCACGGCTTCGTCGCGCCCGCGCGAGAGGTCGGCGTAAAGCTGCTCGAGCGCTTCGCGCTGCCCCTGCTCCTCGGCCAGGCGTGCTTCGAGCAGCGCGGCCCGCTCGCGGGCGGAGCGTGCCTCGGCATCGGCGCGATTCGCGGTTTCCATGGCCCGGGTCGTGGCCTGCTCCAGGTCGGTCAGGCGGCGCGCGGACTCCTTGCGCAACGCGCCGAGCTGCACGTGGGCATAGAGCGCCGCCACCAGGGCAATCACAACCACGACGACGGTGATCCATGCGGAAGCCGACCCGCGCGGCGGTGACGCAACGGCAGGCGCAGCACCTGCGACAACGGCCGGCTCCGGCAGGGCGGGCGGCGACGCAGGTTCGCTGTTGGGCAGCGGGTTGTTCGTCAAGGCAGCGATCGTAGGGACGCGATCGGCAGATCGCGTGGACTGCGGCGCAAGCCGCCGCGCAAGCCTCCGCGAAGCGCGAGAGCTAGAGCGATTCTAGCCTTGCGACCACCGCGTCGTCGTCGGGAGCCGACAATTCGGCGCGCGTGTAGCCCGCAGCCAACAGCCGATCGCGTATGCGCTCGTGCGTTGCGATCGCCACGCCCTGCCGCAGCCATTCTCGTGCGCCCACTATGTCGGCCATCTGGCGGTCGAGCGCATCGACCGCCTCGCTGCTGGAAAAGACGGTGATCACGGGCAAGGACGACGCCATCGCACGCTGCACTTCGCTTCGCGCTGCCGGATCGATCGAAGGATCCGTGCGCGTGTACACCGCCAGATCCTCGACCACCGCGCCGGCGGCACCAAAGCGCTCGGCCAGCCACTCGCGACCGTGCTGCGCCCGCAGGATCAGCACGCGGCGCGCCGTGCGGCCACACTGCTCCCATTCGGCCCAGAACGCTTCGGACCCCGCTGCGATATCCGATGCAGGTGCGACGACGAACGTGCCTGCGGGTGGCTTCAGGTTTTCACTTACCGCGGCGCCGGTCGCGGTACCGACCGCCCCGATGGCTGTGGTGCCTGGCCAGGCCCCATCGAGGAGGGCCGCTGCGGCGCGCACGGCCGCCGGGCTGACGAAGACGGCAAGGTCGAAATCGGCCAGGCGGCCCAGTGTGCGTCGCGCATGCCCCCGGTCGGGTGCCGGGCCGATTTCGAAGACCGGCCACCCGAGTGCGTCCCAGCCGGCCGATCGCAGGCGCTGCAGGAGGCGCTCGCCGGCCCCAGCCGGGCGCGTGACGATGATCAGCGGTTTCACGGCCCGAGTTTGGGTCAGGGGTCAGGGTCAGGCTCAGGCCAGACCCAGCAAGCGCAGTGCACCGCGCTCCTTCAGATGCGCCACGGCCTCGGCCGCCAGGGCGTCGGCGTCCGCCAGAGCGCCGAAAGACTCCGTTTCGACGTATTCACCGGTCGCGGCATTGCCGACCAGCGCGCGCAGTCGGAGATGGTTTCCTTCGACCTCCGCATACGCCGCGAGCGGTACCTGGCAACTGCCACCGAGCCCGCGCGAGACCCCGCGCTCGGCCGCCGTGGCAGCGCGCGTTGCCGCATCGTCGAGAGGAGCAAGCAGTTCCGCTGTCTCCCGATCGTCACTGAGGACCTCGATGCCCAGCGCCCCCTGCCCCGGCGCCGGCAGCGACACCGTCGTCGGGATGACCTGTCGTATGCGGGCCGACATTCCAAGCCGCTTCAATCCGGCGGCGGCCATCACCAGCGCATCGAAGTCGCCGCGATCGAGCTTGGCCAGTCGCGTGTTGACGTTGCCGCGAATCGCCTCGATCAGCAACGTGGGAAAGCGGGCGCGCAGCATGAGTTCGCGGCGCAGGCTCGAGGTGCCGACGCGCGCACCCGGCGGAAGCTCATCGAGTGTCGCGTAGCGGTTCGAGACGAGGCAATCGCGCGGATCCTCGCGCTTCATCACGGCGGCCAGCGCGAACTCGGGCGCGAGTTCCATCGGCACGTCCTTCAACGAATGCACGGCCAGATGGGCGCGTCGTTCGAGCAGGGCAACCTCGAGTTCCTTGACGAACAGTCCCTTGCCGCCAACCTTGGACAGCGTGCGGTCGAGGATCTGGTCGCCGCGGGTTGTCATGCCGAGCAGTTCGACCAACGTTCCCGGGTGGCGGCTCGCCAGCAGATCGCGCACGTGCTCGGCCTGCCACAGCGCCAGCGGACTTTCGCGCGTGGCGATGACGACGCGCGCCGGAGCATTCATCGGCGCTTTTCTCTCACTGCTTCTTTCACTGCGAAACCCATGGAAAAATGCGCGGCGAGTCTAGCATCGGCCCCTCGCGCTTCATGCATCATGTGCGCGATTGGAAGCTTGCAGATGACGACAGGAATCGACCAGGCGCTGCGCAAGGACATCCGGCTGCTGGGACAGCTGCTTGGCGACGTGCTCCGCGCCCACGAGGGCGATGCGATGTATGCGGCGGTCGAGGAGATCCGCCAGACCGCGCTGCGCTTCCGCCGCGACGGAGAACCGGCGGCAGCCCGTCGTCTCGATACGCTGCTGCGCCGCCTGTCGCGCGACGACACGATCGACGTCGTCCGTGCGTTCAGTTACTTCTCCCACCTCGCGAACATCGCCGAGGACCGTCATCTCGTGCGCCGCCAGCAGGCCAGCGCCTCGATGCGACCCGGTACTCTGCCGCATGCGATGGCGGCATTGCACGCGCGCGGCGTCGGTCCGCGACGACTGTCCTCGCTGCTCGCCGATGCCTGCCTGATGCCGGTGCTGACTGCGCATCCGACCGAGGTACGGCGCAAGAGCATCCTCGATGCCGAACGGTCGATCGCCGCACTGATCGAAGCGCGCGAGGGCGAGCCCGAGGATCGCCACGCGGCGATCGACGAGGAACTGCTGGCAGGCATCTCGACACTCTGGCAGACGCGGATGCTGCGGCCCGAGAAGCTCAGCGTCTACGACGAGATCGACAACGCGCTCGCCTACTGGCGCACCACGTTCCTGCGTGAAATGCCAGCGCTGTATGCGGATATCGAACGTGCCGCCCATCTGACCGAGCCGATCCCGCCGTTCCTGGCTCTCGGCAGCTGGATCGGCGGCGATCGTGACGGGCACCCGCATGTGACCGCCGACACGATGCGCGCCGCCATGAAGAGACAGGCGGAGACCGTGTTCGACCATTACGCCTCGGCGGTACATGCGCTCGGCGCCGACCTGTCGATGTCGCAGTTGCTGACGCCCGTCAGCCCGGCGCTCGCCGCCCTGGCGCAGGCCAGCACGGATCCATCGCGCCAGCGCGCCGACGAGCCGTATCGCCGCGCGCTGACCGGCGTCTATGCGCGCCTGCTTGCGACCGCCGCTCACCTGGGTCTCGTGCTGCACGCGCGGCCGGCGGTCGCTGCCGCGCCTCCTTACGTGACGGCCGACGAATTCCGCAGCGATCTCGCCGTCGTGGCCGACTCGCTGGCTCGCCACGGCAGCGAACGCATCGCGCGCCTGCGCGTTGTTCCGCTGCTGCGAACCATCGACGTCTTCGGATTTCACGGCGCCACGCTTGACCTGCGCCAGAGTTCCGACGTGATCGAATCGGTGGTGGCCGAACTGCTGACCGCCGCCGAGGTCTGCTCCGACTATCGACGGCTGGACGAGAAGGAACGCATCCGGCTGCTGTCGCGCGAACTCGCCCACGCGCGGCCGCTGGTCTCGACTCATCTCGACTACAGCGACCGGACGCGTGCTGAACTGGCCGTGTTCGATGCCGCAAGGTCATTGCGCGCCGCCTTCGGTCCGCGCGCCATCGAACGCCACATCGTCTCGCACACCGAAACCCTGTCCGATCTGCTTGAAGTCGCGCTGCTGCAGAAGGAAGCCGGCCTGCTCGGCGGTGTCGAGCAGCGCTACTGCCGGCTGATGGTGGTGCCGCTCTTCGAAACGATCGATGACCTCGAGCGCGCGCCGGCGATCATGCGCGAACTGTGGGCGCATCCGGGCCTGCGCAGCCTGCTGCTCGCACCGGCGGCACGCGAACCGCTGCAGGAGGTGATGCTGGGTTATTCGGACAGCAACAAGGACGGCGGCTTCCTGATGTCGACCTGGCAGTTGTATCGCACGACCCAGCGACTGACGCAGGTCGCCGACGAGCAGCGCGTGCGGCTTCGACTGTTTCATGGCCGCGGCGGAACGGTCGGTCGCGGCGGTGGACCGAGCTACGACGCGATCCTGGCGCAGCCTCCCGGCAGCGTGCGCGGGCAGTTGCGGCTGACGGAACAGGGCGAAGTCATACAGGCCCGCTATGCCGACGCGCGCATCGGTCGCAGTCATCTCGAAACGCTGGTCGCGGCGCTGCTCGAAGCGAGCCTCGCGTCGCCCGCACTGAACAGCGACCAGGAGCGTGCGTTCGAGGCGGCGATGGAGGACATCGCATGCCATTCGCACCGTGCCTATCGTGCGCTCGTCTACGAGACCGAGGGCTTCGCCGAGTACTTCTTCAGTGCCACGCCGATCGCCGAGATCATGGAGCTCAATATTGGCAGCCGGCCGGCCGCGCGCCGTTTCACCGGTCGCATCGAGGACCTGCGCGCCATTCCGTGGGTGTTTTCATGGGCGCAGTGCCGCATCCTGCTGCCCGGCTGGTACGGCTTCGGCAGCGGGGTCGAAGCCTGGCTCGCCGACGGCAATGCGCGGACGCGTCGGCAACGCGTGGCGCTGCTGGCGAAAATGGCTCGCGAGTGGCCATTTTTCCGCACCCTGCTGTCGAACATGGAAATGGTGCTTGCGAAGGCCGACCTGGCGATCGGCGGCCGCTACGCGCAACTCGCCCACCATCGGCGACGCGGCGCCACGATCCTTGCCGCCATCCGCAGCGAGTGGAAGCTGAGCACCCGGCATCTGCTCGCGATCACCGGTCAGAAGCACCTGCTGGAGATGAGTCCGGACCTGCAGGAGGCCCTCAGGCACCGCCTGCCGTACATCGACCCGCTGAATCACCTGCAGGTCGAACTGATCAAGCGTTACCGCGCCGGAGTGACCGATGAACGCATCAAACGCGGCATTCACCTGACCATCAACGGCATTTCGGCGGGACTGCGAAATACAGGATAGCGGCGTCGCTCGTGTACGCGACCCTGCGGGTCGCACGTGCACTCGCTCCGGTCACGCGCACTGCGTGCGCGCTCACCACTAGTTAGTCGGCTGCGCTCCGGAGCGGCCGCGCGCTCCGCCGAGCACAACAGCGCGGCACTCCCCTGCCCCGTCGATGCACTGAGCCGGCTGCGATTTTGCCTGTTGCCCTCCCCTCCTGGCGGGGAGGGAGAGGGAGGGGTGCAAACTCCCTCTCGCCCGGCGAGAGGGTCAGGGAGGAGTGCGTGCGGTTGTTATTCGGCGGAGCGCGCGGCCGCTCCGGAGCGAAGCCGACTGATCAGGACTTAGCGGATCGAGCGAAGCGAGAGACGTGCCGCCGACGAGCGCACGTGCGACCGCGAAGCGGTCGCGTAAGCGAGCGAGCGCTTAGCTTTTTGCCGCCGCCTTCACCGTCGGCCATTGCCGGCGGCTGATCGGCAGGCGCTCGGGAACGTCCTTCAGCAGGACTTCCCAGTGGCCTTCGGACGACTCACCGTCCTCGTCGATGCTGCCGCGCACGCGCTGGAAGCCGAGGATGGCCTTGCGCGCCACCAGCGCGTTGCGGTGGATGCGGACGAAGCGCTCGCCGAACTCGGTTTCGAGCGAGGTCAGCGATTCCTCGGTCAGGTGTTCGCGCGCGACCGTACGGATCGTCACGTACTTCAGTTCGGCGCGCAGATAGACGATGTCCTCGACCGGCACGAGGATCATGCGGCCACGCTCGGACACGGTCACGTGCGAGCGGATCGAGCCGATGGTCTTGGCGAGGTCCTCGATGCGCGGCTCGTGCGTGCGGAAGCGTTCGGCGCGCGCCAGTGCAGCCACCAGGCGCTCGGCTCGAACGGGCTTCATCAGGTAATCGAGCGCCCGCACCTCGAACGCTTCGAGTGCGTGCTCGTCGTAGGCGGTGACGAAGATCACCGCCGGCGGATTGGTCCGCTGCGCCAGATGGCGCGCGACTTCGATGCCATTCATGTCCGGCATGTGCACGTCGAGCAGCACGACATCCGGATTGAGGCGGTCGACTTCTTCCAGTCCGCGGATGCCGCCGCCGGCCTCGCCGATCAGCTGCAGAGATACCTGCTCCGAACAGTCGCGCAGGACTTGCCCCAGGCGCGCCCGCGCCGGAGGTTCGTCGTCCACGATCATCACGTTCAACATGACTGGCCCTTCAGGCGCTTTTCTCGACCGGCAAGGTCATCGTCAGCTCGAAGCGGTCGCGCCTGACCTGTGTTTCGATGCGCGCTTCGAGGTCATAAATCAAAGCCAGTCTCCCGCGGATGTTCGCCAGTCCGATCTGGTTGCCTTCGCGCTGCGGACGTTCGGGCGCGATCGGATTGCTCACATAAATCTCCAGCGTGAAACCGTGCTGCTTTACGCGGACGATGATATCGGCGCGTCCTGGCAGGGTTTCGGCCCCGTAACGGATCGCGTTTTCAATCACCGGCTGCAGTAGCAACTGTGGCACCTTTGCCCGGGGGTGGTATGCCCCGATTTGCCAGTCAACCGCCAGCCTATTTCCGAGCCGGGTCTGCTCGATTTCCACATAGTTGCGGCACAGCTCGATTTCCTGCGCCAGCGGCACCAGTTTCCGCGTGTCCGCCATCACTGCGCGGAACAGTTCGGCAATGCTTTCCAGCATGCGCTCGGCCTTGGCGGGCTCCGTTCGGATGACCGCGAGCACGGCGTTCAGGCTGTTGAACAGGAAGTGCGGCCGGATGCGCGACTGCAGCGCCTGGTACTTCGCCTCGGCCACGGCGGGCGAGAAGGCGCGTTCGCGCAGTTCGTAGTAGTGCTGGACGCCGGCACCGAGTGCCAATGCAGCCAGCGCATGCCCGAACGGCGTCCAGGGCGTGCCGGTCTCGCGGAACAGCACCGACAGCACATAGGTGACGAGCGCCGGAGTCAGCCACGCGATCGCCCTCTGTACCGACACGCCGAGGATCGGCAGCGCGCGCCGCTGCGCGCACCAGAGCATCAGTGTCGTCAGTGTCGCCGGGGCCGCTATCGACGAGATGCGCAGGAACTGCCCGACGAATTCAGCCGGCCCGTCGGCGTCGGCCACGGCCGCGGTGAGCGAAAGGGCCACCACGATGCCAATGACCCGCAGCAGCACACCCATGTTGCAGCCGTCGGGAATCAGTCGGCGCGGCGTCGGGATCGCTGTTTCCGCGCGGGCGAGCGGACCTTTTAGCGCAGGTGGCGACGGCTTCACAAACCTATAATCGGCGACCGCAGACAGATGCGACAGGCCTCGGTGCAAGGCACAAGGTCGCCCTCCCCGTGGCAACAGGCCACCTTCCTCTCCGGATGATTATGTCAGAGCCCCCCGCGAACTCCTCCAATCCCCTAGGCTCGAAAAGCAGCGCCTGGTCCGGCCGTTTCGAGGAACCGGTGGCGGATTTCGTGCTGCGCTACACGGCCTCGGTGGGCTTTGACCAGCGCCTGGCCATGGTCGACATCGACGGCTCGCTGGCCCACGCAGCGATGCTGGCGAAGCAGAAGATCCTCTCCGCCGACGACCTCGCCGCGATCGAGCGGGGACTGGCGCAGATCCGCGGCGAGATCGAACGCGGCGAGTTCACGTGGCGACTCGATCTCGAAGACGTGCACCTGAACATCGAAAAGCGCCTCACCGACCTGGTCGGCGATGCCGGCAAGCGCCTGCACACCGGACGTTCGCGCAACGACCAGGTCGCCACCGACCTGCGCCTGTGGCTGCGCGGCGAAATCGACCGCATCGTTGCGCTGCTACGGGCGCTGCAGCGCGCGCTCGTCACACTGGCCGAGCAACACGCCGACACCGTGATGCCCGGCTTCACGCACCTGCAGGTGGCGCAGCCGGTGACCTTCGGCCATCACCTGCTGGCCTATGTCGAAATGTTCGAACGCGACCATGAGCGGCTGCAGGACGCTCGCCGCCGGGTCAATCGCCTGCCCCTGGGGGCGGCAGCGCTGGCCGGCACGACGTTCCCGATTGATCGCGCCTTCGTCGCCGAACGGCTGGGCTTCGAGGCGATCGCGGAAAACTCGCTCGACGCCGTCAGCGACCGCGACTTCGCGATCGAGTTCAGTGCCGCCGCCGCGCTGCTGATGGTGCATGTCTCCCGGCTGGCCGAGGAACTGGTGCTGTGGATGAGCCCGCGCTATGGCTTCGTCCGCCTGCCGGATCGCTTCACGACCGGCTCGTCGATCATGCCGCAGAAGAAGAATCCGGACGTTGCGGAACTTGCGCGCGGCAAGAGCGGGCGCGTCGTCGGTCACCTGATGGCCCTGCTGGTGCTGATGAAGGGGCAGCCTCTCGCCTACAACAAGGACAACCAGGAGGACAAGGAGCCGCTGTTCGACACGGTCGATACCGTGCTGGACACCTTGCGGGCTTTCGTCGAGATGGTGCCGGGAATCGAAGTCGATGCCGCCGCGATGCGGCAAGCCGCCGCGGAAGGCTATTCGACGGCGACCGACCTGGCCGACTACCTGGTGCGCAAGGGCATGCCGTTCCGCGAGGCGCACGAAGCGGTGGCGCGCGCGGTAAAACTGGCCGCCGGACGCGGTGTCGAGCTGGCCGCACTCACGGCCGCCGAGCTGAAGTCGTTCTCGGCGTTGATCGACGACGACGTTCGACAGGCACTGACGCTCGACGGCTCGGTCGCCGCGCGCGACCACCCGGGCGGGACCGCTCCGGCCCAGGTGCGACGGCAGATCGCGCGATGGAAAGAACTTCTGGGCGGTTGATCTTCCGGAGCGGACCTTCGCCTAGAATCCGCCGACAAAAGTAGAAGTGGTACGGGTGCCCAGGTCTGCCGGACTTCGGCCGGCCGTGTACGGAGGAGACACTGACATGAAGCCCTGGCTGGCGCTCTCGCGCACCATCGACATGCTCAACGGGCATCTCGGCGGACTGCTGAAGTGGTTGATCCTGGTTGCGGTCATCATCAGCGGCGGCAACGCCATCCTGCGCAAGGTCTTCAATATCGGCTCCAACGCCTGGCTCGAGGCGCAGTGGTACCTCTTTGCCGCGGTCTTCATGCTCGGCGCCGGCTACGCCTTCCTGCGCAACGCCCATGTGCGCATCGACTTCCTGGCCAACAAACTGTCGCCGCAGGGACGCAACTGGATCGACATCATCGGCATCGTCGTGTTCCTGGCTGCCGCTCACGCTGCTGCTGACCAACCTGTCGTGGCCGCTGTTCGTCAATGCGTGGACCACCGGCGAGATGTCGCAGAACGCCGGCGGCCTGGTGCGCTGGCCGGTCATGCTGCTGATCCCGGCCGGCATGGTGCTGCTGCTGGCGCAGGCGATCTCGGAACTGATCAAGCGCATTGCCTTTCTGCGCGGACTGATCCCGGACCCACTCGCGCATGAGGCGCCCGGGCAGAAGCACGGCGAGGAAACGGCCGAACTGCTGGGAGGGCACGAAATGAGCGCCTTCATCGCCGCCGCAGTTCGTCCCGCTGATGTTCGCCGGGTTGCTGATCTTCCTGCTGACCGGCTTCCCGGTCGCGTTCGCGCTGGCGGCCTGTGGCCTGCTGTTCGGATTCGTCGGCATGGAGGCGGGGATCTTCCCGGCGACGCTCTTCCAGGCGTTGCCGCTGCGCATCTTCGGCATCATGCAGAACGACACGCTGCTGGCGATCCCGTTCTTCACGCTGATGGGGATCATCCTCGAAAAGAGCGGCATGGCCGAAGACCTGCTGGAAACGATCGGCCAGGTGTTCGGCCCGGTGCGTGGCGGTCTCGCACTGGCGGTGATCTTCGTCGGCGCGCTGCTTGCCGCGACGACCGGCGTCGTGGCCGCGGCGGTCATCTCGATGGGCCTGATCTCGCTGCCCATCATGCTGCGCTTCGGCTACAACCGCACGGTGGCCACCGGCGTCATCACCGCGTCGGGCACGCTTGGCGCAGGCGATCCCGCCGTCGCTGGTGCTGATCGTGCTGGCCGACCAGCTCGGCCGTTCGGTCGGCGACATGTATGCCGCCGCGATCGTCCCGGGCCTGATGCTGGTCGGTCTGTATGCCGGCTTCGTGATTCTCGTCGCGATCTTCAAGCCCTCCTGGGTGCCGGCGCTGCCGGCCGAGGCGCGCATCTACCGCGAGGCCAACGGCGCCAGCGGCCACCGGTCGCTGTTCGTGCTGCTGGCGATCTCCGCAGCCGTCGGCTTCGCGTGGAGCCGGGTGCACGAACAGATCATCAACCCGATGATCGGACCGGAACTGCCGGCGGCGCCGGACGAAATCCTGATCCTGTCGATGACGATCGCCTCGTTCACCGCGCTCGGGCTGGCGCTGGCGAACCGCCTGTTCCGGCTCGGCCAGCTGTCGAAACTGACGGAGCAGGTCACGTTCGTGCTGATCCCGCCGCTGGTGCTGATCTTCCTGGTGCTGGGCACGATCTTCCTCGGCATCGCCACGCCGACCGAGGGCGGCGCGCTCGGTGCGATCGGTGCGCTCGTGATGGCGACCGCACGACGCAAGCTGAGCCTCGACCTGCTGAAGCAGGCGCTCGAGAACACGACCAAGCTCTCGTGCTTCGTGCTGTTCATCCTGATCGGCTCGACCGTGTTCAGCTTCACGTTCAATGCCGCCGAGGGCCACATCTGGGTCGAGCACCTGTTCGACAAGCTGCCCGGCGGCGCGATGGGCTTCCTGATCGTGGTGAACATCCTGGTGTTCATCCTCGGCATGTTCATCGACTTCTTCGAGATCGCCTTCATCGTGATCCCGATGCTGGCACCGGTGGCCGACAAGATCCTGCCGGAACTGCTTCCCGCTGGCGCATCCGTCGACGCCGCGCTGATCTGGTTCGGCGTCATCATCGCGATGAACCTGCAGACCTCGTTCCTGACGCCGCCGTTCGGCTTTGCGCTCTTCTACCTGCGCAGCGTCGCGGCCCGCAACGACTACAAGGACCGCGTGACCGGCGAGACGATTCCGGCCGTCACGACCGCGCAGATCTACAAGGGCGCAATCGCGTTCATCGTCATCCAGGTCATCATGATGGTCGCGGTGGTGGTCATATTCCCGGGGATCGCGATCGATACGTCGACCAAGGCAGCGATCGACCTCGACTCGATCAAGCTCGATGCGCCGAAGGGCGGCTACAGCGACGAGGTCCAGGATCCGATGCGAGGCTTCCAGGCGCCCGGAGGAGCCCCGGCCGACGCACCCAAGGCGGCGCCGGCCGAGGAAGACCCGATGGAAGCGGTCAAGCGCTCGCTGCAGAACGAGGCGAAGAAGTAGCCCTGCAGCGGCTGCGTTTCAGCGATTCAACCGCAAAGAAAAAGGCCCGCAGCTGCGGGCCTTTTTTCATCGAGCCGTCGAACGGCAGCGACTACAGCTTCTGCGCCTGCATGTAATCATCGAAGCCGGACTCGGCAAAGCGGAACCAGAGGTTCTGGTCGCGGCGGAACGTGTCGAAGTCCGAATAGATCTTCTTCCAGGCGGGGTTGGACGCACTCAGCTCGCCGTAGACCTCGAAGGCAGCCTTGAACGCGGCGTCCATCACGTCCTTCGGGAAGCGGTGCAGCTTCGTACCGCCTGCCACCAGTTGCTTCAACGCGCCCGGATTCTTGCCGTCGTAGGCCGCCTGCATGTTCACGTGCGCATGCGAGGCGCACGCTTCGACGATGCCTTTGTACTCCGGCGTCAGCGCGTCCCACGCCTTGGTGTTGACGAACAGCGTCAGCTGCGGGCCGCCTTCCCACCAGCCGGGGTAGTAGTAGTTCGGCGCCACCTTGAAGAAGCCGAGCTTCAGGTCGTCATAGGGGCCGACCCATTCGGCCGCGTCGATCGTGCCCTTTTCCAGCGCGGTGTAGATCTCGCCGCCCGGGATGTTCTGCGGAACCGCGCCGATGCGCTCGAGCACCTTGCCGCCGAAGCCGCCGATGCGCATCTTGAGGCCCTTCATGTCGCCGACCGACTTGATCTCCTTGCGGTACCAGCCACCCATCTGCGCGCCGGTATTGCCCATCGGGAAGTTCACGATGTTGAAGCCGCGATAGAACTCGCGGAACAGCTTCAGGCCGTTGCCTTCGTACATCCAGGCGGTCAGCTGCCGCGAATTCAGTCCGAACGGGATCGCGCAGTCCATCGCGAAGGTCGGGTCCTTGCCGAAGAAGTAATACGGCGCGGTGTGCGCGGCTTCCACGGTGCCGTTCTGCACGCCATCGAGCACCCCGAAAGCCGGCATCAGTTCACCGGCCGCGTGCACGCTGACCGTGAACTTGCCCCCGGTCGATGCCGACACCTGCTTGGAAAACACATCGGCCGCACCGTAGATCGTGTCGAGCGACTTGGGGAAGCTCGACGCCAGGCGCCAGCGCACGGTGGCCTGGGCCTGAACGATCGCTGGCGCAGTGACTGCCGCGGCCGCTGCGGCGCCCGCCGTTGCGCGGGCCAGGAATTTACGACGTTGCATGAAAGTCTCCTTGATTGACTTGTGGAGTCACAGCGGTTGTCACAGCGAAGTGGGGCGAGGCAATGCCGCGGCCGCCGATCCAACGCCGGGGCATTGTATCCACTGGGGCCGGCGTGGCAACGCCGTTGTTTCCCGGCTTCGTCGCGGCCTCAGGAGCCGGCGACCGTCATGCCGTCGACCAGGATCGAGCCCGTGATCTTGCTGCCGCGGACGACTTCATCGGTGCCGACGGCGGCAATGCCGGCGAACATCTGGCGCAGGTTGCCGGCAATCGTGATTTCCTCGACCGGATGCCGGATTTGTCCGCCTTCGACCCAAAAACCGCTGGCGCCGCGCGAATAGTCTCCTGTGACGTAGTTCACGCCCTGCCCGATCAGTTCGGTCACGAGCAGTCCGGTTCCGAGTCGGCGCAGCATGACCTCGAAGTCGTCCTCGTCGTCCGTGTTGCTGGAGCGCAACGTCAGGTTGTAGGAGCCCCCGGCATTGCCGGTCGACTTCATGCCCAGTTTGCGTGCGGAATAGGTCGACAGAAAGTAACCGTCGAGGCGGCCTTTGCTGACGACCTGCCGGCACAGGCCGCGCACGCCTTCCTCGTCGAACGGGCTCGACCCGGGTCCGCGCGGCAGGTACGGATCTTCTTCGATGGTGATGTGCGGCGCGAATACCTGCTTGCCCAGCGAGTCGACCAGAAAGGTCGACTTCCGATACAGCGCGCCACCACTGGTGGCCTGCACGAAACTGCCGAGCAGCCCGCACGCGAGCGGCGCCTCGAACAGCACCGGGCACTGACGCGTGCCGAGCTTGCGTGCACCGAGCCGGGCCAGCGCGCGCCGCGCCGCATAGTCGCCGATGGCTTCGGGCGACGCCAGTTCGGCGTGCAGGCGCGACGAGGAGAACCAGTCGTCGCGTTGCATGCCACTGGCGTCCCGGGCGATCGGTGAGACCGAGATCGAGTGGCGCGAGTATGGATAACCCGCCATGAAGTCGCGCGTGTTCGCGAGCACAAAGTGGCCCGACGACGTGTAAACGTTCGCGCCTTCCGAATTGACGATGCGCGGACTGACGTCGAAGGCCGCCGCCTCGCAGCGCTGCGCCAGGCCGATCGCCTCCTCGGTATCGAGCAGCCACGGGTGGAACAGATCCACGTCGCGTGGCCGCCGCTCGAAGGTGTCTTCATCCGGCAGTCCGGCCGCGTCGTCCTCCGCCGTGAAGCGCGCGATGTTGTGCGCCGCCTCGACCGCCTGGCGCACGGCCGTGGCCGAGAAGTCCGACGTCGACGCATGTCCGCGGCGCTGCCCGAGGTAGACGGTCACGCCCAGGCCCTTGTCGCGCGTGTGCTCGATCGTCTCGACCTTGCGCTTGCGCACCGTGACTGACAGGCCAGTCGATTCACTGACCTCGCACGAGGCGTCGGACGCACCGAGCGACCGCGCGTGACCGAGCGCAGATTGCGCCAGTTCGCGCAGCCGGTCGTCGGAAATGGAGAAGACGGTCATGCCGTTGCGATGCCCCTGGGTATGCCGCGACGGCGAATGCCGCCTGATTGCCGCCCGCATGTTGCCCGAATGCTGCTGCATCCGAATCATGCAGCCTGCTCGGTATCATAAACAACGATGAACAGGGAACGTTCGGACCATGCGCCAGGCGACGCCACCGCGGGCGACGAAGGCGAGGCGCCCAGCAAGTCGCAGCGCAAGCGCGACATGCATGCATTGCAGGCGCTGGGCGCCGAGCTGGTGCAGCTGCGTCGCGACCAGCTGCAGCGCATCGACCTGCCGGACGAGCTGCGCGAGGCGGTCGAGTTCGCACATCGCGTCACCAGCCACGAAGGCCGTCGCCGCCACATGCAGTACCTCGGCAAGCTGATGCGCCAGGTCGATGCCGATGCGATACGCGCTGCGATCGACAACGCCACCGGCGAGTCGCGCGCGGCGGTTGCGCTGATGCACCTGGCCGAGCGCTGGCGCGACCGGCTGCTCGAGGACGACGCGGCACTGACGGAATTCGTCGCCGCCCACCCGGCGGCCGACGTGCAGTGGCTGCGCGCAACGATCCGGGCCGCGCGGCGCGAGAACTCCGCCGGACAGGGGCCGCGGCATGCGCGTGAACTCTATCGCTGGCTGCATGACCAACTCGACTCACAGGCCGCCCATGAAGGCTGAACGCCGCCATCCCGACGAACTGATCCTCGGCCTGGTCTCGATCTCCGACCGCGCCTCGCAGGGCGTGTATGCCGACCAGGGACTGCCGGCGCTGAAAGCGTGGTTCGAGCGCGCGTTGACGTCGCCGTGGCAGAGCGCACGAGCGCCTGATACCGGACGAACGCGCCGCGATCGAGCAGGCACTGATCGAACTCGTCGACGATGTCGGCTGCGACCTGGTGCTGACCACCGGTGGCACCGGACCGGCGCGTCGCGATGTGACGCCCGAGGCCACGCTCGCGATCGCCACCCGCGAGATGCCCGGCTTCGGCGAGCAGATGCGCCGGATTTCGCTGGAGTTCGTGCCCACCGCGATCCTGTCGCGCCAGGTCGGCGTCGTGCGCGAGACGACCGGGCACGCCGCGCTGATCCTCAATCTCCCAGGTCAGCCGAAAGCGATCGCCGAGACTCTGGAGGGCCTCAGAGGCCCCGATGGAACGCCGCGTGCGCACGGCATCTTCGCCGCTGTGCCCTATTGCATCGACCTGATCGGCGGTCCCTACATCGAAACGCGGGACGACGTCAGCAAGGCATTCCGGCCGAAGAGCGCCGTCCGCAAGGCACACGCATGACCACAGAACTGCTGCAGGCCGTCGAGTTACAGACGCATCCGGCGCCGAGCTGCGAGCGTGATCTGGCTGCACGGCCTCGGGGCCGACGGTTATGACTTTGTGCCGGTCGTGCGGGAACTCGAAAAGCTCGGCGCGCCGGCCGCACGTTACGTCTTTCCGCACGCACCGACGCGGCCGGTCACGATCAATGGCGGCTACGTCATGCGCGCCTGGTACGACATTCTCGGCACCGACCTCGTGCGGCGCGAGGACGAGGACGGAATCCGCGACTCGCAGCAGCGCATCGAGGCGCTGATAGCGCGCGAAGTGGCGCGAGGAACACCGCGATCGCGCATCCTGCTTGCCGGTTTCTCGCAGGGCGGTGCGATCACACTGCAAACCGGACTGCGCCAGGACGAACCTGTGGCGGGGCTGCTCGCACTATCGACCTACCTGCCACTCGCCGCCGCATTCGAGTCCGAGCGCGCGCCCGCGAGTCGCGCGGTACCGATCTTCATGGCGCATGGCCGCAGCGACCCCGTCATCCCGCTGGCGCGCGCCACCGCGTCGCGCGACCAGTTGAAGGCCGCGGGCTACGACGTCGAATGGCACGAATACGAGATGCCGCACTCCCTGTGCGAAGAGGAAATCCGGCAGATCGCCGGATTCCTCAAGCGTGTTCTTGCCTGATCGAAGGCAGACTCAGCGGCGATCGACACTCCACGCGCCCGGCCCTGCAACCGCGAGCATCAGCAGGCCGCCGGCGACGGCGAGGTTCTTCATGAAGATGATCTGCTGCATCATCTGCTGGTTCGCAGGCATCGCCCAGTAGTTATGGAACAGCAGCGCAGCGGCCACGCTGAATATCGCCAGCGCGAGTGCGGCCCAGCGTGTCTTCCAGCCGATGATCAGCGCCAGTGACGCGACAATCTCGACAATGATCGCGCCGATCGCGGCGACCTGCGGCAGAGGCAGCCCGACCGAACCGATATAGCCGACGGTCCCGGCAAAGCCGGCGCCGATCTTGCCGATTCCTGCGATGAGAAACATCAGCGCCAGCAGGATCCGTCCTACCAGCGCCATGGCGTTCTGATTCATGGTCATGCAAATTCTCCAGAGAGAGGTGGGTCCCGGCCGGACGGCGGCCGGGACCGATGGTTGGAATTACGGCAGATCGAAAACCAGCACTTCGGCACCCGAACCCTGCGACAGTTCGAGTCGGTCAACGTCGGTCATCTTCGCGGCGTCGCCTGCGTCGAGCAACTTACCGTTAACCCGCACGCTGCCTCGTGCCACATGCACGTAGGCGCGCCGACCCTCTGCAATGTCGAGCGTGGCGGACTCGGCGCCTTCGAAGAGGCCCGCATAGACCCGCGCGTCCTGGTGGATCGTTACCGACCCCTGGGCACCGTCCGGAGACGCCACCAGCCGCAGGCGTCCACGCTTTTCTGCCGCTTCGAAGCGCTTCTCTTCGTAGCTGGGTGCGATCCCGGTGACGTTCGGCAGGATCCAGATCTGCAGGAAGTGCGTCGTCTGGGAGTTCGAGTGGTTGAACTCCGAGTGCATCACGCCACGACCGGCGCTCATGCGCTGCACGTCGCCGGGCCGGATCACCGAACCCGTGCCCATGCTGTCCTTGTGCGCAAGTTCGCCGTCCAGCACGTAGCTGATGATCTCCATGTCGCGATGACCATGCGTGCCAAATCCCTTGCCCGCTGCGACGCGGTCTTCGTTGATGACCCGCAGCGGTCCGAAGGCCATGTGGTCCGGATCATGATATTCAGCAAATGAGAAGCTGTGAAACGACTTGAGCCAGCCGTGATCGGCATAGCCGCGCTCGTTACCCGCTCGTACCGACATCATTGAATTCACTCCTTTCGTTCAACCCGATCCTTCACGGACCGTGGTTCCAGCAGCGATATTGAACGTATATCCGAGTAAACACATCGGGATTAGACTGACGAAGTCATTCGAATTTATTCAACATCATGTCGACGCTGACTCTGGACGCCCTCCAACTGATCGATGCGATCGCCCGGCGCGGCAGTTTCGCCGGTGCGGCCGACGAACTCGGCCGCGTCCCGTCGGCGGTCACCTACGCGGTGCGCCGGCTCGAGGACGATCTCGACGTTCTGCTGTTCGACCGGCGCGGCTATCGCGCCCGCCTGACGCCCGCCGGCGAGGAGCTGCTGCGCGAAGGCCGCCACCTGCTGGCCGCCGCCGAGGAACTGGCGCAGCGCGTGCGGCGCGTGGCCTCGGGCTGGGAACAGGAACTCACGCTGGCGCTCGACAACCTCATTCCCTTCGTCCGGCTGGTCCCTCTGCTCGACGAATTCATGCGTGTCGCGCCGACACAGTTGAAGATCACCGACGAAGTCCTGGGCGGAACCTGGGATGCGCTGATGTCGGGCCGCGCCGACCTTGCCATCGGTGCGATACAGGAAGGCCCGGAGCCGTCCCGCCTGGGCGCCGGCTACCGGGCCGAACCGCTCGCCACGGTGAGCTTCGTGTTTGCAGTGGCGCCCAGCCACCCGCTGGCCGCCGTCGAGTCGCCGCTGCCTGCCAGCGAACTGCGCAAGCACCGGCAGGTCGTCGTCGCCGACACTTCGCAGCGGATGGCGCCTCGGGCGGCCGGACTGCTGGGACTGGCCGACGTGCTGACGGTGCCGAACCTGGCCGCGAAAATCGCCGCGCAGAAGGCCGGGCTCGGCTGCGGCTTCCTGCCGGCGCATCTGGTGCGCGACGCGCTCGCGCGAGGCGAACTGATCGTGAAAGCAACCGACCAGGAGCGCGGCGACAGCACGATGCACATGGCGTGGCGCAATGACGCCCGCGGCAAGGCGGTCGCGTGGTGGCTGGAAAAACTCAGGACGTCCGCGACACGCGCGGCACTAGTGGCGTGACGTTGGAGGGCAGCCCCGCACCCTGTGCGAATGCAAAGCGGTTCTTGCCCTTGAGCTTGGCGTCGTACATCGCCAGGTCTGCCAGCTGCAGCAGCCGCTCGAGATCCCGCCCCTGTTCCGGTGCGAGCGACACGCCGATGCTGGCCGACACGCTGAGCGGCGGGCGACCCTGCTGCTGTGCCACCGGCTGCTCGATCGCCTGCAGCAGCCGCGTGGCAATGCGTTCCACTTCGAGCACCGAACCAACATCGGGCACGAGCACGGCGAACTCATCGCCGCCTCGGCGCGCGACCGTGTCCTGCGGCCGCATCACGCGTGTCAGACGCGCAGCGATCTCGCGCAGCATGTCGTCGCCGACTTCGTGACCGTAGCGATCATTGATTTCCTTGAAACCGTCGAGGTCGATCGCCAATACCGCGCAACTGACCTTGCGCAGTTCCGAGGTCGCGAGCGCTGCCGCAGCGCGTTCGGCCAGCAGCCGGCGGTTCGGCAGCCCGGTCAGGTCGTCGTGCTGCGCCTCGTGCAGCGCGCTGGCCTCGCGGCGCTTGATCATGTCGATGTCGGCGATGACCAGCACGAACTCGCCGGCGGCGATCGAACGCGCGGTGATCTGGCACCAGGCAGCGCCTTCGCCATGGCCGAGCCTCGCGCCGCGCTGCACGCGCAGCTCACGCACCACGGCCTGGTCGCGGCTGCGCGCTTCGTCTGCGGCCTGCGTCAGTTCATCCCAGTCCTCGCGTTCGAGCAGGCATTCATTGAGCGGCGCGCGCGCAAGCTGCTCGGGCGGCAAGCCTGCCAGGCGCAGGAACGCGTCATTGCAGCGCTGCACCAGGCCCTGCTTGACGACCGCGATCGCCTGGCCGGCAGAATCCAATACCGTGCGCTCGACCCGCAGCGCTTCCGACAGCCGGGTCTCGCGCGACTTGAGCGCAGTCAGGTCGGCGTTCATGCCGATCGCGCCGGCAAAGCGGCCACCCGGATGGCGCAGCGGCACGGCACTGATCGACACGATGACGCGGCGTCCTTCCTGCGTGATGTGGACCGCCTCGAGGTCACGGATCGAGCGGCCCTCGCGCAGTCCTTCGAACGCGCGCCGCACCGCCGGCTGCTCGGCGTCGGTCGGCAGCAGGACCGATGCCGGCTTGCCGAGCAGTTCCCGCGTTTCATACCCGTAGATGTCGCGCGCCGCCCGGCGGCTGGCAAAGGTGAGCGTGAAGTGTTCGTCGCAGGCCCAGATCAGGCTCGCCGAGGCCTCCACCAGCGACTTGTACTGACCCTTGCTGCGCTTGAGTCGATCCATCTCGAGCAGCTCGAACGGCGATGCAATCGTGTCCATCACGAGCACCGCCTGCATGCGCTTGCCTTCATAGGGCACGAAATGGCTGCGCAGGCTCAGGCGCCCGCCGGAGCGGCTGGTGCGCGCGTTGCGGACATCGAAACTCGGCTTGCCACGCAGCGCCTTCTGCAGCGCTTCCTGGACGACGGGCAGGGACTCCGGCTTGAAGGCGAACGCGGCATGCCACTCCGGACGCGTGCGCGCCTCGGCCACCATGCCCCAGCGCCGCGGGTCTGTTCCTGTCGCATGAACGACGCGCCCGGAGGTGTCGACGAGCCAGACGACCACCGGCAGTCGCGACAGCAGGTCCGCGACCGGCTCGGCCGGCGCGCGCGGCGCCTCGGGACGCGCGGCCGCAATCGTGCCGATCACCGGCGCGAGGCTCTCCGTGCCGGACGGACGAACGACGCAGACCACGCGCACTTCGCGCGGTACTCCCTGCGTGTCACGCAGGGCCATGCGTTCATCGAACACCGTACCTGCGCGCAGGAACTCACGGTACAGCGCATGCACGCGCTCGCGATCTTCGGCGGCGAGCAGGTAGGCCAGCGGGAACGCGGTCGCATCGCTCGCACGCTGGCCCTCCTCCGGCGCCGGGAATTCCCGCGGCACGATGAGCACGCCGCGTTCGTCGCGATACCAGGGCAGTCCCTGCAGGCCGCCGATCCACTCGGCGAAACGGCGCGCGTCCTCCAGCAGCCGCGCTGGGCCGAACGGCTCCTGTGCGGCCTTGGTCAGCGCGATCACCATGACCGACGAGACTCGGCCCGGTTCCATGTAGCGCACGCGGCCCGACCAGGGCGAGCCGTCGAAGGTCCGGTCCGCCGGCCGCACGTCGACCGACGCGCTCGACTCGGAGCGGTGCTTGTCCGGCTGCAAGGCCTCGGGCGGCTCGGCAATCAGGCACTCGTCGAGCGTGCAGCCGAGGATCGAGCGTTCGCTGCGGCCGATGAACTCGCAGGCCGAGCGATTGACTTCGATGATGCGCCCGTTGCGAGCCACGATCACCGGCGTGGGCATCGCATGGATGGCGGCCTGCCAGCCGAACTTGGTCGGATTGCTGATCAGCGTCTGCGCCGCCCGTCGATCGGCATGACGTCCGAGGGGCTGCTGCCGGCCGAGCCACCAGACCGCCAGCAGCCACAGCGGGAACGCGAATGCGAAGCTGGTCAGCGTGCCGCTCGTTCGCGCCGCGATGACCGCGAGCACACCAACCCACGCGGCGATATAAAACGTCCAGACGCGCGGCCAGCCGCCGAAGCTCAACGCGGCCAGCAGTACGCCACCCGCCGCCGCAAAGGCGCCCGGCCCCGCAACGAAGGCCGCCGGATTCGGCACCAGTGCGAACAGCGCCGCCCAGAGCAGCACGTCCGCCACGGAGCAGGCCAGGTACTGGCGCGCGCAACGCGCATCGGTCGGGATCGGCTGGCGCGCGTCGCCGTAGGTCGTGGCCAGCAGATAGCGCGCTGCCGAATTGACGGCGTACAGCGCGAACCAGCTCCAGACGAGCGCCGGCGCTCCCACCGCCGTCGCACTTGCAGCAGCGACCAGGCCGACCAGCAGCAGTACCGGCAGCAGCCTGCGCTCGACCGCGAACGGCACGCGCAGGTCGAACCGACCTTCAAGCGTGCGCGCCGATCCGGCGCGCCGCAATGCACTGAGTCCCCGGGTCAGATCCCTCGTATCGATCGCAAACTCCGCACTGGCAATGCACCCGCGCGAAATCACGGCGCGGGGCGCAGGGAAGCCATGCTAGCGGTCACGCGAAAGCTACGGCAATTGCCAGCAGTCGGCCGGCCGAAGGTTAATCCGAACGGACGAAGATAGCGCGCTCGCTTCGCGAGGCGCTCCGAGGCGCTACAAGGCGCTCAGTTCACCCGACTCGGCGAAACGGCCGTCCGAACGAGTTCGCTGGCGAGCTGGTAGCGGTTCTTGCCGCCGGCCTTGGCGGCATACATCGCGCCATCGGCCGCCGCCAGCAGCGTGTCGAAGTCGTGGCCGTCGCTCGGGAACAGGGCGACGCCGACACTCGCGTGCAGTCGCAGCGAGCGTCCGTGGTTCTCGACGTTTTCGCTCGCGGCCGCAATCAGCTTCTCGGCCACGACCATTGCGATCGACGGCTGCTCGATTTCGGGCAACAGCACCACGAACTCGTCGCCGCCCGTGCGCGCCACCACGTCGTAGTCACGCAGCACGCCCGACAGCCGCAACGCGACACGCTTCAGCAGGTTGTCGCCGTAGGAGTGTCCGAACAGGTCATTGATCTCCTTGAACCCGTCCAGATCCAGCACAAGAACGGCTGCGAGCCGCCGCTTTTGCAGCGCGACCGACAGCAGACGGCGGGCGTGCTCGCCGAGCTGACGGCGATTCGGCAGCCCCGTGAGATCGTCGTGGTTGGCCTGATGCCAGGCCAGTTCCTCGCGCCGCTTCAGCGAGGTGATGTCGGTCAGCACCAGGATGTAGGCACCGCCGTCGCCGGCCTGGCGCGAGGTCAGCTGGCACCAGACGTTGCGACCGTCGTTGGCGCGCAGCATCACTTCATGGATCGCCGCCTCGCCGCGCACGGACGCCGCGCGCGTCGCCTGGTCGATGGTTTCCCAGTCGGAGCGGGTCGCGAGGATCTCCTCGACCGGCTGGCCGACCAGCGCTTCGCGCGTCACCCCCAGCATGCGCGCCAGCGCACGATTCGGGCCCTCGATGCGCGCATTGCGCACGAACACGATGCCTTCGCCTGCCGCGTCGAACACGGCCTGCTGGTTGCGCATCGCGATGTTCAGTTCGCGTTCGCGCTGCTTCATGGCCGTGATGTCGGCGCAGACCCCCGTTACCGACTCGACCTGCCCGGCCTCGTTGAGGATCGGCATCGCACTGACGTTGACATGCACGGCTTCGCCCTGGCGGTTGCGCAGCACGGCCTCCATGCCGAACACCGACCGCCCATGCATGGCCGGCGAAAAGCGACGCAGGAACTCGCGCCGCGTGAATCCCGGTCCGTTGAAATCGGCCACATGGCGGCCCATCAGTTCCCGCGGCTCGACACCGAACATGTCGCGACAGGCGCGATCCGAGACGAACGTCAGGCGCCCCTTCTCGTCGGAAACCCAGATCAGCGAAGGCGATGCCTCGACCAGCGCACGGTAGCGCCGCTCGCTGTCGATGAGTCGATGCTGCGCAATGCGGTGCTCGGTGTTGTCGACGATCGACAGCACCAGTCGCGTCGGCTTGCCATCGGTGCCGCGAACCGACTCGCCCCGCAGGATGACCCCGACGTAGCCGCCATCCGCCCGTCTCAGGCGGCATTCTTCCCGCAGCGGCACGCCGGTCTCGGTGTGCTTCTTGCGCGCCGCGAGCACGCGGTTGCGATCATCCGGATGCAGCGCATCGGAGAACCGATGGTCCTTGAGGAAGGATTCGCGATCGTCGTAGCCGAGGATGCTGAAGTAGCGCGCCGAGAAGAAGCGCTCGCCGGTGATCAGGTTCGTGTCGGCGATGCCGGCATCGATTGCATCCAGTGCAAGTCGCAGCTGCTCGCGGCTCCGGTTGAGTTCGGCGTTGGCCTGCTCCTGTGTGCGCGCCGACAGGTCGGCGCGATGGCGCATGGACAGGTTGTTCGACAGTGCCCGCTTCAGCCATTGCGCAGTCAACGCGCCGCCGAGCATCGTCATCGTCCAGGTCAGCATGACGAGTTCGTGATTCGGCATCTCGCGCGACAGCAGCGCGACCAGCTGTGCAAAGCCGACCGGGATCGCGAACGCGATCCATGGCAGGCCCGCAGGTGCGAACGGCAGCAGGACGCCGAGCGCGACCAGTACGGTCAGGCCCAGCTGGAACATCAGCCCGCCTTCCGACGTCGACGGCAGCAGCACCAGCAGCATCGCCCAGGCGATCCCTTCGGTCGCCGCCACCAGCGCATACCAGTCTGCGCGCTGCGGCAGCTTGCGCGGGTGCGCCGCGAGCTGCGTCAACGCGCTTTGACAGTACGCCGTGCGCGCGAGCACCGCACACGCCAGGGTGACCCACCAGATCGAGGCCGCGGGAACCCGGTCTTCACGGGCCAGCAGAAGCACCGCCAGCAGGCCGAACGCAAGGCTCGCGTACCAGGTGTTGCGTCCGAGTCCGACGGCGACCTTGAAGAGTTCGGCGGAAACAGCGCGTCGTGCCACGGATTGGGTGTCTGTGTCGACCGTGCCGGCAGGGCGCGGCTCAGGGGTGGATAGGCGTAGCGGGATAATCGCCGCAACATGGCATCGCCTGAGCCGCGATATGCGCGGCGGTTACGGTGGTAATCGGCTTCATGCAGACCTCAAGTCCCCAGGCTCCCCGGCAAACAACCGAATACCGAGGTCGTTTCGCACCTTCTCCGACCGGGCCGCTGCACGCGGGATCCCTGGTCGCGGCGCTGGCGAGCTGGCTGGATGCGCGGGCACACGGCGGCGCGTGGCTGGTGCGCATCGAGGACCTGGATCCACCGCGCGAAGTCCCCGGTGCGACGGCCGACATCGTTGCGACGCTGTCGGCGTTCGGCATGGACTCCGACGAGCCGGTCGCGTTGCAGAGCGAACGCGGCCGAGCTCTATGCAGACGCGTTCGGCCGCCTGCACGATCGCGGACTGATCTACGGCTGCGCATGCTCGCGCACGGAAGTCGAGCTGGCGGCCGCGCGGGAGGGCCGGTCGGCCGGTGTCTATCCCGGCACCTGCCGTGGCGGTTCAGGCGGTCGTGAGATCCGCGCGTGGCGCTTCCGCGTGCCGGCAGGCCGGGTGGAGTTCGACGATCGCGCCGCGGGCCGCATCGGGCAGCACGTTGACCGGGACGTGGGCGACTTCGTCGTGCGGCGGGCGGACGGTCTGTGGGCGTACCAACTGGCCGTCGTGGTCGATGATGCCGCTCAGCGCATCACCGACATCGTGCGCGGCGCCGACCTGCTGGACAACACCCCACGCCAGATCGCCCTGCAGCGGGCACTTGAGCTGCCGACGCCGCGCTACCTGCACGTGCCGCTGGTGGTCAACGAGCGCGGTGAAAAACTGTCGAAGCAGACAGGCGCGCACGCACTCGATCGGACCGAAGCCCTCGTTGAACTCGAACGCGCCGCGCAACATCTCGGCTTGCCCCGCATCGGTGCCTCGACGATTGCGCACTTCCTGCGCAGCGCGACGGTGGCCTGGTCCGACCACTGGCACATCGGGCGCGATCTGCGTCGCGTCTAGCGCACCGCAGTTAGCGAACAGCAGTTAGCGCACCGCAGCGACCACGCTGGCCACGGCGGCCGTCAGTTGCTTTGCGTAGGGAATGTGCAGGAACTCGTTGGGTCCGTGCGCATTCGAGTGGGGTCCCAGCACGCCGGTGATCAGAAACTGGGCTTGCGGAAAACGCTCACCGAGCATGTTCATGAACGGAATCGTTCCGCCCTCCCCGAC
This sequence comes from uncultured beta proteobacterium, assembly GCA_963769745.1. Lineage (GTDB taxonomy): Bacteria > Pseudomonadota > Gammaproteobacteria > Burkholderiales > Burkholderiaceae_F > JALORV01. The sequence goes on from CAVYNB010000019.1 coordinate 57,534, forward strand.
CCAGGCCGCTTCCTTGCCATAAACACGACGCGATGCCTCGTCGAGCGTCCGCTTCAGCCACGGCGCGGTGACCGGCGCATTCCAGCCGGTGGCGCCCCAGTCCGGTGTGAAGCTGACTTTGGCGTTGTAGGGAGGAGCATCGGTCAGCGCACGCTGCATCGCCCACGTCGCCTTTTCGCCGTCGACAGTCGGCGGGATTCGCATGCTGAGCTTGAACGTCGTCTTGGGCCGCAGCACATTGCCCGCCGAATCGATCGCCGGGAATCCGGCAGCCCCGGTCACTGCGAGCGCGGGCCGCCAGGTGCGGTTGAGGATCGCCTCGACCGGATCGGTCGTCGTCGGCTGCGCGTGCGCGTGGCCGTCCGGACCGTGCGTGCAGCCGACCCACGGGTACTCCTGCCATACCGAGTCGCCCAGGATCGCGCCCGCCGCCTGCGCCTGCTGCAGTCGCTCGCCCGGAATCTCGGCGTGCAGTTCGGGCAGCAGCACCCGTCCGGTGGCGGGATCATCGAGCCGGTTCAGCAGTTGCCGTGCAATGCGGAATGACGAGGGCACGATCCCACTGGCGTGCCCGGAATGCACGCCCTCCGACAGGATCTCCACCGTCAGCACGCCACCGACCAGTCCGCGCAGCGAGGTCGTGACCCACAGCTGCTCGTAACTGCGGCAACCCGAGTCGAGACCGACGACGAGCTGCACATCGCCAAAGCGTGGTGTCAGCAGTTCGAGGTAGTCGGGAAGATCGGGACTGCCGCTTTCCTCGCAGCTCTCGATGATGCCGACGCAGCGCGGCCGCGGCACACCCTGCGCGTCGATCGCGGCGATCGTCGTCAGGGCCGCGTAGATCGCATAGCCGTCGTCCGCACTGCCGCGCCCGTACAGCTTGCCATCCTCGATAACCGGCTTCCACGGGCCCAGGTCGTCGCGCCAGCCGGTCATCTCCGGTTGCTTGTCCAGGTGACCGTAGAAGAGCACCGTACGGTCGTTGCCCAGCCCGTGTGTGGCCGGCACGTCGAAGAGCAGGCACGGCGTCCTGCCCTCGATTGCCACCAGTTCGATCTTCAATCCCACGATGGCCTGCGCGCGACACCAGGCCTCGGCATCCTTGACCACTTGCTGCAGGTACCCATGGGCCGCCCAGCTGGCATCGAACGCCGGCGACTTGGCCGGCACGCGGACGTAGTCGACCAGGCGAGGGACCACGTCATGGTCCCACTTGTCGCCGATGAAGCGATTCAGGTCAGCCAGGTTCATCGTCGGCCTCCGAGCTCTTGAAAGGTCCAGTGTATCGGCCATGCGCCCAAAGAAAACGGCCGCCGCAGCGGCCGTAGTCCTGGCGAAAGGGCCTACTTCGAAAGTGCCCTACTTCGATGCCTTCGTCGGGGCGGCCTTCGCCGGCGCAGCCTTCGGAGCGGACTTGGCGGCCGGCTCCGCGGGCGGCGCTGCCTGCGGCGACTTGTACTCGACGTTCAGGTTGACTGCCGGCCAGCTGCGGCCGTGACAGGCCGGGTTGGAGCAGAAGCCACCGCCTTCGCGCCCGAACTCGATCTTGCCGTGGCACATCGTGCAGGTGTCGTCGAGCTTGATGCGGTGATCGTGCATGAAGTTGGGTTCGCTATGGCTGGCTGGCGGCGTCAGGCCCGCCGATACCGTCGACGGCACGGAACCCTTGCCGCTTTCGAGCGTGACCTGCGGCAGGTCGTGACAGAGCGTGCACTGCAGCCGGATCGACTCGCCCTTCTCATTCAGGTGCTTGCCATCGTGGCAGCGGAAGCAGCCGGGATTGTCGAGGTGGCCTGTGTGGGTCGGGAAGGATTTCCAGGTGATGCCCTTGGCCTCGAACGACGTGTTGAGCAGGATATTGCGCATCTCGGCGCCGAACTGCTTGTCCTTCGCCTGGTGATCGGGCTTGACGGCGGCTTTCGCCGTGGACGCCGCGATCAGTTCGTCGATCTTTGTCTCGCGTTCCTTGCGCGGCCCGCTGAGGTCGCCGGCCGCCGTGATCAGCGCCTCGGCGCGCGCCTTGGCGTTCGGCAGGCTGCGATCGATCCGGCCCGCGGACAGGGCTTCATCGACCGCGCGCGACGGATTCAGGAAGGGATGCCCGACCGAGTTGTGGCAGTCGTAGCACTCCATGCGGCGCGGCTCGGCCTTCGCCAGTTGGTCCGCCGGGATCTTGGAGGTCGGATCGACATAGGTGGTGACTTTCCCGTCCTTGGTCTTGACCTGCACCCACGGGATCTCGCGCTGCTGCGCCACCGGCGTCTTGAACAGGACCTCGTTTTCGATGTGCCAGTGGATGCCCTTGGCGTCCTTCTCGCGCAGCACGCCGTATCCCGTGTGCAGCGTCAGGCGCGTGGTCTCTTCGCTGCTCTTCTCATCGGTTGCGTAGCGCTTCTTCAGCGCGACGCTGTCGTGGTGCTCGGCCGACGGCCAGTGGCAGGCCTCGCAGTTGTCGCGCGACGGCCGCAGGGTATGCGAGGCGACCGGCCGTTCGTAGCCGACGATCATGCCCCAGAGCTCGTTGATGTGCGTCGGCTTCAACGCCATCAGGTGCAGGGTCGACATGCGACCCATGTGGCATTCGACGCAATTCACGCGCGCGTGCACCGACTGCTTGTGGATGATCGACTCTTCCGGGTGCACCTGGTGGCAGACATTGGCGCAGAACGCGTCGCTGTTGGAGTACTCCCAACCGACGATGCCGACCGCACCGATCACCGCCAGGCCGATGCCGGCTGCCACCAGCGTGCCGATGGCTCCCATCATGGTCTTGCGACCGAAGTGCATCTTCATGTCCTTTCGCCCTCCTGGTTAAGCCACGGGCCCCGTCACCCCCGGACGGAGCCCGCGTCACTCCGATGCTACTTCAGACCAGCGCGCTGTAGATGATGATCAGGATCGTCAGCACCCCCAGTATCAGGCCGACGCTGCCCAGGATCCGGCTGAACAGGATCGATTGCGACGACGGCGCAGGCACTTCAAGCGCCTTCAACCCGCCCTGCTGCACGAGCCGCTCGAACTCGATCGAACGCTCGTCCTTGAGTTCATGCTCCGGCAGGCGGCCGGTGAAGATCACCAGGTCCATCGGGAACTTCTCGGGGCGCAGATGGCCGTTGAAGAAGTGGATCGTGAAGATGAAGCCCACGGCGAGCAGGGCTTCCTCGCCATGCACGATCGTCGCGACATTGAAGACCCAGCCGGGCAGGAACATCGAAAAGAAGGTCGGAAACCACAGCATGAATCCCGAGCCACCGATGATGAACATGCCCCAGAAGACCGCCCAGTAGTCGAACTTCTCCCAGTAGGTGTAGCGATCGAACTGCGGCCTCGGTCCCTTGCCGAAGAACCACTTGAACATGCCGACGATGTCCTGGCCGTCCTTCAGGTTCGGCACCATCGTGTTCGATCCCCAGAAGTACGAGAGCCAGTCTTCGGCCAGGAACGCACGCAAGAAAACGCGAAGGACGTGACCGACGAACACCACGGTCATGATCCCGCCGCAGATGCGGTGGATCAGCGCCGCTCCCTGGTAGCCGCCGAGCAGGTTCACCAGCGTGGTGGCCCAGTCATGATCGGCAAACAGCAGTGGCACTCCGGTGATCGCACAACCGATGAAGGTCAGCATCAGAAAAGCGTGCATCACACGCTCGGTCGGCCCGAAGCGCCGGTAGTAACGCCCCGGGGCCGCTCCCATTGCACGGGCGGGGGTCATCGTGGTGGCAGACATGGTTCCGTCCTCGTCAGTGGCCGTTGCGTCCGCCGCGGCCGCTGCGGACATCCTTCAGCGAACGCATCAGCCACAGCAGCGTGTGAATTCCGAAGAAACCAAACACGCCGGCAAGCAGCAACTGCATGAACAGACGCGTGTAGTACAGAATCGGATCGCCCTGCCGGTCATGCGGATTGCCGTGTGGCTTGTACGCCGCGAAGTTGGCGTTGGCGCCCGGGTGGCAGGTACGGCACGTCGTGACGCGATTCTCCGGCGAGATCATCGATTTCGAATTCGAGGCCGGCAGCACTTCGTGCGCGCCATGGCAGCTGTTGCAGGTGGCCATGCGGGCGAAGCCGCCGAGTTGCGTCACCTGGCCGTGGTAGGTGTCGCGGTAGGTCTTGATGAAGTCCTGGTGGCAGTTGCCGCATTCCTTGATGACTTCGACCTGCCATTTTCCGATGCCGTGCTGCTGGATCTGGTGCGCGCTGTGGCAATCGATGCAGGTCGGTGCCGCCGAATTTCCCGCCTGCCGCAACTGGCCGTGCTGGCTGCCGCTGAATCGGCTGTAGACCTGCTGGTGGCAGCTGCCGCACATCAGCGCGATGTGCTCCCGGTTCACGCGGCTGGCCGGATCGTTCTTGCTGAGAATCTTGTGCGAGCCATGGCACCCGGTGCAGGTCGGCGCTTTCGCGGCCCCGGCCCCCTTGCCATTGGTCTTCTGGCCGTGAATGCTGTCGTGGTACTGGCTGACGATGTTGCCGCCGGGCAGTTTCGCCTTCTCGATCAGGGCTTCGTTGCCATGACAGGAAGCGCAGGTGCTCTCGACCCGGGCAACGTGGGTGCGCGAAGCGGGTTCGCTCGACTTCTGGATGTCGTGGTTGCCGTGACAGTTGCTGCAGGTGGCGGCGACCATGTTGCCGCCCGCGCGGGCCTTGGCGTGAGCGGTCGACAGATACTCCTTGACCGCCGCCTCGTGGCACGAACCGCAGTTGGCCGGCTTGAGCTTTGGTTCATGCGGCAGCTTCTCCGCCGAAACGTCGCTGTGGCAGTCGGTGCACTTGAAGTTCATCTGGCCGTGCACCGAACCGGCGAAGGCCTTCGCATCGACCCCGATCGACTTGCCGGCGGCGTTCTTGGCCCCGGCATCACCGTGGCACATCAGGCAGGCATCGTTCGGGGCTGGAGCCGCGTCGGCGGCCATGGCCGGCGCCGACAACGAAAACAGGACGGTCGCCAGGGCGACCAGGGCCGGCCAATGCCGGGGACTCCTCAGGGCTTGCATGGTGGGGCTCCGCGTGCCAGAGCACGCCGCTTGGAAAGCGCAGGCAGTGTTGCATCGCGGCCCTCGCCCACCGTTGACCCGTGTCAAGCCGCGCCCGAGGATCGCCGGCGCGAGGGACGAAACCTCGAAATCATCAACAAGCTGCCCGACTTCGTACGGTCAGGCCCGACAACGGCGTGCGCCGCGTCCATTGCGCAGGGTCAATCGCAGGCACAGAAGCATCGCTAGTCTGGCGGCGTCAGCTGAAGATCCGGTCATGCACCGCGACCTCACTTTCCCGTGGGTCGCGATACAGTGCGCAGCCCGTTTCAACTCTCGAGGGAGACACGATGCGATCCGTCACGATCAAGACTGCCGGCCTGTTGTTCGCGTGCGCGCTGAGCGCCACTCCGGCAATTGCCCAATCGGGCACCTATCAGGTCAAGCAGATGACACCCGAAGCCGCGGCCAAGGCCGTGCGCGCGGCACTTGATGACTGCCGCAAGCGCGGCTATCAGGTGGCGGTGGCGGTGGTCGATCGCGCCGGGGTTGCGCAGGCGCTGATGCGCGACCGGTTTGCCGGACCGCACACGGTCCAGACCGCGATCAACAAGGGCTACACCGCGGTCAGTTTCCGCACCGACACCCTCGAATTCGCAAAGCTGACGCAGTCGGGCGCCGCGAGTTCCGGTGTACGTTCGATCGCCAATGTCGTCGCCGTCGGCGGTGGCGTGAACATCGCCTCGGGTGGAACCAACGTCGGCGCGATCGGCGTGTCGGGCGCACCGACCGGTGAGGCCGACGACGCCTGTGCCAAGGCCGGCATCGCCGCCATCAAGGACGAACTCGAGTTCTAGCTCCGCCTCCCGCGGTGCCACGGCCCGCGTAGCATCGCGGGCCGATGACCCGACGCATTTCAGCTTCCACGGCGGCGCTGCTCCTCGCCCCGCCGCTCTTCTGGGCCGGCAACGCGGTCGTCGCGCGTGCCCTGGTCGGCGACTTTCCGCCACTCGCACTGTCATTCGCGCGCTGGGCGCTGGCCCTGCTGCTCGTGCTGCCGTTCGCATTGCGCGGACTGCACGCCGCCTGGCCGCAGCTGCGCGGACAGTGGCGACTCATGTTCGCACTCAGCGCCCTTGGCGTCGCTTGCTACAACTCCCTGCAATACCTCGCGCTGCAGACGTCGACCGCGGTCAACGCGACGCTGATCGGTGCCTCGGCACCGGTACTCACGCTGATAGTCGGAGCCGCGCTCTTCGCGACACCGGTCCTGCGTCGGCAATGGCTGGGCGCTGCGCTGTCGTTGCTGGGCGTACTGCTGGTCATCGCGCGCGGTGATGCCCTGAATCTCGCGCGACTGCAACTGGATCGGGGCGATCTGATCATGCTCGTCGCCACTCTGACGTGGAGCCTGTACACGTGGCTCTTGCGGACGCGACGGCCGACCGTGCCCGCGACGGCCTTTCTCGCGCTGCAGATCGCGCTGGGCGCACTGATGATCCTGCCGTTCGCGATCGCGGAGTACCTGTGGACCGGGGAGACGGCGGCGCCGACATCGTCCAACCTGGCCGCGCTGCTGTATGTCGCGGTGCTGCCCTCGCTGGTCGCCTACTTCTGCTGGGACCGGGGTGTGGCGCGCGCGGGCGCCATCGTGCCGATGTACTTCGTCAACCTGACGCCGGTGTTCGCCGGCCTGCTGTCGTTCTTCATCCTGGGCGAGCCGATCGGCTTCTATCACGTGATCGGCGGCGTACTGATCGTGGCCGGCATCCACCTCGCCAGCCGTCCCGACACGCGACCGCCGGCGCACGCCGAGGCATAAGCGCTCGCTACAATCGCCGGCCTCGCCTTGCCACCGTCGCGACCGCGGCCAGACCATTCCTCCGATGCCGATGCGTAACGACCAGGTGGTCACTTTCCGGCGCAGCGACTATCGCGCGCCGATGTTCGTGATCGACCGGTTCGAACTCGTCTTCGACCTCGATGCGGAGGTGACGACGGTAGCCACCCGCCTCACTGTCCGACGGGCTGTCGATGCCGGCACGTCGGACGAGCCGTTCTGGCTCGATGGTGAGAATCTGGAACTGGTCGCGCTGACGCTCGACGACCGGCCGCTCGACGCGAGGGACTTCGAGCGCCTCGACACCGGCATCGCGGTGCGCGCCCCGCGTGCGCCCTTCTCGCTGCAGATCGTCAACCGCATACACCCGGCAGCCAACACCGAGCTGATGGGCCTGTACGTCTCGAACGGCAGCTTCTTCACGCAGTGCGAGGCCGAAGGCTTCCGCCGCATCACCTACTTTCCCGACCGGCCGGACATGATGACGCGCTACCGCGTCACCCTGCGGGCCGACAAGTCCCGCTATCCGGTGCTGCTGTCCAACGGCAACCTGGTCGAAGAGCGCTCGCTGGACGATGGCCGTCACGAAGCCGTCTGGGACGATCCTCACGCGAAGCCAAGCTACCTTTTCGCCCTGGTCGCCGGCCGATTCGTTGCCAAGGAAGATCACTGGCCCCGTGCCGGCGGACGCGACGCATTGCTGCAGGTCTGGGTCGAAGCCGGAAATCTCGACAAGACGGAACATGCGATGTCGAGCCTGAAGCGTGCGATCGCATGGGACGAGCGCCGTTACGGGCTCGGGCTCGATCTCGACCGCTTCATGGTCGTGGCATCCAATGACTTCAACCTGGGTGCGATGGAGAACAAGGGCCTCAACATCTTCAACGCCAAGTATGTGCTCGCGAGTCCGACGGTCGCGACCGACATCGACTACGCCAACATCGAATCGATCGTCGGGCACGAGTACTTCCACAACTGGACCGGCAACCGCGTGACCTGTCGCGACTGGTTCCAGCTGTCGTTGAAGGAAGGACTGACGGTTTTCCGCGACCAGGAATTCTCGGCGGACATGATGGGCGATCCGTCGAGCCGGGCGGTCAAGCGCATCGACGACGTGCGCAGCCTGCGCTCCACACAGTTTCCCGAGGATGCGGGCCCGATGGCTCATCCGGTCAGACCGGAGTCGTACCAGGAAATCAGCAACTTCTACACGTCGACCGTGTACGAAAAGGGCGCCGAGGTCGTGCGCATGCTGCAGACCCTGGTGGGTGTCGATGGCTTCCGCCGTGGCATGGACCTGTACTTCAAGCGCCACGATGGCGAGGCCGTGACCTGCGACGACTTCGTCGCCGCGATCGGTGATGCGAACGCGCGCGACCTGAACCAGTTCAGGCGATGGTTTGCGCAGGCGGGCACGCCGCACGTGGCGGCGATGGGCGTGTACGACCCGATCCGGCGCACCTACGCCTTGACGCTCACGCAGTCGACGCCACCCACGCCCGGGCAACCGACGAAGGAGCCGTTCCACATCCCGTTTGCCGTCGGACTGCTGTGCGCCAACGGGCGCGAACTTGCGCTGCAGCTCGACGGCGAACCACGTCCCGGACTTGCCACGCGCGTGTTCGAACTGACACAGGCGACGCAGCAGTTTGTCTTCATCAACGTGCCGGAACGGCCGGTGCCCTCGCTGCTGCGCGGCTTTTCGGCACCGGTGATCGTCGACTACCGTTACACGGACCGCGAACTCGCGTTTCTGTCGTCGCGCGACACCGATGCCTTCAATCGGTGGGAGGCAGGACAGCGCCTCGCGATGACACAGCTGATGCGCCTGACCGACGCAGTGGAGGCGGGCCGTGCGCTCGAGTTCGACGACACGTTCACCGATGTGCTGCAGGCCATCCTGGACGACGACGCGCTCTCGCCGGCCTTCAAGGAGCAGGCGTTAACGCTGCCCGCCGAGGGTTTCATCGGCGAACAGCGGGCGGTGGTCGACCCGGAAGCGATTCGAGTGGCGCGCCGACACATGCTCAGCGAGATCGGCCGCCGGCTCGCCGACGCTTGGCGCGCTGTCTACGCGAACCACGCGACCCCCGGCGCGTACTCGCCGGCGCCCGGTCCGGCCGGCCGGCGGGCGCTGAAAAACCTGGCCCTGACCTATCTGGCCGAGGGCCGGGTGGCCGGCGCCGTGGAACTCGCCGAGCATCAACTGGCCGCCGCCACGAACATGACCGATCGTCAGGCGGCGCTCGCGGTGATCGTCAACAGTCCGTCGACGGCGAAGGCCGACATCCTGGTCCGACTTGCGCGCGAGTGGCAGAACGAACCGCTGCTGATGAACAAGTGGTACCAGTTGCAGGCCACGTCGATATTGCTGCCCGGCGAAGCGCCGGTTGTCGAGCGCGTACGACGGCTGCTGCACCATCCGGGCTTTTCGCTTTCCAATCCCAACAACGTCTTTGCGTTGATCTGGTCGTTCTGCATGGCGAACGAAGCGGAGTTCCACCGGCGCGGCGCGGCCGGCTATGAGTTCTGGGCCGAGCAGGTGCTGACGCTCGACCGCATCAATCCGACCGTCGCGTCGCGCATCGCGCGGTCGCTCGACCGCTGGCGCAAGTTCACCCCGGACCGCCAGGCTGGAATGCGCCACGCGCTCGAGCGCGTGGCCGCGGCCGGACATCTGTCTCGCGATGTCCGCGAGATCGTCACCAAATCGCTGGAGAACTGATGGCGAACCTGTCGCTGACTCATTACCTGATCCGCTGCGAGCGGGAGCATGGGCTCGACCCGGAGCTGCGCCTGCTGCTCGAGACGGTGGCGCGCGCCTGCAAGACGATCAGCCACGCCGTGGGCCAGGGTGCGCTCGGCGGCGTGCTGGGCGGGGCCGGCACCACCAACATCCAGGGCGAGGCGCAGAAAAAGCTCGACGTGCTGTCCAACGAGATCCTGGTCGAGGCCAACAGCTGGGGCGGCTACCTGGCCGGCATGGCCTCCGAGGAAATGGACAACCCGCTCGGCATCCCGGTGGCCTACCCGCGCGGAAAATACCTGCTGCTGTTCGATCCGCTCGACGGCTCGAGCAACATCGATGTCAACGTCTCGATCGGCACCATATTTTCGGTGCTGCGGGCGCCCTCGAGCGATGTCGAGCCGGACGAGAGTTCGTTCCTGCAGCCGGGCTCACGCCAGGTGTGCGCCGGCTACACGGTGTACGGGCCACAGACACTGCTGGTGCTGTCCGTGGGCTACGGAGTGCAGATCTTCACGCTGGCGCGCGACACCGGCTCGTTCGTCCTGACTCAGGAGAACGTCCGGATTCCCTCCGACACCAGGGAGTTCGCGATCAACATGTCGAACGTGCGGCACTGGGAGCCGCCGGTGAAAGCGCTACGTCGACGAGATGCTGGCCGGCACGACCGGACCGCGCGGCAAGGACTTCAACATGCGCTGGGTCGCTTCCATGGTGGCCGACGTGCATCGCATCATGTCGCGCGGCGGCATCTTCATGTATCCGCGCGATGCGCGCGAACCCGACAAGCCCGGCAGGCTGCGACTGATGTACGAAGGAAACCCGATGTCGTTTCTGGTCGAGGAAGCCGGCGGCGCCGCCACCAACGGACACCAGCGCATCCTCGACATCCAGCCGACGACGCTGCATGAGCGTGTCGCAGTGTTCATGGGCTCGAAAAACGAAGTCGATCGGGTCACGGGGTACCACCCGTGACTGGCGTGACCGACGCGCTCCGGACCTGACGCAGTCAGCGCGCGGCGACCACACCGCAGGCGATGCGCGGACCGGAATTGCCGGCGGGCTGACTCCTGTAGTCGTCCGGATCCCGATGCACGACCACGGCACGTCCGATCACACCGTTGGCTGCGCCGCCTGCAACGCTCAGCATGTCACTGGTGTAGCTGTACCGGGCGACGCCGCCCGAGTCTGCCATCAGGTTCGTCATGTCGCCGGCATGCCTCGCATCCTGCATGTAATGCGCATGCGGTTTGCCGCCCGGATTGAAGTGTCCGCCGGCGCTGGTCGCGTCGGGCGCCGAACAATCGCCCTTTTCATGCACGTGGAAGCCGTGTTCGGTGTTGGGCTTCAGCCCGCGTACCTCCGCGGTCACCAGCACGTTGCTGCCGCGTTGCTCGAAGCGCACCCAGCCGCTCGCGGTGTTGCCCTGCGTGGGCTTCAGTTCGGCCTGTGCCGAGGGTGGCGCGTTCATGCTGGCGCAACCGGTCAAGACGACGGCACCCAATGCGGCTGCGGCCATGGCGAGTTGATTCGGGATCGAGCTCATGATGGGTCTCCTTGTCGATGACACGTTGTCCAGCGGAGTGCGGCGCGCGCGCGGCCACCTCCAGACTAGGCTAGCACCGGCTGCGCCGCTTGCGCGGCTGGCCGACATCTCACCCGCCCTGCTATCCCGGCAGCAACACCGTCGACCCCACGGTCTTGCGCGCCTCGAGGTCGCGATGCGCGCGGGCCGCCTCCGCGAGCGGATAGCGCTGTTCGATGTCGACCTGGATCTTGCCGGCGATCATCAGGCCGAAGAGTTCCTCCGACGAAGCCTCCAGTCTTGCGCGCGGCACGATGTGGGTCGCGAGCGTCGGCCGCGTGAGGAAGAGCGACCCTTTCTGCGCCAGGATGCCGATCGCAACTCCGGTCACGGCGCCCGAGGCATTGCCGAAGCTCACCATCAGGCCGCGCGGCTCGATGCAGTCAAGCGAACCTTCCCAGGTGGTCTTGCCAACACCGTCATAGACGACCGGCAACTTCCTGCCGCCGTTGAGCTGCAGCACACGCTCGACGAAGTTTTCCTTGCTGTAGTCGATCGTCTGCCAGGCGCCCGCTTTCTTCGCCAGCGCCGCCTTCTCCGGCGAACTCACGGTGCCGATCAGCTTCACTCCGAGCGCACGCGCCCACTGGCACGCAATCAGCCCAACGCCGCCCGCGGCCGCGTGAAAGAGGATCGTTTCATTGCCTTGCAGGCGATAGGTCTGGCGAAACAGGTACTGCACCGTCAGGCCCTTCAGCATCACGGCCGCACCCTGCTCGAACGAGATCTGCTTCGGCAGTCTGACCACGGTGGCCGCCGGCATCGTCCGCGCCTCGGAATAGGCGCCCAGCGGACCCTGCGGATACGCCACGCGGTCGCCTGCTTTCAGGAATTTCACGTTGCTGCCGACGGCGTCGACTACACCCGCGCCCTCGAAGCCGAGGCCGTGTGGCAACGCGCCGCTATAAAGCCCCGTGCGGTAATACACATCGATGTAGTTGAGCCCGATAGCGTGCTGCCGGATGCGCACCTCGTCCGGGCCGGGGTCCGGCACGTCGAGTTCGGTGAGTTCGAGCACGTCCGCACCGCCATGCGCGCGGACAACGATGGACTTCGCCTTCATGGGATCTCCTTGCTGGCGCTGCCCGCCGGGGCGGGCGCCGTGGATGGTCGGGACAACACGTACACACCGGAGAGCACGAGGGCGGTGCCGGCCATCTGCCAGCCACCGACGGTCTCACCGAGAAACACATAAGCCAGTGCGATGGTGGCCACCGGTCCCACCATGGCCGCGAGCGACGTGCGGCCAGCACCGATGCGCTCGACCGCCATCATCGTGGCGAACACCGGCAACACCGTGCACAGCAGTCCATTGACCAGCGACAGCCAGTAGACCGGCGCCGGCTGCTTCAGCGCACCCAGCGGATTGAGCAGCGCGAACTGCGCGAACACGGCGACGGTCGACACACACATCGCATAGGACGTCAGGCGGATCGCGCCGACGCGCCGCACCAGTTCTCCCGACATCACGAGATACACCGCATAGCAGACGGCGCTTGCGAACACCAGCATGGCGCCGAGCGCAACGCCCTCACCCACGAGGCTGACATCGTGCAGGAACACCAGCAGGATGCCGCCATAGGCGAGTGCGAGTGCCGAAACGTCGCGCCGACTGAAGCGTTTGCCGAGAAACAATGCCGACATCAGCAGGACGATGGTGGGGTTGAGGTACAGGATCAGGCGCTCGAGCGCTGCCGTGATGAACTGCAGCCCGAGGAAGTCGAGATAGCTCGCGGCATAGTAGCCGAGCAGTCCGATGACGATGAGCCGCCGATGGTCCTGCGCCGTCAGTGCCGCTGCGCCGCGGCTGCTCCACAGATACGCGGCGATGAAAAATGGCACCGAAAACGCCATGCGCAGGGCAATCAGCGTGGCCGCATCGACACCGTGCCGGTAGGCAAGCTTGACGACGATCGCCTTGGCCGAGAACAGCACGCTGCCGACAATGGCCAGAGCGAGTCCGGCCAGGAACAGGCGGCGCGCGGTGGGAGACACAGGCACATTCTACGGAGGCGCCTGTGCAGCGACTGTGCAGCGCCTGTGCAGTTCAGGCGCGCGGCTGTGTTCGCCATGCACCCCACGCGAGGCAGGCCCAGCCCGCGATGAACGCCGCTCCGCCGAACGGGGTGACGATCCCCAGCGCGCGTGACCCGGTCAGCGCCAGCGCGTACAGGCTGCCGCTGAAAAGAACGATGCCGGCGAGGAATAGCACTCCGGCGGACATGGTTGCGCGGCCCGGCCAGCGCACGACCGCCCACGCGACCGCCAGCAGTGCGAGGGAGTGCACCAGCTGGTACCTCACCCCCGTCTCGAAAGCGATCAGCAGTTCCGGTGCCAGTCGCGCCTTCAGCGCATGCGCGCCGAACGCACCGGCCGCCACTCCGATCAGTGCCGACAGCGAACCCAGCGCAAAGAAGCGTCGTTCCATTGCATTCCTTCAGATTGCCATTCGACAGGGCCGAACCGCGCTCGCGTCCTGGCGCCTCGGACAGCACGGAGTTGGCTGGCGCACTTAAGATGTGCGCCACCCCCTGAACACGCTCACGCTTGACCGCCATGTCCTGGACACAGCCGACGCCCGCCCAAGCCTGGATTCTGCTCGTCCTCGCCGGGCTGCTTGAAATTGGCTGGGCCGTCGGCATGAAGTACACGGACGGCTTCTCACGAGCGGGTCCGAGCGCAATCGTCGCTGACCGCCGCGATGCTGTCGTTCTGGTTGCTCGCGCTGGCCATGAAGGCACTGCCCGTGGGCACGGCGTACGCGGTCTGGGTCGGCATCGGCGCGGCCGGTGCAGCGGTGCTCGGCATGGTCCTGTTCCGTGAGCCAGCGACACTCGCGCGCATGATCTGCCTGCTGCTGATCGTGGCTGGAGTGGTCGGACTCAAGGTCGTGTCCGAACACTGAACTTGCGCGCCGGGGCACCGTTCGCTCCTGTGGCGCGGCGTTCGGCGCCGCCCCGGCAACGAAGCATCGTCTGAGACAGGACCGGTCCGATGGCATTGATATGCTGCGCGCCGCTTCCCATGAAGTTCATGCATTCGATCACTTCCGCACTTGTGCTTGCCGCCGTGCTGGTGCTGGCAGCATGCCGGCCCGGCACAGGTTCGCGCGCCGACGGGCTGGAGCCGTGTCGCCTCCCCGGAGTTGAACGCGAGATCCTGTGCGGTGCCGTATCGATGCCGGAAGATCCGGACGCCCCGGCCGGCCGCAAGATCGACATCCACTTCGCCGTCGTGCCCGCGGTGGCGCGCAACAAGCAGCCGGACCCGGTATTCGTCTTTGCCGGCGGGCCGGGACAGGCGGCCACCCGCGTCATCGGCATGACGATGCCGATCTTCGCTGAACTGAATGCCCGCCGCGACATCGTGTTCATCGACCAGCGCGGCACGGGCAAGTCGAACCCGCTCGACTGCGCGGACGATGAGCCCTCGCTGGCGGCCACGCTCGATCCGTCGCAGCAGGTCGAGCGCCTGCAACGCTGCCTGCGTGAACTGCGTGCCGACACGCGGCAGTACGCGACCTGGATTGCGGTGGACGACTTCGACGCGGTGCGCATGAAGCTCGGAGCCGCGCGCATCAATCTCTGGGGCGGATCGTACGGAACGCGCGCGGCACTCGAGTACCTGCGCCGCTACCCGCAGCACGTGCGTACCGCCGTGCTGGACGGCGTGGCGCCGCCGGACATGACCTTGCCCGCAGCCTTTGCTCTCGACGCCGATGCAGCGCTGGCCGCGTTGTCCGCGACCTGCCGGTCGGACGAGCGCTGCCGAGTCCGATTTCCCGACTTCGACGCGCGCATCGGCGCGCTGCTCGCGCGTGCCGACGACGGCTTCGAGGTCACCGTCGCGGATCCGCTGACCGGACAGCCGCAGAAGCTGCAGGTGGACCGGCGCCTGCTCGCCTCGCTGCTGCGCGTGCCACTTTACGTGCCGGCCCTGGGTGCGATGTTGCCGCAGGCGCTCGCCGAAGCAGAGGGAGGCGACTTCAACGGGCTCGTCGCGCTGTCGGTTGCCGTGAGCGGTCGCGTCAGTGAGAACTTTTCGCTCGGCATGCACTTCGCCGTGATTTGCGCGGAGGATCTGCCGCGACTGGGTCCGACACAGCTCAAGGCCGCTGCGGCCACGCGCTTCGGCAGCGTGTTTACGGACCTCTACACGGACGCGTGCACCGCGATCGCGACGCGACCCGTCCCTGAAGGCTTCTATCAGGTCCCGCGTGCGGACGTCCCGGTGCTGGTGCTGTCCGGCGGCCTGGACCCCGCCACGCCCCCGCGTCACGGCGCTTCGGTCGCCGAGCGCCTCGGCAACGCGCGTCATGTCGTCTCGCCTCACCTCGGCCACGGGCTCAGTGGACAGGCGTGCGCCCCACGCCTGATCACGCGTTTCGTCCGCGAAGGCGACTTCGTCAACCTCGACACCGATTGCCTCGAGAAGCTGCCGGCCGCGAGTTTCTTCGAGCCGATCGACGCACCGCCCACCAAGGCTCCGCGATGATCGAGGCGCGACGATGATCAAGGCACGCCATCTCGCCAAGTCGTTCAGCGCCCGCGTGCAGCGCCGGCGCACGCAGGTCGCGGCGGTGATCGACGTCAGCTTCGACGCGCCCGACGGCACGATTACCGCGCTGCTGGGACCCAATGGCGCCGGCAAGACCACCACGCTGCGGCTGGTCGGAACACTGGTCGAGGCCGATGCCGGCAGCATTTCCGTCGGCGGACTCGATGTCCGCCGCAATGCGCGCGGCGTCCGGGCCCAGCTGGGCATGCTGTCCGATGCGCGCGGCCTGTACGCACGACTCACCGCCCGCGAGAACATTGCCTATTACGGCGATCTGCGTGGCATCGGACGGGCCGCTCTGAGTGATCGACTGGCGATGCTGTCGGAACTGCTCGACATGACACCGCTGCTCGATCGCCGCACCGAGGGCTTCAGCACCGGCGAGCGCATGAAGGTCGCGCTTGCCCGCGCCCTGATCCACGATCCGCAGCACCTGATCCTCGACGAGCCGACCAGCGGGCTCGACGTGATGTCAACGCGGGCCTTGCGGCGACTGCTTGTCCATCTGCGCTCGCAGGGCAAGTGCATCGTGCTGTCCTCGCACATCATGCCGGAGGTCGAACAACTCGCCGACCGCATCGTCATCGTTGCGCACGGTCGCAGCATCGCGCAAGGCAGCGGCGACGAGATCCGGCGCCAGGCCGGCGCAGCCACGCTGGAGGACGCGTTCGTGACGCTGGCGTATGGCGAAGACGTCGTGCATGCCGGGACGGAGTTGCGATGAGAGCCGCGGCCGTCGTTTTCCGCAAGGAACTCAGGGATGCGCTGCGCGACCGGCGCACCTGGATCGTGGTACTGCTGAGTTCGCTGCTGGCCGG
Organism: uncultured beta proteobacterium; assembly: GCA_963769745.1. Classification (GTDB taxonomy): domain Bacteria; phylum Pseudomonadota; class Gammaproteobacteria; order Burkholderiales; family Burkholderiaceae_F; genus JALORV01. The sequence goes on from CAVYNB010000019.1 coordinate 74,056, forward strand.
CCCGGTTTCGCTGCTGCTGATTGCCAGTTTCGTGTCGAGCGCGGAAGAAAGCGCCGCACGGCGCGAAGTGATCATCGCCAACGCCACGGCCGCGCCGACCCTCGTCAACTACCTGCAAGCGCAACGGTGCGACGATCCGCGATGCACCGGCGGACTTCCGCGAACAGGTGCGATCCGGCCACCTGCAGAATGCGGTGGTCGTGATTCCCGACGACTTCGGCCGGCGCCTCGCGGCCGGTGAAACCATCCGTCTCGATGTCGTGTTCGATGGAACCGCGAACCGTGCCCAGACGGCCGTGCGGACCACGATGGCGCTGCTGCAGGGCTTCAACGGTGAACTCGGTTCGCAGCGCCTGCTGGCCCGCGGGGTCAGCCCGCAGGTACTGAAGCCACTGCAGATCGAGGAGGTCAACCTCGCCGGCAGCCGCGCGCGCGGTGCGCAGCTGCTGTTCCTGGTGCCCTGGCTCGCTCTGGTAGGCGCAGTTGTCGGAGCGATCAGCGTCGCCATCGACGTCACGGCCGGCGAGCGCGAACGCGGCTCGCTGGAGCCGCTGCTGATGAATCCGGTGTCGACCGGCTCGCTCGTACTCGGCAAGTGGGCGGTGGCCGCGACCTGCTCGGCCGCCGTCGTGGTGCTGACGCTGGCCGGCTTTACTGCCGCGATGCAGTTCGTCCGCAGCGAGAACCTGGCGGCGCTGATGCAGTTCGGCCTGCCCGAGGTGGCCCTGTTCATCGTGCTGCTGCTGCCGTTTTCGGCCATGGTGGGCTCGCTCAACATGCTGGCGGCGACCTACGGCCGCAGCCACAAGGAAGCACAGACCTACGCGAGCTACATCACGATGCTGGTGAACTTCGTGCCGATCCTGCCGCTGTTCCTGACCATACGCGATGCGCCCTGGCAGCTCCTCGTACCGGCGCTGGGCCAGCAGACCGTGCTGATGCGCGCGCTGCGCGGCGAAGTCGTCTCGACAACGGACATCGTCCTGCCGTCGGCGATTGCACTCGCGGTCACCGCTGCGGCCCTGCTCGTGCAGGCGCGGCTGTTGCGCGACGAGCGGATTGTCTTCTCAAGGTGAGTCGCGCGTCCTGGCGACGCGCGTCGATAGATCGTTCCGCAACCGCGGCTGACCCTTTCAGGACATCGACGCGACACAGTTCCGTCCTCGGGCGGCGTCAATTCCGGCGATCACGGGCCCGCTCGGGTGCGATAATCGCGCTCCGATGTCCGAGCCGATGACTGCCACCGAGCCCCAGGTCGCCACGGGACCGTCTTCCGTGGCGATGCCGAAGACGATCGGGCGCTTCACGATCCTCAACGAGATCGGTCGAGGCTCCTATGGTGTCGTGTGGGCGGCGCAGGATCCGGTGCTGGCCCGCGAAGTCGCGATCAAGGTGATCCCGCTCGCGCGTGAAGCCGAGTTCAGGACACAGATCGAGGCCAACTTCCTGCGCGAGGCGAAGTCCGCCGGCGGGATGAGCCATCCCAGCATCGTCACGATCTACGACGCCGGCAAGACCGATGCCTTCGCCTACATCGCGATGGAGCGGCTGCACGGGCAGGACCTGCACGAATACCTTGCGGGCGGCAACCGCATGAGCCCGCGGCAGGCGGCGTCGATGATGATGCGCCTGGCCGATGCCATTCATTACGCCAACAAGCGCGGCCTGGTCCATCGCGACATCAAGCCGTCGAATATCTTCCTGTCGCGCGACCTCAAGCCCAAGCTGCTCGACTTCGGAACCGCACTGGCTCCCACCCCACGCGACGCCAAGGACAAGGGCACGCGCCAGCTGGTGGGCACGCCGAACTACATGTCGCCCGAGCAGGCCAAGGGCGAACCGCTCGATGCACGCAGCGACATCTTCTCGCTCGGCACGATCCTGTACGAGCTGCTGACGGGTCGCCGCGCATTCGACGGCCGGACCATCGACGAAACGCTCGAACAGGTCCTCAGCGCCCGTCCACGCGCGGTCGACAAGATCCGGCCCGAGACACCGGAGCCACTGCTGGCCATCGTGCGCAAGGCGATGGAACGCGACCCGGCGAACCGGTACCAGAAGGCCTCGGACTTTCGCAACGCGCTGGCTGACTTTGTCGACGGCTCGCGCGCTCCGGGTGCCGATCTGTCGGCGGCGACGCGACCGGCGGACTTCACGCCACCGCCGTCGGCGCGCATCGGCCTCAAGCTCGTGCTGGGCGCGGCTGCATTGCTCGCGGCGGCGGTCGTGATCTTCATCGCGCTGCGTCCGGAACCTGCGCCACCGCCCCCGGTGGTGGATGCCGTCCCGGTGCCCGTGACACCCGCTCCGCCGCCGGTGGCCGAAACGCCGCCCGAGTCCGTCACGGCGCCGGCCGAGGACCTCAAGCCTGCCGAGACGAAGGCGGCGATGCGGCGACGCTCCGAGTCGGCGTCGACGGCCGTTCCCGTGCGCGACGGCACGGTGAACCTTGCGGTCACGCCCTGGGGCGAAGTGTTTGTCGACGGCGTCGCCCGCGGGGTGTCGCCGCCGCTGACGCAGCTTTCACTGTCACCCGGTGCCCACACGATCGAAATCCGCAACAGTTCGGCGCCGCCGCTTTCGGTTCGTGTCGAACTGCGCTCCGGCGAAGCGATTTCGCTGCAGCATCGGTTCTAGCGCCCATGCAGGCGCCCCCGTCGTCATTGGGACGGCGATTGACCCCCATTTCCTCCGTTTGCACCGGTTGAGTCCATCGCGCTCATCGGCTAGCCTCGACAGGCCATGAATCGGACCACCGACTCGGATTGCGCCTGTTTGTTGCGCGCCACGCCGACCGTGGGCGCAGGCTGATGTCTCAGACCGTCGCATCGAAGTCGCCGACCCTTTCGCCCAACGTCAAGCTGGTCGGTCGCTATTCGGTGCTGCGCGAGTTGCGCCGCGATCGCTACACCACCGTTTATCTCGCCTTCGACCCCGTCCTGAACCGCGAACTCGTGGTGAAGGCGGTGCAGCTGCATCCGGCCAGTGCCCAGGACCGCGCGGCCCACGAGCGTGTCGAACAGGCCTTCATGCGTCAGGCCCAGGCCGCCGGCCGCCTGCACCATCCGCACATCGTCACCGTGTTCGACGCCGGTCATGTCAATCGCATCGGCTACATCGCCCTCGAGAAGGTCGACGGCAAGATGCTCGATGAGCTGATCACCGAGGGCTACCGGCCGGGTTTCCTTCAGGCGGCCGACATCGTCGCGCGCGTAGCCGACGCCGTCGAATTCGCCCATGTGCGTGCCATTCCGCACGGTCACCTGTCGCCTTCCCGCATCTACCTGCAGGGACCGGAGCGCACGCCGAAAGTGATGGGTTTCGGCGGCTGGATCGACAGCGGCATGACCGGAGACTTCGAGTTGCACGGCACGGACCGCCTGCTGCCGTACTTCGGCGATGAACTGTCGGGCGAGGCACGCCGCAAGGACATACGCGCGCTCGGTGCGCTGCTCTTCCTGTTGCTGACCGGGACGCGCCCGGATGCGAAGACCCTGCGTGCGCAGGGCAAGGCGATCGAGAGTCCGGTGCTGCAGCTCAAGCCCAATGCGCCGCTCGCGCTCGCGGAAATTGCCGAACAGGCCCTCGAACTGGGCGGCACCCGCGTGTTCTCCACTGCCGCGCAGGTGCGCAACGCCCTGACGACCTATCTGTGGGGCAACCGCGGTGAAATGCCGCTGCCGGGTTCCGCGACGATCACCGGCATGCCCGCCCGCCTGGCTGTGATGCCTCAGCGCGCCGCAACGATGACCGTGGCGACCATCGTCGCCACGCCGACACGTTCCGGACCGGCGCGGGTGAGTCGCAGCCGGTGGCGCATGCACGCGATCGCTGGCCTGGTCGGCGTCGTCGCCATCGCTGCCATTGCCGGCATCGGGATGCAGGCGAACTTCTTCGACGGTCGGTCCATGACGACGAGCCCGGCTCGCGACACGATGTCCAGCCCGCCAGTCGCGAGCCCGGCACCGGTGACGGACACGGCATCCGCAGGCGCGCCTGCAGCGGCGCCCGCCGACGGTGAAGTCCGCAGCACAGCTCCGGGCACCGCGGCGGTAGACGTTGCCCAGGGCGCCGTGCGCAGCTCACCGGTCCGCCCGGCTCCCGCGCGCGCCGCCGTGGTCCAGGGTGCTCTCGGCGTCGTTGCGCTCGCCGTCGCCCCGTGGGGCACCGTCTATGTCAATGGAGATGCGCGCGGCACGACACCGCCACTGACGCAACTGACGTTGCCCGCGGGCCGCTACACGATCGAGATTCGCAACGGCGAGCGCACGCCGTACATTGCACAGCTGGACGTCACCCCCGAGCGTCCGCAACAGATCCGGCACCGATTCCAATGAACCCTCTGACGGCTCGCACGCTGCTCCGGTGCGCCGCGCCGCTGGCCATTGCCGCTCTGAGCGGCTGTGCTGCCTTTGCGCCGCCACCGCCTCCGCCGCCTGCACCGCCGCCGACCATCAGCATCGCGCGCCTGTATGACCAGCCAGCGGAGCGAGCCTTCATCAGCGGCCTGCGCTATTACGAAGAGGGCCAGTACGAGCGCGCCGAAACGCTCATCAAGCGCGCACTGGCCGAAGGTCTGCGAGACCCGTATGACGTTGCGGTGGCACAGAAGCACCTTGCCTTCATCGCGTGCGCCTACAACCGCCCCACCGACTGCGAGCAGGCCTTTCGCGCTGCCTACGCAGCCGACTCGAACTTCAGGCTCACCGAGGCAGAAGTCGGACACCCGCTCTGGGGCCCGGTCTACAAGCGCGTCGCCGCCGAGCAGTCGCCCAAACTGCCCTCCCGCCGCGGCGAAGTAACGCAGCCGATAAGCCAGCCCTTGCACTACGAACGGGCGCCGGGCCGTCCCAAGCCCGTTCGTCCACATCTGATCGGTCCGAGTGCACGTGCGAGCCGAAGGCTCGCGTACACGAGGACCGCGCGCTAGAACCCGATGCGCGCCTTCTTGGCAGCACGGTCTTCGACGACATCGTCGGGCCGGACCTCGCTGCGTCCGTCGAGCTTGGCACTGCCGAACGCGGCCAGCAGCACGCGGCGCATTTCGCGTGGCTTCAGCCGCGCCACCCGGTCGAGGCATTCCGCACCGAGCTGCGGCGGGAACGCACGCCCCCAGGCATGCTCGGCGCGCAGTTCCTCGTAGATGCTTTGCGCGATACGCCGCGAGCCGTCCAGATCCGGGGAATCGATCGCATAGACGTTCATGCGATTCAGGATCGGCTCGGGGATGCTGCGAGCATCGTTCGCCGTTGCAATCCACACGACTTCCGACGCGTCGATCGGCACTTCGGCGAACTCGTCGATGAAGTCGCACGCGGTGTCGTGCTCGAGCAGCGTGTACAGGCTGCCGAGCGGGTCGTACTGGCTGTCGCCACCGGCCTTGTCGATCTCGTCGACGACGATCACCGGATTGGCGTAGTCGCCGTTGACGAGAGCATCGAACACCTTGCCGGGCTTGGCGTTCTTCCACTGGGCCGACGCGCCCGAGAGGATCCAGCCCGCGGTCAGCGAACTCATGCCGATGAAGTTGTAGCCGGTGCCGAGCAGCTTCGCCAGCCGCCGCGCGAAATGAGTCTTGCCGATTCCCGGATCGCCGAGCAGCAGGATCGGCTCGAGCTCGAGCGGGTCTTCCGAGGACAGGCACAGTGCCAGTTGCTTGCGGATGTCTTCGAGCGGCTCCTCGAAGTTCGGCAATTCATGGATGAGGCTGTCGATGTCCGGCAGTGCGGAGGGCTTGATGACGAACCGCTGGCCGCCGCTGCGGATCATCTTGACGTAGGTTGCACGCAGCGCCTCGTTGGCGCCGTTGCCCAGTTCCTGCAGGTCGGACAGCGCCACTTCGACGCGCGGGATCTCGTAGACGTCCTTGAAACCGGCGATCGATATGGGTGACGGGATCGTGGCAGGCAGATTCATGTGGACTCCCTCGCGCAGCGCGCTCCTCCGGGAGGGGTGTCACCCGCCTTCGGTCGGCCGCGCCGCGTGCTCATGTAACCCTCCGGTCATCAGTCACAAGTGCTCCTTGACGTTGTAACGCTACTGGACGGACGTCTGATCATTCAATAAGCAAGTCCCTTGCCAGAAATGTTGCAAATCGGACGCCAAAAGGCAAAGCACTCGGCTAGCCGGAGTGCCAATTGCGGCGCAAAGCGGGCGCCCGAAGGAGCGCCGCCGACGTCACTCGACAGGATTGCGGGAACTCGGCAGGAATGTGGGAACGCGCCGAACCGAGGCGGCTATGCCGTGGCCGAGCGCAGCCCCTGCTCGGAGGCCCACACCGCAGCTTCGACCCGGGAGCGGAAGCCGAGTTTCTTCAGCAGGTGCTTGACATGCACCTTCACGGTGCCTTCAGTGATCGACAGGTTGCGCGCGATCACCTTGTTGCTCTGTCCACCAGCAACGCAGCGCAGCACCGCCAGCTCACGGTCGGTCAGGTCGCGCACGTCACGCCGCACACCCCGCGCCTCGTCGCGCAGGGCATCAGCAAGCGCAGCGGTCAGGGCATCGCTGATCACCGTGCGCCCTTCCAGGGCACCGCGCACGCGTTCGAGCAGTTCCTCGGGCTCGGTGTCCTTCAAGAGATAGCCGTCCGCACCGGCGCGGATCGCCGCCATCAGGTCTTCCGGCGCATCCGACACCGTCAGCATCACGACCCGTTGCGACGGGTCTTCTTCCTTCAACGCCGCCAGGATCTCGAGCCCGCCACTGCCTTTCAGGTTGAGGTCGAGCAGCGTGAGGTCCGGCTCCTTTTCCTTCGCCAGCCGCACTGCCGAGGCGAAGTCGCCCGCCTCACCGACGACTTCGAACTTCGGCTCGAGCGCGAGCAGCTGGATCACCCCCTTGCGAAACAAGGGATGATCGTCGACCACGAGGATCGTGTACCGGTTTTCATTCATGCAGCCGCTCCCGCGCGGGGAGCATTCGCCGCGACACCGGCGCGGGCGAAGGCTGTCTGCGGCCTGAAGCGCAGGCGTACGCAAGTCCCGCGCGGCGCGCGCGACTCGATGGTGATGTCGCCCCCGACCGAGGCCGCGCGATCGCGCATGATCGCCAGTCCGAAGTGACCGTGCGGCGAGCGCCCCTGCCCGATGCCGATGCCGTCGTCTTCCACCGAGACCTCGATGGCGTTGTCGGCGTCGCGTCGCAGTGCCACCCAGGCCCGACGCGCGCGCGCGTGATGTTCGATGTTGGTCAATGCCTCGCGGACCACCTGCAGCACATGGACCTGCTCGTTCGCGGACAGCTCGACCTTCAGCAGGTCGTTCTCCAGTTCAACCGGCACCCCGGAACGGCGCTCGAACTGGGCCACTGTGTCACGCAGCGTACCGGCCATGCCCTCTTCACCGAGTCCCAGCCGGAACGTCGTCAGCAGTTCGCGCAACTCGCGGTAGGCGGTCGCAATGCCCTCGCGCAGTTCTGCCAGCACGGCCGCCGACTGTTCGCCGCTGCCGTCGCGCTCGAGCGTGGCGGACAGCCGCGCTATCTGAATCTTGGTGTACGAAAGCGACTGCGCCAGCGAGTCGTGCAGTTCACGGGCAATTGCAGCGCGCTCTTCGAGGACACCGAGCCGCCGGTGCTCCTCCCGGCGCTCCGCCGAGGCGAGCGCCGCACCGACATGCCGGCCCATCGTCTCGGCCAGCTCCATCTGCCAGACCTCCAGGCCCCGGTTCGGCGGCAACGCCAGCGGCATCACGCCATAGCGGACACCGCCGTCGACGAGCGGTATTCCGATCACGCGCCGGTCGCCGGAGTCGCTCGGCTCCGTGCGCCAGGTGACACCCCCATCGCCCGCGCACAGTTGGCAGTCCCGCTCCATGCAGGCCTTCACGACACCTTCATCGCGTGCAAGCGGCATGCCCCGCACTCCGCCTGCATGGATCGAGCAGATGACCCCGCTTTCAACACCGAGAGCCTTGCGGACCATCGCCAGCACATCCGACAGCGAAGCGGAGTCCAGCGGCTTTTCGGCAAGCATTCGCGTGGTCTCGTACAGCAGCGAGAGCGACTCGTTGCGGCGCTCCAGATCGCGTGTCTTTTCGGCCACCTGCTTTTCGAGCGAGCCATACAGTCGCGCGAGATCGTCGACCATGAAATTGAAGGCCTGGCCGAGCTGGCCGATCTCATCGGGTCCCGTGCTCCCTGCCCGCACCGTGAAGTCTCCCGTGCGCACCCGTTTGGCTGCCTCACCCAGGCGCGCGATCGGCTGGAATACCTCGACGTTCAGCAGGAACAACGCCGCCACCACCAGCATCATCATCACGAAAAATCCGATGCCCAGCACCATCCGCAGCAGCTGGATGCGGCCCTCCAGATCGGTCTCGATCTGTCGCACGAGGATGTCGACCTTCGCGACGAAGGCCGGCACTTCGGCCAGGAAATCGGAGCGTTCGGTCTCGTCCTCGATCGCCCTGCGCGCCAGCGGCTTGATGCGCGACTCCCAGTCGTGGACGATGCCCGAGTAGATGCGATGGACAGGATTGGCGCCGTTGTCCGGGATGCCCGTCATCAGCGCCGGGCTCTTCAGGCGCCGCTCGAACTCGACAATCGCCGCCTCTGCCGCCTCGTGCCGGTCCGTGGTGCTGCCACGGATGTCCGCCACCCGGGTAGACAGCGCATACGACTGCATGCGCAGCGAGCCGGCGATGTTGATGGCACTGGCCTTGCCGGTCGACTGCTCGGCAAAGATCGTCGCGGCAACGATCACCGACAGCGCCAGCATCGCCACGACCGACAGCACGACTCCGACGCGCACCAGCGTCGAGCCGGACCATAGTCGGCGGAACCACGAAACGCTCGTCATGCATCACTCCCGCGACGGACAGTAGCGGCGGTCCACGATCAACGCCTGACCGGCGTCAATCGAGCCCGTGCCTCCTGCGGACGGATTGTCGCGCGGAACGGGGTACGAGGATTACCCCGGTCGAGGTACGGGGTCTTTCCTCTGAGGTCGAGAGCGCCTGCCCGGCTTGATGTGCATCACGAGATCGCATGGCTGGCCGCCTAGCGTCGCGCTCAATTCAACCGGGAGGCGCTGATGGCCGCGGCAACGCAGGGTGCGGGAGCAAGCACGACGAGCCTGAAGACCCAGCAGTGGTCGGTCGCGATCATGAGCACGATCGCATTCACGGTCTGCTTCGCCATCTGGATGATGTTCGCGGTCATCGGCATTCCGATCAAGAAGATGCTCGATCTGAACGCGACCCAGTTCGGGCTGCTGACCGCGACGCCGGTGCTGACCGGTTCGCTGATCCGCGTGCCGCTTGGCATGTGGACCGACAAGTACGGTGGCCGGATCGTCTTCTTCCTGCTGATGATCAGCACCGTCATTCCCATCTGGCTGCTCACTTACGCCACGGCGTACTGGCACTTCCTGGTGCTGGGACTGTTCGTGGGGCTGGCCGGCGGGTCGTTTTCGGTCGGCACGCCGTATGTCGCGCGCTGGTTCGACAAGAAGCACCAGGGCTTCGCGATGGGGATCTTCGGTGCCGGCAACTCGGGCGCCGCCGTGACCAAGTTCGTCGCGCCGGCGCTGGTCGTCGGCTTCGGCTGGGCCTTCGTGCCGCAGGTCTACGCCGTGGCGATGCTGGTCACCGCGATCGCCTTCTGGTTCTTCACCTACAGCGACCCGAAGCACCTGATCCCGGGCCACATCACATACCGCCGTCAGCTCGAGGTGCTGCGCGACCCGGCGGTGTGGAAGTACTGCCAGTACTACTCGATCGTCTTCGGCGGCTACGTCGCACTGTCGCTGTGGATGGTCAACTACTACGTCGGCGAGTTCGGTCTCGACATCCGCATCGCCGCGCTGCTGGCGGCGTGCTTCTCGCTGCCCGGCGGCGTGCTGCGCGCCATCGGCGGCTGGATGGCAGACAAGTGGGGCGCACACAAGGTGACATGGTGGGTCATGTGGGTGAGCTGGATCTGCCTGTTTCTGCTCGCGTATCCCGCCACCAGCTACACCGTCACCACGGTCAACGGCCCGTACACGTTCACGCTCGCCCACAACGTCTGGAGCTTCACGGCGCTGATGGCCGTGCTCGGGCGTGGCCTGGGCCTTCGGCAAGGCGAGTGTCTTCAAGTACATCGCCGATGACTACCCGACCAACATCGGAACGATCTCCGGCATCGTCGGCCTCGCCGGCGGCCTGGGCGGCTTCGTCTTGCCGGTGATGTTTGGCGCGCTGCTCGACCTCACCGGCGTGCGTTCGAGCGCCTTCATGCTGATGTACGGCGTCGTCTGGGTCTCGCTGATCTGGATGTATCGCACCGAAGTCAGCACGCGCGATGTCGTGCACAGCGAACCCAAGCCTGCCGTCTGAGCAGCGCCGAGAACCGAGGAAGGAATCTCACCATGTCCGCCGTCAAACCCATTCCCGCGCCGCAAGGCACACGTTCGGCCGACATCGTCGATTGGCGCCCGGAAGACAACGAGTTCTGGGAGTCGACCGGAAAGAAGATCGCCTACCGCAATCTCCTGCTCTCCGTGCCCGCGCTGCTGTGCGGATTCGCGGTCTGGGGCATGTGGGGAATCATCACGGTGCAGATGCTCAACCTGGGCTTTCCGTTCACCCAGGCCGAACTCTTCACGTTGACGGCGATCGCAGGCATCGCGGGCGCGACGATGCGCATACCGGCGTCGTTCCTGATCCGCCTGGCCGGTGGTCGCAACACGATCTTTCTGACCACGGCGATGCTGCTGGCCCCGGCGATAGGGACCGGCATCGTGCTCCAGCACAAGGACTGGCCGCTGTGGGCGTTCCAGCTGATGGCGCTGTGGTCCGGCGTGGGCGGCGGCAACTTCGCCAGCTCGATGTCGAACATCAGCACCTTCTTCCCGAAACGTCTGCAGGGCACCGCGCTGGGCATCAACGCCGGCATCGGCAACTTCGGCGTCACCACGATGCAGATCGTGATCCCGCTGGTGATGACGATCGGCATCTTCGGCGCCTTCGGCGGTGAGCCGATGACACTGGCGAAGGACAGCGGTTGGATCTTCGGAAAGATCGCTGCGGGCACGCCGACCTGGATCCAGAACGCGGGCTTCGCCTGGGTGCTGTCGCTGGTGCCGCTGTCGATCCTGTGCTGGTTCGGGATGAACAACCTGAAGACGGTCTCGCCCGAGACAAAGGTGATTCCGTCCTTCGCGAAGATCACCTACCTTTACACGCTCGCCTTCATCCCGTCGATCCTGGGGCTGTACCTGTACCTGCCCAAGCCGACCGGCCTCGGCCTGATCAGCATGTGGGTCGCGATCCCGCTGGACGTGATCGCCGCGCTGCTGATTATGCGGCTGGCGGCCTTCGGGCCGATGAAGGAAGGCATCGCCAAGCAGTTCGCTATCTTCAAGGACAAGCACACCTGGTCGATGACGCTGCTCTACATCGTCACCTTCGGCTCGTTCATCGGCTTTTCGATGGCGCTGCCGCTGTCGATGAAGGTGATCTTCGGCGTCAGCCACCAGCCGGACGCCAACGGCGTGATGCAGCACACGCTCAACAACCCGAATGCGCCGACGGTTCTGGCCTACGCCTGGATCGGCCCCTTCGTCGGCGCCGCGGTGCGGCCCGATCGGCGGCTGGATCTCCGACAAGGTGGGCGGCTCGATCGTCACGCAGGTCATCTCGGTCGTGATGGTGATCGCCTCGGTGGCGGTGGGCTACGTGATGATGCAGGCGTACTCCTCGCCGACGCCGGAGCAGTACTTCCCGGCCTTTCTCGGCCTGTTCATCGTGCTGTTCTTTGCCAGCGGCATCGGCAACGGCTCGACCTTCCGCACGATCGGCGTGATCTTCGACCGCCAGCAGGCCGGCCCGGTGCTCGGCTGGACTTCGGCGATCGCCGCCTATGGCGCCTTCGTCGCACCGATCGTCATCGGCGACCAGATCAAGGCCGGCACGCCGCAGTACGCGATGTACGGCTTCGCGATCTTCTATGCGCTGTGCCTGATCCTGAACTGGTGGTTCTACCTGCGTCGCAATGCGTACGTGAAGAACCCCTGATCCCTCTGCTGCGGAGACACACATGAGTCACTTTCTCGATCGCCTGACGCACTTCACGCTGCCGAAGGAGGAATTCGCCAACGGCCACGGCGTGGCGACCGGCGAAGACCGCACCTGGGAAGACGCCTACCGCAACCGCTGGTCGCACGACAAGATCGTGCGCTCCACCCACGGCGTGAACTGCACGGGTTCCTGCTCGTGGAAGATCTACGTCAAGGGCGGCATCGTCACGTGGGAAACCCAGCAGACCGACTACCCGCGTACGCGAGCGGATCTCCCGAACCACGAGCCGCGCGGCTGCGCCCGTGGCGCCTCGTACTCCTGGTACCTGTACAGCGCCAACCGGCTGAAGTACCCGATGGTGCGCGGCCGGCTGATCGAGCGCTGGCGCGCCGCACTGAAGGTCGCCAAAGAGTCAGGAAAAGGCGCCGTCGATGCGTGGGCCACCATCGTCGAGGACCCGGCCGCGCGTCGTGACTACCAGAAGGTGCGCGGCATGGGCGGTTTCGTGCGTTCGAGCTGGGACGAAGTCAACCAGCTGATCGCCGCCGCCAACGTCTACACGATCAAGACGCACGGTCCGGACCGCGTGATCGGCTTCTCGCCGATTCCCGCGATGAGCATGGTGAGTTACGCCGCGGGCAGCCGGTACCTGTCGCTGATCGGCGGCGTCTGCATGAGCTTCTACGACTGGTACTGCGACCTGCCCCCGGCCAGCCCGCAGATCTGGGGCGAGCAGACCGACGTACCGGAGAGCGCCGACTGGTACAACTCGACCTACATCATCGCCTGGGGCAGCAACGTCCCGCAGACGCGCACCCCGGACGCGCACTTCTTCACCGAGGTCCGTTACAAGGGCGCGAAGACCGTTGCGGTCACGCCGGACTACTCCGAAGTCGCGAAGCTCGCCGACCTCTGGATGCATCCCAAGCAGGGCACCGATGCCGCCCTGGCGATGGCGATGGGTCACGTCGCGCTGAAGGAGTTCTACTTCAACAAGCGCTCTGCGTACTTCGACGATTACGCACGGCGCTACACCGATCTGCCGCTGCTGCTGCGGCTCGACGAAACGACGCTGGCGGACGGCACCAAGGTGATGGCGCCGGGCCGCTACGTGCGCGCGAGCGACTTCGCCGACAAGCTCGGCCAGGACAACAACCCGGAGTGGAAGTCGGTCGCCTTCGACGCGGCCGGCCAGGTGGTCGTACCCAATGGCTCGATCGGCTTCCGCTGGGGTCCGGACGGCCGAGCCGACGCCGGCAAGTGGAATCTCGAGTCCAAGGAAGGACGCGGCAACGCGGACGTGAAGGTCAAGCTCTCGGTGCTCGAGGAGAGCCAGAAACACGACGTCGTCGAGGTCGCGTTCCCCTATTTCGCCGGCGCGAACACACCGCACTTTCCGAACAACTCCCAGCAGGGTGAACTGAACCGCGCGAAGGTTCCCGCGGTGCGACTGCGGCTCGCCGACGGCACCGACGCACTGGTCGCGACGGTGTTCGACCTGCAGGTCGCGCAGTACGGCATCGATCGCGGACTCGGCAGCGGCGCCAAGGACTACGACGACAACGCGCCCTACACGCCGGCCTGGCAGGAGAAGATCACCGGGGTGCCGCGCGACCAGGTCATCACGGTGGCGCGCCAGTTCGCCGACAACGCCGACAAGACGCACGGCAAGTCGATGATCATCATCGGCGCGGCAATGAACCACTGGTACCACGCCGACATGAACTACCGCGGCGTGATCAACCTGCTGATGCTGTGCGGCTGCGTCGGCCAGAGTGGCGGAGGCTGGGCGCACTACGTCGGACAGGAAAAGCTGCGGCCGCAGACCGGCTGGACCGCCCTCGCGTTCGCGCTCGACTGGATCCGTCCACCGCGCCAGCAGAATTCGACGTCGTTTTTCTACGCGCACACCGACCAGTGGCGTTACGAGAAGCTGGGCGTCGAAGAGGTTCTCTCGCCACTGGCGGACAGGAAGGCGTTCGGTGGCAGCTTCATCGATTACAACGTCCGCGCCGAGCGCATGGGCTGGCTGCCGAGCGCTCCGCAGCTGAAGACCAACCCGCTGAAGGTCGTGAAGGATGCGCAGGCCGCGGGCATGGAGCCCAAGGACTACGTCGTGCGGGCGCTCAAGGACGGCAGCCTGCAGATGAGCTGCGAGGACCCGGACGCGCCGCAGAACTGGCCGCGCAACCTCTTCGTCTGGCGATCCAACCTGCTCGGATCGAGCGGCAAGGGCCATGAGTACTTCTGCAAGCACCTTCTCGGCACCGAAAACGGCGTGCAGGGCAAGGACCTCGGCAAGGATGACGCCAAGCCGACCGAGGTCGAGTGGCACGCGCAGGCGCCGGAGGGCAAGCTCGACCTGCTGGTCACGCTCGACTTCCGCATGAGCACGACGTGCCTGTACAGCGACATCGTGCTGCCGACCGCGAGCTGGTACGAGAAGAATGACCTCAACACCAGCGACATGCACCCGTTCATCCATCCGCTGTCGGCCGCGGTCGACCCGGTGTGGCAATCCCGTTCCGACTGGGAGATCTACAAGGGCTTCGCCAAGGCGTTCAGCGAAGTCTGCGTCGGCCACCTCGGCGTCGAGAAGGAAGTCGTGCTGACGCCGCTGATGCACGACACGCCGGCGGAGCTCGCGCAACCGCTCGACGTGAAGGAGTGGAAGAAGGGCCAGTGCGAGCTGATCCCCGGCAAGACGGCACCGCAGATCGCGGTGGTCGAACGCGACTATCCGAATGTCTACAAGCGCTTCACCTCGCTTGGCCCCCTGATGGCCAAGGTCGGCAACGGCGGCAAGGGCATCGGCTGGAACACGCAAACGGAAGTCCAGCAACTCGGCGAACTGAACGGAGTCGACGGCGACGGTAGGCCGCGCATCGTCAGCGATGTCGACGCCTGCGAAGTGATCCTGCAGCTTGCCCCCGAGACAAACGGCCACGTCGCGGTGAAGGCCTGGGAGGCGCTTTCAAAGATCACCGGCCGTGAGCACGCGCACCTGGCACTGCACCGCGAGGACGAGAAGATCCGCTACCGCGACGTGCTGGCGCAGCCGCGCAAGATCATTTCTTCACCGACGTGGTCCGGGCTCGAAAGCGAAAAGGTCTCGTACAACGCCGGCTACACGAACGTGCACGAGCTGATTCCGTGGCGCACGCTGACCGGCCGCCAGCAGTTCTACCAGGATCACCCCTGGATGATCGCGTTCGGCGAAGGCTTCTCGAGCTACCGCCCGCCGGTCGATCTCAAGACCACCTCGGGCATCCACAACATCAAGCCCAACGGCAACCCGGAGATCCTGCTCAACTTCATCACGCCGCACCAGAAGTGGGGCATCCACTCCACCTACAGCGACAACCTGATGATGCTGACGCTGAACCGCGGCGGCCCGGTCGTCTGGCTCAGCGAGGACGATGCGAAGAAGGCCGGTATTGAAGACAACGACTGGATCGAGATCTTCAACATCAACGGCGCGATCGCCGCGCGCGCGGTGGTGAGCCAGCGCGTGAACCCCGGCATGACGATGATGTATCACGCGCAGGAAAAGATCATCAACACGCCGGGCTCGGAGATCACCGGCGTCAGGGGCGGCATCCACAACTCGGTCACGCGCATCGTCACCAAGCCGACGCACATGATCGGCGGCTACGCGCAACTGTCCTATGGCTTCAACTACTACGGGACGATCGGCACGAACCGCGACGAGTTCGTCGTGGTGCGCAAGATGAAGAAGGTCGACTGGCTGGATACGCCGCGCGACGACTATCTCGCGAAGGCATTCCAGTCGCAGGGCGAGAACCCCTAATGCAACCGAGCCGATAAGGAGCTGACGACATGAAAGTACGCGCACAGATCGGCATGGTGCTCAATCTCGACAAGTGCATCGGTTGCCACACCTGCAGCGTCACCTGCAAGAACGTCTGGACCAGCCGGCCGGGCGTCGAGTACGCCTGGTTCAACAACGTCGAGACCAAGCCTGGCATCGGCTACCCGAAGGAATGGGAGAACCAGGACAAGTGGAACGGCGGCTGGGTCCGCAAGTCCGACGGTTCGATCGTCCCGCGCCAGGGCGGCAAGTGGCAGCTGCTGATGAAGATCTTCGCCAACCCGAACCTGCCGGAGATCGACGACTACTACGAGCCGTTCACGTTCGACTACGACCATCTGCACTCGGCACCCGAGATGAAGGCGGCGCCGACCGCGCGGCCGCGCTCGCTGATCACCGGGCAGCGGATGGAGAAGATCGAGTGGGGCCCGAACTGGGAGGAGATCCTCGGCGGCGAGTTTTCCAAGCGCAGCAAGGATCGCAACTTCGACGACATCCAGAAGGAAATCTACGGCCAGTTCGAGAACACCTTCATGATGTACCTGCCGCGGCTGTGCGAGCACTGCCTCAATCCGGCGTGCGTCGCGAGCTGTCCGTCGGGCTCGATCTACAAGCGCGAGGAAGACGGCATCGTGCTGATCGACCAGGACAAGTGCCGCGGCTGGCGCATGTGCGTGTCGGGCTGCCCCTACAAGAAGATCTACTACAACTGGAAGAGCGGCAAGGCCGAGAAGTGCATCTTCTGCTATCCGCGCATCGAGGCGGGCCAGCCGACCGTGTGCAGCGAGACCTGTGTGGGCCGCATCCGCTACCTCGGCGTGCTGCTGTATGACGCCGACCGCATCGAGGAAGCCGCGAGCACCGAGCACGACAGGAACCTGTACTCGGCGCAGCTCGGCATCTTCCTCGATCCCGAACGATCCGCGCGTGATCGAGCAGGCGCGCGCCGACGGCATTCCCGAGGCCTGGCTCGCCGCCGCGAAGACCTCACCGGTCTACAAGATGGCCGTGGACTGGCGCGTCGCGTTGCCGCTGCACCCCGAGTACCGCACGTTGCCGATGGTCTGGTACATCCCGCCGTTGTCGCCGGTCACATCGCGCGCGCAGTCGGGCGACATCGGCATGAACGGCGAATTGCCCGACGTGCGCAGCCTGCGCATTCCGCTGAAGTACCTGGCCAACCTGCTGACCGCCGGCGACGAGGAGCCGGTGGCACGTGCGCTCGAACGGATGATGGCGATGCGAGTCTTCATGCGCAGCCGCCACGTCGATGGCGTCGACAAGCCCGCGGTGCTCGAGCGCGTCGGCCTGACGCGTGCCGAGGTCGAGGACATGTACCGCGTGATGGCGATCGCCAATTACGAGGACCGCTTCGTGATCCCGACGACGCATCGCGAATACGCCGAGAACGCGTTCAACGTGCGTGGCGGCTGCGGCTTTTCATTCGGCAACGGCTGCAGCGAAGGCGTGTCGGAGACGAGCCTCTTCGGCAGTGAAAAGAAACGCACGATCCCCATCAAGGCGACGGTGTGACGATGAATCCCTTCGACTCTGCCCCACCGAAGATGACGCATACGCTGCGCGCACTGGCCTGGCTGCTGCGCTACCCCGACGCCGAGCTGCGCGCACTGCTTCCGCAGTTGCGCGACGCGCTGCGCGCAGAGGCCGCGCTCGACTCCAGTCGGCTGGCCGAACTGGACGCGCTGGTTGGCCAGCTCGCCGGCACCGCGCCACTGCGCACCGAAGCCGAGTACGTCGAGCTCTTCGACCGCGGCCGCCGCACGGCACTGCACCTGTTCGAGCACGTGCATGGCGACAGCCGCGACCGCGGACCTGCGATGGTCGACCTGGCGCAGACCTACGAGCGTGCCGGCCTGCACCTTGCCCCGGGAGAGCTGCCCGACTACCTGCCGGCCGTCCTCGAGTTCGCCAGCACGCAGCCGCCGACCCAGGCGCGCGAGTTCCTGCGCGAGATCGCCCATGTCGTGCGTGCGATTTTCAGCGCACTGCTGGAGCGCCGGAGCCCCTACGCCAGCGTCTTGGCCGCGGTGCTCGACCTGGCAGGCGAGCGCGCCGAACGGGTCGCTCTTCCGACCGAGCCGGCGATCGATGAGAGCTGGGCCGAGCCCGAAGCCTTCAGCGGCTGCAGTTCCCAGGGCCAGTCGCGCCCGAACGAAGCGCAGCCGGTCCACATCGTCCGCCCGTCCCGAGCGCCGCACCGCACGGCCGCCTGAGGAGACCGCCATGACCCTGCTCAACAACTTCTTCTTCAACGTCTACCCCTACATCTGCCTGGCGTTCTTCCTCATGGGCAGCCTGGCCCGCTTCGACCGCGACCAGTACACGTGGAAGAGCGATTCCTCGCAGATGCTGCGCGCGAAGCAGCTGCGCTGGGGCAGCAACCTGTTCCACATCGGCATCCTGTTCCTGCTGTTCGGACATACCGTCGGCCTGCTGACGCCGCACTGGGTCTACGAGCCCTTCATCAGCGCGCCGACCAAGCAGCTCTTCGCCATCGTCTCCGGCGGCATCGCGGGAACGATGTGCTTCATCGGGCTGACGATGCTGCTGCACCGCCGGATCTTTGACCCTCGCATCCGCCTGACGAGTCACCGCACTGATCTCGCGATCCTGATCATCCTGTGGATCCAGCTCTTGCTCGGCCTCATCACGCTGCCGCTGTCGTACGCGCACCGTGTCGACGCGCACGCGATGCTGGTCCTCTCGGCCTACCTGCAGGGTGTGGCGACCTTCCGCCCGGATGCCAACCTGTTGACCGAGATCGCCTGGCCGTTCAAGGTGCACATGGTGCTCGGCATGACCATCTTCCTGCTGCTGCCGTTCAGCCGGCTGGTGCATGTGTGGAGCGGGCTGGCGTCGATCGTCTATCTCTTCCGGCCATACCAGATCGTGCGGTCGCGGCGACTCAATGTGCCCGCTGGCCAGAACCTGCCGGGCCGGCCATGATGCCTGTGACAGCCAGCCCCTCTGCATTGACGACGGTCCCGCGCGTCAATGGCGTCGATCTCGCGGCCGCCGATGAAGTGCTGTCGCCGAACGAATTGCGCGGCCGCGCCAACGCGGAACTTCTGCGTCAGGCCGCCATCGCGTCGGGCCTGCTCGGTGCCGATGATCCGGCCCCGGCGGGCGGGGTGATCAGCGAAGCGGCCGCCGATGCCATCGAGGCGCTGCTCGAACGCGAGCTGGTGCGACCCGAGGCCGACGAGTCGACCTGCCGTCGCTTCCACGCGGCCAACGCCGCCCGCTACGCCGTCGGCGAGAAGGTGCAGCTGCGTCACGTGCTGTTTGCCGTGACGCCCGGAGTCGATCTCGACGCCCTGCGCAAGCGCGCCGAAGCCTGCCTCATCGACCTGCGCGCGCGCACGCACGGCGAGGCCGATCGATTCCCGCAGGCGGCGGCGCAATTGTCGAACTGCCCGAGCGGACAGGACGGCGGCCAACTCGGCTGGCTGACTGCGGCGGAGTGCGCTCCCGAATTTGCGCGGGAGATCTTCGGTCAACCGGAAGTCGGAGTTCTGCCGCGACTGGTGCGTAGCCGCTTCGGCCTGCACGTGGTGGAGGTGCTGGCACGCGAGCCGGGCTCGGTACCCACCTATGAGGACGTCAAGGCGGCGGTGCGCCTGACGCTCGAGCGCCAGGCCTACGCGACGGCACTGCGCCAGTATCTGCAACTGCTCGCCGGACGCGCCCGTGTCGAAGGCGTGGACCTCGACGCCGCCAGCACGCCGCTGGTCCAATAGGCTGGACGGGCCTGGCGATGCCCGACGAATTGCTCGAGCGGCTGCGGCGCTTCAAGGACGATGCGTTTCCGCAGTATCGCGCCCAGTTCCAGCAACTCGTCGACGACGGCCAGCGACCGCTGACGCTGTTCATCGGCTGCAGCGACTCGCGGATCGTGCCGTACCTGCTCACGGGCACCGGGCCGGGCGAACTCTTCCTGGTGCGCAATGTCGGCGGCTTCGTCCCGCCGTACGATCAGTCACACGGCTTCCATGGCACGGCCGCGGCAATCGAGTTCGCGGTGCTCAACCTCGATGTCAGGCGCATCGTCGTCTGCGGCCACAGCCACTGCGGTGCAATCCGCGCGCTCTATGAAGAAGTCCCGCCGGCAGCTCAGAACCTCGTGCGCTGGCTGGAACTCGGACGCGAGGCCGTATTGCCGGTCGCCGATCCGGGACCCGATGCCCTGCGTCGCACCGAACAGCGTGCCATCGTTCTGCAACTCGAGCGGCTGATGGACTATCCGATGGTGCGCGAGCGGGTCGAAACCGGCGCGCTGACGCTGCACGGCTGGCACTACGTCATCGAGGAAGGTGAAGTGCACGTCTTCGATGTGCAGCGCGGCGGCTTCGTGCCGGCCTCGCAGGCCGACAACGCCGGCACCGGCCCGTACAAACTGCAGGACCCGGCTTTGTCGCTCGATGCCAGCGGCGTGCCGGCGTCCGGTCCCTGACGCACCGCGGACGGAATTCCATCGTGATGACGCGGCCGACCATCCGCATCGCACCGGCGACGCAGGCCGACGGAGGTCCGCGCCCGGCGAAAGCGCCACCGAAGGCCGCCCTTCGCGCCCTGCTGCTGGCGCCGCATCGGCTGGCGTTCTTTGCCGGAGGCGTGATGCTGCTGTTCGCGTCGTTCGCGTGGGTCGTGTGGCTCCTGCTGTCCGCGGCGGGCGTTTCGGTCGTCACGGCGTTGCCACCGACCCTGGCGCACGGATTCGCCTTCGCTGCCGCCTACATGCCGCTCTTCATCGCGGGCTTCATGTTCACGGCCGGACCGCGCTGGCTCGACGTGCCGTCGCCCCCCGCGACCGCGCTGGTCTGGCCGGTGCGCCTCCACGTCGCCGGCATCGTGCTGGTTCTCCTCGGCACCGTCGGCTCACCGGGTACCGCGGCGTTCGGTTCGCTGCTGCTTGCGATCGCATGGACCGCAATCGGCGTGGCCTTCGCAACGCTCGTGCGGTCAAGCCGGGCACGTGACCGGCTCCATGCGCGCTGCGTGCTCGCGTTCTGGATTGCCGGCATCGCGGCGGCTCTGCTTTTCGCAGCCGGTCTGGCGACGCATCAATTCGGCGTCGTGGCCGCTGCGGTCTGGCTACTCGTTTTTGCGTGCGTCGCTCCCATCACCGTTACCGTCGCGCACCGCGTACTGCCATTTTTCACCTCGAATGCGGTCACCACCATGGTGCCGTGGCGTCCGAACTGGGTGCTGGGGCTGCTCGTCGCAGGCATCCTGCTGTTCGGCAGCCTGCAAGTCGCGGGTCGGGTCGATCTCGCCGGCGCACAGTCCATCGCATGGCTGACGCTCGCTGTGGTCGCGCCGACCAGCCTGGCGCTCATCGCACTGGCGATCCGCTGGGGACTGGTCCAGAGCCTGCGCGGACCGTCGCTGCGACTGGTGGCCATGCTGCACGTGGCATTTGTCTGGATCCCGATTGCCCTCGCTCTGGCAGCCATCGACGCCGCGCTGGTGCTGCTGGGGGCGGGCGCTCCGAGACTCGGACTGATGCCGCTGCACGCGCTGACCATCGGCTTCCTCGGCAGCATGCTGTTCGCGATGGCGACGCGCGTGATCAGCGGACATGGCGGACTTGCCGTCACGGCGGACCGATTCGTCTGGCAACTGTTTTGGGCCCTGCAGGCCGCGACTCTGCTTCGCCTCGCTGCGCCGCTGTCTCCCGCCACCAGCGTCGCGCTGCCGCTTGCGGCCGCCGTGGTGTGGTCGCTGGTCTGGACGGCGTGGGCCTCCCGTTACCTGCCCATCCTCGCTGCGACCGCGCGCCGACGGCCGGCCCGGATGACCGTGACTCCTTATTCGGCGCTGAAGCTCGTGCATGTGAGCTGCGTCGTGGTCTCCGGACTCGGGTTCCTGCTGCGCTACTCGATGGTCCGGCGCGAGTCGAAAGGGGCGCGAACACTCGCCTTCCGCACCGTGCCCCATGTCGTTGACACCTTGCTGCTGGCGAGCGGCGTGTCACTTGCGGTCCTCGCCCGCATCGATCCCCTGTCGTCGGACTGGCTAGCAGCCAAGATCATCGGTCTGATCGCGTATATCGTTGCAGGCGGCGTCGCGCTGCGCGGGCCGCCACGAATCCGGCCTGTCGCGTTCACGATGGCTATCGCGGCCTTCGCCTACATCGTCGTCGTGGCACTGACCAAGCAGCCGCTTGGCATCCTTGCTGGAGTTGGAGTGTGACTTCCACGATCGAGTTTCGCAGTCCGGACGCCGGTTTCGACGCCCCGGTCGAGATGTGGCTCGCCTGCCACGAACGCGTCAAGCGGTTTGCCGCTCTCATCATTCGGCTCGAAAGTCACGTTGCACGCGTCGGAGCCGACGACGAAGCCCAGCGCAGCGCGGCATCGATCCGGCGCTACTTCAACGAGGCCGCGCCACGGCATCACGAAGACGAGGAAGTCGACCTGTTTCCGCTGCTGCGCGAGCGCAGTGGCGCGGCGGAGCAGCCGGCACTCGATGCGCTCGAACGTATCGAGGCGGAGCATCTCGCGATGGCCGAGGTGTGGCGTCGGATCGATGTCACGCTGGCGCGGATCAGCGCGGGAGAACCCGCACGCCTCGATCCGGAAACAATTGCGCAGTTCGCGTCTGGCTACGACCAGCACATCGATATCGAAGAGAACGTCGTCCTGCCGGCGTTGCGACGCCGGCTGAGTGCAGCCGACTGGTCATCGGTCGGCCGCTCGATGGCCGAGCGGCGCGGACTGGACTGGAGCGCCGCTCCCGCGACCGGCGACACGCGACCCTAGGATCGCCATCGGCGCGGCTCCGATGGCCGGGCGCTCAGGCGTGTCGACGCAATGCCGCCGTGCCGGCGTTGTCGTCACGGCCGCGTCACGCTGTCGCAAAATGCCGGCCGGCATTTGATCAACGCAACGATCGGAGTCCCGCTTGAAGAACCTGTTCGAAGCCGTCTCGCAGCTCATGTCTTCAAACCGGAGGACCCCCGGCGTGTCGCGGCATTCGCGCTCGTTCCGTTGCCAGTGCGGGCGACCGGTGTTCTTCGCCAACAGTCTGTGCCTGGCGTGCTCGACGCCACTGGGTTACCTGCCGGAGCGCGCGGCCGTCGTTCCACTGACAACCGGCAGCACGGCCGGGCTCTGGCGCGTTGCGGATGAGGATAGTGAGTACAAGTCATGCGCCAACCTGCATACGCCCGCGGGCTGCAACTGGCTGGTGCGGGCCGATGATCCGAACGTGCACTGCATTGCCTGTCGGTTGAACCGGACCATTCCGGATCTTTCCGACGCCGACAACCAGCGCTACTGGGGCGCCATCGAGGGCGCCAAGCGCCGGCTCGTGTCGCAGCTGCTGGCGCTCGGCCTGCCGGTCAAGTCGAAGGTCGACGAGGACCCGGAGCGCGGCGTGATGTTCGACTTTCTGCGCTCCCCGGCGGAAGGGCCGCGCGTGCTGACCGGGCATGCCAGCGGCCTGGTCACGCTGAATGTCGAAGAGGCCGATGACGCCAAGCGCGAAAAGATCCGCCACGATCTGCGCGAACCGTACCGGACGCTGCTCGGCCACTTCCGGCACGAGATCGGTCACTACTACTGGGATCGCCTGGTGTGGGATACGAAGTGGCTCGAGCCGTTTCGCGCGTTGTTTGGCGACGAGCGGGCCGACTACGCGGCGGCCCTGAAAACGAATTACGAGAACGGGCCGCCGTCGGACTGGGCGAGCCGGTTCATCAGCTCGTACGCGTCAACGCATCCCTGGGAAGACTGGGCAGAGTCCTGGGCGCATTACCTGCACGTGCTCGACAGCCTCGGCACGGCGCTCAGCTTCGGGCTCGACGCCGAGGACCTCGAGGCCGAGGCCAGTCCGTTCACCCGCGCCGACCTGTATGCGCCCGACGATCCCGCCGCCGAGCGCTTCCTCGGCTTCCTCAACGGATGGATCGAGATGACCATGGTGCTGAACGAGCTGGCGCGCAGCATGGGTCAGCGCGACTTCTACCCGTTCGTGATGTCACGACCGGTCGTGGCCAAGCTGCACTTCGTCCATCTCGTCGTGCAGGACGACACGTCGACGGCCGACCATCCCGCGTAGATCCGCGGCGCCGCGGTCAGTCGGCGCGCCGTTTCCCTCCTACTGCGGGCTCGATCGCATGCCGAAGGCCTTGCCCTGGGCGAACAGGTACTCGACGCGCAGCACGCGCTTGTCTCCACTGGCCAGCGCGTAGCCGACGACTTCCACGCGGTCCCCGGGCTTCAGTTCAGACACGCCCCAGGCCGACACACGTGACAGCGGCGCCAGTTCGATCTCCCACTCGCCAGTCGCCTGGGCCGGCACCACGGCTTTCCCGAGCACGGCGCTGCCGTCGACCGACTGGCTCTGTGCCGGCGCCTTTCGGCCCGCCAGATCGGCCGGTTTCACCAGTCCGGGTGCGACGACCAGAACGAATTCGACGTGCGGGTTCTGCCAGCGCACGGACTTGACCGTGCCCGACAGGTAGAGCGGCTTGTCCTGATCGAAACTCGACCAGCCGTGATGCGCGAGACCCGGCACGCAGGCCACGGCGAGCCCGACGAGGACTAGACAACGACGAGTGATCATTTCAAGGCTCCGCTCAGTGGTCATCGGCCCGAGGTCAAATGTACGCAATCAGCCGGCCGGCCGCGATCACGCCAAACCAGAGCACAAGCGACAGGCCCGCCTGCAAACGCGCGACACCATCGTGCCGTCGCAACGAGTCCCGCGCATGAAACACCAGCGCATTGCCGCCAGCCATCAGGATCAACACCAGTTTGACCCGGAAAGCGGGGTTGGCCGCGATTTCTGCGGCGGCCGAGAGGAAAAGTAGCGACCCGCTCAGCACCGCGAGCGCGAAGCCGGTCAACGCCGTGCGAACCGCAAGCCGCCCGAGCGCGGTCATCGAAAGTGCCGGCTGCGCCCCGAAGACCCGCAGTTCCAGCAGCAGCAGGCTGCCCACCAGCGTCGCGAGGGCCGCGATGTGCAGCGTCTCGAGCGCCGGATAAGCCCAGACTGAACGGCGGATTGCCTCCGCCAGCGGCCAGGCTTCGAGCGTGGACCAGTCGATCACCTGCCATCGCCCATCGCGCGGATCGCCGGTTCAGCGTCGCTTGCGAGTCGAACCACCGAGCAGGCCGCCGAGTACGCCACGCGTGATTTCGCGCGCCAGAGACGAGCCCACCGATCGCGCCGCGCTCTTCGCGGCGGCTTCGACCACGCCTTCGCGTCGACCGCCGCGCGGTCCGGTCGAGCCGAAGAGCAGTCACCCAGGCTGCCCATCAGGCCGCCCCCCTCCGACTGACCGGCCGCCGGCTCCCCAGTCCGCCTTGCCGGCGGGCAGGGTCTCGCCGCCGCCGGCGCGGGCCTTGAGCTTCTCGTGGGCGGACTCACGATCGATCGTCTTCTCATAGGTGCTGCCCACCACCGAGCCGGCGATCAGTTTCCTGCGATCCTCCGGCGTGATCGGCCCGAGTTGCGAGCCCGGCGCGAGCACCCACGCGCGCTCGGTGATGCCGGGAGTGCCCTTCGCATCCAGGAACGACACCAGCGCCTCGCCGACACCCAGTTCCATGATCGCCTTCGACGCGTCGATCTTCGGATTCGCGCGCATCGTTTCGGCGACCGACTTGACCGCCTTCTGGTCGCGCGGCGTGAACGCGCGCAGCGCGTGCTGCACGCGGTTGCCGAGCTGGCCCAGCACCTTTTCCGGAATGTCGAGCGGGTTCTGCGTGACGAAGAAGACACCGACGCCCTTGGAGCGAATCAGCCGCACGACCTGCTCGACCTTTTCCAGCAGCGCCGGCGGCGCTTCCGAGAACAGCAGGTGCGCCTCGTCGAAGAAGAACACGAGCTTCGGCTTCTCGCGGTCGCCGACTTCGGGCAGGTTCTCGAACAGTTCCGACAGCAGCCACAGCAGGAAGGTCGAATACAGCCGCGGGTTGTTCATCAGCTTGTCGGCGGCGAGGATGTTGACCACCCCCTGGCCATCGGCGGTCTGCATCAGGTCGTCGATGTTGAGCATCGGCTCACCAAAGAAGCGGCCGCCGCCCTGCTCCTCGATCAGCAACAGGCCGCGCTGGATCGCACCGATCGAGGCCGACGACACGTTGCCGTATTCGGTCTTGACCTTGGCCGCGTTGTCGCCGATGAACTGCACCATCGCGCGCAGGTCCTTGAGGTCGAGCAGCAGCAGGCCGTTGTCGTCCGCGGCCTTGAAGACGATGGAAAGCACGCCTTCCTGCGTCTCGTTCAGTCCCAGCAGGCGCGACGAGCAGCAGCGGGCCCATGTCGGAGACCGTTGCGCGCACCGGATGTCCCTGCTCGCCCCAGACATCCCACAGGGTGACCGGGCACGCACCCCACTTCGGCTCCGGCAGGCCGTGCTCCTCCAGGCGCTTCTTCATCTTGTCGCCGAGCGCGCCGGCCTTGGCGATCCCGGTGAGGTCGCCCTTCACGTCCGCCATGAACACCGGTACGCCGATGCGCGAAAAGCTCTCCGCCAGCTTCTGCAGCGTGACCGTCTTGCCGGTGCCGGTGGCGCCGGTGATGCAGCCGTGCCGGTTCGCGAGCGCAGGCAGCAGTCCGATCTCGGTGGTGCCCGTCATCGCGATGATCAATGGATCGCTCATGTTCTTTCCCCTTGAACTTGCCCGCAGTCTAGCCAATGCAGTTGCAGGTCGCGGGAGATCGGGGTCTGCGGTCCGCTAGACTCTCGTCCTTTCCGCATCAGTCACCGCAACGTCGAAAGCAGCATCATGGCCGGCCATTCCAAATGGGCCAACATCCAGCACCGCAAGAACCGCCAGGACAACAAGCGCGGTTCGCTGTGGACCAAGATCATTCGTGAAGTCACGGTCGCCTCGCGCGACGGCGGGCCCGACCCGGCGATGAACCCGCGCCTGCGGCTCGCGCTCGACAAGGCGCGGCTCGGCAATGTGCCGAAGGACAAGCTCACCAGCGCGATCCAGCGCGGTGCCGGCAAGCTCGAAGGCGCCAGCTACGAGGAGATCCGCTACGAAGGTTATGGAATCGGCGGCGCGGCACTCATGATCGATTGCATGACGGACAACCGCACCCGGACCGTGGCCGAGGTGCGCCACGCGCTGTCCAAGAATGGCGGCAATCTCGGGACCGACGGTTCGGTGGCATTCAACTTCAAGCACTGCGGCCAGCTCGTGTTCGCACCGGGCACGTCCGAGGAGAAGGTGATGGACGCCGCACTCGAGGCCGGCGCCGAGGATGTGGTCAGCAACGACGACGGCACGATCGAGGTCATCACCGCACCGGCCGACTTCGAGGCCGTGCGCGAAGCGCTGGACAAGTCGGGGCTGAAACCCGAGCTCGCCGAGGTGACGATGAAGCCGCTCGCCGAGACCGTGCTGACCGGTGACGATGCGCAGAAGATGCAGCGGCTGATCGACGCGCTCGACGATCTCGACGACGTGCAGCAGGTCTACAGCACGGCCGCCCTCGAGGAATGAGCGTGCACCGGGGCGCACGGCGATGAAGGTCCTGGTCGTCGGCGGCGGAGGCCGCGAGCACGCGCTGGCATGGCGGCTGGCGCAGTCGCCGCGCGTGCAGCGTGTCTACGTTGCGCCGGGCAATGGCGGCACCGCACGCGACCGGCATCTGCGCAACGTGCCGCACGACAGCCACGAGACGCTGGCGGCCTTCGTGAAGTCCGAGGACATCGCGCTGACGGTGGTCGGGCCGGAAGCACCGCTGGCCAGCGGCATCGTCGACGTCTTCCGTCTCCACGGACTGCGCGTCTTCGGACCGACGCGTGCCGCTGCTCAGCTGGAAAGCTCGAAGGACTTTGCCAAGGCCTTCATGCAGCGCCACGGCATTCCGACCGCCGAGTACCAGACCTTCACCGATGCCGCTGAAGCACGGGCCTACGTGCGACTGCGCGGCGCGCCGATCGTGGTCAAGGCCGACGGACTGGCGGCCGGCAAGGGCGTCGTCGTTGCCGGCACGGTCGCCGAAGCAGAAGCAGCGATCGACTCGATGCTGATCGGCAATACGCTCGGGGAAAGCGGCGCTCGGGTGGTCGTCGAGGATTTCCTGCTGGGCGAGGAAGCGAGCTTCATCGTGATGAGCGATGGCCGCAACGCGCTGGCGCTCGCCACCAGCCAGGACCACAAGCGGCTGCTCGACGGCGACCTCGGCCCGAATACCGGCGGCATGGGTGCCTACTCGCCCGCGCCGATCGTGACGCCGACGATCCATGCGCGGGTGATGCGCGAGATCATCCTGCCGACGATCCAGGGGATGGCCGCCGACGGCATTCCGTATACCGGATTCCTGTATGCCGGCCTGATGATCGACAGCCATGGCCATGCGCGCACGCTCGAGTTCAACTGCCGCATGGGCGATCCCGAAACGCAGCCGATCATGGCGCGCTTGAAGTCCGACTTCACCGTGCTGATCGACGCGGCGATCGACGGTCGACTCGATCAGGTCGAGGCCGAATGGGATCGACGCACCGCACTCGGCGTGGTCGTGGCGGCGGCAGGCTATCCGGATGCGCCGCGCAAGGGCGACTCGATCACCCGGCTGCCCGAGGACCGCGATGACTGCATCACCTTTCATGCCGGCACGGCGCTCAGCGGTGAGCGGCTCGTCACCAGCGGCGGCCGGGTCCTGTGCGTGACCGCGCTCGGGGACACCGTCCGCGCGGCGCAGAAGTCCGCCTATGACGCCGTCGAGAAGGTCGAGTTCGACGGCATGCAGTTCCGGCGCGATATCGGTCATCGGGCGCTGAGACCCCGCACGCTGTAGCCCGCGATTGCCTGCCTTGCCGATTCCTTTTCCGCGGGCTGAACACGTGCCCGACCCCGCCCTTTCGTCCACAATGACCGACTTTTCGGCCCCTCCCAGACTCCGGACCTGACCGAACCATGAGCGCCGCTCCCTATACCGTTGAACAGCACATCCAGCTGAAACGCGTTGCGTCGATCGCACCCGCCCCCGACGGAACGTGGCTGGCCGTGGCAGTGCAACGCCTCGATCGCGAAGGCGCGAAGTACGTTTCCGACCTGTGGAAGGTGCCGACCGACGGCTCCGCACCGATGCAACTGACACGCGGCGACAGCAAGGACGCGGCCCCGTGTTTCCGCCACGACGGCGCGCTCGGATTCCTGTCCAACCGGCAGCCGACCGAAGTCAAGCCGGATGAAGAAGCGGACAAGCGCATGCAGGTCTGGATCCTGCCGGCCGGAGGCGGCGAACCGCAGCAGCTGACCGACGAGCCGCTCGGGGTCGAGTCCTTTCGCTTCGCGAAGAGCGCGCCCGCGCTGGCCCTGTTTGCGCCGGTACTGCCGGACGTCGAACACGACAAGCAGCGCGAGACCGCCAGTGAACGGCGCAAGAAGCACACGAGCGCGCGACACTTCCGGCAGCAGCCGGTGCGGCACTGGGACCACTGGCTGCACCAGAACGACAACATGGCCGACACGCACCTGATCGCGTACGCGGCCGACGGAACCCAACGCGTCGACCTGACGCCGGAAGCGAAGCACGAGCTGTCGATCGAGCCGGCACTGGACGTTGCTTCGGACGGCAAGCAGGTTGCCGTCACCTGGCAGACGCCCGGACAGGATCGGGAGATCGACACTGCGATCCGGGTGATCGACATCGCGACGAAGTCGGCACGAACGCTCGGCGCCGCGACCAACACGAACAACGACGTGCCGCTGCTTTCTCCCGACGGCAAGACGCTGGCCGTGGTGCGCTCGACGCGCTCCTCGACAACGGCCATGCGTCCGACTCTGACGCTGATCGACGTGGCCACCGGGACGATGCGCGAGATGGGCAAGGCGTTCGACGCGTGGCCCCATCCGGGCGCCTGGACGGAAGACGGAAAACAGATCGTGTTCACCTGTGATCTCGACGGTCAGGTGCCCGTGTTCACGCTCGATGTCGCCAGTGACAAGGTCGAACGCATCACCGCGGCGCGCAGCAGCGGCGCGCACAGTGACATACAGGTGCTGAAGGACGGCCGCATCGTCGGCATCCGCTCGACCCTCTGCGAGCCGCCCGAGGCCTTCGCCGTCACGAACCGGCCCGATTCACCGCCCCAGGTGCTGGCGCGCCTGTCCGGCTTCGAGTTTCCCGACTGGGTCGAGGTCGAGCACTGCACGGCTACGTCGACTGACGGCGCACCGATCCAGTACTTCGTGACCAAGCCGGCCAAGGCTCAGGGCAGGCTGCCGACATTGCTGTGGATCCATGGTGGCCCGATCGGAATGGATGCGGACGCCTGGCACTGGCGCTGGAATCCGCTGCTCGCGGTGGCGCAGGGGTATCTCGTCGTGCTGCCGAACCCGCGCGGCTCGACCGGATTCGGCCAGGACTTCGTGCAGGGCATCTGGGGCAACGTCTGGGGCAAGCAGTGCTACGAAGACCTGATGGCCGTGACCGACGAAGTCGAAAAGCGGCCGGACGTCGATGCGGATCGCGTGATGGCGATGGGCGGCAGTTTCGGCGGCTACATGACCAACTGGATCGGCACGCAGACCCAGCGCTTCAAGTGCCTGATCACGCATGCCTGCGTCACGACGATGGCGCAGTTCACGGGCACGACCGACCATCCGGCCTGGTGGTACCTGGAAATGGGCGGCGAAGATCCGTACGCCGACCAGGCCGCGTTCGACCGTTACGCGCCGATCCGCCACGTCAAGCAGTGGAAGACGCCCGCACTGATCATCCACGGCGAGCTCGACTACCGCTGCCCGATCAGCGAGGGACTCAATCTCTTCGAAGCGCTGCAGTACCACGGCGTGCCGAGCGAACTGCTGATCTTCCCGGACGAGAACCACTGGATCCTGAAGCCGCGCAACATCGTCGCCTGGTATGAGACGGTGCTCGGCTTCATCGGCCGGCATTTGAAGGCGGCATGAGCGCAGCACGGCCGTTCCGAAGGCGCTCGCGTCCCACGCGGGGGGACCGCCCGCAGGGCGAGGGGGCAATAACTCGGCGCCCGAGTTCGTCGATTCGCAGTCGGTGCGCGAGTACCTGCTCGGGCTGCAGCAGCGCATCGTCGGCACTTTCGAAACTTCTCGACGGCCAGCCCTTCCTCGCCGACACCTGGGAGAAGCCGGCCGGCGCCACGCTCGGAGGCGGTGGGCTTACGCGCATCATCGAGAACGGCAATCTGCTCGAACGCGGCGGCGTCGGTTTCTCGCACGTGGTCGGCTCGACGCTGCCACCCTCGGCCACCGCACAGCGGCCGGAACTTGCGGGGCGAGGCTTCGAGGCGATGGGCGTGTCGCTGGTGTTTCATCCGCTCAATCCCTTTGTGCCGACCGTGCACATGAACGTGCGGTTCTTCATTGCGAAGAAGGCCGGCGAACCCGACGTCTACTGGTTCGGCGGGGGCATGGACCTGACGCCCTACTACGCGACCGAGGAAGATGCGCGCCACTTCCACGCGACCTGCAAGCAGGCACTGGCGCCGTTCGGCGCGGACAAGCACCCGCGCTTCAAGAAGTGGTGCGACGAGTACTTCTTCCTGAAGCACCGCAACGAGCCACGCGGCATCGGTGGGGTGTTCTTCGACGATTTCCACGAGCTTGGCTTCGACCAGAGCTTTGCGCTGATGCGCGCGGTCGGCGATGCGTTTCTCGATGCCTACGTCCCGATCGTCGAACGCCATCGCCACCGCGACTTCGGCCCGCGCGAGCGCGAGTTCCAGGCCTACCGGCGCGGTCGCTATGTGGAGTTCAACCTCGTGTTCGACCGTGGCACGCTGTTTGGCCTGCAGTCGGGCGGACGTACCGAGTCGATCCTGATGTCGCTACCGCCGCTGGTGCACTGGAAGTACGACTGGCATCCGGAGCCCGGCAGTGCCGAGGCGAGGCTGTACACCGACTTCCTCCGGCCGCGCGAGTGGGTGTAGACCATCGAACCGATCGGACTGCTTGGAGGCAGCTTCGACCCGATCCACGTCGGGCACCTGCAGCTTGCGCGCGACGCGCTGGCCAACCTCCCGATCGCGGAAATCCACCTGATTCCGGCGGCCCAGCCCTGGCAGAAGGAGGCACTGACCGACGCTGCCCACCGGGCCCAGATGATTCGCCTGGCGATCGACAACGAACTGCCGTTCACGCGCCGCCGCATGGTGCTCAACATGAGCGAGATCGAGCGCGGCGGCCCAACTTACACCATCGACACACTGCGCGAGCAGCGCGGCCTCGTCGGTCCGGACACGCCGCTCGTGCTCATCATGGGCTCCGACCAGTTCGAGCGCTTCGAGACCTGGCGCGAATGGGAACGCATCCCCGACCTCGTTCACCTGGCGATCGCGCGGCGCGCCGGAGCAGTGGCTTCGCTCGGCCCGACCCTGCAGCGGCTGCGTGATGCGCGCTACCTGAAGTACCCCGGTGACCTCGTGGAAAGCCCCGCCGGCCACATCGTCGATCTCGCGATGACCCCGGTCGATGCATCGGCCACGGAAGTTCGTCGCCTGCTCGCGCAGCGCGCGACACCGGCCGACGATGTACGGTTGGCCGCGATGGTCTCGCCGCCGGTGCTCGACTATATTCACTCGCATCACCTCTACACGGGACCGCATGGACATTAGGAAGCTGCAGCGCGTCATCGTCGACGCGCTCGAGGACGTCAAGGGACAGGACATCAAGGTCTTCAACACGACGCATCTGTCGGACATGTTCGACCGCATCGTGATCGCCAGCGGCACGTCCAACCGGCAGACCCGCGCGCTCGCTTCCTCGGTGGCCGAGAAGGTCAAGGCCGCCGGAGGCAGCGTCATCAGCATGGAGGGCGAAGACACCGGCGAATGGGTCCTGGTCGATTGCGGCGACGCGGTAGTCCACGTGCTGCAACCGGCAATCCGTGCGTACTACAACCTCGAGGAAATCTGGGGCGACAAATCCGTGCGACTCAAGTCTTCCGCTCCGGCGTCGATAGCGGGTAAGAAGAGCCGCAAAGCGCCTGCGCGCCGGACCGCCTGAGCGGCTCCCAACGACGGCAGCGGCGGCCGAATGAGGATCTCGATCGTGGCGATCGGGCAGAAGCAGCCGGCCTGGGCCGACGCAGCGGTGAACGACTATCTGGCCCGCCTTCCGGCGGACTTCAGCGTGGAACTCAAGGAATTGAAGGCAGAAGCCCGCACCGGACGCGCCGACGAAGGAGAGCGCTGCCGCGCCGCCGAAGCGAAACGGCTGCGCGCGGCATTGCCGGTTGGCAGCGCCGTCGTCGCGCTGGATGAACGCGGCAAGGACTGGAGCACACAGCAACTCGCCGATCAATTGCAGCGCTGGCGCGACGGTGCGGAATCGGTCGCCTTCGTGATCGGCGGGCCGGACGGTCTCGACGATGCCTTCAAGCGCGAAGCCCGCATGCAACTGAAGTTGTCCAGCCTGACCCTGCCGCATGCACTGGCCCGCGTCGTGCTGGCCGAGCAGCTCTATCGAGCCTGGTCCATCCTCGCTCGCCATCCGTACCACCGCGCCTGATGGCTACTCCCAGTCTGATGGCTACTCCCATCTACCTGGCATCGCGCAGTCCGCGACGACGCGAATTGCTGAAGCAGATCGGCGTGAAGTTCGATCCGCTGCTGCTGCGGCTGGCCACTCCGCGTGGACCCGATGTCGACGAGGCCCAGCACGGCGGCGAATCGCCGGCCGACTATGTCGAGCGCACGGCTCGCGAGAAGGCCAGCTTCGGACTCGAAGTGCTGAGCATGCGCTCGATGATCTTCCGTCCCGTACTGGCGGCCGATACGGTCGTGATCGTCGATGGCGAGGTGCTGGCCAAGCCGGCCAACCCCGAGGAAGCCGCTGCCTTCATGCGCCGGCTCTCCGGCCGCACGCACGAGGTGCGCACCGCCATTGCACTGGCCATCCAGGGCCCGCTGCTGACCGCCACGTCGGTATCCACCGTGACGTTCCGAAAAGTCGACGACGAAGAGATCAAGCGCTACTGCGCGACCACGGAACCCTATGACAAGGCCGGCGGCTACGGCATCCAGGGCCTTGCCGCCGTGTTCGTCGAACGCATCGAAGGCAGCTACACCGGCGTGATGGGCCTGCCCCTCTTCGAGACCGCGCGGTTGCTGCAACAAGCCGGAATCCGCGTGCTGTAGCGCCGCTCACTTACGCGACCCTGCGGGTCGCACGTGAGATCGCGGCGGGAAAACAAGGTTAGTCGGCTGCGCTTCACGCGCAGCGAGAAGCGTGCCGGAGCAAGTGCACGTGCATCGGCAAAGCCGATGCGTACACTTCGCCCGACATATGGAAGACATACTGATAAACATCACCCCGCAGGAGACGCGGGTCGCGGTGCTGACGGCCGGCGTCGTGCAGGAACTGCATGTCGAGCGCAGCGCCTTGCGCGGGCTGGTCGGCAACATTTTCCTCGGGCGCGTCGCGCGCGTGCTGCCGGGCATGCAGTCGGCCTTCGTCGACATCGGGCTGGAACGCGCGGCCTTCCTGCATGTCGCGGACATCTGGGAGTACCGGCAGTTCACGCAGGACAAGCCTCCCCCGATCGAGCGCCTGATCCATGAAGGCGATACGGTGCTGGTGCAGGTCGTCAAGGATCCGCTCGGCACCAAGGGCGCCCGGCTTTCCACGCAGGTCAGCCTGGCCGGGCGCATGCTGGTCTATCTGCCGCAGGACCCGCACATCGGCATCTCGCAGCGGATCGAGGACGAAGCCGAACGCACTCAGCTGCGCGACACTCTGAAGCGACTGGTGCCACCCGACGAAAAGGGCGGCTACATCATCCGCACCAGTGCGGAGGACGCAACCGAGCAGGATCTGGCGAGCGACCTCGAGTACCTGCGTGTGCTGTGGAACCGCATCCTCGAGCGGCGCGCGGGCAGCAAGGCACCGTCGATGCTGTACCAGGAGCTGTCACTGGCGCAGCGCGTGCTGCGCGACATCGCGACCGAGGAGACGACGGCGATCAACGTCGACTCGCGCGAGAACTTCGTCAAGCTCGAGCAGTTCGCCACGCAATTCGTGCCGCGCGTCGCGGGCAAGCTCACGCACTACACGGGGGAGCGGCCGCTCTTCGACCTGTACTCGATCGACGCGGAGATCGAGCGCGCGCTGGGACGGCGCGTCGAGCTGAAGTCGGGCGGGTACCTGATCATCGACCAGACCGAGGCGATGACGACGATCGACGTCAACACCGGCGGCTATGTCGGCACGCGCAATTTCGACGACACGATCTACAAGACCAACCTCGAAGCCTCGCAGGCGATCGCGCGGCAGCTGCGCCTGCGCAACCTGGGGGGAATCATCATCGTCGACTTCATCGACATGATGAACGTCGAGCATCGCGACGCGGTGCTGAGCGAGTTCAAGAAGGCGCTATCGCGCGACCGCACGCGCATGACGGTGAGCGGATTCACGCAGCTCGGCCTGGTCGAGATGACGCGCAAGCGCACGCGCGAGTCGCTCGCCCACGTCCTGTGCGAGCCCTGCCCGATGTGCCAGGGCCGCGGCGAAGTCAAGACCGCGCGCACGGTGTGCTTCGAGATCCTGCGCGAGATCCTGCGCGAAGCGCGCCAGTTCGACGAGACACGCGAGTTCCGCATCCTGGCGTCGCAGACCGTGATCGATCTGTTCCTCGAGGAGGAGTCGCAGGCGCTGGCGATGCTGTCGGACTTCATCGGCAAGCCCGTGTCGATGCAGGTCGAGTCGCTCTACCACCAGGAGCAGTACGACATCGTGCTGATGTAGCAGCGTGGCGGCGGCTCAGCGAGGCGCGCGCATGAGCAGGCGCGAGGCGTCGATGACACGCTCGGCCGGCAGGCGATCAAGGCACTCCGAGTGACTCTCGCGATGCCGGTCGCAGCCTTCGAGCTGGCACGGCACGCAGGCGAGGTCCGGGTTTTGCATCAACAGCACATTGCCGCGGCGTTGCTGCTCCGCCACCTGCAAGTAGGGTGAACCGTCGCGCGCGGGCCATGGACCCCATATTGCAGGATCGGTCGGGCCGTAGATCGCCACGGTCGGCGTTCCGCAGGCGGCGGCCAGATGCGTGGTTGCCGTGTCCGGGCCGACGTAGAGCGCGGCGCCGCGCAGAACGTCTGCGGTCTGTGCCAGCGACCATTGGCCATCGACCCGGATATAGGTGCCTTCGGCCACGCCGGCCAGCACGGTATCGAGATAGGTCCGTTCGCTCGCACCCGGACCACCGGTGATCACGACACGCAGGCCCTGCCCTGCAAGGGAACGAATCAGTTCACGCCATCCCTCGCGGGTCCATTGCTTGTAGCGCCAGCGCGGCGAGGGATGCACGACGGCGTATCGATTCACGGTCGGATCGAAGCCGAGCGCGCGACCCACTTCAAGCGGCCCCCAGCCGGCCGAGGGCGGCACGACGATCGGCGCCGCGTCCAGTCCCAGCAACGCGGCGATGCGCTGGTTCTCCAGCACGCGCGTGGCGCCGCCGTCGAACACCGTGTAACGATCGAGCAGCGCGCGCTTCCACCAGGACTTGCCGACATCCGGTGACACGAGCCCGATCCGCTGGCGGCCGGCCGCCCAGCCGAACAGGAACGGCCGCGTTCCGGTCTGCGCGATGACCGCAAGGTCGTAACGGCGCCACAGCGCCATGGCCTGTCGGAAGGTGGCGCCGGCACTCGCCGACTCGGCCACGGCCAGCACTTTGGCGACATCGGGATTGCCCTCGAACACGCCTTCGGTTCCGGCAAACACCAGCACGTCGATCGCGCTCTCGGGCCAGCGCTGCTTGAGCGATCGCACCAGCGGCGTCGACAGCAGGGCATCACCGAGGAAGCGCAGCGTGACCACAAGCACGCGCCGCGGCGTTCGCACGTCGTTCATGGCCGCATCGTTCATGGTTGCGCCAGCGCCTGGTCGATTGCACTGAGCACCTGCGCGACGTCCGGCCACGCGCCGTTGTCTCCGACGCATATGGCGCGCTTCGACCACGGACCGGTCCGCTGCCGGTCGGTCACGCCGAAGATCGTGACCTGTCGTGCACCCACCGCGGCGGCGACGTGGCTCGATCCCGAATCGTTGGCAATCACGACTGCCGCCCGCTGCGCCAGCGCCGCGTAAACGCCGAGCGGCACTGGCCGCAACAGTGTCGTCTCGGGCATCGCCGTGCGCACAGCGTCGGCTTCCCGAGACGGAGGGGCAGTCACCGCCTGCAGTCCGCGTGCGCGCAGCGCCGGCATGAGTGCAGCGAAATGCGCCCAATGCTTGACCTGGCCGTGGTGCAGCCCGGTGGCGATCGGTGCCAGCAACGCATAGGCACCGTCCACCCCTTGCTCGTGTAGCGCCTTCTGCGCATGGGCCGCCTGCTCTGCAGTGACAGGCAGTCCCAGGGCAGCCGGCACGGGAAAGTCGACGCGACTGCCCCAGGCCCACAACGCTCCCACCGCCGCGGCGTGGAATCGCTCGACCTCGTGACGCGGACCCGGGTCCTGAATCGGCCATCGCAGAAGCATGCGACGACCACCGGTCGCCAGCCCGGCGCTGGGCACACCCGCCAGCGCAAATCCCAGTGCGGAACCGAACGAATTGGGCAGGATGAGCCCGCACACATCGCCCCGAGTTCGGTGAAACTCGCGCACGCGCGAGCGATCGGCAAATGCGCGGCCTTCGATGACCACGTAAGGCAGGCGCAGGCCGGCGAATAGGCTCTCACCCCATGCCTTGCCTACCAGCGCACACGGCCATCCGGCCACCTGCAGCGCGTGGATCGCCGGCAATGCCATGCAGGCGTCGCCGACGTGATTCGGCAGCCGGACAAGGACGGTCGTCACGCCGACATCATCGCGCGCCGGACCGCGCCGGTGCGTCGAGTCCAGACACCGGCCGGGCCAGCATGGCTGCGAGGAAGAACGCCAGCAGGTGTC
Organism: uncultured beta proteobacterium; assembly: GCA_963769745.1. Classification (GTDB taxonomy): domain Bacteria; phylum Pseudomonadota; class Gammaproteobacteria; order Burkholderiales; family Burkholderiaceae_F; genus JALORV01. The sequence goes on from CAVYNB010000019.1 coordinate 111,761, forward strand.
CCTCGGCGAAGGTCTGGAAATGCGAACTCAGCAGGGACGTGGCGCACCACGCCAGCAGCATGCCCACGGCAATGATGCGTGTGCGCCCGCCGTCGCCACGATCCGCCAGTGCCAGCACGATGAACGCAAGGAACGAAATCAGTCCCAGGATGCCCTGCTCCGCGAGAAAGAAGAGGTACTGGTTGTGCGGATCGCCCGACGACAGAGTGCGCCAGTCCGTGTACTTGGCCTGCACATGCGCGGAGTACGCGCGCTCGAAGCCGCCGCTGCCGACGCCGAGCCAGGGGCGCTCCTGGACCAGTTCGAGCGTGTTCTCGTAGAGGTTCGCGCGGATGCCCATCGGCGTCTTGATGCCGGCGGTGGTCACGGTGCGCCATTCGCGGACGGCTGAGTCCAGGCGATCGCGCGCCAGCGGCGACAGCGCCAGCGCGCCGGCGAAAAGCGCGCCGAGGGTCGCGACCAGCGCGAGCTGACGCCAGCCGCGGACCCGGCCCGCGACCAGCACCGCCAGCATCACCGCGAGCGCGAGGTAGCCGCTACGCCCTGGCGTGACGAACGCCATGTTCAGCGCGAAAAGCGCCGCCGCCCCCGCCGCGGCCCAGCGCCACTTCGGTGCGAGCTCCTGTTCGAGCGCCAGCATCAGCGCCAGGAACGCGGCGGTCGCGAATGCCATCGACTGCGCGCTGTGATTGCGCAGCAGCGAACCCGCCAGGTCGGTGACCTCGGTCGGCAGGCGGCCGGTGACGGCGACTATCGCAAACGACGCGATCACGGCCGCGGTGCAGACGGCGACATAGGCGACGACGATGCGTCGCTTCCACAGGGCCGGGCCGAACAGGGCGAGCACCACAGGGATGATCCACAGCTTGCGCCAGGTCCAGAACGCGCGCACACGTTCGCTCCAAGGCACGTCGCTCCACAGCATGCCCAATGCGACCACCGCCACGACGAGCGCGGCGCCGAGCGCGAGCGGCTGCGTGACGGCCTGCCGCAGACGTTCCGTCGCCTCGCCGCTGGCGAAGAAGCAGACCAGCATCACGACGATCGCCGCGTTGCCGAGCGGCGGCGAGATCATCACCGTGCAGGCGCCGACCACGGCCGCCCAGCGCGAAACCTCGATCCAGCGCGACGCTCGGGATTGCACGCCTGGGTTCAAGGTCCGTTCGGACCCGATGCTCAGCGCCATAGCTGGTAAAGATACTTGCGCCGGAAGCGTTCGAGGCGGTAGCGCAGGCCCTGCAGCCAGTTCGGCGGCGCTGCCTCCAGCGAGGTACGGAACAGGCCGAGCTTGCTGCCCTGCTCGACGACCGGATCCTCGAGCCACAGGAAGCGGATGCCCGCCGCCGTGTCGACCGTGTCGAACACGACATCGATCGGCTTGATCATCGGCTGCGCTCTTGATGTGCGCCAACCTGAGCGCCGCTTCCTGCGCGCCGATCAGATAGGAATCAGTGAAGCGGCCCTTGGTCGCCGGATAGATTCGCCGCCCCGGCTCGCGCTGGCTGGCGGGCGTATAGAAGTTACCGCCCGTGCCAAGGTAGACGATGTACGGCCGCGGCTCGTCGCGCGTCTCGGCCAGCGCGGCCCGTACGCCTTCGGGGAAGTCGTCGGCCAGGACGACATCGTCCTCCAGCACGAGGCAGTGCTGCCAGCCGCGCTCGACGACCCGCTCGAGTACTGCAATGTGCTTCAGCGCACACGACTTCTGTCCGCGGTTCAGCTCACTGCCCGCAAACCAGCGACGGTCGAGCTCGGGCGTGATCTCGTCGGCATCGAAATCGTGGACGAACTCGCCGGCAAGGCCGAAACGCGCAAGCTGCGCCTCGACGTGCCGCCGGCGTTCGACGAAGGCCTTGACGTTGATGATCAGGATCGAATCGAGGCCGAGCGCACGCAGCGCACCACTCTCCGCCACATCGCGACCGGCACTGGCAGTCACTTGCGCGGCAGGCGCCCGAGCAGATAGAACTCGTCGTTGGGCCGCATGCTGATCAGGTTGGCCATGCGGTTCGACAGCGCGAAGAAGGCGGCGATCGCGCCGATGTCCCAGATGTCCTCGTCGCTGAAGCCGTGCGTCCGCAGCGGCTCGAAGTCCGCAGGCTCGATCGACTTCGAGTCGGTCGCGACCTTCAGCGCGAACGCGAGCATTGCGCGCTGCCGCGGCGAGATATCGGCCTTGCGGTAGTTGGTCGCCACCTGGTCGGCCACGAGCGGGCTCTTCTCGTAGACGCGCAGGATCGCGCCGTGCGCGACGACGCAGTAGACACACTCGTTGGCGCCGCTGGTGGCGACCACGATCATCTCGCGCTCGCCTTTGGTAAGCCCGGACTCCTTCAGCATCAGCGCATCGTGGTAGGCGAAGAAGGCGCGGAACTCGTCTGGGCGATGAGCCAGCGTCAGGAAGACATTGGGAACGAAGCCGGCCTTCTGTTGCACCTCTTCGATGCGGCCGCGGATGTCGGCCGGCAGGCTCGTCAGTTCCGGCACCGGCCAGCGGCTGATCGCTTTGGCGGCAGTGTTCATTTTGAAGTCTCCTCTTCCTGGTCGGCGGTGGAGGCGAACTGGATCTCGTGCAGTCGCGCGTACAGACCGCCCTGGCCGATCAGTTCGCGGTGCGAGCCGATTTCGATCACCCGTCCGCGCTCGAGCACGACGATGCGATCTGCACGCTCGATCGTCGACAGCCGGTGCGCGACGACAAAGGTGGTCCGCCCTTTCATCAACCGCTGTAACGAGGACTGGATGTAGCGCTCGGACTCCGAGTCGAGCGACGATGTGGCTTCGTCGAGCAGCAGGATCGGCGCGTCCTTCAGCAGCGCGCGTGCGATCGACAGGCGCTGGCGCTGCCCGCCCGAGAGCTTGACCGCGTTCTCGCCGATGCGCGTCTCGAACCCTGCGGGCAGCGAGTCGATGAACGGCAGCAGATAGGCCGCGTCGGCGGCCTCGCGAACGCGCTCGACGGGCACATCGCGCTGCGCGCCGTAGGCAATGTTGGCGGCAATGGTGTCGTCGAAGAGCACCACGTCCTGCGACACCAGTGCGATCTGACGACGCAGGCTGTCAAGCGTCAGCTCCTCCAGCGGAACTCCGTCGAGGAGGATCTCGCCCGCCGTCGGCCGGATGAAGCGGGGCACCAGGTGGACCGCGGTGGTCTTGCCCGCGCCGGACGGTCCAACAAAGGCGATCATCTCGCCGGGGCGGACAACCAGGTTGAAGTCCGACAGCGCATTGGCGTCGGCCCCTCCGTACCGGAACGAAACGTGACGGAACTCGACCTCGCCGCGTGACCGGCCGATGTCACGCGTTCCGGCGTCCGCTTCGGGGGCCGTGTCGATCATCCGGAAGACACTTTCGGACGCTGCGGCCATCCGTGCGAGCGGGCCGTTGAGCGATGACAGGTGGCGCAGCGCCGGCAGCAGCAGCAGCGCCGCCGCGAGAAACGTGGCGAAATCGCCCGGGGACATCCGCGTGTTCTTTGCCTGCCACAGCGCCACCGTCATCACGATCGCCACGCCGATGGCGCCGAGCACCTGTGCGATGGGCGTCGCCGCCGACCACGCGACCTGCATGCGCATCGCGAACCCGCGCAGCTTCTCGTTGATCTGTCGGAAGCGGCCGCTTTCATAGTCCGCGCCCTCGTACACCTTGACCACGCGCTGGCCTTCGTGCGCCTCCTGGATTGCGCGCGTCATTTCTCCCAGCATCTCCTGGTTTTCCAGGTTGAGGCGGCGCAGTCGGCGGCTGAACGCGCGCAGCGCGATGCCGATCGGCGGGGCCACGATCATCGTCAACAGCGTCAGCTGCCAGTTGTAGTAGAAGAGCATGGCCAGCAGGCCAATCACGATCAGCGAGTCGCGCACCGCCGAGCTCATCACCTCGGCCGCGAGATTGAGCGCGTTGCTTGCCTCGTTGACGAACTTGGAGATCACGATGCCCGACGGCGTGTTCTCGAACGTCGATGTCGGCCAGTGCAGCATGCGATCGAACATCGACATGCGCAGGTCGACCAGCACCGCCTGCGAGACCCGGTTCAGCAGGTACGAACCGCCGAAGATCGCCACGCCGCGCACGATGAACAGACCGACGAACGCGATCGGCATCCAGATGACCGAGGCAAAGTCCTTCTGGAACATCGCCTGGTCGGTCAGGACGCCGGCCAGGCGTGCGATCAGCGGTTCGGTGGCGGCACTGATGGCGGTGGCGATGAGCCCGTACACCAGCAGGCGTCGATGCGACAGCACCATGCGCAGCAGGCGGCGCAGGTTCGGATCATCGAGCAGGCGGGGATGGGCTGAACTCATGTCGCGGAGGCGGCGCTCGCCCGCAGACCGAGCCCGTGCGCACGCAATGCATAGTGTATGCGAACACGCTCGCACTCTCGGTGGCAGTGCTGCCGTTAAGCTTGCGTCTGGAGCTTGTAGCGGGAGCTTGAAGCGGGAACCTGGAGCGGTAATGGCGCGTATCTCCGTCTACATCATTGCGTACAACGAAGCCGACAAGATCGAGGCCGCGCTGAAGAGCGTCGCCTGGGCCGACGAAATCGTCGTGGCCGACTCCTTTTCGACCGACGGAACGACGGAGATCGCCCGCAAGTACACCGAACGCGTGCTGCAGCTGCCGTTCGAGGGCTTTGGCAAGCTGCGCAATGACGTTCTCGACCAGCTTGAAGGAGACTGGATCTTCTCGCTCGATGCCGACGAGCGCTGCACCGAGGCCGCCGCGAAGGAGATCCGGCGGACCGTCGCGCTGCCCGACGCCGCCGATGCCTACCGCGTCCCTCGGCGTAACTTCCTGCTCGGGCGCTGGATCCGCCACTCCGGCTGGTTTCCTGACTATCGGCAGCCGCAGTTGTTCCGCCGCGGCAAGCTGCGCTACACGGCCGATGCGGTACACGAGTCCTACGTCCTCGACGGCACGCTCGGAACCCTGACCGAGCCGATCGCGCAGGTGCCGTTCAAGGATCTCGCGCAGATCGTGCACAAGATGCAGCGCTACTCGACGCTCGGCGTCGAACGACTGGCCCAGCGCAGCACGCGGCCGTCGATGGGCAAGGCCCTCGCCCACGGACTCGGTGCCTTCTTCCGCCACTACATCGTGCGGCTCGGCTTCCTCGACGGGTGGGCCGGTTTCGTCATCGCCTTCTCGAACTTCGAAGGCACCTTTTATCGCTATGCCAAGTACACCGAACGCATGCAGAACCTGACGCGCGAGCCGCCGCTTCCACCCAGCCTGAAGAACTGATACACCGCCCGGAATCAGCGATGTCCATCTCGGTGGTCGTGACCACCTACAACCGGCCCGATGCACTGCGGGCCGTCCTCGACGGCCTGGGCGCGCAGACCGACCGGGCCTTCGAAGTGCTGGTCGCCGACGACGGCTCGCGCGACGACACCCGCGAACTGGTCGAGTCCTTTGCCCGCGGGGCGCCGGTGCCGGTGCGGCATGTGTGGCAGGAAGACCAAGGCTTTCGCGCCGGCGCGGCGCGCAACCGTGCGACGGCGCTGGCCTACGGTGACTATGTCGTGTTCCTCGACGGCGACTGCGTGCCGCGACCGGAATTCATCGCGCGTCACCGTTCACTGATCCGGCGGAGCTGGATGGTGGCCGGCAATCGAGTGCTGCTGTCGGAGTCGTTCACGAAGGAGGCACTGGCGGCGCAGCTGCCGCTGCATGAGTGGACCGACGAACAATGGCGCGCTGCGCATCGACGTGGCGACATCAACCGGACGTTGCCGCTGCAGCAATCTCGCGCTCGGACCGCTGCGCAGGCTGGCGGCGTCACGGTGGCAGCGCGTGCGCACCTGCAATCTGGGTGTATGGCGTCGTGACCTCAAGCGCGTCAACGGCTTCGATGAAGTCTTCGAGGGCTGGGGCTACGAGGACTCGGACCTTGCCGTGCGGCTGATCAATGCCGGCGTACGGCGCAAGGAAGGGGCATACGCGACCGGCGTGCTGCATCTGTGGCACCGCGAGAACGACCGGCGCGCCGAAGGCGAGAACTGGAATCGCCTGCAGCAGCGCATCCGGGATCGCGCCACATGGGCCGAACGCGGACTCGATCAGTATCCGGGCGCCGCCTAACGAAGCCTAGCGGGCGCACTGCGGCGCGCTGCGTCCCGGTGTACACAGGTCGCGATCGAACCAGATCTCGAAGGTGTCGATCTTCGGATTGACGTTGCGCAGCGTTTGCACGGCGACTGTCTCGCCGTCGGCATCGCCGACCACTTTGGCGATCCAGCGGGCAAAGCCGCGCTCGCTCTTGCCCTGCACGCGAACCTGGCTGCTTGCCGGCGCGCGCTCGCCCACGAGTTCGATGCCCGGCGCGTCATACCCGGCGGCGCGCAGCCGCACCGCCAGCGCCTCGGCCATCGGCCGCTGCGCCTCGTTGGCAATCTGGATGAAAGCCAGGGGCCGTCGGTCGGCCGCACTCTTCAGCAAGGCCTGCACCTTCTCGGCCTGCGCGGCGGTGTACTTGCCGATCGGCTCAGCGCGCTTGAGCAGTCGCTCGATTTCGCCCCGGTTCACCAGCAGCGTGCCGGGCAATGCCGATTGCAGCAGCACCAGTGTGTTCACCACACCCGACTGCACCGAGGCCGTCGGTTTTCCGCGTGCGGCACCCAGGCGGTCCAGCGCCTGCTCGACCGCAATCGGTACCGCGTCCGACAGCAGGTTCGGGTCGGTCACGAGCGAAGTGGTCGACGTGATGCGCGTCTGGCTGTCGTCGCTGAACATCTGGTCGACGAGCGCCGTCGCCTGGCGGCGCAGGTCGGGAGTCGGTGCGATTCGCGGCAGGCGCGTGATCGACGTTACCCCGCTGGTTCCGGCGAAACTCGGCACCGTCGTGCTCAGCGTCGTCGAGGCCGTCGCCTTGGCTCCCGGCTGAACCGCTTTCCCCGCAGCAAGCGGCGGCGGGGCCGGAGTCGGCACGGCCGGAGGTGCAGTCACATCCTTCGGTGCCGACGAAGTCGCACCTGTGCGAACCAGCGCGATCGGCTCGACTGTCGGTGCCAGCGCTGCAACGCGCGACGAGGCGTCCGCCAAGCTGGGCGTCGTCGAGTCCCTCGCGATCGCGCGCTGCTCGCTCGAACGACGTGCGCGCCAGTTCGATCTCACCCAGTTGCGCGTAGACGTGCCCGAGGTAGTAGCGCGCTCGCGCATTGTCCGCAGCGTGATCGAGCGCGTCGAGGTAGTAGTTGCGCGCCGCCTGCAGGTTCGGCTCGCGACCGAAGTGTTCCTCGAGGCCGAGTCGCAGGTTGCGGCGGGATTCGCTCTGCTGATAGAAGTGCCATCCTCCGGCGGCAGCCGCAGTGGCCAGCAGCACACCGACCGCGGCGACGATGGCCCGGCGCTGCCAGCGCGGGCGCGGTCGAGACGGCTGCGGACGCGCCACCGGTGCCTGGCCGAGCCGCTCGCGCACTTCATTGGCCACCCCGACAAACGCGGGATCGTCAGCCGCACCGTCCCAGTCGAGCAGGTCCAGCGCATGGATCTGGCCGAAGCCGAGCGGCGGCACCACGACTTCGATGCGCACCGGCAGCAGCTTGCCGGCTTCGAGCGCGCGCATCGACTCGTCGCGCACGAAGCCCGACCGGGTCGACGACTCCGACCACAGCACGATCACCACCCGGGCCTCGGTCAGGCGCTGCTCAATGACCTCGGAGAATTCCGATCCGCCCGGAATATCGCGGTCCCACCAGACATCGATGCCGATTTCGCCGAGCGCGTGCGCGACTCGCTCCGCGGTGTCGCGATTCTCGCGGGCGTAGCTGATGAAGAGCTGGGTCAAGGGCGTTGCATGCGCTTGGAGCAGTCCGGTGCCATGGACAATGGCGCTTGCAACAACGATCGCGCCATCCCCTCGACGCGCGAGCGCGCAGCCGATTGGCTCCGCGATGACTCAGGTGTTGTAGCTGAAACTCGCCCGGCGCACGCGCGCCTGGCCGCGCAGATCCGCGATCAGTCGATCATCAGGCCGCACGCGCCAGTCCTCCGGCAACGCTACGTCCACGGTTCCGGAAGCGTTGGTGTACGACACCACGACCCGGCAGCCGGCGGCGCCATGGCCATTGCCGGGCACGCGATACGGGCTGAGCGCCTCGCGAAGCCGCGCGACATCGCCCGCGCCTTCCAGCTCGATCCTCAAACGGGCAGCGGCCTTCGCACGCGCTTCGGTCAGATCCATCAGGTCGTCGGCGGAGATCGACAGCCGCTGCGCGAACTCGTCGAAGCGCACCTTGCCCACCACAAAGAGCAGCTGGTCCTCCTTGAGCAGCGCGCGCTTGCGATCGTACAGTTCGGAAAACACCATCAGCTCGAGCTGCGCCGTGCCGTCGTCGAGCACGACGACTCCCATGCGGCCGCGCCGCGTGTTCTGGCTGCGCGCCGACACGACCACTCCGGCCAGCTTGACCTGGTCACGCGCCTGCCGGACCTCGACCAGCGGTGTCGGCGCAAGCAGCCGCGCCTCGGTTGCGTACTCACGGAACAGGTGCCCGGAGAAGTAGTAGCCGAGCGCGAGCTTTTCGTTCGTCAGCCGTTCGCGCTCGCTCCAGGGCGTGGCCCTGACGTAATCGATGTGCCGCACCGATGCCTCGCCGCCGCCGAAGAGACTCGCCTGTCCAACGCTGGCGGCCGCACTGTCCGCCGCCTCGATCGCGCGGCCGACCGTCGCCAGCAGCGTGGCGCGATCGTCGTGCAGCCGGTCGAGCGCTCCGGCCCGCACCAGCGCCTCGACCACACGCCGGTTGACCACATGCTTGTCGACGCGTGCACACAGGTCGAACAGGCTCTCGAACGGACCGCCCGTCGTTCGTGCAGCCAGGATCGCCTCGATCGCGCCCTGCCCGGTGCCCTTGATCGCGCCGAGTCCGTAGCGAATGGACTTCATGTCCACCGGCTCGAAGCGCCATCCACCGGCATTGACGTCGGGGGCCTGTACCGTCAACCCGAGGGCCTTGCAGTCCTCGATCAGGTCCTTCACCTTGTCGGTGTCGTCCTTCACCGCGGTCAGGTTGGCCGCCATGAAGGCGGCCGGATAGTGCACCTTGAAGTACGCCGTCTGGTAAGCGACGACGGCATAGGCCGCCGAGTGACTCTTGTTGAATCCGTAGCCGGCGAACTTCTCCATCAGGTTGAAGAGCTCGGTCGCGGTGTTCGCTTCCACACCCTGCTTGCCCGCACCCTCGACAAAGATCGAGCGCTGCTTCGCCATCTCCTCGGGCTTCTTCTTGCCCATCGCGCGACGCAGCAGGTCGGCCGCACCGAGCGAATAGCCGCCCACGACCTGCGCGATGCGCATCACCTGTTCCTGATAGACCATCACGCCGTAGGTCTCGGCGAGGATAGGTTCGACTGAAGGATGCAGGTACTCGACGCGCTGGCGTCCGTGCTTGCGCTCGATGAAGTCCGGGATCAGGTCCATCGGACCCGGCCGGTACAGGGCATTGAGCGCGATCAGGTCCTCGAGGCGGTCGGGCTTGGCGCGCTTCAGCAGTTCGCGCATGCCGCGCGATTCAAACTGGAAGATCGCCGCGGTGGCCGCCTGCTTGAAGACGTCATAGGTCTTCGCATCGTCGAGCGGCAGAGTGTCCAGCCTGAGATTGAAGGCCGGATCGAGCTGCCTCACGTACTGCAGCGTCAGGTCCAGGATCGTCAGCGTCGTCAGGCCGAGGAAGTCGAACTTGACCAGGCCGATCGCTTCGACGTCGTCCTTGTCGAACTGGCTGATCGCAGCGCCCTGCGCGCCCGGCGCGCAGTACAGCGGACAGAAGTCCGTCAGCTTGCCCGGTGCAATCAGCACGCCGCCCGCATGCATGCCGACGTTGCGCGTCAGCCCCTCGAGCGGCCGCGCGAGCGCAATGAGTTCCTGGTTTTCCTCGTCGTTGTTGACGGCCTCGGCAAACGCCGGCTCTTCACGAAGCGCACGATCGAGCGACCACGGGTCGGCCGGGTTGTGCGGGATCAGCTTCGAGAGCTGGTCGCACTTCGTGTACGGCAGGTCGAGCACGCGGCCGGCGTCGCGCACCACCGCTTTCGCGCCGAGCGTGCCGAAGGTGGCGATCTGCGAGACGGCTGCCGCTCCGTACTTCTGCTTGACGTAGTCGATCACGCGATCGCGGTTGTCCTGGCAGAAGTCGATGTCGAAGTCGGGCATCGACACCCGCTCGGGGTTCAGGAAGCGCTCGAACAGCAGTCCGTAGCGCAGCGGATCGAGATCGGTGATGCCGAGCGAATACGCGACCAGCGAGCCGGCGCCCGAGCCCCGTCCCGGCCCCACCGGAATGCCGTTGCCCTTGGCCCAGTTGATGAAGTCGGCAACGATCAGGAAGTAGCCGGAAAAGCCCATCTTCGCGATCGTCTTCAGTTCGAGATCCAGGCGCGCCGCGTACTCCGGTCGCCGCTGCGCCCGGACCGCGTCATCCGGGTAGAGCAACTGCAGCCGCTGTTCCAGACCAACGCCAGCGAGGTCGCGGCAGTGATCGTCCAGCGTGACGCCGGCAGGCGTCGGAAACGGCGGCAGCCGCGCCTTGCCGAGTTCGAGCGTGAGGTTGCAGCGGCGCGCGATCTCCACCGCATTGGCCAGGGCTGCCGGTACATCGGCAAACAGGGCGGCCATCTCGGATCGGGTCTTGAAGTACTGCTCGCGCGTGAAGCGTCGCGGCCGGCGTGGGTCGGCGAGCGTGTAGCCCTCGGCAATGCAGTAGCGCGCTTCGTGTGCGCGGAAGTCGTCCGGCCCGAGGAACTGGATCGGGTGGGTGGCCACGACCGGCAGATGCTGCTTGAGCGCCAGGGCCAGTGTCGCGTGCGTGCAGGCCGCGTCACGCGCGTCGCCGGTGCGTTGCAGTTCGAGATAGAAGCGGCCCGGAAACAATGCCGCCAGCCGCTGTGCGGCCAGACTGGCGGCATCGGGCCTGCTGGCCATCAAATGCGCGCCGACTTCGCCGTGCCGCGCGCCGGACAGCGCAATCAGCCCCGCCGCGCACGCGCTGGCATCGGCCTCGAGCCATTCGAGCCGCAGTTCCGCGCGGTTGCGATGCTGGTTTTCGAGAAACGCCCGCGTCAGCAGCGTGCAGAGATTCAGGTACCCGGAGCGATCCTGCACCAGCAGCAACAGGCGGTGGGGGTTGTCGCGGTCGACATCGTTCGTGACCCAGACGTCGCAGCCGAGTATCGGCTTGACTCCCTTGCGCCGTGCGGCCTGGTAGAAGCGCACTGCACCGAAGACATTGGCACTGTCCGTCAGCGCCAAAGCACCCTGGCCGTCCGCCGCCGCCTTGGCCACCGCGTCGTCGATGCGCACGATGCCGTCGACAACCGAAAACTCCGAATGCAGGCGAAGATGGACGAACTGCGTACCGCTCATGGCAAGGATTCTGCCACCCGCCGGTCGTCTTCTCTGTGGATAAGCAGCTGCGTCAGCGTATTCATGTCCTAAGGCGTTGATCTGAAACGTCGGAATGAGCGGTGCTTTTCCGCCCGTTGGCGATATCACCGGTGTATCGGACCGGTTACTGTTTCCGACGCCCTGAGGGAGTGCCGTGATGCTTCGTCTACTGCTAGCCATCGTCTGCGTGCTGCCGTGTCTGGCCGTCGCGCAGAGCATTTACAAGGTCCAGCTGCCCGACGGCAGCATCATGTTCACGGATACGCCACCGCCGGGTTCCAAGGTGCTCGAAGAGCGCGAAGCGAAGTCCACCCCTCGGCCCGCAGCACGGACTGCGACGCCGACGAGCGGTGCGGCGCGTCAACCCATGCCCGGCCCATTGGGGGAACCGGTACCGGCGGCCGCGCCCAAAGCACGCCCGATCGATGCAGCCATTCAGGAAATCGAGGCCGCGGAGCGCGCCGTGCAGGTCGCCAAGCGCCGTCTCGAACTCGGTCGTGAACCGCTTCCGGGCGAGCGGCTCGGATTGGCCGGTGGCGGCAGCCGTCTGTCGCCCGACTATGAGGCGCGCGTCGCAGGCCTGGAACGGGAAGTGGCCGATGCCGAGTCGCGCCTGACCAAGGCGCACGCCGCGAGGAACGCCGCGCGGTAGCCACGCGGGTCCGGCGCACCCAGCGCGCAGCAATTCAATTCAACCAAGCCCGCAACTTTAGGGCGAATTCAAGAGCGGAAGCCGGTCTTCATCCAGCGTTTGCCGGACCTTGACGCCGGCTACCTTTGCGGCCGTCCTTGCAGCCGCTCCGGAACGCATGCTGGAAATTCTCGTAGGTGGAGTCGTGTTCGTCGTGATGATGGCGTTTGTCGCCAGCGTCACGCTCGTCGTACTGCGTGCGCGATCCCGGAACACAATTCCCTCCGGTCGCTGGCCCTTCAGTCTGCGCAGGCCCCTGTCGGAACCGGAGCAGGTGCTGTACTACCGATTGTGCCAGGCACTGCCTGACCGGTTGGTGCTCGCACAGGTCGGCCTCTCACGTTTTCTGGCTGTAAAAAAGGGGCACGATCCGCGCACATGGCACAACCGCATCAACCGCATGAGCGTCGACTTTCTCGTCTGCAACAAGGACGCGAGCGTGATTGCTGCGATCGAACTCGACGACGCATCACGCTCACGTCCAGACCGGTTCAGCGCCGACGAGAAGAAGGAACGGGCACTGGAAGCGGCGGGTGTTCGCCTGCTGCGCTGGAGTGTCGACGCAATGCCCGATGAGTCGGCGATACAGGCGGCGTTCGAGCCCGCTACGACCAGCCGCAAGTCCCCTGCGTCGACCGGTCAAGCGCCGGAAGCCGCCGCTTACCGACCCGCTTGAACCGGCGCATTACATAGCAGGGGTCCGCTTCGAGTCCCGAGTCGCCGGGGTCCGTCGTCGAGCGAAGGGAGCGCGAGAGTCGTGCTCTGGAGAATCCGACATCGCGTCGGAATTGATTACAGATGCCCTCCCAGCGTGTGGTTCGGAGCCCCTAAGACATTGATTTCTATGGGCTGGCGCGACATGTGCTTACAAGCATCGTGGTTGATCCAACGAGGGAATAGCGATGGCGAAAAGCAATGTCGTACTGGGCGCTCTGCTGGCGGTGGCGAGCCCGTTCCTGATGGGCAGCGCTGCGGCAGTTCCCGTCACATGGACAGACTGGCTCACGATCTCCAGTCCCGTCGCGTTGGGCAACATGGGTGGTGTAACAGTCACTGCAACGGCGACCAGCGGCCCGATGGATGGGCCGTCGCAGACGGCCTGCGGAACCAACTGGTGGACTCAGCCCAATCCTGCAAACCCGGCCTATACCGGCGGCAGTGTCAGCAATGCGCCGACACCCTGTGAACAGGTCGGCCTGAACTCGCCGGTCTCGATCACTGTTTCGTTCTCCGCTCCGGTCAGCAATCTCTACATGGCGCTACTGAGCGTCGGGCAGCCGAGTTACACGGTGACCTACGATTTCGACACGTCGTTCACGATCGATAGCGAGGGCCAGGGCTACTGGGGCGACGGCAGCTATGTGCTCGGCGCCGGTGACACTCTTGCGATGAACGAATTCCATGGCGTACTGGCCTTTGCAGGCCCCATTTCTTCTCTGAGCTTCACGACCTCGCCGAACGAGTATTGGCACGCCTTCACATTCGGCTTCGCCGCCACGGCGGTTCCTGAGCCGGGCACCCTGGCGGTGCTCAGCCTCGGCCTCGCCGGTCTGGCGTTTTCGCGTCGCCGCAGGCACTGAACGTCACGCTGCGCAAGAAACGAACCCGCCCTCGTGGCGGGTTTTTTCTTTCTGCGGTGTCACAAGGAATGGGTCGCGCATCGCGTTGCCCCGCGTCGGCAGCCATTGCGACATGCCGGAGTGTTGCTTGCCGCACCTACAGGGTTCGTTGACACGGACCGAGCCCCAGACACACAACGGCCCGCACAAGGCGGGCCGTTGTGTGTCTGGCGTCCCCTACGAGATTCGAACTCGTGTTATCGCCGTGAAAGGGCGGTGTCCTAGGCCTCTAGACGAAGGGGACCGGATCAATTCAAAGCCCGCGTGAGCGGGCTTTGGAAACGGTCTTTGGTGGAGGTAAGCGGGATCGAACCGCTGACCTCTTGCATGCCATGCAAGCGCTCTCCCAGCTGAGCTATACCCCCACGGAGAGCCGCGGAGTATAGCCGTTTTCAGATCGGCCTCGAAATCGAGCCGCCCCTTTATCCCGCGACCTGCTCGAGTGCAGTGTCGAGTCGAGCCACCACGGTGTCGCGTCCGATCAGTTCAAGCACCGCATCGATCGACGGCGTCTGCATCTGCCCGGTGACGGCCACCCGCAACGGCACCGCGACCTGCGGCATCTTGAGCTTCAGTTCGCCGACGACCTGCTTGATCAGGCCGCTGATGGCGGCTCGTTCCCATGTCAAAGCGCCAGCTCGCTCGCGAAACATCCGGACCGCCTCGCGGCCGGCGCCCTGCAGGTGTTCGGCGAGCAGCGCCGGATCGCGCGCGACGTCCCGATAGAACAGCAGGGCGGCATCGGCCAGTTCGTTCAGGGTCCGCGAACGTTCCTTCAGCAGGGCGACCACGCGTTCGAGCGCCGGTCCCTGCGCGAGCACCCCGCCGCGCGACTCGATGCGTGGCGCGGCAAGCCGCGCCAGGCGTTCATTGTCGGCTTCCTTCATGTACTCACCGTTCAACCACAGCAGCTTGTCGAGGTTGTACTGCGCCGGCGCCCGGTTGACATGCTCGAGGTCGAACCACTCGACCAGTTGCTCGCGCGTGAACTTCTCGGCATCGCCGTGGCTCCAGCCCAGCCGTGCGAGGTAATTGAACAGCGCCTCGGGCAGGAATCCGTCGACGTCGTAGTGCAACACACTCACCGCGCCGTGGCGCTTCGACAGCTTCTGCCCGTCCGGACCGAGGATCATCGGCAGGTGGCCAAATTGCGGCAGCGTCGCGCCCGGGCCTAACAAGGCGCGGTAGATGTTGATCTGACGCGGCGTGTTGTTGACGTGATCATCGCCGCGCAGCACGTGCGTGATCGCCATGTCGATGTCGTCGACGACGACGGCGAAGTTGTACGTCGGCACGCCGTCACCGCGTGCGATCACGAGGTCGTCGAGCTCGGTATTGGAGAACGCAATCGGACCTTTGACCAGGTCGTTCCAGCCGACATCGCCTTCATCCGGATTGCGGAAACGCACGACGGGCTTCACGCCTGCCGGCGGCGTCTTGCCGCGCGCGTTCTCCGGCCGCCAGCGACCGTCGTAACGCGGTTTCTCGCCACGCGCCATCTGTGCTTCGCGCAGCTGATCGAGTTCTTCCTTGCTCGCGTAGCAGTGATACGCCTTCCCGTCGGCCAAGAGGCGCTCGATGGCGGCACGGTACCGGTCGAGACGGTCGGTCTGCCGCAACGGTCCCTCGTCATAGTCGAGGGCGAGCCACTGCATGCTGTCGAGGATGACCTGGACAGCTTCCTCGGTCGAACGCTCGAGGTCCGTGTCCTCGATGCGCAGGATGAACTCGCCGCCGTGATGGCGCGCGAACGCCCAGCAGAACAGCGCCGTACGGGCGGTGCCCAGGTGCAGCATGCCGGTCGGGCTGGGAGCGATGCGGGTGCGGACGGTCGTCATCAGAAATGGCCGGCGTCTGACGTGGACACCGTTGGCGCGGGCGCGCAGTCTAGCGGATGAGCCAAGTATGACGGCGCGCCCCGCGCGATGCGCTGCACGTCGAACCGGACTTTGCGACGGCCGTCGTGAGCGCTATGGTGCTGACGGCACGCGACATTGCGCAAAGGCGATGGGATGACGGACAAGCTGATCGTGACCAACAAGGCGGCACTGCGCGCGAAGTACGGTGCCGCCGGCCTGCGGAAGGTCATGGGCGCCGTGACCGCGCTCATCGCGGCCGATCGAAAGCGGGGGCTCCTCGCCCGCCTGGTCGATCTGTCGTCGGCCGCGACGATGAAGCGATTGAACGCTCCGACGGTCAAGGACGCGTTGCATCCGAAGCAGAACAAGGACGCAATCGACGGGCTGTTCCGCGCGCTCGAGCCCGACTACCTGATGCTGCTCGGTTCCATCGACGTGATCCCTCATCAGGATCTGGCCAATCCGGTCTATGCCGATGACAAGGAAGACGACCCCAAGGCATGGAGTGACCTCCCCTATGCCTGCGATGCGGCGTACTCGCGCGACATCGCGGACTTCGTCGGTCCGACGCGCGTTGTTGCCCGACTCCCCGATCTGACGGGCGCGCGTGATCCTTCGCACCTGCTGAAGCTGCTGGCGACGGTGACGCATGTCCGCACGCGACCGCTGAAGAACTACGCGCCCTACTTTTCGATTTCGGTGCGGCTGTGGAAGCGCTCGACCGAACAGAGTCTCGAGAACATCTTCGGTAACGACGACACGCTGGTGATCTCGCCACCGAGCAGTGCCGCACGCAGCCGTTCGCTGGATCGGCTGAGCCACTTCATCAACTGCCACGGCGGCCTGGCGGATCCGCAGTTCTACGGCGAGTACCGCGGCAAGTTTCCGGTGGCCATGGCAACACGCCACACGCGCGGCAAGATCGTCCAGGGCACGGTCGCTGCCGCCGAGTGCTGTTACGGCGGCGAACTCTACGATTCGGTGACGCTCGAAGTGGACGAGCCGATCTGCCAAAGCTACCTGGCGCAGGGCGCCTATGGCTTCCTCGGCAGCACGACCATCGCCTATGGTCCTGCGCGCGGCAACGGCGCCGCTGACCTCATCACGCAGTACTTTCTGATCGAGGTCCACAAGGGTGCCTCGATCGGTCGGGCGATGCTCGATGCGAGACTGGAGTACGTGCGCCAGTCGGACGAGATGGACCCGATCGACCTCAAGACCCTGGCGCAGTTCTGCCTTTACGGCGATCCGAGTGTCCAACCGGTCGAGCGCGACTCGCCGACCGCCGTGCCGCGCGGAGTCGACCCCGTTGATGCCCGCCGCTACGCCCGGGCCGAACGGCGCGCGAAGATGCGCCTGTCGGGCGAATCGCTGCAGCAGAACAAACCGACGGCATCGCGGGCCTCGACGGCGCGGCCGACCGGGCAAGTTGAAAAGTCGCTGCGTTCAATCGCGCGCGCCGTCGGAGTCGACACCAAGTCGCGGTTCACGACGTTCGACGTCAGTGGCGGCCTTGCGCCGGCCCGGCGCTCGCTCACCAAGGCGAACGTGCAGTGCGAGCGGTATCACGTGATGATTGCCGCGCTGCCCGGGCGACGCAAGAGCGATCTGGGCGGGCGCGTCGCCATCGTTGCAAAGGAAGCAGGCGCGCGCGTGGTCGGTTACCGCGTCTACCTGCAGAAGTGAAGCGCGGAAACTCCAACAGCGCCCCGCGCGCCGTGCACGGACTGCGCGGCACGGTCATCGAGGCCACGTTTGCGAGCGGCAGCAAGAGCGAGCGCAATGCTCCGTTTCTGCAGACAGAGGATCAGCGCTACCTGTTGCGGCGGCGCGGCGGACCCAGCTACGGTGATGCGACGTTCACGCGATTCGTGGGCCACGTGGTCGAATGCGACGGCACCGTGACGTCCTACCTGCTGCTGGTGGATCGCATCGAGCAGGTCGACTGATCGCCTCCGGGTTCTGGCCCGGAACACCAGATACTCAGCATCCGCGGCGGCCACCACCTGCTGCCAGGCCCTGCACCTCATACCTCGTCGGGAGGATCGGCCGAGTCCGACAGCGTACGGCTGTCGATCCAGTGCACGCGTCCTCCATGAGCGCGGACGGCGTCGACCATGTGCTCCGTGCCACCTGGCCCGTCACCGACACTGCCGTCCCACAGGCAGACAAGATCGATCGGTCCGCGTGCCAGCTGCAGCGCGCGACGCAGCATCGCCAGGTTGCAGCGTGCGTAGGCATTGCCGTCCTCTGCGTCATCATCGGCCGATGGCATCACGTGCAGCGCGGTCAGCGGATGCCCGATGACTTCATCGAACATCGCCAGCCAGCGAGTTCCGCCCGGCAGCACCGATGACTGCACGAAGCGGTCGCGCGGATACGGCAGGTAGATCTCGATGGCAGCGCCGCGGGCCAGGCAGTCCAGTGCAAACAGCAGATCGCCACCACTGGCGCCGCTGGTGACGGCCCGGTCTCCCGCCCCGACACCGAGCTTGTCGAGTTCCGCATGGATGGCAAGCGCTGCCGCCGCGACGCGGTTCGCCGGAAACCGCGGCAGCGTGCGATCGGGCCGATCGACCATGTGGCCGCTGAACAGCAATACGCGCATGGAAACTCAGGACATGGGCCGGACGGAAAAGCTGCGCGGCCGGACGGCACCGCAGGCAGAGGATGCCTGAACGGCGCCGGGATGGCAGCGACATCGGATGGATGGACCGGTGGCCAGGTCGGGAACAGCAACGCTTACCAAAGTGCGGCGATTGCGCCTATGTGGTTGTGCCGCTTCACTGACTGCGCGCCTCGGGCAGCAGGCGCCTACACTGTTCGTTGCAGCTGACTCCGTTTCCAGCCTTGGAGGTCAACGTGGCACGATGCCCATTTGCGACGTGGCGTCCCATTTCGGGATCATGCGGCCCCAACCTCGGCGGCCCGTTCAAGATCGTCCATCACACGACGGAAGGGAGTTCTGTCGAAGGCGCGCTGAACGCCTTTCGGTCGAACCGTTCGGATCCTCACTTCACCGTGGATGCGACGAACATCTTCCAGCACATCGATACGTCGGAAGGCGCGCGAGCCCTGCGCAATGAAGCCGGAGGCGTGCAGACCAATCGGGATTCCGCGGTACAGATCGAGCTCGTCGGTTTTGCGCATCTGCCCAAGGATCGGCGCGCACTCACGAACCTGGCGCGACTGTGCCGCTGGATCGAGGCCACCCACGGTGTCGCAAAAACGTGGCCGGCGGGATTGCCGCGGCCGGCAAAGAATGGTCGCGATCCGGGCGGACACAACCGAGACCCGCGGATCTGGGATTCCGAGAGCGGACACTACGGTCACTGCCACGTTCCCGAGAACTCGCACTGGGACCCTGCCTACACGCAATCCGAGGCGGCGTTCATCCTGGATGCGACCTTCGACACGGCCGGTCGGCTGATCTCACCGGAACCGCCAGCGTTGCCCTCGAGAGCGCGTCGCGGCAAGGGACCAGCACGCGCCCCCGAGTCGACGATGCCGGATCACGGCGTCGTGCCGCTGGGCGTCGGCGCCTACATTCGCGACCTGTCATTGCCACCCGCCGAGGCTGCACCGAGTCCGCCTCCGTCGCGACGGAAGACGCGCGCCAGGAAAGCGGCGCCGATGCGCCGACGCGCCGCGGCGCTTGCGCCCGCCTACGACGCGAAGGTCAATGTCGGCAGCCTGATGTCGTTCGTCGAAGGCGTCAGCGAACAGGAAAAGAACGACGTCCTGTACTCCATCCAGCTTGCACAGCGCGGCGCGAGTGGCGCCTACGACCGCTTCACGCAGACCCAGTTCTGGTACCAGAAGTATGTCGAGATCCTGGAAAACCTCGGCTGGGCGACCGAGCAGTTCGCGTTCACGCGCTTCGACCAGACCGAAGGCGAGTTCCGCATGGATCAGGCCGCACTGGCGATCATCACGGCGATCGCCACGCAGAACCAGCTGGCGGTGCTGCAGGAATCCGTGGCGGCGCTGTCCAAACTGGCGGACGACGACGGCACGATCCAGCTCTTCGACTTCCACTCTTCGATGGAGGGCAGCGGCAACTTCCAGCTGGGCGCCGTGCAGCGTTCGGCCAACGGCGCGCTGTCGCTGGCGGCCGGAGCGTTCTACTTCCGCAGCGTCGACGAGCGCAGACGGTTTCTGTTCTTCAAGTGGGGCGCACAGCAGGTGAACTTCTGGACTGCTGCGCAGCGCATGACGCTGAATACCGAGTTCTACGCACGCCGTCGCGCCGAAGTCGTCGCCCGGCTGGAGGCCGATGCGCCGAAGTTCATTGCCGACCTGAAGCTCGGGTCGCGATAGAAAGTCGCCACAGGGGCCTCGGCACGAGGCCCCTTGTGCCGAGAGCTACGACACGCGGCCCGGAAACAGCGGCCGTAGCTGCTGGTAAAACAGCTCTGCGAATTTCTCGAATCCATCGCGATCCGGATGGAGTTCGTTGTGCCACGCACTCGTGTTCGGCGCGAGCGTGCCCTGGCCGTTGATGAACGTGACCTTGGGGTGCACCGCCAGCGTCGTCAGCATCGCGGCGAACTGCTTCAGCATCGCCTCGACCACCGCGAACGCAGCCGCACGCGTCGGAAAGCCCCGCAGGTCGAACGTCGGCTTCAGCCACGGCCCGAGGTGGCAGATGCCCCGGCCATCGGGAATCGCAAAGTCATAGCCATGAAACACAAGGTGCGTGTTGGGACTCAACTTGTCCCGCAGGGTGATCAGGTCTTCGTAGCCGGCGCGGACGAGCGCGAGCGCTGCGTCGAAGCGCGGCTGATTGATGAGCGTCGCCGGGGGCACGGTCGGATCCCAGTCGCGCACCCAGAGCGCCATCGGATTGTCGACGATGTCGTTGCCGCCGCCCGAGAACAGCAACAGGTCCCACGGCCCACCGGCCGGGCAGCCTTCGGTCAGCAGTTCCGCGAGTCGCATGCGCTGCTCGACTCCGAGCATGAAGCGCACTTCGTCACCGGCCTTGGCGAGGTTCAGGATCGGCACACCGAGTCGGCTTTCGAGCCGCGGAATGATGCCGCCCTTGAAAAGGAACGGCGGGTAGTCGAACCACGAGTCCCCTTCGGCAAAAACCTGCAGCGGCTGGAAGCCCGCGGCAGGCGCAGCCGGAGCACCGGGCGCGCGCCGCCGTCCTTTCGCTGCTCCCTTCGCCGCACGTCTCGGTGCGGCCCGCCGCGCACCGCGCCGCTTCATGATTTCCATCGTCGCCTTGTATTCGCGAGTGCGGCGTTCCCGCTCGGCACGTTGCTGCGCCTCGAGGCGCTCGCGTTCCTCACCGACAGACGCCGGCGACGCGGGGGGGCCGGCAGGCGCGCGCCGCAGCGCACGCTTGGGCTGAACGGCACGCGCCAGCGCCCGTGCTTCTTCGAGCGTGACGGGTCCGCCGACGGTCGGCGCTTTGCGTGGCCGTGGCGCGGACCGCGCCGCCGCCTTTGCTGGCTTCTTGACCGCGGCTCTCGCCTTCGCGGCCGGCTTCGCCCTGGCTTTCACTTTCGGTTTCGATTTCGACTTCGTTGCCATGTGCGTCACCTCGCTTTCAGCGGAAGACTTTCAGCAGGGCTTCGAGCGCCGGCAATTTGTCCGGGATCGCCTTGGCGAGCTTCGCCCGGCAACTGCGGTCGAACACCTGCCGCCCCACGATGTGCTTCAGGTCGCGCGCGTCGTTGGCCGCCATCGGACAGTCCTTCGCACCGCGATCATGTGCGTCGATGCCACCGAGGAATCCGGCCAGGCCGGACACCAGCACGTTTGCAATGGCTCGATCCGTCTCGGCGCCCGCGGGCGGCAGGTCATCGAAGCCCGCCACCGAGAAGATCACCACGGGTCCCTCGCCCTTGTCCGGCCACCAGCCGTAGATGTTGAGGGTGTCGTCGTCGCGCAGCCAGTGCCTTGTGACGCAGGCCAGCACATTCACATGCAGCTCCAGCGGCACACGGCCCAGCCGTTTCGCGAGCTTTTCGGCCCACAGATACGGAGTGCCGTCGTCGGCCCTTTCCTCAAGGTCCCACGCATCGATCGGGGCCGAGAGATCCACCAGCTCGAAACCGATTTGCTCCTGCGCGCCTGTCATGTCGCTCGAGCGTGTCCTTCAGTGACGGGAAGACGTTGTCGATGTCCCAGACCGCGACTTCAACCGCCCGTGGCGCGATGGCGCGACGGCTCTGGGCGCGCGCCTTTGGCGAGGCGAGTTCGGTGAGGCCCCGCGGCCGTATCGATAGCGTCATGTTCGGATCGCGCGCGTAGACCACCGGGACGGCCCAGTCGATCATCTCGCCCTGCAGCGAGTAGTTGACGGCGATGCGCGCTTCGCGGGCCGCCTGCCCGATCGTCATGCCCTGCGCCAGCGCCCAGTAGAAGTGCTGCGCGAAGCTGGTAGCCGACGAGTCCAGCACGCTGTACTGGTTGGCGACCAGCGCCGGAAGGCCATGCGCCACGAGCGACTGCGCCACACCCTTGTTGAAGTCGGCGCGGCCGCCGGAGCCGGTCTGGCAGGCGTTCAGGAATACCAGCGTGACGCCGCGCTGGCAGAAGATCTCGCGCACGGAGCGTTCGCCGAGCAGGTACTCGCCGCCGCGCGTGTCTTCGAACACGAGCGAGCCCTCCTGCGTCTTGTCGTCGAACACTCCATGGCCGATGAAGTGCACGATGGTGAAGCTGCCCGTGGACAGCCGTGCATGAATGCTGCTCGGCGTGGCGCGCGGCAGCACTTCGACTTCGGCCAGCCCCGCCTCGATCAGCGGATCGAAGCCGCGCCGGATGACTTCCAGCTCCTGCTCCATCGAGAGACGGCCGAAGCCCGCCGGCTGGGCCGACGCCACCAGGATCCGCAGCGGCCCCGCGCGCGGCGGGATCACATCGGCGGGAATGGCTGTCAGGACATTGCGAACGAAGTGGATGTCCTCCGTGGCGAGGAAGCTGCGGCGAGAAGCGTCGTAGGCAAACTCCCAGGGCTTCTCTGCGATCCACGACACCATCGACGTGAACACGAAGTCGAGCTTGCGGCCGTGCTGGCGCGAGCGCGCCTCGTCGTACAGCCGCCGCACGTCGCCCTGGAACAGCGTCTCGAAAAGATCCGTGCCGAAATCGATCAGCTCGGCGTCGTCAGGCAGCGTGCCGGTGTCACGGTTGGTGTACGCCTTGATGCGCTCGTGCATGTCGATGATCGCGCGGAATCGTGTGTGCTCTTCGCCCCTGTCGGTATTGAGCCGCATCGGAATGGTGACCCGGGCGCCGCCGTAGGTCGCGAAGACGCGTGCGTACTTCTGCCGCCGGGCCGCGGCGGCCGATCCCGCCACGTCGGGCTCGAACCGGTCCATCACGACAATGTGGAAGGTGTCGCCGTCCATGGCCGGCAGGACGGTGGGCAGCATCACGGCGGCCGCTGGCGTCCCGACCGCAGGGGCCGATGCTGCAGCGTCGGGCATCGCCGTCGTCGTGTCCCGCGCAGGCCTGGCCAGCGGATAGATGGTCGCGGCGAACGCGTAGTCCTTGGCGGTGATGTCCTTGCCGCCCGGAATGGTCTTGCCATCCTTCGTGATCTCGCCCGGAATCTGGTAGCACATGACCGAGTGCGGATCGCTCTCCGCCGTGCCCATGATCGACGACTTGGCAAGCGGCGTCAGGACCTGTTCGAGGGTCTCCTGCGCGGTCCAGCCCTCGGTACGGTCGAAGTACGCGAAGGCCTTGCGCCGGTCGATCTTCTTGATGAGTTCGGCGCGCATGTGCTCGTGCTCGAATCCCAGCGTGTGACCGGCCTCGTGCCGCACCACGCGCTTGAACTCCGCCTCGGGCGTGCGCATCGTGAAGCCCTCGAGGTTGAAGGTCGGCTGATCTTCCTCGATCCCGAGGATCTCCGTGCCGACATACGACCAATACCCCGCCATGTCATCGGGCTCATCGAGCCGGGCAATGCGTACCTGCCCGACGCTCGCCGTCTCGACGAACTGCACATTGGTGGTCTTCGACCAGGCATTCATGTGCAGCAGGATGCGGGCGCGCAGGTCGCGCGAGGGGCTGTCGAGGAACTGCACGGTGAGCCGCACACCGGTGGCGGGCCACTTGTGTCCGATCACCACCGCGAGCCGTCGGGGTCCGCCGCGTCGTCCGACCGGCGTCCGGGCGAGGACGCGTTGCTCGTCCGCATTGGCCGGATTGATCTCGATGCTGCGACGTAGAACCTTCGCCGCCTGGTCGGGCGTGAGTGCCCTCGGCCTGCAGACGATCTTGGACATGAGCGATGTGACTCCGTTGTAACTTGATCGCGTGGGCGACACCAAATCATGTTCCCAATTCGATCAGGCTGCCAAGGTCTTCGCGTTGATCGAAGGCAGAAGCAGAGCCATCCAGGACGGCAGACCCGAGGCGCTGCCACAATGGCCCCGGACGGAGGCGCGTGGTACGCGATCACACGCGCCCTTCGGCTTCAGGAACCGTCGCTGAGCAGGAGCAATGTCATGTCAAACGATGCGGAGCCGCGTTTCAGCGGCATGCCGGCCACCCCGGCGCCCGAGGTGTTCGCAAAGGCCCGCAGCAGCAATCCGGAGTGGTTTCAGCTCATCGAGCGTGCGTATGAACAGTTCGCGGCACGACCCGAGAACGCAGGCGTCTACGCAGACCCCAAAGGGCGCGGTGCGACGATCGAGCAGATCTGGCTCGTCCTGACCCTCTTTGGCATCGAACCGTACTGCCTGGTTGCACGTCCGCTGCCCGCCGCCTCGACCAAACGCATCTCGCGGCTCGTGAACACCAAGGCGACGCAGATCATCGAAGCACTCAAGACGATCCAGGCGGCCACAGGGGAAGTCAACGTCCCTCTCGCCTACCACGACGGCAAGACCGGGCACTGCATCCGCATCACGGGCTATGACAGCGGGCGCGATCGCTTCATCTATCACGACCCCTGGCCTGAACGCTCCCTGCTCGCGAAGGAGAACAACCCGGCCGGGGTCGACGCCCAACCCGAAGGAGCGCGCTGGAGCGTGACCGCGCAGGAACTCGAACGCGTCGTGTTTGCCGCCTTCGTCTTTCCGAGCCAGTGGGCGCGGGTGCGCGGCCAGGACTTCGACATCCTGTACGACTCCTGGAAGGACAGCGAGTTCTTCAAGTTCTTTCGCCTGAAGCAACTTGATGAACAGACCGCGGGCGACCGTACGCAACGGACCTTTGCACCCGGTGCGTTCCAGCAGGACATCGCGCTGGCAGTCGAGTGCGAGCAATCCGGAAAGATCAAGCGCGCGTCACTGCTGCTGACCCAGGACTGGACAATCGGGAACTTCATGCTGGCGCTCGATCTTGCAAAGAGCTTCGTGGCCAGCTTTGCGCCGGCTCCCGACCGGACCCGGTACGACGAGATCGCCGCTGCGCTATGGAGCCTGCGTGATCCACGCGCCCTGCTCAAGGCGAAGGAGACGGACCCGAATGAATCTGACGCCGTCCGCTGTGTGCATGCCTTCATGGGTTCGCTGGAAAGCGCCACCGTCGTGACCGATTTCAGCCACCTCGCCATCGGCGGCGCAACGCACGGCGGGCGCCCGGCACGCCTGATCGCCGTCGATCTGTCGTGAGTGGCGGATCAAGCGAGACCGGCAGGTGCGCGGCCCGCAGCTCTGCCGGGGCGCGGTGGCTGCGCGCGCCGGTTAGCTTGAACTCGCAGGCCGGCATGGATCGATCGAGACCAAAGCATTGCTGACGTAGCGTTCGCCACAAGGTGGACGCGTTCTCGGTTCCCGACAGCGACCGCGCAATTGAATGGCTGTTTTCAGGAATCGCCAATCGGCAGGACCCGACCCTTAGCTGCCGTTCGACGTTGCCGAAAGCAGCCGCTCCCGTGGCACCTGGAAGCGGACTTTCAACTTTCCACGGCGAGGCCAGTCCGAGAGGCGGCGCTTATCTCTATGACGGCTTAGCGCCTAACGTTCCGCCAAAGTGGACACTCTGCGGCAAGCGGCACGCCACCCCCAGCGAGCGAAAGCAGCGTCGAAAGGTTACCGCCTTTTGAGAACGCCCCCTTTTGAGTCTCAAGGTCCGTAGCGGCGCGGCTGCATCGCCGTGAAGGCCGACGCGTGACGACAGTTCGGTGATTGCCGTGCTTGCCCACGCGAAGCTCACGTCGCGGCGTGTTTTGGTGCACGCACGAGCGTGACGAGAACGGAAACGTCTTCGAGCGCCCTCAGCGCATGCGACGCTGCCGGCTCCAGATAGATAAGGCTGCCTGCGAGCATCTTCTGCAGGCGGCCATGCGCGTCGAACTCGAGCGTGCCCTCAAGACACTGGACCGTGATCGCGCCCGGCACGCGATGCACTGGGACGGTTTTTTCGGCCGGCAGCATCATTCTGAAGATCTCAATCGAGGGCGATTGCACGAACGTGTGCCGACGTCGCCTGCGTCAACTCCTGACCGAGAGGTCGAATGTCGAGCAGGTCGCCGCAGGAGGCGTGCGGAAGGCCATTGGATTTCTCCCGGCAAGTTGACAGTCGCGCAGAAGTTATTAAGATGTATGTTCGATATATCTTTTAACAGGCTTGACGCAGGTGCGGAAGGTGCATGCTCCCATGCTGACGTACATCTCGCGCGGTGGACGTTGGGTGGTGAAACAGCTTGTCCAATTGCGGGAGTCCGCATCCTCGGCGCAAGCTCGGCCTGATCTGCACGCGTTTCTTAGCCTTGGATTCCGCCCGTTGTACCTCGCGGGCGTAGCGTGGGCGATCGCTTCGGTCGCGCTGTGGGTCTTCGCGCCGCAGTGGCTGCGGCCGCCGCTTTTCGGCGTGGCCTGGCACGCGCACGAGATGCTCTGGGCTTTTATCGCCACGATTGCGGCCGGATTCCTGGTGACCGCAG
>CAVYNB010000020.1:0-66743 GCA_963769745.1 uncultured beta proteobacterium
CGCGAGCGCTGTCGCCGGCAAGGTCGAACGTGAACTCCCAGCGCCCCGGCATGTGCAGCAGCAACCCGCTCGCCCGAAATCGGCCTCCTGCTTCGGACGTCACGGTCGGCGCATAGTTCATTCCGTGCCGGTGCGCCGGCATGGTGGCATCAACCTTCAGCGAGGACACCCGCTGGCCCGCCCGTTCGCACGCACTGACGACGACCGCGAAGAATTCGCCCAGCCGCAGCGGCGCGGGCTCCACCCGCCAGTCGACAACAAAGCTGCGGCCCGCAAGACGCACCGCATCCGCGCCGATCGGCGCAGGCTCACAGCCGATTGCGAAGCCGTGCGCGCTGCACAGCGCGGCGATGATCACTGCGGCCCCAGACGCCCGCACGCCGTCATTTGCCCAGGGCGCCTGCAAACAGCGCCTCGCCGTTCCGATACGCGATCCGCTCGGCCACATCGGGGGGCAGATCGGAGAGCCAGGCCCGCGACCAGCGCGCATGCTCGACGATGAACGGCCAGCGTTCGGGCGTGAACGTGTCGGTGCCGACCATGAACCGGTCCGGAAACTCGAGCATCAGCGCGCGCCAGTCGGGATCGAGCTTGCCGTTCGCGCCGTGTTCGCTGCGAAACGCCAGGTCACACCACAGGTTGCGATGCTTTCTGAGCATCGCGCGGATATCGGCGGGCGAAGCGAAGCCGGCATGCGCCCAGAGGATGCGCGCCTGGGGCCACTGCATGAATTGCCGTTCGATCGCGTCTGCATCCGAGTGTGAATGCAGCACAAGTCCGTGCTTGCGGGCGAGTTCGATCATGCGCCGCGGTACGGCCAGGTCGACGTCGGCGCCGTAGATATGAAACTCGCCGATCGCGACGTAGCGGTACTTCGCCAGGCGCTCCTCCAGATAGGCAATGACGGACGGATCACGCACCCAGGTGGAAATTTCGCCACGACGACGATAGGGACGCAGTGACGGAAGGAAGACATCGGGCGCCAGCGCAACCAGTCGTTGCTGACCGTCGTCGTCGGAACTTGAAACGAGCGCACGCTTGACGCCGGCCTTGCGCACCAGGTCGAGGGCAGCCTCGGGAGGCAGCATCTCCCAGGCGTCATGGCTGTAGTGCACGTGGGCATCGAAGATCGGCAGCCTCTCTGCAGACTGTCCGACTACCGGCATCGCGAAACAGGTGACCGCCGTGGCAGCCATCGCCGCGAGGCGGATTGGGCTCGTCATCGTGCCTCCGGAGGCGACATTCGGTTGGACGACGCGTCAGCGAAAGGTTCCGGACCCGTGCGGCGCCGCCATGAAGGCCGGCAGTTCCTCGGCACGTTCGGAAACCAGTTGCAGGTTCGGGTGGTTTGCAGCCAGCACCAGTTCCGGCAGGGTCTGCTGCGTGAAGTGCCAGGCGACTGCCGTCGAGATGCCCGCCTGATCGATCGCACTGGACGATACCGAGAGGGGGCGCGCTCGCAGCTCACCTTCAAGCGCTTCGTAGGCGGCCCGCAGCTGTCCCGTGACCCGCGCAATCCACGGCTCGTGCCACTTGTCTTCCGGCCGCAGACTGCGTTCATAAATGATCTGCACGCTCTTTTCGCAGGCTGCCAGCGACAGACCGATCAGGCGGAGCGCATGCTGGCGGGCGGCGAGGTCCGTCGGCATGAGGCTGCGCCGGGGAGCTGCGAGCGCTTCCGCGTACTCGAGGATCAGGGTCGAATCCATCAGCACTTCGCCGTCATCGCAGACCAGCGATGGCGCCTTGACGACCGGGTTGACCTTGCGGAACTCATCGAAATTGCGGAAGACCGAGACCGACCGGTGCTCGAACTGCAACCCCAGCAGCTGCAGGGAAATCGCCACGCGGCGCACGTAGGGTGAGTCAAGCATGCCGACGAGTACCAAGGGTTTCCTCCGAGGTGATCAATGAGCGCCTTCGCTCGATTCATCGCAGTTGCCGACGGTAACCGCAGCACGAGCGGCTGACAATCTATGGAGCTGCACTACCCGTATCCAGGCCCTGCTCGCGCCTTCGCGGGATGCGCCAGCCCGCTCGCTGCACGCCCGATTGCCGTTACCCGGTCAGCTACCTAGACTGCGCTCGTCGCACGCATGGCGTGTGACCACAGAAAACAACTGGGACTCAACGGGAGAAACACATGAATCCGGTCTGGAAGGCGACTGCCATTGCGGTTGCGTTGGCGGTCGGCAGCGTCGCCAACGTACAGCGCTCAGCAGAACATCGAGAAGCTCAAGCAGATGAGAGCCTCGGGCACGGACCCGAACATCCCGTCCGTACCGCAGACAGGCAAGAACGCCGATGCCCTGCGCGAGAATCTGAAGCGCGTCAAGCTGCCTCCCGGGTTCAAGATCGAACTGTTTGCGATCGTCCCGGATGCGCGGCACATGGCGATCGCGCCGAGCACCAACATGCTGTTCGTCGGCACGCGCAAGACGGCGGTGTGGGCGGTGACCGATCGCAACAGCGACTACGTGGCCGACGAGGTCAAGCAATTCGCTCCCTCGCTGAAATTCAGCGTTCCTAACGGCGTGTGCTGGACCAAGGACGGCTTCCTGATCGTGGTCGAACACAACCGCGTGCTCAACTTCCCGGCCGCCGAGTTCTTCTATGAAGGTCCCGACGTCGCGGTGATCGAGGTGGTGCCGCAGGGCAAGCTCATTCCGGAGGAGGAAGAGTCGTACAACCACCACGCGCGCACCTGTCGCGTCGGGCCCGACGGCATGCTCTACATCACGCTCGGCCAGCCGTTCAACGTGCAGCCGCGCGACAAGATCGCGCTGTTCAACAAGGTGGGTATCGGCGGCATCGTGCGCATGAATCCGTTCGACGGCAGCAAGCGCGAGGTCTACGCGACCGGAATCCGCAATTCGGTGGGCATCGACATCAGTCCGAAGGACGGCTCGGTCTGGTTCACCGACAACCAGACCGACGGGATGGGTGACGACATTCCCGCGGGCGAATTGAACCGCGCCACCAAGCCGGGCCAGTTCTTCGGTTATCCGTGGAAACAGGGCAAGACGCGCATCACCGAGCACGGCTACGACAAGGACCCATTGCCGGCCAACATCACCGATCCGCAGGTCTACATGGACGCGCATGCGGCTGACCTGGGCCTGACGCACTACACCGGCAAGCAGTTCCCGGCGAAGTACCAGGGCGGCATTTTCTCTGCACAGCACGGCTCTTGGAATCGCACCACGCCAATCGGCGCACGCATCATGTTCACTTCGCTCAAGGCCGACGGCACGGCTGACAAGACCGAAGTGTTCGCCGACGGCTGGTTGGACAGCACCACCGGAACCTATCGCGGGCGGCCAGTCGACGTTGCGGTGATGAAGGACGGTTCGTTGCTGGTGTCAGATGACTTCGCGGGCGCCATTTACCGCATCTCGTACCAGCCCTGAGCGCATGCCTTGTCGTTTTTGGACCGCCGTCGCCGTACTTGCGACGGCGGTTTCTGCAATGCTCGGCAGTGCACACGACGCGGCTGCGCAGGACCTCACGGCCGGGCGCCGCAAGGCGATCGCGTGCCAGAACTGCCATGGCATGGACGGCATCGCCAAGTTGCCGGATGCGCCGCACCTGGCGGGCCAGCCTGCTCCTTACCTGGTTCGCTCGTTGCGGGCCTACCGCTCCGGAGAGCGTCGCAACGAGGTGATGTCGATCGCAGCCAAATCGCTGACTGACGACGACATCCGCGATCTGGCGGCGTACTACGCCGCGATACAAATCGAAGTGAAGTCGATTCCGCAGTAGAGCGGAGGTCTCGGCAGGCGTCGACGCGAGCAAGGGCGCTGCAATCTTCATCGTCCAGCGGCGGGTGTTCCCGGCACGGACGTGGCGAACGCACTCGTGTGCGTTCGCCGAGACCCCGCTTGCACTACCCCATGTGCAGGCCGCCGTTGCATGAAAAGTCGGCGCCGGTGGTGAAGCCCGAATCCGGACCGGCCAGCCAGGCCACGATCGAGCCGATTTCGTCCGGCGTGCCGAGCCGCTTGACCGGGATGGTCTCGACGATCTTCTCGAGGATGGCGGGCTTGATGGCCATGACCATCTCGGTACCGATGTAGCCCGGGCTCACGGTGTTGACGGTGACACCCTTGGAGGCCACCTCCTGCGCCAGCGCCATCGTGAAGCCGTGCATGCCGGCCTTGGCCGCCGAGTAGTTGGTCTGGCCGGCCTGGCCCTTCTCGCCATTCACGGAGCTGATCTGGATGATCCGGCCCCAGCCCTTCTCGACCATGCCCGGCACCACCTGCTTGGTGACGTTGAACATGCTGTTGAGGTTGGTGTCGATGACCGCGTCCCAGTCCTCACGCGTCATCTTCAGGAACATGCGGTCACGCGTGATGCCGGCGTTGTTGACCAGCACGTCGATCTGGCCGTGTTCGGCGATTGACTTCTGGAATGCCTCGGTCGTGCTGTTCCAGTCCCCGACGTTTCCGACCGAGGCATAGAACGTGTAGCCGAGCGCCTTCTGCTCACCCAGCCACTTGTTGAAGTCGCGGGTCGGACCGCAGCCGGCGATGACCTTGAAGCCTTCCTTGTGCAAGCGCTGGCAGATCGCCGTGCCGATACCGCCCATGCCGCCCGTTACGTATGCCACCTTTGCCATTGCTGTCTCCGCATGTTGTTAACTGCTGTTGTAGTCGGATCGGACGCCAGGTTGCCCCAGGCCCGACCCGCAAAACGCACTCGGCCGCGTGCAACTGCGACGCGCGCGCGCGTACACGACCGACCGGCTATCGCTCGACCGTTAGTGCCACACCCATCCCACCACCGATACAGAGCGCTGCGAGACCCTTCTTCGAATCGCGGCGCTTCATCTCGTGCAGCAGGCTGACCAGTACGCGCGCGCCTGAGGCACCGATCGGGTGTCCCAGCGCAATCGCGCCGCCATTGACGTTGATCTTGTCCTTGAACGGTGCCTTGTCCCAGCCGAGATCCTTGTTGACGGCGCAGGCCTGGGCTGCGAATGCCTCGTTGAGTTCCATCAGGTCGAGCTGTTCTGCCTTCCAGCCGGACTTCTCGAGGGCCTTGCGCGACGCGGGCGCCGGACCCATGCCCATCAGCGCCGGATCGACGCCGGCCGATGCGAAGCTGACGATGCGTGCCAGCGGCGTGAGCCCGAGAGACTTCGCCCTGTCGGCCGACATCACCAGCAACGCGGCCGCACCGTCGTTGATGCCGGAAGCATTACCGGCGGTGACCGACCCCTGCTTGTCGAATGCGGGCTTCAGACCCGCGAGCGCCTCGGCGTTCGACTTGCGGTTGATGAACTCGTCCGCATCGAAGATCACCGGATCGCCCTTGCGTTGCGGGATCGAGACCGCAACGATCTCGTCCTTGAAGCGCCCGGCATCCTGCGCTGCGGCGGCCTTGGTCTGCGAGGCCAGTGCCAGCGCATCCTGAGCCGCGCGATCGATGCCATGCGCCTTGGCGACGTTTTCCGCGGTGACTCCCATGTGGTACTGGTTGTACACGTCCCACAGCCCGTCGACGATCATGCTGTCGATGATCTTCGCGTCGCCCATGCGGAAACCGTCGCGCGAGCCGAGCATCACGTGCGGCGACGCGCTCATGTTTTCCTGACCGCCCGCAATGATGATCTGCGCATCGCCGTTGCGAATCGCCTGCGCCGCGAGCATCACGGCCTTCAGCCCCGAGCCGCACACCTTGTTGATCGTCATCGCCGGCACGCTGGCCGGCAGTCCCGCCTTCAGCGATGCCTGACGCGCCGGATTCTGGCCGCTGCCCGCGGTCAACACCTGGCCCAGGATGACTTCGTCGACCTGGTCCGGCGTCACGTTCGCGCGGCGCAGGACTTCCTTGATGACGATGGCCCCAAGTTCCGGGGCAGAGACCTTGGCGAGCGCTCCGCCAAACCGGCCGATCGCGGTCCGTGCGGCCGCGACAATTACTGCTTCAGTCATGACATGACTCCGATGGAGTAGTGAAACGTGCGGAACCCGACCCAGCGCGTGCGGATCGAGCTACAAGACTATGCCTTTTCCTTGACGTAGCTGCCGGGGGCCGGCTCGATGGGCTTGTACTTCGCATTGCCATAGTGCCTGGGCGCGGGCTTCTGCGCACCGGCATGCCGTGACAGCCAGCGGCTCCAGTCCGGCCACCAGCTTCCCGGGTGCTCCACCGCATCGTTGAACCAGGCCTCGGAGTTGGCCGGCAGCGTGTCATCACCGCCGATCCAGTAGTTGCGCTTGTTCTTCGATGGCGGATTGATCGCGCCGGCGATGTGCCCGCTGGCTCCGAGCACGTAGCGCACGCCGCCCGCCTTGCCATCACCGGGGAGCGCGCGCGCCGAGGCGTACGCCGCCTTCCACGGCACGATGTGGTCCTCGCGTGCCGCGAAGACATAGGTCGGCACCTTGATGCGCCCGAGGTCGACCGACTGGCCGCAGGTATGGAGCTTGCCCGGCACGCGCAGGTTGTTTTCGAGGTACATGTTGCGCAGGTACCAGGCGTACATCGGTCCCGGCAGATTCGTGCCGTCGCCGTTCCAGTACAGCAGGTCGAACGCCGGCGGTGACTTGCCCTCGAGGTAGTTGCTGACGACGTAACTCCAGACGAGATCGTTGGCACGGAGGCTCGAGAACGTGTTCGCCAGCTCGAGGCCCGGCATGATGCCGCCGCGCGCGAACTGCTGTTCGCGCAGCCGCACCTGGTTCTCGTCGATGAAAACGTCGAGTACCCCGGCGTCCTCGAAATCGAGCAGCGCGGTCAGCATCGTCAGGCTGGTGATCGGCTTCTCGCCGCGCGCGTACATCACCGCCAGCGCGTTTGCGATCAGCGTGCCGCCGACACAGTAGCCAAGCGCATTGATCTGCTTGCTGCCCGAGATCTCCTGCGTCGCATGGATCGCCTCGATGACGCCCTTCTCGACGTAGTCCTCCCACGTGACGTGGGCCTCGGGCTTGTGCGGGTTCTTCCACGACACCACGAACACCGTGTGCCCCTGCTCGACCGCATAGCGGATGAACGAATTCTCGGGCTGAAGGTCGAGGATGTAGAACTTGTTGATGCACGGAGGTACCAGCAGGAAGGGGCGCTCGTACACCTTGTCCGTCAACGGCTTGTACTGGATCAGCTGGAAGAGCTGCCCCTGATAGACGACCGCGCCCTCGCTGGTGGCGACGTTCTTGCCGACCTCGAACGCCGCTTCGTCGGTCTGGGTGATCTTGCCCTTGCCGATGTCCTTCAGCAGGTTGTCGAGTCCCGCCTTCAGGCTTTCGCCGCTGGTATCGAGCAGGGTCTGCTGCGCCTTCGGGTTCAACGCGAGGAAATTGGCCGGTGATGCCGCGTCGACCCACTGTGACACCGCGAACTTCACGCGCTTGCGTGTCTTCTGGTCGCCCTGCACGCTTTCGGCGAGGCGATTCATGAACTCCGAGTTGAGCAGGTAGGTGCGCGCGTAGAACGAGGCCAGCGAGTTCTTCTGCCAGGTCGGATCCGAGAAGCGTGCGTCGGCAATCGGCGCCGTCGTCTTTTCCGGATGCGTGAAGAAGTCGTTCCACAGTCCGACGAGACGCTGCACGTAGTCCTGCTGCATCTCCATCAGGCGCTCCGGCATCAGCGGCATCGTCGTCGGCGCGGCCGATGGCTGTAGCCACGGCAGCGCAAAATTGAACGGCTCGGTGGCGCCAAGCGCCGTCGGTGTGTCCTGCCGCGCCTTTACCGGTTCCGCGGCACGAGCCCGCGCCGGCGTTGCCTTTGTACGGCCTTTGACCGCAGTCTTGCGGCCTCCTGCACTGCGTTGCGGCGCTCGTCCGGCTGCACGCACCGTAGCGGGAGCCTTCGTCCTGGGCATGTCTCCTCCGATTGCGTGGCCGGTGGATCGAATGATCCTTGCGGCTCTGTGGTCGTCCAGCGATTCTCCACATCGCGTCGAGCACGGTCAAACGGCGTCACGGCGCCATTGACCTGCATCAGCGTGCGGTCATGTCCGCGGTGTGCCTACATCGCCTTCGAGCCAGATCAGCGCGGCGTGCCGCCCCGTGACGCGGTCCCGGCGATGACTGTAGAAGCGACTGGCGTCGCAGGCGGTACAGACTCCGCCTCCGTAGACGGCGTCGACGCGCTCCTGAGCCAGCGCGAGGCGGCCCAGCGCGAAGAGGTCGGCACGGTACTTTCCCTCCCCCTGTTCGACGAAAGCGCCCGCGGCACCATCGAGCCGGCCGATCATCGCATCGAGCACGTCGCGGCCGACCTCGAAGTGATCCGGCCCGATGGCCGGACCGAGATAGGCAATGAGGCGGGCCGCAGCGTCGCCCATCCGCTCGCGCATTGCCCGCACCGTCGCCTGTATC
The DNA here is from genome assembly GCA_963769745.1 of uncultured beta proteobacterium. Lineage (GTDB taxonomy): Bacteria > Pseudomonadota > Gammaproteobacteria > Burkholderiales > Burkholderiaceae_F > JALORV01. The sequence continues at coordinate 8,331 of CAVYNB010000020.1, forward strand.
ACCCCGGCCGCAAGCCCGCGCCAGCCGGCATGCGCCACCCCGACACAGCGGCCCAGCTCATCGGCCAGCAGCACGGGCATGCAGTCGGCCATCAGCACGACGGCTACGGCGCCGGGCCGGTTGGCAATGGCGGCGTCCGCTTCGACGGAGCCCGTGACCTCGGCCGCGTCAGCCACCCGCGCGCCATGAACCTGTTTCAGCCAGCCCGGTTCGGCGGGAAGCAGTTCGCGCAATCGCGCCCGATTGGCCGTCACGGTCGCGGCTGCATCGCCGGAGCCGTAGCCGAGGTTCATCCCTCCGGTGTCGCCCGGTCCGCCGAAGGGCGCCGCCGAGACCCCGCCCACGCGCGTGGTGATCACGGCGCGAACGGTCCGGGGCACGGGCCAGTCGGGGAGAATCCAGTCGGGAGGCATCGCCGTCATGCGGGCCCCGGCGTCGCCGGCCGGTCGATCGGACCCAGCCCGAGCGAGCGCATCAGTGCGGACAGGTCGGCCGGAGGTGCTCGGAACCACTCCATCGGCGCGTGCGTGGTCGGATGCTCGAGGCCCAGGCGGCAGGCATGCAGCGCCTGTCGGGCAAACGCTCGCCAGGCAATCTCGGGCACCGGTGAAGGGAGGCGGCGCCGGTACACCGGATCGCCCACCAGCGGATGACCCAGGTACTCGAGATGCACGCGGATCTGGTGCGTGCGGCCGGTCTCGAGGCGGCACGCGAGCCACGACAAGGTGGCACCGTCGGCCTGCACACTGGCCAGTCGCGTGTAATGCGTGCGCGCCGCCCGTGCGTTCGTCGCATGACTGACTCGAAAGCGCAGCGGATTGCGCGCATCGCGGCCGATCGGCGCATCGATGACTCCGTTGCGCCGGGGTTCGCCGAGCACGATGGCCCAGTACTCGCGCTGCACCGTGCGCGCCTGCAACTGGCGCACGAGATCGGTCTGGGCCGCCAGCGTCCGCGCCACCACCATCAGCCCGGTCGTATCGGCGTCGAGGCGATGGACGATGCCTGCGCGCGGCACGGCCGCCAGCTCGGGCGCGTAGGCCAGCAGGCCGTTGAGCAGCGTGCCCGACCAGTGGCCCGCGGCCGGATGCACGACCAGGCCGGCCGGTTTGTCGACGACCAGGATCGCGTCGTCTTCATGGACGATCGCCAGCGGCATGTTCTCGGGCGCGTAGGCCGCCGCGTCGGGAGCCGGCTGCGGTTCGAGCTCGACAAGGTCGCCGGCGACGACGGCATGGCGCGGCCGGACCTGCGCACCGTTGACCCGCACGGCCCCGACCTCGATCCACTGCTTGAGCCGCGAGCGGGAGACTTCGGGCATCCATTGCGCGAGGACCTTGTCCAGCCGCTCGCCCGCGTGCTCACCTTCGACACTGAACTGTCGCAGCAGCGGTTCGTCGGCGTCGGCGGCGTCGAAAGCGGCATCGATCGCGGCATCGTCGCCGACATCGACCGTCGAAGCTGAAACGTATACTTCGCGGCTAGACAACGGACGTGCCCCGATGATGGATGGAGTTCATTTCTGGACCGTCGCCCTGACGCGGCGGGTGGCCATCGTGCTTGCCGCGCTGATGCTGGGCGGGTGCAGCTGGCTCGGGCTCGACTCGCTGTTCGAGAAGGACGCGACCGCGCGATGGGATGCCGACAAATTGTACGCGGAGGCCCGCGCGGAACTGTCGGCCGGCAACTGGGTGAAGGCACGCGAGTACTACCAGAAGCTCGAGTCGAGGTATCCGTTCGGCCGCCACGCACAGCAGGCGCTGATGGAAATCGCCTACACGTACTACAAGGAAGGCGAGACCGCCCAGGCCATCCAGACCGCCGACCGCTTCATCCGCCAGTACCCGAACAACCCGCAGGTCGACTACATGTACTACCTCAAGGGCCTTGCCTCGTTCAACGAGGACGTCGGCTTCCTGAGCAAGCTCATGACGCAGGACATGGCGTCGCGAGACGCCAAGGGCGCGCGGGAGTCGTACGACGCGTTTCGCGATCTGGTCACACGCTTTCCGGAAAGCCGCTATGCGGAGGATGCGCGCGCGCGCATGCGCCATCTGATCAACGCGCTGGCGCAGGCCGAACTGAACGTCGCCAACTTCTACTTCGACCGCAAGGCCTACATCGCGGCAATCCAGCGGTCGCAAATCGTGATCCGCGATTTCCAGACCTCGCCTGTCGCCGAAGAGGCACTGATCGTGCTCGCGCGGTCCTACCAGGCGCTGGAATTGCCGGATCTGCAGGCCGACGCCGAGCGCGTCCTCGCGCTGAATTTCCCCGACAGCCGCTACCTGCGCGGCCGCCGCTAGCTACGCAACTTTTCTCCGCCGCGTCAGGAATTCGATCGCGTCGGCTTCGCTGCGCGTACGCGCGAACGGCGGCAGGCTCGCCAGCACCGTCCGGCCATACGACTTCGTCAGCACGCGTTCATCGAGAATCATCAGCACGCCGCGATCGTGCTCGTCGCGAATCAGCCGGCCCGCGCCCTGCTTGAGCAGCATCACCGCTTCGGGCAGCTGGTATTCGTTGAACGGGTTGCGGCCGCAGCGACGCAGATAGCGGATCTTCGCCTCCACGATCGGATCGTCGGGCGGAGCAAACGGCAGCTTGTCGATCACCACCAGCGACAATGCCTCGCCGCGGATGTCGATGCCTTCCCAGAAACTGACGCTGCCGACCAGCACGGCATTGCCGGCGCTGCGGAATCCATCCAGCAACGCCCGTCGGCTGCTCGACCCCTGCACCAGCAACGGCAATGGCGTCGCGTCGCGCTCCATCAGTTGTTGCAGCCGCGCCGCGATCCGATCGACCGCGCGCAGCGTCGTGCACAACAGGAAGGCGCGACCGCCATTGGCCTGCACCAGCGGCCAGGCGGCCTCCGCCACGTGCTCGGGAAAGCGGGCATCGTAGGGTGACGGCATCGACTGCGGCAGATACAGCATCGCCTGGCGCGCAAAGTCGAACGGGCTGTCCCAGCGCGCCGTCCGCGCCTCGATGCCGAGTTCGGCCAGGAAGTGATCGAAGCGACCGCCGGTCGTCAGCGTCGCGGAGGTCAGGATCCATGCCTGCGGCTGCGCCTCGCGCGCTCGCGCGAGCAGGCGCCCGGCCGCGAGTGGGGTCTTGTGGAACTGAGCGCCGTGCGTCGAGATCGATATCCAGCGCACCGCAGGATCCTCGTCGGCATCGGCGTCACTTTCGCTGTCCTCGTCACCTTGCGTCCCGACGGCGCGGCTCCACTCGGCGAGCGCGCGCTTGAGTTCGGCAACGCGCGGCCCGAGCAGATCGAGTTCCGGGTCACGGCCGCGATTGATCTCGACCGCCCGCGCGAGTTCGCCCGCGTCCTCATCGAGCTGGTCGAGCGTTTCGATCAGGCGCGCATCGCGCGGCAACCGCGCCAGCGGCGTGCGCGACCCCGGGGCCAGTCCGATGTCCCCGAGCCTGAGGCGCACGTCCCGCACCGCCTTCTCGATGCGCGCGGTGAGCGGAGCCCACGAGGCGCCGTCGGCCGCGCGCGACAGTCCCAGCGCACGGCTGTCGCGCGCCAGTTCGATCCACTGCCCCAGTGACAGCGTCGTGCCGAAGAAGTCGGCCGCCACGTCGGGCACCTGGTGCGCCTCGTCGAGGATCACCGTGTCGACGGCCGGAAGAAAATCGCGGATCGCATCGTCGCGAAGTGCGAGATCGGCGAGGAACAGGTGATGGTTGACGACCACCACGTCAGCCGCCTGCGCATCGCGGCGCGCCTTGAACACGAAGCAGCCTGAAAATCGGGGGCATTCGGCGCCCAGGCAGTTGTCCCTCGTCGAAGTCACCAGGGGCCACACTGCCGCGCTTTCCGGCACTTCCGACAGCTCGGCGCGATCGCCGGAGACCGTCACCGCGGCAAAGCGCACGATGGCACGCAGGTGGCGCGCATCGTCGCGCGACGAGAGCAGCGCTTCGCCCTCCGCGCGTTCCATGCGATGCAAACACAGATAGTTGGCCCGGCCCTTGAGCAATGCGGTCGCCGCATTGATCTTCAGCGCCTTGAGGACGGCGGGCAGGTCCTTGCGGAAGAGCTGGTCCTGCAGCGGCTTGGTGCCGGTGGAGATCAGCAGCTTGCCGCCCGCCAGCAGTGCCGGCACGAGATACGCGAAAGTCTTGCCGGTACCGGTGCCGGCTTCGGCGACGAGCGTGGCGCCGTCGAGGATCGCCTGGTGGACGGTGGCTGCCATGTCGGCCTGCGACGCGCGCGGAACAAAGCCCGGCACGGCCGCTGCCAGCGCGCCGCCGGCCGCGAAGGCCCGCACGATGTCGACGGCAACGGGGTCTGGCTCCGGGGCCGTGGCCGGCCGGCTCACGCAGGAATGTCGGGCACGAGCTGCATTTCGAGCAGGCGGACCGAATCCTTGATCTGCAGTTTGCGCTTCTTCATGCGTCGCAAGGCGAGCTCATCGACGCCAGGCTGCATCGCGAGGCGTTCGATCGCATCGTCGAGATCGCGATGCTCGACCTGCAGTTCGATGATGCGCCGCTTGACCTCGTCCTGTTCCATGGCGCGTGCAAATCGTCAAAGTGGACCCGAAAGGCTGCGGTACCCGGCGCTCCGGCAGCAGCGAGAAAGCCGATGATAGACTTCTTCATCAGTCCATCAGAGTCGCGTGACGAGCTTCAAACTCAACGTCTGCGTCGCGCAGCACATCGGCGACCGGCAGGAACAACAGGACCGCGTGGCCATTATCACCAGCCCGCGTAATCCCGGCGCCATGCTCGCGATAGTCGCAGACGGCATGGGAGGGCGGACAGGCGGTCGGATGGCCGCCGACCAGGTCGTCAGTACTGCCGAAAACCTCTTCAAGGACATGACCGAACGCGATTCGACGTTCCGGGACATGTTGCTTCATCTGGCCGCCGAGGCCCACACCGTCATCCGCCTGACCGCGATCGCCTCAGAGAAGGAACCGCACGCCACCTTGTGCGCACTGATCATCAAGAAGAATTACGCGATCTGGGCGCATGCGGGCGACAGCCGGCTGTACTTCTTCCGCGGAGGCAAGCTGGTCCACCGTACCGAGGACCACACCTACGCGGAGCAGCTACGGCTCGAAGGCCGCTACGAGGACGCGGAAATCGCGGCGGGCCGCTACAAGAACATCCTGGTCAGTGCCCTCGGCATCAACAAGAAGCCGAAGATTGTCATCGGCGAGGATGCCGCCCTGCGGGAAGGCGACATCTTCCTGCTGGCAAGCGACGGAATGTGGGCGTACTTCGAGGACGACGAACTCGCGGAGATCCTCCAGCAGTTGTCGCCGCGGGACGCGTCGGAGCGCCTCGTTTCGCTGGCACGCGAGCGTGGCGAGGGTCGTGGCGACAACCTCTCCGTCGCGATCATCAAGCTCGAACCGCAACCCCGCGAAGCGCAGCGCGGCCGCAGCTAGCGCAGTTAGCGCGGCAGGGCCGCGGCGGCCTCTGCCGCGCGTTTGCGGATCGCCTCGCGTTCCGCCTCCTTCTTCTCCAGCGCCTTCTTGCGTTCCGCACGCCGTTCCTCGCGGCGCTTGCGTTCGGCGGCACTGGCCTCCGCGCGCTTGGCCGCATCGACCTGTTTCTGCTGGAACTCGGCGGCGTCCTGCGCACGCTTCGCGGCTTCCTGCTTTTCGCGCTCGAGTCGCGCGGCGTGCTCTTGCTGTTTGCGCTCGTAGTCTGCGCGATTGCGGGCCACGTCCTCGTCGGACAGGGATCCCTTCGCGTTCTCAGCCGCCTTTGAGGTGCGCTTTTCGGACTCGGCGCGCGCGGCCGCTTCACGGGCGCTCTTCGCCTCGGCCTCGGACGCCTGCTGCTTGTCCTGCTCGGCGCGCCGGCGCGCCAGGTCCTCCTGGTCCAGCCGGCGCCGCGTGTCCTTGGCTTCCACTTCGATGCGCCGGACATCGCGACGCGCCAGTTCGCGGTCCCGCCGCACTTTCTCCCGGCAGTCGTTGACGAAGAACCCGCGATAGCACTCGGCCTCGCGCGCCGAGAACTCCTTCTCGAGCCGGGCCTCCTCCTTCTGTGCGGCCTCGATGGCCTGGTCGGCCTGTTCGCGCGTCGTGATGCTGCCGGGCGGGAATCGGGCAGAGAACTCCTGCGCGGACGCAAGGGCCGCGACGAGCAAGGCAATCAGCAGAATCAGGGTACGCACAGGAAGTCAACGTCCGGCGGGCATGATCGGATTACACACGACCTACGGCTCGCCGCGATGATTCAAGGTAGGCGCGCGACTGCATCTCTTCCAGCCGTGACACCGTGCGCGTGAATTCGTTCGAAAGGGCGCCGGCCGCGTACAGCTCGGCAGCCGGCACTTCGGCGGACAGCAGCAGCTTGACCCGATGGTCATACAGGACGTCCACCAGCCAGGTGAAGCGCCGCGCTTCCGACGCCTGGCCGGCCGACATCTTCGGGACGTTGGACAGCACCACCGTGTGAAACTGCGCGGCCAGCTCGAGGTAGTCGTTCTGCGAGCGCGGGCCGCCGCACAGCACGGCGAAGTCGAACCAGACCACGCCGCCCGCCCGCCGTCGCGCGCGGATCGTCCGCGCTTCGATGATCAGCACCGGATCATCGTCCTCGGATTCGGCAACGCGATCGAATGCCGCCGCCAGCGCCTGCTCGGCCCCGGCACCCCAGGGAGTGAGGTAGGCCTCGATGCGTTCCATCGCGCGCCGCCGGTAGTCCACGCCTCCATCGACCTGCACGGCATCGAGCCGGGCCTTGAGCAGTTCGATCGCAGGCAGCATCCGGTCGCGATGCAGGCCATCCGGGTACAGGGCATCGGGTGCGTAGTTCGACGTGATCACGAAGCCGACATTCAGCGCGAAAAGGCGATCGAGCAAGCGATACAGGATCATCGCGTCGGCAATGTCCGACACGTGGAACTCGTCGAAGCAGATGAGTCGATGCCTGCGAGCGATGCGCTGCGCGACGTCGTCAAGCGGCTCGGCCGTCCCCTTGAGCTCGTGCAGTTCCGCATGGACGCCGCGCATGAACTCGTGAAAATGGACCCGCGTCTTGCGGATCACGGGCACGGTGGCGAAGAACGCATCCATCAGGAAGCTCTTGCCGCGACCGACATCGCCCCACAGGTAGACGCCGCGCGGCACTGGCGGGCGCACCAGCAGCTTTCTCAGCGCGTTCGAGCGCTGTGCCTTGTAGTCAGTCCAGTCCTGGTAGAGGCGCATGCAAGCGCTCGGCGGCGCGCTCCTGTGATTCATCCAGTGCGTATCCGCGTTGCGCGAGGGCAGCATCGAGCTGGGGTCGAAACGACACGCGGGCGCTGTCTCAGGGAGGACGTCTTGCAGCCGGGCTGCGAGAGGCTCAGAGATTGAGCGTGCGCTTGTCGACCGCCAGCGCCGCCTCCTTGGTCGCCTCGGACAGCGACGGATGGGCGTGGCAGATGCGCGCGATATCTTCGGCCGAGGCGCGGAACTCCATGGCGACGACTGCCTCGGCGATCAGCTCCGACGCGAAGGGACCGATGATATGGACGCCGAGGATTTCATCGGTGGCTGCGTCCGCAAGGAACTTGACCATGCCCTGGGTGTCGCCCAGTGCGCGCGCGCGGCCGTTCGCCGCGAACGGAAACGTGCCGGCCTTGTAGGCGCGGCCCGCGGCCTTGAGCTGCTGTTCCGTCTGTCCGACCCATGCGATCTCCGGTGACGTGTAGATCACCCAGGGGATCGTGTTGAAGTTGACGTGGCCATGCTGGCCGGCGATGCGCTCCGCGACAGCCACCCCCTCCTCTTCCGCCTTGTGGGCCAGCATCGGCCCGCGCACCACATCGCCGATCGCCCAGACGTTCGGCACATTGGTGCGGCAATCGTCATCGACGGCGACGAAGCCGCGCTCATCGAGCGCCAGTCCGACCGCCTCGACATTGAGTCCGGTCGTGTTCGGGACCCGGCCGATCGAAACGATCAGCCTGTCCACGGCAAGTGACTGCGCGTCCCCCTTGGCATCCGCATAAGTGACGCGGACTTCCCCGGACTTGCCCTTCTTCTCGACCGCGACAGCATCGATCTTCACGCCGAGGTGGATCTTCAGCCCCTGGCGCGCGAAGAGCTTCGCGGCTTCCTTGGCAATCTGATCGTCGACCGCGCCCAGAAACGCCGGCAGCGCTTCGAGGATCGTGACCTCCGCGCCGAGCCGGCGCCACACCGAGCCCATCTCGAGGCCGATGACGCCCGCGCCGATGACGCCCAGTCGCTTCGGCACTTCGGGGATTGCCAGCGCGCCATCGTTCGACAGGATGCGGATTTCGTCGAAGTCCGCGCCGGGCAGCGGGCGTGCATTCGAACCGGTCGCCACGATCACATGGCGCGCGACGAGGCTCTCGCCTGCGGCTCCGTCGACTTTCACCTCGATGCCCGCGTCGCTGCGTCCGACGAACGAGCCGCGCCCGTGGAGGAACGCGATCTTGTTCTTCTTGAACAGGAACAGGATGCCGTCATTGTTCTGCCTGACGACGGTGTCCTTGCGACCGAGCATCTTGCCGAGGTCCAGACCGAGCCCCTTGACCTCGATGCCGTGAGCGGCAAAGTGATGGCCGGCGTGCTCATAGTGCTCGGAGGACTGCAGCAGCGCCTTGGACGGAATGCAGCCGATATTGGTGCAGGTGCCGCCGGGGGCGGGCCCGCCGTCCTTCCCCTTCCACTGGTCGATGCAGGCGACCGAAAAACCGAGCTGCGCCGCCCGGATCGCCGCAATGTAACCACCGGGTCCGCCGCCGATCACGACGACGTCGAAGTTCTTCGACATGCTTGCCTTTCAGGACTTGACGCCGGGCTCAGTACTCACGCGGCACGAATACCCACAGCAGGACGTACAGGACCAGCGTGACGCCCCCAAGGAACAGGCCGAGCGCGAACAGCAGCCGCCAGATCCAGGAGTCGACTCCCGTCGTTTTGCCGAGTCCGCCGCAGACGCCCGCAATCCACTTGTCGGAGTCCGACAGGCGCAGGCGGTTGGCGCCTTCCGCGGCCGCCCTCAGCGGGTCGCCGGCACTCGTCCGCGGATTGCCGGCGGAACAGCTCGGCCTTGGCCGTCTCGAACTCGGCCTGGGTCAGCGCCCCGTCCTTGTACAGCGCATGCAGCTTTCCAATTTCGTCAGCAGTGCCCATTGTCTAGACCTCCAGCAGCAGACGCGCGGGATCTTCCAGCGCTTCCTTCATCGTGACCAGTGACAGCACTGCCTCGCGACCATCGATGATGCGGTGGTCGTACGACATCGCCAGGTAGTTCATCGGACGTACCACGATCTGTCCATTCTCGACCACGGCGCGGTCCTTGGTCGCGTGCACGCCCAGGATGGCCGACTGCGGCGGATTGATGATCGGCGTCGACAGCATCGACCCGAAGACACCGCCGTTGGATATCGAGAAGGTGCCGCCGGTGAGTTCCTCGAGCGCGAGCTTGCCTTCGCCGGCGCGCTTGCCGAAGTCGGCGATCTTCTTTTCGATGTCGGAGAACGTCATCTGGTCGGCATCGCGCAGGATCGGCACCACCAGGCCGCGCGGCGAACCGACCGCGATGCCGATGTCGAAGTAGCCGTGATAAACGATGTCGTTGCCGTCGATCGACGCATTGATGACCGGGTACTTCTTCAGCGCCGCCACCGCGGCCTTGACGAAGAACGACATGAAGCCAAGCTTCACGCCATGCTCCTTCTCGAAACGGTCCTTGTAGCGATTGCGCATTTCCATCAGCGGCGCCATGTTGACCTCGTTGAACGTGGTCAGGATCGCCGCCGTCGACTGCGATTGAACAAGGCGCTCGGCCACCCGCTGGCGCAATCGCGACATCGGCACGCGCTGCTCCGGCCGGTCGGCGAGTGACGAGAAGTCGATCGGTGCTTTGACTTCCGGAAGCAAGGGCCGCGCCGCCGGCGCGGCCGCTGCGGGAGCCGGCGCAGGAGCTGCGCGCGCCTGCGTGCCCGCCGCGAGTGCGCCGAGCACGTCGCCCTTGGTCACGCGGCCGTCCTTTCCGGTCCCGGCGACCTGTCCGGACGCCAGTCCGGCGTCGGCCATCAGCTTCGCCGCGGCCGGCATGGCCACCCCCGCTGCTCCGGACGCCGCCGCCGCGGCCGCCTTCGCTACGGCAGGCGCCGGGCTCGCGGGCGCAGCCGCGGCCCCCTTGGCGTCGGTGTCGATCGTCGCGATGACCTCGCCCGACACCACCGTAGTGCCATCGCCCTTGATGATCTGGCCGAGCGCCCCGCTCGACGGCGCCGGCACTTCCAGCACGACCTTGTCGGTCTCGATCTCGATCAGGATCTCGTCGGCGACAACCGCGTCGCCGGGCTTCTTCTTCCACTGCAGCATCGTGGCTTCAGCGACCGATTCCGACAGCTGCGGTACCTTGACTTCTACTATTGCCATTTTCTTCCTGGCTCCGATGAGGGACGCGAGCGGTTCCGGGTTTCGCCGCGCGAGTCAGGCGGCAGGCCGCCGGGTCGTGCGCTCGATGTTCCGGAACGCTGCGCGCGTCCGGAACGTTATTTGTTCAGCACGAGACCCTTGAGTTTTCCGAACGCAGTGTCGATCAACGCCTTCTGCTGCTCGACATGCTTGGCGTAGTAGCCGACCGCCGGCGATGCAGACGCAGGCCGCCCGGCATAGCCGAGCTTCTGGCCATCGGTCATGTTCTCCAGCAGGTGGTGCTGCGTGTAGAACCACGGGCCCTGGTTGGCCGGTTCGTCCTGGCACCAGACGATTTCCGTGGCCGCCGGGAACTTGCGGAACTCCGCAGCCAGCGCCTTGTGCGGGAACGGGTACAGCTGCTCGACGCGCAACAGGGCGACGTCGTCCTCCTTGCGCTCGCTTCGCGCGTGCGCAAGGTCGTAATAGACCTTCCCCGAGCACAGCACGATGCGCTTGACCTTTTTTGCATCGATCGTCGCGTCACGCTCGCTGATGATGGTCTGGAACTCCCCGCGCGCGAGTTCCGACAGGTCCGACGCCGCGTCCTTGTTCCGCAGCAGGGACTTCGGCGTCATGATCACCAGCGGCTTGCGGAACAGGCGAATCATCTGCCGGCGCAGCAGGTGGAAGATCTGCGCGGCCGTCGTCGGCTGGGCGATCTGCATGTTGTTGTCGGCCGCCAGCTGAAGGAAACGCTCCAGCCGCGCCGACGAATGCTCGGGTCCCTGGCCCTCGTAGCCGTGCGGCAGCATCAGCGTGAGCCCCGACTGCCGGCCCCACTTCACTTCCCCGGACGACAGGAACTGGTCGATCACCACCTGTGCGCCGTTGACGAAGTCGCCGAACTGCGCTTCCCAGATCACCAGCGCATTCGGTTCCGCGCTGGCATAGCCGTACTCGAATGCCAGCACGGCTTCTTCCGACAGCACCGAATCGATGATCGTGAAAGGCGCCTGGGTGTCCGACACGTGCTGCAAGGGAATGAACGTGCCCTCGTCCCACTTCTCGCGCGCCTGGTCGTGGAGCACCGAATGGCGGTGGGTGAAGGTGCCGCGACCGGAGTCCTGGCCGGTGAGGCGCACGGCATAGCCACTGGCGACCAGCGACGCAAACGCGAGGTGTTCGCCCATGCCCCAGTCGAGCGGCACCTTGCCTTCGGCCATCGCGCGTCGGTCCGCGATCACCTTCTCGACCAGCGGATGCACCTTGAAGGTCGATGGGATCGTCGTGATGCGTTCGCCGAGCCGCTTGAGCTCGGCCAATGGCACGCCGGTGTCCGCGTGGTCGGTCCACTTCCGATTCAGGAACGCCGACCAGTCGACCGCGTACTTGCTCTTGTAGTTGGTCAGCACCGGGTCCGACGTGGTGCGGCCCTCCTCCATTGCCGCCCGGTAGGCCTTGACCATCTGGTCCGGCACCTCGGCCGCGATCGTGCCCTGCGTCACCAGCTTGTCCGCATACACCTTGCGCGTGCCCGGGTGGCCGCCGATCTTCTTGTACATCAGCGGTTGCGTGACGGCCGGCGTGTCCTGTTCGTTGTGACCAAGCCGGCGGAAGCAGACGATGTCGAGCACGACGTCAAGGTTGAATTCCTGGCGGTAGTCCATCGCCAGCTGCGTGAGGAAAACCACCGCCTCCGGGTCGTCGCCGTTCACATGGAAGACCGGCGCCTCGATCATCTTGACGACGTCGGAACAGTAGATCGTCGAGCGCGAGTCGCGCGGGTCGGAGGTCGTGAACCCGATCTGGTTGTTGATGACAATGTGAATCGTGCCGCCGGTACCGTAGCCACGCGTCTGCGCCAGGTTCAGCGTTTCCATGACGACGCCCTGGCCGGCGAAGGCGGCATCGCCGTGCACCAGCACCGGCAGCACCTCGTCGCCCGACTCGTCGCCGCGGCGTTCCTGTCGAGCACGCACCGAGCCCTCGACCACCGGATTGACGATCTCGAGGTGCGACGGATTGAACGCGAGCGACAGGTGCACCGGCCCGCCCGGGGTCGGGATGTCGCTCGAAAACCCCATGTGGTACTTGACGTCGCCCGCCGGCAGGTCGGAGCCGGGCTTGCCCTCGAATTCGGCGAACAGTTCCTTCGGCATCTTGCCGAGCGTGTTGACCAGCACGTTGAGGCGGCCACGGTGCGCCATGCCGATGACGATCTCCTCGACGCCCTTCGAGCCGGCGCGCTGGATCAGTTCGTCCATCGCGGCAATGAAGGTCTCACCGCCCTCCAGCGAGAAGCGCTTCTGCCCGACGTACTTCGTGTGCAGGAAGCGCTCGAGGCCCTCGGCGGCGGTCACCCGCTCGAGGATGTGCATCTTGTCTTCGGCACCGAACGTCGGCGTCGAGCGCACGGACTCGAGCCGTTGCTGGATCCAGCGCTTCTGCGCGGGATCGGAGATGTACATGTACTCGGCGCCGATGCTGCCGCAGTAAGTCTGGCGCAGCGCGGTGATGATCTCGCGCAGCGTCATCTGTTCCTGCCCGAAGTACGTGTTGGACGCCGAAAAGACGGTGTCCATGTCGGCTTCGGTCAGGTCATAGAACGCGGGTTCGAGCTCCGGAATCGACGGCCGTTCCTGCCGCTGCAACGGATCGAGATTGGCCCAGCGGTTGCCGAGGTAGCGATAGGCCGCGATGATCGACTGGACATGGACCTGCTTGCGCGCCACCGACAGGTCGGTCGGCGCCACCTTCGGCTGGAAGGCACCGGCCTTGGCGCGCTGGGCGAAGGACTCGACGATCGGCGCGTGCGCGACATCGCGCGAATTCGGCGAGCCATCGGCCGCCGGCACGAGTTGCATCTGATCGAAATAGGCGCGCCATTTTTCCGGCACCGAGCCGGGGTTGTCGAGGTAACGCTCGTAGAGTTCCTCGACGTACGGCGCATTGCCGCCGAACAGGTACGAGTTGACCTGGAACTGTCGCATCATCGGTCCATCACCTTTCAGAACGAGTTTCTCGTTGAAGATGCCCGGTCGCTCCGCCCTGCGGCGCTGCGCTCCCGGCGACGGCCCGACCGGATTCCGGTACGACCATCGAGTCTGTCGGCCGCAGGCCTGGGGCCTGGCGACAAGCGCGGGATGCTACCACCGGGAAACCGGATTTCGAACGTTTGTGTCCAATGCGACGCATCGTTTTCTCGAAGTGCCCAGCCCGCCTGCAGCGGAATACACTGCCGCCACATCATGACTCGCCGCCAAGACGGTGAGGAGGAGACACGTGCAAGCGACGGATATCCGTCGTCCCGACCACTTTCATCGGGTCGTGGACTGCCAGTGGGCCTGCCCCGCGCATACCCCTGTTCCCGAGTACATCCGCCTGATCGCCGGCGGGCGTTTCGCCGACGCCTACATGGTCAACTGGAAGTCGAATGTCTTCCCGGGCATTCTCGGGCGGACCTGCGACCGGCCGTGTGAACCGGCCTGCCGGCGCGGGCGCGTCGAGGAAAACCAGGTTGCCCGACCCGAGCCCGTGGCGATCTGTCGTCTCAAGCGCGTCGCGGCCGACTTCAAGGAGGACATCCGGCCGCGCATGCCACGGCGGCGCGTGCCGATGAATGGAAAGCGCGTGGCCTGCATCGGCGCCGGCCCGGCTTCGCTGACCGTCGCGCGCGACCTTGCCCCTCTTGGTTACGAGGTCATTGTGTTCGACCAGGACCCCAAGGCCGGCGGAATGATCCGTACCCAGATTCCCCGCTTCCGCTTACCCGAGGAAGTCATCGACGAGGAAACCGGCTACGTGCTCGGCCTCGGCGTCGAGTTCCGCGGCGGGGTGCGCATCGATTCGATGAAGCGGCTCCTGGCCGAGAAGTACGACGCCGTGTTCGTCGGCTCGGGCGCGCCGCGCGGTCGCGACCTCGAGGTGCCCGGGCGCACGGAGGCGGCGCAGAAGATCCATGTCGGCATCGACTGGCTCTCGTCCGTGTCCTTCGGGCACGTCACCACGGTTGGCAAGCGCGTCATCGTGCTCGGCGGCGGCAATACGGCAATGGACTGCTGCCGGACCGCGAAGCGCCTGGGCGGCGAGGACGTCAAGGTGATCGTCCGATCAGGGTTCGACGAGATGAAGGCGTCGCCGTGGGAGAAGGAAGACGCGCAGCACGAGGGCATCCCCATCCTCAACTTCCTGGTACCCAGGGCATTCCTGCACGACAACGGCCGACTGACCGGCATGAGCTTCGAGAAGGTCAAGGCGGTGTACGACGACAAGGGCCGACGCACGCTCGTGCCGACCGGCGAGCCCGATGAGCAGTTCGACTGCGACGAAGTGCTGGTCGCTGTCGGCCAGGAAAACTCCTTCCCGTGGATCGAACGCGATGCCGGCATCGATTTCGACAAGTCCGGCATGCCGGTACTCGACCGCGTAACACTGCAGTCGTCGCGCCGCGACGTGTTCTTCGGCGGCGATGCGGCGCTGGGCCCGAAGAACATCATCTGGGCCGTCGCGCAGGGCCACGATGCGGCGATTTCGATCGACAAGTTCCTGCACGGCGAGGATGTGCGCGAGCGCCCGGCGCCCGGCGTGACGCTGCTGTCGCAGAAAATGGGCATCCACGAGTGGAGCTACGACAACGAGGTCGCACCCGATGCTCGCTTCAAGGTTCCCTGGCGCGACGTCAACCAGGCGCTGCGCAGCATCAAGGTGGAAGTCGAACTCGGATTCGACGTCAAGACCGCGTGGAAGGAAGCGCAGCGCTGCCTGAACTGCGATGTCCAGACCGTCTTCGCCGCGTCGCTTTGCATCGAGTGCGATGCCTGTGTCGACATCTGCCCGACCGACTGCATCACGTTCACGGCCAACGGCGACGAGGCCGAACTGCGGACTCGGCTGCGCCGGCCGGCGGTGAATCCGGAACAGCCGCTCTATGTCTCGACCGAACTCAAGACCGGCCGCGTGATGGTCAAGGACGAAGACGTCTGCCTGCACTGCGGGCTGTGCGCCGAGCGCTGTCCGACCGGCGCCTGGGACATGCAGAAGTTCCTGCTCGAACTGACGCCGGCCGGTCGTGGCTGTCGCACGCCTCACCGGGAAGCTGCCTGATGGACGCACCGACCAAGCCCCGCAGGGCGTCCGGCGCAGCCGCGTCCCGTCCGCCGCGCATCACTGCGGTCAACGACTTTGTCGTGAAGTTCGCGAACGTCAACGGTTCGGGATCGGCCTCGGCCAACGAGATGTTCGCGCGCAGCATCCTGCGCATGGGCATACCGGTGTCCCCGCGCAACATCTTCCCGTCGAACATCCAGGGACTGCCGACCTGGTATGAGGTGCGCGTCACCGAGCAGGGACATCTCGGGCGACGCGGCGGTGTCGATCTGATGATCGCGATGAACCCGCAGACCTGGGACAAGGATCTGCAGGAAATCGAGCCCGGTGGCTATCTGCTGTACGACTCGACGCGCCCGATGCCGGACGACCGGTTCCGCGACGACATCCATGTGATCGGCATTCCGCTGACGCAGATCGCCGCCGCGAAGTTTTCCGATGCCAAGGAACGTCAGCTGCTGAAGAACATCATGTACGTCGGCGCGCTGGCGGCCATGCTCGGCATCGATCCGGAAGTCATCGCGCAACTGCTCGGCGAGCAGTACAAGGGCAAGGACAAGCTCATCAAGCCCAACCTCGACGCGTTCATGACCGGCCTGCACTACGGACGCGAGCATCTGGAGGATGTCGTCGGCCTGCGCATCGAAGCCAGCGACAAGGTGGGTGACCGCATCTTCGTCGAAGGCAATGCCGCCGCGGCCCTGGGTTGCGTCTACGGCGGCGCCACGGTCTGCGCGTGGTACCCGATCACGCCATCGTCGTCGCTGGCCGAGGCCTTCCAGAAGTACTGCAGCCGGTACCGCGTCGACCGCCAGACCGGCCACAACAAGTTCGCCATCGTGCAGGCCGAGGATGAACTCGCGTCGATCGGCATGGTGATCGGCGCCTCGTGGAACGGGGCCCGCGCATTCACGGCGACGTCGGGACCCGGCATCTCGCTGATGACCGAGTTCATCGGGCTCGCGTACTTCGCGGAAGTTCCGGCCGTCATCATCGATGTGCAGCGCGGCGGTCCCTCGACCGGCATGCCGACGCGCACGCAGCAGTCCGACCTGCTCCTTTGTGCCTATGCCTCGCACGGCGACACCAAGCACGTGCTGCTCTTTCCGGAAGATCCGCACGAGTGCTTCGAGTTCGCCGCCGCGTCGCTGGATCTGGCCGAGCGCCTGCAGACGCCGATATTCCTGATGACCGATCTCGACATCGGCATGAACCATCGGCTGTGCGCGCCGTTCAAGTGGGACGACGCGCGCCGCTACGACCGCGGCAAGGTCATGACGCCCGAGGAACTCGACTCCGGCCGGGACTTCGGCCGTTACCTGGACGTCGACGGTGACGGGATCCCGTACCGCACCCTGCCCGGCGTCCATCCGACGCGGGGCGCCTACTTCACCCGCGGCAGCACGCGCGACGCCTATGCCCGCTACTCGGAAGCGGGTCCCGATTACGTCTACAACATGGAACGGCTGCTGCGGAAGTTCGACAGCGCGAAGGCACTGGTGCCGCAGCCGATCGTGCGCAAGCCGGCTCAGAAGGCCGCCGCCGCTGTCATCTACTACGGTTCAACGGCGCCGGCAATGGACGAGGCGCTCGGCCTGCTCGAACAACAGGGCGTGCATGTTTCGCGGATGCGTCTGCGCGCGTTCCCCTTCCCCGATGACGTCGAGCGATTCATCGACGAGCACGAGACCGTGTTCATCGTCGAGCAGAACCGTGACGCGCAGATGCGGTCCCTGCTGGTCAACGAACTCGAGATCGACCCGGCCCGGCTGATGCCGATACTGCACTTCGACGGCACGCCGATCACCGCGCGCTTCATCGTGCAGGCGATCGGCGATCGCATCAAGGCACACAACGTCCGCCCGTTGAAGAGCGGCAAGGCTGCATGAGCCCGACATGACCTATCTCGCCAAGCCAAAGCTGCGTCACCCCACCCTGCCGATCAATCGCCTCGGCTACACGCGGCGCGACTACGAAGGCAAGATCTCGACACTGTGCGCCGGCTGCGGCCACGATTCGATCTCCGCGGCGATCATCCAGGCGTGCTGGGAACTCGAGATCGAACCGCACCGGGTCGCCAAACTCTCGGGCATCGGTTGTTCGTCCAAGACCCCGGACTATTTCCTCGGCAACTCGCACGGATTCAATTCGGTCCACGGCCGCATGCCATCGGTGCTCACCGGCGCCAACCTGGCGAACCGCGACCTGATCTACCTCGGCGTGTCCGGTGACGGCGACTCGGCTTCCATCGGCCTCGGCCAGTTCGCGCACATGGTCCGGCGCGGCGTCAACATGACCTACATCGTCGAGAACAACGGTGTGTACGGCCTGACCAAGGGACAGTTTTCCGCCACGGCCGATCGCGGCTCGAAGTCCAAGCGTGGCGCTGTCAATCGCGACGCTGCAATCGACCTGGTGTCGCTCGCGATCCAGCTCGGCATCACCTATGTCGCGCGCAGCTTCTCCGGCGACAAGGATCAGCTCGTGCCGCTGATCAAGGGCGCGCTGCACCACAGCGGCACGGCACTGATCGATGTCCTCAGCCCGTGTGTCGCCTTCAACAATCATGCCGGCAGCACCAAGAGTTATGACTACGTGCGCGCGCATAACGATGCGGTCAATCGTCTCGACTTCATGCCCCGCCGCGAAGTCATCACCGCCGCCTACGAACCCGGAGAAGTCATCGAGATCACGCAGCATGACGGCAGCCAGCTGCGGCTGCGCAAGCTGCATGACGGCTACGACCCCGGCGACCGGCTGGCCGCGATCAGTCATATCCATGCGCACCAGGAGCGCGGCGAGATCGTCACGGGGCTGTTGTTCGTCGATCCCGCCGCCGATGACCTGCATGACCACCTGAACACCGTGGCCACACCGCTCAATCGACTGGTCGAAGCGGATCTGTGTCCCGGAGCCGCGGCGCTTGCGGCGCTGAACACCGAGCTCAGCTAGGGCCCTAGCTCTGCAAACCGCGCCGCAGGGACGGCACTACGCGCCGCGGTAAGCTCGCGTCGTCGTCTCCGGTCACCGGCGGACGTCAACCCGGCGGAGCCGCCATTGCAGAACCTTGTATCAATACTTGCGACGACCAGCACTCTTCCGGAGACGGTCGTGTCGAACCGCAGCATCGGGCAGTTGCTGCTCGACGGCATCGAGATCGACGATGAAGCCACTGCGGAAATTGTGGCGCGCATCCAGGAGCGCGCCGAGCTGATCGAGAAAAAGACCGGCCTGCGAGCGCGCCGCTTCTTCGCCCCGGAGGATTCACCCGTTGCGGTCGGGCTCGATCTGCTGGAGCGACTGATGCAGGGCCAGGCCTGGTCCGAGCTCGACGCGATCATCGTCTCGTCATCGAGCACGCATGGCTTCCCGGGCCTGTCACAGCAGCTTGTCGCGGCCGCTCGGACGCGACATGCCGATCTCGGCGCACCGTTTGTGCTCGACATCGGCAGCAACGCCTGCACCGGCTTCATGTACGCGCTGGCCGTCGGCAGCAGCACGATGAAGGCGCTCGGCTACCGTCGGGTCGCCTGTCTGGCGATCGAGTTCTCGTCGCGCTGCATCGCCTACGATCCGCTTGCGTTCGGCACCAGCACGCTGTTCGGCGACGCGGCCGCCGGCGTGTTGCTCGGACAGGGTGTGCAGGGAATCGCGCGGCTGTGTTCCGTGCGCGCCAGTTCGATGATCGACGCCGAAACGATCGGCATGGTCAAGGGCTCGGGGATGCAGGCCGCGCACCTGTCGTTCGACGTGCCGAAGTCCGCGCGCTGGTTTATGTCCGGGCCCCCGGTCGCGCTGGGTGCAACCCGCATTCTGATCGACGAGATCCAGCGCGTGCAGCGCGACGGTGTGAAGATCGACTGGCTGATTCCGCACCAGGCCAACCTGACGCGCATCCTGATCCCGGCCTGCGTAAAGACCGGCATCGAACCCGACCGACTGTGTGCGTCGTTCGCCGAAACCGGCAACACGTCGAGCGCGAGCATTCCGCTGCTGCTGGACCAACTGGTCCATGACGGGCGGGCGCAGCCCGGGCAAACCGCGCTGATGATCGGATTTGGCGCGAGCTTTTCGGTCGGCTCGGCACTGCTGCAGTTCGATCGGCTGCCAAGCGCAGCGTAGCCCTTCGCCGCCTGAGAACAGTAGCCAAGAGCGCCGTCGTTTCAACTCGGCATTCAGGTACCCGAGCGACGCGCTCTGGTGCCGAATCCGTGTCATACACGCAGCGCTGTATGCCGCGGAGTTGAAGTCCGTTGCCCCAGATCAATCCCCGTCCGGCGTTCGAGGCGAATGCTCCGTCCTACGTGAGGCCGATTGCCTCGCTTCCCGCCGACGCTCCGCGCAGACGAGTGCACGGGATCACTGGCAGCGCGCGGAGACCACCATGGCGCAGGCCGAGCAGGGGTCCGGGTTCCGGATCGTTGCGCGAGAGGATTACTCGGACGTCACCTACATGCTGGAGGTGGCGCACCCGATGATGGCGAAGGCCGCCAGGCCCGGGCAGTTCGTCATCGTGATGGAGCATGAGCACGGCGAGCGCATTCCGCTGACGATCGCCGACTTCGACCGCGAGCGCGGCACGATCACGCTGGTGATCCAGGCGGTCGGCAAGACCACGAAAGAGATGCAGGTCAGCTGCACGGTCGGCTCGACGCTCTTTGCACTGGTCGGTCCGATGGGCATCCCGAGCCATATCGGAAGCGCGAAGAAAGTCATCTGCGTCGGCGGCGGACTCGGCGTCGCGCCCGTCTACCCGCAGGCCCGCGCCTACAAGGAAAGCGGCGCCTACGTCATCGGCGTGGTCGGCTTCCGCAACAAGGACCTGATGTTCTGGCAGGACAAGTTCGCCAAGGTCTGCGACGAACTGATCGTCTGCACCGACGACGGCTCGGCCGGGATCAAGGGGCTCGTCACCGAAGGCATCAAGCAGTCGATCGCCCGGCATCCGGACATCGACGAGGTCGTTGCGATCGGGCCGCCGATCATGATGAAGGGCTGTTCCGAGGCCACCCGCAGCCACGGCATCAAGACGATGGTGAGTCTGAATCCCGTCATGGTCGACGGCACCGGCATGTGCGGCGGCTGCCGGGTCAAGGTCGGTGAGCAGGTCAAGTTCGCCTGTGTCGACGGCCCTGACTTCGATGGCCACCAGGTCGACTTCGACGACCTGATGGCGCGGCTGGTGCGCTACCGGCGCACCGAAAAGGACGCGCTCGAGCACTGGCAGGAAACTTGCCGCATCCGCGCCGACAAGGTGGTCGACCTGAAGACGGCAGTGCTCGGCGCCGAGGCCGAGATCCCGATCGACATTCAGCCCAGCACCGACGGCTGAGCGCAGGAGGCGATCCATGGCCACGGCAAAGAAGAAGACCATCCGCACGATTCCGCAGGCGCGGACTCCGATGCCGGAGCAGGATCCGCTGGTGCGGGCGCGCAACTTCAGCGAGGTCGCCTGCGGTTACCGGCTCGAGGATGCGCTGGTCGAGGCGGAGCGTTGCCTGCAGTGTCCGGACGAGCCCTGCGTGCGCGGCTGCCCGGTCGGCATCGACATTCCCGCCTTTATCAAGAAGATCACCGAGAAGCACTACAACGGTGCCTACGACATCATCACCGACACCAATTTGCTGCCGTCGGTGTGCGGCCGGGTCTGCCCGCAGGAAAACCAGTGCGAAGGCGTGTGCACGGTGGGCGAGACACTGGAACCCGTGGCCATCGGCCGTCTCGAGCGCTTCGTCGGCGACATGGCGATTGCCGAAGGCTGGGAGAACGTGCCGTACATCGAGCCGTCGGGCTTCAAGGTCGGCATCGTCGGCGCCGGGCCGGCCGGCATGGCGTGCGCGGCCGACATGGCGAAGGCCGGCTGCGAGGTCATCGTCTACGAAGCCTTCCATACGCCGGGCGGCGTGCTCAAGTACGGCATCCCGGACTTCCGGTTGCCGAACAGCGTCATCGACGCCGAGATCGACAAGGTCCGGAACCTCGGTGTGCGCTTCGAGTGCAACACGCTGGTCGGACGGCTCTTCACGATTGAGCAGATGGTCACCGAGATGGGTTTCCATGCCGTCTTCATCGGCACCGGCGCCGGCTATCCAAGCTTCATGGGCATTCCCGGCGAATCGCTGAACGGCGTGCTGTCGGCCAACGAACTGCTCACGCGCTGCAACCTGATGCGGGCGCGCGACTTCCCCAGTTTCGACACGCCGCTGCAGCCGGGCAAGCATGTTGCCGTGATCGGTGCCGGCAACACGGCCATGGACGCGCTGCGCGTGTCGCTGCGGCTGGGCGCCGACTCCGTGCACTGCATCTACCGCCGCTCCAAGAAGGAGGCGCCGGCGCGCGTGGAGGAAGTCCACCACGCCGAACAGGAAGGGGTCGATTTCAACTGGCTGACGAGCCCGGTCGAAATCCTTGGCGACGCGAACAACAACGTGCGCGCGTTGCGCTGCGTGAAAATGGAACTCGGTGAGCCCGATGAGTCGGGTCGCCGCCGTCCGGTCGTCGTGCCGGGCAGCGAGTTCGAGTTCGTCACCGACATGGTGGTGTTCGCGATCGGCACCAATGCCAATCCGATCCTCGGGCAGACCGCCAAGCTGAAGCTCAACAAGTGGGGCTACATCGCCACCGACGACAAGCTCGCGACCTCGATCGCCGGGGTGTATGCCGGCGGCGACATCGTCACAGGTGCCGCGACGGTGATCCAGGCGATGGGCGCCGGGCGCAAGGCTGCTCGCAGCATGAAGGCCTACCTTGGACTGCGTGACAGCGACGCCGTCTATGACACCGGTGACGGCGGATCGCTCTTCGGAATTCCGCGCGAAGAGCATGGCTTCGCGCAGATCCGCGTCGCACGCTAGCCGCCCCCGCACGACACAGACTGGGAAACGCAAGGAACGAGCATGAGTGCAGTCCTGGAACGCCCCGCAGCCAAGGGAGTCGGAACCAAACCGGCCGTGAAGCTGCCCGAGCACATCGTCGAAGTGATCAGCGATTCCGGCGAAGGCGCGCAGCGCTGCGGCCAGGCCTTTGCCTCGATCGCAGCGCGCAGCGGCAACGGCATCTGGACGGTGGAGATCATTCCGGCCGAGATCCAGCCGCCGGCGCGCAGCGTGGCCGGCGCCAGCGGCATCCGCATCCGCGTCGGCAGCGAGCAGGTCACCAACGGCGGCGACGAGACCGACCTGGTGATCGCGTTCAACGAGCAGGTGCTGCTCGGACGGGTGCGCGCAGGCGAACTCAAGCAAGGCGCGACGATTTTGCTCGAGAACATGTGGGCCGAGCACCGCGACAAGGACATCGTCAAGTCCTACAACGAGACGCTCCAGGCACTCAAGGAGGCGGGCTTTCGCGTCATCAGCCTGCCGCTGGAGAAGGAGTGTCGCGCGTTGATGAGCGATCCGCGCCGCGGCAAGAACATGTTCGTGCTCGGCGTGCTTGCCAGCATCTACAGCTTCGACCTGCAGCTGGCGCGTGACCAGATCGCGCTGACGTTCGGCAAGAAGGACCAGAAGGTCATCGACTCCAACGTGCGGCTGATGGAAGCGGGCTTCGCGTGGGGCGAAGCGAATCTCGACTTCAAGTACGAGATTCCCGCCGAAAAGGCCAAGGTGCCGCAGATAGTCGTCAACGGCAACACGGCGATCGCGCTCGGCGTGCTCGCTTCGGGCATGGACATCTGCGCGATGTACCCGATCACGCCGGCGACGTCGGCGTCGCACTACCTGTCGGAGTGCTTCGAGCGGGTCGGCGGCATCGTGCACCAGGCCGAGGACGAAATCGCCGCCTGTGCGTTCGCGATCGGCGCGTCGTATGCCGGCCGCTGCGCCGTGACGATCACCTCGGGACCGGGTTACTCGCTGAAGCAGGAAGGCATCGGACTCGCAGTGATGGCCGAGATTCCGCTGGTTGTCGTGAACGTGCAGCGCGGCGGACCCAGCACCGGGCAGCCAACCAAGGTCGAACAGGCCGACCTGCTGACCGCCATTTACGGTAGCCACGGCGACGCGCCGAAGGTGGTTATCGCAGCGACCGGCATCGAGGACTGCTTCTACTCGATGATCACGGCGCGCAAGATCGCCGAGACCTTCAACATGGTCGTGGTGGTCCTGACGGACGCCAGCCTGGCCACGGCGCAGCAGCCGTTCGCGCGGCCGAACTTCTCGGAAGACTGGCTTGCTCCGCCGATCGACCAGTCGCCGTTGCCCGTGGGTGCGAAGCCTTATGACTGGGACAAGTTGACCGGCATCGCACGCCGCTTCTCACCCGGTCAGCCGAACGGCATGCACACGGTGACGGGGCTGGCACACGATCGCGCGAGCAAGGTCGCCTATGACCCATCGATCAACGAGGAAGGCCTGCGCGCCCGCAGCCTGAAACTGGCCGCGCTGCAAAAGACTCTGAAGACGCCGTCCGTGTACGGCGACCCTGAGGGTGACCTGCTGGTGGTCGGCTGGGGCAGTACGCAGGGGATTATCGAGGAAGCCGTGCAGCGTGTGCGCGACGAAGGGCTGAAGGTGTCGGCGCTGCAGATGCGCTTCATACAGCCGATGCCCTCCGGCATCACGGCCATCCTGAAGCGCTTCAGGAAGGTGATGACGGTCGAGGGCACGTGGGCCGACCGCCCGGAAGAAGACGAACTGATCGACGAAGAGAACCGGCGCTACGCACCGCTCGCAATGATGCTGCGGTCGCGCACGCTGGTCGATGTCGACTGCTGGACCGAAGCCCGTGGCCAGCCGATCAAACCCGGCCTGGTGGTCAACGCCATCCGCGCCAAACTGAGCGAAGGAAAGTAGACGATGGGTTCCGCACTCAGCCAGTGCATCATCAAGCTGCACGAGGAACGCCACACGCTCGAGGACTACCAGGGCGGCGTGCCGCGCTGGTGCAGCGGGTGCGGAGACAACGCGATCCTGGCGGCTGTCCAGCGCCTGTGCCGCGACGAGGACCTTGCGCCCGAGCGCACGGTGTTCGTGTCCGGCATCGGCTGCTCGAGCCGCTTCCCTCACTACATGAAGACCTACGGCTTCCACGGCATCCACGGCCGCGCCTTCCCGCTCGCCGAAGGCGTGAAAATGGCGCGTCCCGACCTCAATGTCTTCGTCAACACCGGCGACGGCGACTGCTGCAGCATCGGCGCGGCGCACTGGATCCACGCCATCCGCTACAACATGAATCTCACGGTGATCCTGCACGACAACCAGGTGTACGGACTCACCAAGAAGCAGGCTTCACCGACCTCGCCGGTCGGATTCAAGAGCAACACCACGCCGCGCGGTTCCGTGCTCGAGCCGCTGAACCCGCTGTCCGTGACGCTGGGCGTGCAGAACGCCTCGTTCGTGGCCCAGGGCGTGGACTGGATTCCGGAACTCCTCTACGACATCATCTCCAAGGCGTTCAAGCATCGCGGCTTCTCGTTCGTGCGCATCATCCAGCGCTGCCCCGAGTGGCTGCCGACGACGTTCGAACCGTGGATGCACGATCCGGGCAAGACACTGCTGCTCACGCACGAAAACGGACTGCAGCCGAGTGCAGACACCAGCCGGATCTACAAGAACCAGCGCGAGCACGATCCGCTGAACATCCATCAGGCACGCGAAATCGCGTCGGGCACCGATCCGATTCCGGTCGGCATCCTGTATCACGACCCGAGCGTGCCGTGCTACGACGATCTGCGTGGAGCCGGACAACCGCGCACCACCGAGGCCATTCGTGCCGGACTCAACAAGGAGTTCGACAAGTTCACGATATGGCCGGACGAGGAGCGCGAGCTTCGCGCCGCCTAATCCCCTGCCGACAACCGATTCGAGGCTCGCCGCCATGGACATGGCCGCCAAGTTCCAGGACCAGACCGTTTTTCACATGACCGGCAAACGCTCGGGCGACGGACTCGCCGCGTTGCAGGCCGGATTCCGCCCCGCGCTGCTGGCCGCGTATCGGGACCTGACGCGCCTGCGCTACGACTATCCGGTCGTGCTGCTCGAGCGCGATGCAGGCACCGACTACGTGAAGTCGCTCTCGTCGGTCGTGGGCGAGTTGATCGCTGACATCGCGCCGCGCGGCATCGAGGGTGAGCGCGTGCGCAAGCACCTGCTGCGCCTCGAACGCGAGATCCGCGTGCTGCTTGCCGCCGGCACGGTCGGAACGCTGACCGAGCTATGGCCGCTCGCGGCGGTCAAGGCCGCCGGCCGCGACGACAACGTGCGCGAGATCCTCACGCGGGCCGCGCAGTCGCTGGAGGTCGACGGCGAGGTGTTGAACTGCGAAGGTGACCTCGCGGCGCGCTTCCTCAGCCGCGCGTGGCAGAACGTGCAATCCGAACGGTCGCGGCAGTTCCGCACGCTGGTCGATCATCTGGTGCGCAAGCTCTCGGACATCCTGCGCGCTGCCCACGTCCATTCGCAGGCGGGCCAGCAAGCGGCCGCACTGCAATCCGGGTTCGGGACGCTGCATTCGGACATCTTCGATTTCTCCGCCATGTCGCGCCTGGTGTCGCGCAATGTGCCGCAGGACGAGCTGCCCGCACTCCGGCGCCAGCGGATCGAGTGGGCGCTTTCGATCCTGCGCAACCAGCCCTTTTATCCCGACCCCAAGGGCGCGGGCGCGGAAACGGTCTACGAGTTCGCGTTCAGCGACTGCGCAACGGCGATCGAGGCGCATCGCACGCGGCTGCCCAAGCTGGTCGAGGTCGTGAAAGCCATCGCCGTGGCGGAACTCGAGGCGCGTGGCGGCTATGTCGAGGCCAACCATGACGCGTTCTTCGAGAGCTATGACGAGCACGCGCTGACAGCCGACGACCTGGCGCAGTTCCCGGATTACCTGGTCTGCATTCCGCCGGACCGCAATGCGGCGCCCGAGAATGCCGCGCTGCTGGAGATGCTTTCCGCCGGCATGCCGGTGAAGGTCCTGGTGCAGCTCACCGACCTGCTGGAAGACGCCGCCATCGGCCAGGGTCACTTTGCCTTCGGCGTGCGCAGCGCCCGGCTGGCCACGACCGCGATGGGCCTCGGTGGCATGTTCGTGCTCCAGTCGACGAGCTCGAACCTGTATGCACTGCGCGAGCGCGTGCGGTGTGGCATGGGTTGCCGCGGTCCGGCGTTGTTCAGCGTGTTCACGGGTTCGCCCGACAGTGCCAGTGAACTGTCCGCGTACCTCACGGCGGCCGCGGCAATGAAGTCGCGCGCCTTTCCGGCCTTCACCTACGACGCCAACGCCGGCAGCAACTGGGCGACCCGTTTTTCCTTCGAGAACAACCGCAATCCCGAGGACGACTGGCCGGTCGAGGACTTCGAGTACGCCGACGAGTCCCTGCAGCGCATCCAGGAACGCATTCACTTCACTTATGCCGACTTCGTGCTGTGCGACCGCCGGCACGCGCACCATTTTGCGGTCGTTCCACGCGAACGCTGGACCACGTCCATGCTGCCGGCGGCCGACTGGCTGGTGCTGTCCGAACGCGAAGCGGCCGAGCGCGTCCCGTACATCCTTGCCGTCGACGGTTCCGACCAGCTGCATCGCGTGATCGTCGACTCGCGACTGCTGCAGTCGACGCGCCGGTGCCTCCTGCTGTGGCATCGCCTGCAGGAACACGGAGGTATTCACAACTCGCACGCAGACCAGGCCCTGGCACGCGAGAAGGTGACGTGGGAAGCGCAGAAGCAGCAGGAAATCGAGGCGTTGAAGCAGGCGGCCCCGACGACGGCCGCAACGGCGGCAACTTCTGCGACTGCAGAGTCCGCAGCCGCCCCACCGACTGTGGCAACCGCGGCGGAAGAAACGGCCGAGGCTGCGGCGGCGCCGCCGTCCGACGAGCCGTGGATCGAGACCATCCGCTGCTCGAGCTGCAACGAGTGCCAGAACATCAACGACAAGCTGTTTGCGTACAACGACAACAAGCAGGCCTACATCAAGGACGTGAACGCCGGCACCTATCGCCACATGATCGAAGCGGCCGAGGCCTGCCAGGTCGCGATCATCCATCCAGGCAAGCCGAAGAACCCGAACGAGCCGGGACTCGAGGAACTGCTGGAGCGCGCAAAGCCGTTCCTGTAAGCACGCGCGGCAGCGAGCCGGCGATGAAGATCCTGCGCTCGGACCTCGCGCACGGCCATGAGCTGGAAGGTGCCGTGGTCGTCATCGATGTGCTGCGCGCCTTCACGACGGCGGCCTACGCGTTTGCCGCCGGTGCGCGCGCGATGATCGCCGCCGACTCGCTCGACGGCGTCAACCGGTTGCGCAGTCGTTACACCGCGTCGATGACGATGGGGGCGCATGGCGGAGGTCGACCGGTCCCGGGGCTGGACTTCGGTAACTCGCCTGCCGAGATCGTCGGCCGTGACCTCTCGGGCATCACGCTGATCCAGTTCACCGCCGGCGGAGTCAAGGGGCTGGTCGACTGCGACCATGCCACCGAAGTGCTCGCCGGCAGCCTGGTCTGCGCCCGCTCGACGGCGCGGTACATCCGCACGCTGGCACCGTCGACCGTGACGCTGGTGATCACCGGGCTGTGGACCGACCGCGACGGCGACGAGGATCACGCCTGCGCCGACCTGATCGAGGCCTACCTGCTCGGGCGGTCCCCCGATCGGTCGCACTACGAGCAGCGCGTACGTCAGTCCGACTT
The DNA here is from genome assembly GCA_963769745.1 of uncultured beta proteobacterium. GTDB lineage: Bacteria > Pseudomonadota > Gammaproteobacteria > Burkholderiales > Burkholderiaceae_F > JALORV01. The sequence goes on from CAVYNB010000020.1 coordinate 36,420, forward strand.
CGGCCGGCGCTTCGGCACCGCGGCGTACCCTCACCTGCCCGCCGCCGATCTGGACCTGTGCGCTGCCGCCGATCGCTTCGGCTTCGCGATGCCGATGCATCGGACCGATCACGGACTCGTCATCGAACCGGTGGCGCTGGCCGAAATGCCCGCCGGCTGACGGGCTGCGGAAGTCGCGATCGATGGGCGCCCGCCGCCTCCTCCCAACCTATCCCCCATCCGGATCGATTGACAGCCTTCGGCACGCCGCGCATCGTGGCGAAACCATGACCCGCCGTACCGTCCCGTTCGTGCTGCTGGCCGCGCTCCTGGCGATGCCGGCGGCTGTGACGGCCCAGCTTTACAAGTGGGTCGACGAAGACGGCGGGGTCACTTACGGCGATACGCCACCGCCGAAGGCGAAGAACGTGCGGCCGGTCAACCAGGGCTCCGTGAGCGTCGTGCCCGGTGTCCCGAAGGACCAGATGGACGCAATGCGCGAGCGTGACGAACAGCGCCGCGGGAGCGCGAGCAGCGCGAGGCAGACCAGGCGCGCGCCGCCGCCGAAGCGGCGCGGGCCGCTCCGCCGCGTGAACCGCAATACGCGGACAGCTACGCACCGACTATGGTTACTGGCCCATGCGCACGCGGCCGCCCGACATCGGCAAGAACAGGCCTCGCCCGGAGAAACCCATCGCACGACCCAAGACCCCTGCCGGTCCGCCGCCCCTGGGGGAACCCCATATCCTGCGCGGGCGCTAGGGTCTGCTCCGGCAGTCGAGCGTTGCCACCAGCTCGCGTTGCCGCCCTGATCCAGCCATGAAAAACGGCGCCCGCGGGCGCCGTTTTCCGTGGTGAAGCTCCGTGCTAGCGCTGCCCGATCGGCTTGACGTCGCGCTTGACCGAACCGACGAAGAGCTGACGCGGCCGGCCGATCTTGTACTCCGGATCCGCGATCATCTCGTTCAGCTGCGCGATCCAGCCCACCGTGCGCGCCAACGCGAAAATGGCGGTAAAAAGTGGCACCGGAATGCCGATCGCCTTCTGCACGATGCCCGAGTAGTAGTCGACGTTCGGATAGAGCTTGCGGCTGACGAAGTAGTCATCTTCCAGCGCGATCTTCTCGAGCGCCATCGCCAGCTTGAACAGCGGATCGTCGTGCAGGCCGAGCGAGTCCAGCACCTCGTTGCAGGTCTCGCGCATCAGCTTCGCGCGCGGGTCGTAGTTCTTGTAGACGCGGTGGCCGAAGCCCATCAGCTTGACGGTGCTGTTCTTGTCCTTGACCTTGTCGATGAACTCGCCGATCTTGGCCACGCCGCCGTTGCGCTGGATGTCGTACAGCATGTTCAGGCAGGCCTCGTTGGCACCGCCGTGCGCCGGGCCCCACAGGCAGGCCACCCCGGCTGCGATCGCCGCGAATGGATTGGTGCCGGACGACGCGCACAGGCGCACGGTCGACGTCGACGCGTTCTGCTCATGATCGGCGTGCAGGATGAAGATGCGGTCCATCGCGCGGACCAGCACGTCGTTGACCTTGTAGTCCTCGCAGGGCGTGGCGAACATCATGCGCATGAAGTTGCCGGCGTACGAAAGGTCGTTGCGCGGATACATGTACGGCTGGCCCACGGTGTACTTGTAGGCCATCGCGACCAGCGTGGGCATCTTGGCGATCAGGCGGATCGCCGAGACCTCGCGCTGCCAGGGGTCGTTCAGATTCATCGAGTCCGGATAGAACGCGGACAGCGCCCCGACCAGGCCGGTCATGACTGCCATCGGGTGCGCATCGCGGCGGAAGCCGCGCATGAAGAACTGCATCTGCTCGTTGACCATCGTGTGGTTGGTCACGCGCTTGACGAAGTCCTCCTTCTGCTTCGGATTCGGCAGCTCACCGTACAGCAGCAGGTAGCAGGTCTCGAGGTAGTCGCACTTGGTGGCGAGTTGCTCGATCGGGTAGCCGCGGTACAGCAGCTCGCCCTTGTCGCCGTCGATGTAGGTGATGGTCGAATTGCACGACGCCGTCGACAGGAAGCCCGGGTCGTAGGTGAACTTGCCCGACTTTCCGTACAGCGCACGGATGTCGATGACGTCCGGCCCGACGGAGCCCTTGTAGATCGGCAGCTCCATCGTCGGCGTGCCGTCGGAGAACGTCAGGGTGGCCTTCTCGGTGGATGGGGTCAGCGCCATGGTCTTTTTCCCGGGTTCGAGGTGAGTTCAGACGGACCGAAGCCCGTCCAGGACGGTGCGAACGGCATTGTTATCGAGTCCGCCGGCCAGCTCTTTGCGCGCCAGCAAAAGGTCGAGAAGTTCGTTGTCCGGAAGGTCAAGAAGTGCTTCCAGCGCCAGGACGTCATCGACCGTCAGATCACGTTCGCGCCGGTCCAGGTAGCGCGACACGATGATGTCGTTCTCCAGCAACCCCCGGCGGGCGCGCCAGCGCAGCCGCCGCCGCTCCAGATCTCCGATGACCACGTCCATCGTCAGACATCGCGGCGGACGAGCATGTCCCGGATCTTGCCGATCGCGCGGGTCGGATTCAGCTCCTTCGGGCAGACGTCCACGCAGTTCATGATCGTGTGGCAGCGGAACAGGCGATACGGGTCATTCAGGTTGTCGAGTCGCTCGTTGGTGGCCTGGTCGCGGCTGTCGGCGATGAACCGGTAGGCCTGCAGCAGGCCGGCGGGGCCGACGAACTTGTCCGGGTTCCACCAGAAGCTCGGGCAGGACGTCGAGCAGCAGGCGCACAGGATGCACTCGTACAGGCCGTTGAGCTCCTCGCGCTCCTCAGGCGACTGCAGCGCTCCTTCTCGGGCGGCGGCGTGTCGTTGATCAGGTACGGCTTGATCGAGTGGTACTGCTTGAAGAACTGCGACATGTCGACGATCAGGTCGCGGATCACCGGCAGTCCCGGCAGCGGCCGCAGCACGATCGGCTCCTTCAGGTCGCGCAGGTTCGTGATGCAGGCCAGGCCGTTCTTGCCGTTGATGTTCATCGCATCCGACCCGCACACGCCTTCCCGGCACGAGCGCCGCAGCGACAGGCTGTCGTCGACATCGCTCTTGATGCGGATAAGGGCGTCCAGCAGCATCTTGTCGGTCGGCTGCAGCCGGACCTCGAGCTTCTGCATGTACGGCTTCGCGTCCTTGTCGGGGTCGTAGCGGTAGATCTCGAACCTGACCGTCCGCATTCCCGTCGTGGCCGCCACCGCCCCCGTCTCAACGTTGCTGTTCGCCGTCATGCTTCGACCTCAGTTAGAACCAGCCGCGCCACCATCGATATGTCGCGCGCCTTGCCGTTGTGATGAAAAAAATCGTCTGGCTCTGCCAGCGATTTTTTCTGACCCTAGCGCGCAAAAGTAGGGGTGCACTTTTGCGCGACTCCTAAAACGTCCTTTTCTTCGGAGCGAACGACTCGACCGTCAACGGCTTCACGTTGACCGGCTTGTAGTCGAGGCGATTGCCGTCCGAATAGAACAGCGAGTGCTTCATCCAGTTCGTGTCATCGCGCTCGGGAAAATCGTCCCGCGCATGTGCGCCACGGCTTTCCGGTCGCGCCGCGGCCGACACGATAGTGGCCTTGGCAGTCTCGACCAGATTGTCGAGCTCGAGCGCTTCCACCCGCGCGGTATTGAAGACCTTGGACTTGTCCACGATGGCCACATGCTTCGCGCGTTCGGCCAGTGCGACGATCTTCGCGACGCCTTCGTCCAGCAGCGTGCCGGTGCGAAAGACACCGCAATGCGACTGCATCTCCCTGCGAATCTCGTTCGCGACGTCCTGCACCCGCTCGCCCTTGTCGCGCGCGTCGAGCGCGGCGACGCGCGCCACCGAGGCGTCGCCGGCATCGGCCGGCAGCGCACGGTGCTCCTGGGCCTTGTAGTTCTTGCCGACGATGTGATTGCCCGCCGCACGGCCGAAGACAACGAGATCCAGCAGCGAGTTGGTCCCCAGGCGATTCGCACCGTGCACCGAAACGCAGGCGCACTCACCGATTGCATACAGCCCCGGGACCACGGCATTGGGATTGCCGTCCTTCGGTGCGACGACCTCACCGTGATAGTTGGTCGGGATGCCACCCATCTGATAGTGCAATGTCGGCACCACCGGGATCGGCTCCCTGATCGGGTCGACGTTGGCGAACTTGATCGCGATTTCGCGGATGCCGGGCAGCCGCTTCATGATGGTCTCGGCGCCGAGATGATCGAGCTTCAGCAGCACGTAGTCCTTGTTCGGCCCGCAGCCGCGCCCTTCCTTGATCTCCTGGTCCATGCTGCGCGAGACGAAGTCGCGTGGAGCAAGGTCCTTGAGCGTCGGCGCGTAACGCTCCATGAAACGTTCGCCATTGGAGTTGAGCAGGATGCCGCCCTCGCCGCGTACACCCTCGGTGATCAGCACACCGGCGCCGGCCACGCCGGTCGGGTGGAATTGCCAGAACTCCATGTCCTCGAGCGGCAAACCCGCGCGCGCGACCATGCCCAGCCCGTCGCCCGTATTGATGTAGGCATTGGTGGACGCCTCGAAGATACGGCCCGCACCTCCGGTCGCGAGCACCGTGACCTTCGACTCGAAGATCATCAGGTCGCCGGTTTCCATTTCCAGCGCCACGACGCCGACCACGGCCCCTTCGGCGTCGCGGATCAGGTCCAGTGCCATCCACTCGACGAAGAACTGGGTGCGTTCGCGCACGTTGCGCTGGTACAGCGTATGCAGCAGCGCGTGGCCGGTGCGGTCGGCGGCAGCGCAGGCGCGCGGCACCGGCTTCTCGCCGAAATTGGCCGAGTGCCCTCCGAACGGCCGCTGGTAGATCGTGCCGTCCGGGTTGCGGTCAAACGGCATGCCGAAGTGCTCGAGTTCGTACACGACCTTCGGCGCCTCGCGACACATGAACTCGATTGCGTCCTGGTCGCCGAGATAGTCCGAGCCCTTGACCGTGTCGAACATGTGCCACAGCCAGTTGTCCTCGGTCATGTTGCCCAGCGACGCGCCGATGCCGCCCTGCGCCGCGACCGTGTGCGAACGCGTCGGAAACACCTTGGACAGCACCGCCACATTCAGCCCGGCCTGCGCGAGCTGCAGCGAACAACGCATGCCGGATCCGCCCGCACCAACGATCACCGCGTCGAAGCGACGACGAGCTACTTTCGATGCAACCGTCATGAATCAGACTCTCCAGAGAATCTGCACGGACCATACCGCGCAGAACACCAGCCACAGCACCGTCAGCGTCTGCAGAGCCACCCGGATCCCTGTCGGCTTGACATAGTCCATCCAGATATCGCGCACGCCGATCCATGCGTGATAGAAAAGCGCCAGCAGCGCCACCAGCGTGACGATCTTCATCCAGAGCGGGACAAAGAGCCCTGCCCAGCCGTCGTAGCCGAGCGGGCCGCCGAAAACCAGGCGCAGCAGCAGGAACAGCACGAATACCGTCAGCACGATGGCGGTCAGCCGCTGCAACAGGAAGCCACCGACGCCGTAGTGCGCGCCGACGACGATTCGCTTGGTACCGATCCCTGCGGGGTTGGGTGACGCGGCCATCAGAACGCTCCGAAGATCTTCAATGCGGCCAGCAGAGTCAGCGGCAGGCTGATCGCGAAAACGGCGAGCGCGCTGGTACGCGCGGCCGGTTTGTCAACACCGACATCCAGGTCGAGCATGAGGAAGCGCAGACCGGCGATCAGGTGATGAATGAACGCCCACGCGAGACCGAGCAGGATCAGCCTGGCCAGCCAGTGCGAGGCGAATTCAGCGAGCCGCGCGTAGCTCAGCTCCGACGTCAGGCTGAGATCGAAAATCCAGAGGATGAAGGGCAACGCCAGGAACAGCGCCGCGCCGCTGATCCGGTGCAGGATCGACACCAGGCCGGGCGGCGGCAACTTGTACTGAAGAATCTGCGAGACGTGGATGTTGCGGAATTCAGGGCGGGGTTTGCTCGCGAAGGCAGGTGTGGTCATGGACGATGGCCCGTGGTTCGTGCCCTGGATAGGCGCGCTATTTTGAACGATTTGATGAGGCGAACCAAATCACGACAGCGTGTTGTTGTAGTGATAGTGGTCGGTGACGCACAAACCGCGCCTTACTTCAACCGGCCGATCGCCGTACGAATACGACACCCGCTCGACCAGCAGCAGCGGTGACTTCTCGGCGACGCCGAGCAGCTGCGCCGCATCGCGCTCTGCGCCGACGGCGCGCAGCTTCTCTTCGGCGCGAATCATCCGGGTTCCGAACTCGGTCTCGAAAAGGCCATACAGCGGGCCTTTGTATTCAGACAGTCGTTCGGCCGTCAGCCCCTTGAACAGGCCCCCCGGCAGCCAGATCTCGTCGAGAACGATCGGGTCGCCGCCGAAGCTCAGCAGGCGCCGCAGATACACCGCGGCATCACCGGTGCGCAGATCGAGCAACCGCGCGATGTCGGCCGGCGCGCGTACGCGCCGACATTCCAGGAATTGGCTCTGGGGCGGTGCAGGGTCGCCGCCATCGGGAACCACCCGCAGAAACCGGAACTGCGCGCGCGGTTCGTGATGCGTGGCGACGAAGGTGCCCTTGCCCTGCCGGCGTACCAGCAGATTCTCGGCCGCGAGTTCATCGACGGCCTTGCGGACCGTTCCCTGGCTGACCTGGAATCGGGTGGCCAGCTCGACTTCACTCGGAATGAGTTCGCCGGGCCGCCACTCCCCCTCATCGAGGCTGCGCAGCAGCAGGCCCTTGATCTGGCGGTACAGCGGCGAGAAAACCGCCGGCTGCGCGACACGGTCAGGACTGTCTGCGGGGAAGTCAGCGCTGGGCATGAGCTGACTTCAGCATAACCGAAAGAGAAATGACGTGGATTAATTCTTATGTCTTATATAAGATAGTATTATTTTATTCGTGCTGAATCGTCTGCCCGCCGAGGTCGGCAGCAACGCCGTGCAGCACCCGCCATACAGCAACCCTGGAAAGCCTGCGGCCGCGTCAGAAACGTTCATGAGCCTCCTTTCCCCGTACACGGTCCAGGCCGGTCGCGGCCGTCCGCCCGAAAATGGTTCAGGGCAAGGTCGTCGGCCGGAGGTCGGCACGTCGCATCGTCCGCGATGTCCTGCTCCCTCACCGCCCTGGCTGCGCACTGCCCGCGCCCGGGCCGGCACATCGCGCAACACCAAGCTACGTCAAGGCATGCGCGCGACAGCGGCAGTACACTCCTGCGGCTCACGCGCCGGCGTTTGTCCACCGGTTCGCACGACGAATTCCACGCTTGCCCGGCTGCCGCCGACCTCGCCCGCCATTCTTATCGTCCACTGCATCTCCAGGAGACCATTTCCATGAGCAAAGCTCCCGTACGCGTTGCCGTCACCGGCGCTGCCGGACAGATCGGTTATTCGCTGCTGTTCCGCATCGCCTCCGGCGAAATGCTGGGCAGGGACCAGCCGGTGGTCCTGCAGCTGCTCGAGATCCCGGACGAGAAGGCGCAGAAGGCCCTCAAGGGCGTGATGATGGAACTCGACGACTGCGCGTTCCCGCTGCTGGCCGGCATGGAGGCGCACAGCGACCCGACGGCCGCGTTCAAGGACACCGAGATCGCACTGCTGGTCGGCGCACGCCCGCGCGGCCCCGGCATGGAACGCAAGGACCTGCTCGCCGCCAACGCACAGATCTTCACGGCACAGGGCAAGGCACTGGACAAGTCCGCCAGCCGCAATGTCAAGGTGCTGGTCGTCGGCAACCCGGCCAACACCAATGCCTACATCGCGATGAAGTCCGCGCCGTCGCTGCCCAAGGGCAATTTCACCGCAATGATGCGGCTCGACCACAACCGCGCGCTGTCGCAGCTCGCCGGCAAGACGGGCAAGCCGGTGGCTTCGATCGAGAAACTGGTGGTGTGGGGCAATCACTCTCCGACGATGTACCCGGACATCCGCTTTGCAACGATCGGCGGGCAGCCGGCCACACCGATGGTCGACCAGGCCTGGTATCGCGACACCTACATGCCGACCGTAGGCAAGCGCGGCGCAGCGATCATCGAGGCGCGCGGCCTGTCTTCGGCCGCCTCCGCCGCCAATGCGGCGATCGACCACATCCGCGACTGGGTGCTCGGCACGAATGGCCGCTGGGTGACGATGGGTGTTCCGTCGGACGGCAGCTACGGAGTGCCCGAAGAAATCATCTACGGTGTCCCGTGCGTCTGCGCCGGCGGCAAGTACGAAGTAGTCAAGGGCCTGGCCATCGACGAGTTCTCGCGCGGCAAGATGGACAACACCCTCAAGGAGCTGGTTGAGGAACGCGATGGGGTCAAGCACCTGCTTGGCTGAGCCCGACGTGGCGATACTCGCAGCCCGCAAGGAGAGATGCCGATGAGTTCGTCCGCCGGAGCCCGCTTTCGCGAAGCGCTGCAACAGGAAAGGCCCCTGCAGATCGTTGGAACCATCATCGCCAACCATGCGCTGATGGCGCGGCATGTCGGCTACCGCGCGATCTACCTGTCGGGCGGCGGCGTGGCCGCCGGCTCGCTTGGCATGCCGGACCTGGGCATCAACACGCTCGACGACGTGCTCACCGACACGCGCCGCATCACCGACGTGTGCGACCTGCCGCTGCTGGTCGACATCGACACCGGCTTCGGCCCCAGCGCCTTCAACATTGCCCGCACGGTCAAATCGTTGATCAAGGCCGGCGCTGCCGCCTGCCACATCGAGGACCAGGTGGGTGCCAAACGCTGCGGCCATCGGCCTGGCAAGGAAATCGTCACGACCGAGGAGATGGTCGACCGCGTCAGGGCGGCTGCCGATGCAAAGACCGATTCCGCCTTCTTCCTGATCGCGCGCACCGATGCGATTGCGGTCGAGGGCATCGATCGTGCGATCGAGCGCGCCGTAGCCTGCGTGGAGGCCGGCGCCGACGGAATCTTCGCGGAGGCCGCCAAGGATCTCGCCACCTACCGACGCTTCGTGGACGCGGTGAAGGTGCCGGTGCTCGCGAACATCACCGAGTTCGGCGCGACGCCGCTGTTCACGGTGAAGGAGCTCGGCGAGGCCGGGGCGGCGATGGTGCTGTACCCGCTGTCGGCGTTCCGCGCGATGAACAAGGCGGCACTCAACGTCTACACGACGCTGCGTCGGGACGGCACGCAGCAAGGCGTCGTCGAGACCATGCAGACACGAATGGAACTGTATGACGTGATCGGCTACCAGGCGTACGAGGATCGCCTTGACCAGCTGTTTGCGAAGCGCAAGTAGGCCGTGCCTCGATGCAGGGCCAGAACACAGAACGAGCGAGTTGAGGAGGACAGATGAACGACACACCCGCACCTGAGGCGCCCAAGGCCAAGAAATCCGTCGCCTTGTCCGGCGTGGTGGCCGGGAATACGGCGCTTTGCACCGTTGGCCGCACCGGCAACGACCTGCACTACCGCGGCTACGACATCCTCGATATTGCGGACACCTGCGAGTTCGAGGAAATCGCTCACCTGCTGGTGCACGGCAAGCTGCCGAACCGCGCCGAGCTCGCGGCCTACAAGACCAAGCTGATCTCGCTGCGCGGCCTGCCGGCCAATGTCAAGGCGGCTCTCGAGTGGCTGCCCGCGTCGAGCCATCCGATGGACGTGATGCGCACGGGAGTGTCCGCGCTCGGCTGCGTGCTGCCCGAGAAGGACGACCACAACGTCCCTGGCGCCAAGGACATCGCCGACCGCCTGATGGCTTCGCTCGGATCGATGCTGCTCTACTGGTACCACTACGCTACCAACGGCCGGCGCATCGAAGTCGAGACCGACGACGACACGATCGGTGGGCACTTCCTGCATCTGCTGCATGGGAGGCCCCCGAGCGAACTGTGGGTCAAGGCGATGCACACCTCGCTGATCCTGTACGCCGAGCACGAGTTCAACGCCTCGACGTTCACCGCGCGCGTGATCGCGGGGACGGGTTCGGACTTCTACTCGGCGATCGCAGGTGCGATCGGCGCCCTGCGCGGACCCAAGCACGGCGGCGCCAACGAGGTCGCCTTCGAGATCCAGAAACGCTATGAGACGCCGGACGAGGCCGAGGCCGACATCCGCCGCCGCGTCGAGGCCAAGGAAGTGGTCATCGGATTCGGGCATCCGGTGTACACCGTCTCCGACCCGCGCAACAAGGTGATCAAGGAGGTCGCACGCGCGCTGTCAAAGGAAGCCGGCAACATGAAGATGTTCGGCATCGGCGAGCGACTCGAAGCCGTGATGTGGGACGCCAAGAAGATGTTCCCGAATCTCGACTGGTTCAGCGCCGTCAGCTACCACATGCTGGGCGTTCCCACGTCCATGTTCACGCCGCTGTTCGTCATCTCGCGAACCAGCGGCTGGAGCGCGCACATCATCGAGCAGCGCCTCGACAACAAGATCATCCGCCCGAGCGCCAACTACACAGGCCCGGAAGATCTGAAGTTCGTTCCGCTGGCGAAACGGGCCTGATGGCTGAAGTGACGCTCAATGGCCTGACGGTGCGTCGCGCGCAGCGCGCCGACCTCCCACGCCTGCTCGAACTGCTGGCGGACGATGAACTCGGCAAGAATCGGGAAGGCGTCGGCAGCGACGATCCCGCGTATATCCGGGCATTCGACGCGATCGACCGCGACCCGAACCAGACGCTGCTGCTCGCCGAACTGGATGGCCGCGTCGTCGGAATGCTGCAGGTCACCTTCATTCCCGGCCTGAGCCGGCGCGGTGCCTGGCGCGCCAACATCGAGGCAGTGCGGGTCGACAGCAGCGTACGCCGGAGAGGCATCGGCGGTTGGCTCGTGTCGCGCGCGCTCGAAAACGCGCGCAAGCGCGGCTGCCGGCTGGCTCAGCTGACCAGCGACCGGCGGCGGTCCGAGGCTCATCGCTTCTACGAGCGGCTCGGATTCACCGACTCGCACATCGGATACAAGCTTCTTCTGGAGTCTCCCGAGTGACTGCGAGGCAGCTTCTGTCGCTCGCTGCTGCCTTCATCGCAAGCGCCGCCTCGGCCGCCGAACCGCGCCTTGCAACCGTCGTGTACCTGTGCGATGAGGCGCGCGTGCTGAGCATCGTGCTGCCGGAAATGTCATTGCCCGGTCAGAACCTGGAACTCGTCTTCGGTTCGGAGCGCAAGCGCATGCGGCCCGCGATCGCTGCCTCGGGTGCGCACTACCTGTCCACCGACGGCGCCTGGGAATGGTGGAGCAAAGGTGCCGTCAGCCGGCTCGCGACCGCCAACGGTTCCGCGCTGGCGCAGAACTGCACCGTCTTCCTGACGGCCGGCAAGCGACCCGCGCCGGACAACAAATAGACCCATCGAAGATCGACACGAACCAACGAACACTGGAGCAGAAAGGATCATCCCCCCATGGGAAGCCACATCAGCAACGTCCGTCCGAAGCCTGACAAGGTGCTCGTCGACATCGCCGATTACGTTATCAAGTACAAGGTCAAGAGCAAGGAAGCGATCGACACCGCGCGCTACTGCCTGATGGACACGCTCGGCTGCGGCTTCGAGGCGCTCGAGTACCCGGCCTGCACCAAGATGCTCGGCCCGGTCGTCCAGGGCACCGTGGTTCCGAACGGAGCGAAGGTGCCGGGCACACAGTTCCAGATGGATCCGGTGAAAGCGGCGTTCGACATCGGCGCAATGATCCGCTGGCTCGACTTCAACGACACGTGGCTCGCGGCCGAATGGGGCCACCCGTCGGACAACCTCGGCGGCATCCTCGCCACCGCCGACTGGCTGAGCCGCAACGCAGTGGCCGCGGGCAGAAAACCTTTGACGGTCGCCGACGTGCTGGTGGCAATGGTCAAAGCCCACGAGATCCAGGGCTGCATTGCGCTGGAGAATTCCTTCAACAAGGTCGGCCTCGACCACGTCGTGCTGGTCAAGGTCGCCGTCGACGGCGGTCGTCGCACAGATGCTGGGGCTCACGCGCGACGAGATCATCAACGCCGTTTCGCTCGCCTGGGTCGACGGGCAGTCGCTGCGTACCTACCGCCATGCACCCAACACCGGCTCGCGCAAGAGCTGGGCCGCGGGCGATGCCACCAGCCGCGCAGTGCGACTGGCGCTGATCGCGAAGACCGGCGAGATGGGCTATCCCTCGGTGCTAAGCGCCAAGGGCTGGGGTTTCTACGACGTGCTGTTCAAGGGCAACGAGTTCAAATTCCAGCGACCCTATGGCAGCTATGTGATGGAAAACGTGCTCTTCAAGATCAGCTTCCCGGCCGAGTTCCACTCGCAGACCGCGGTGGAAGCCGCGATGACGATCCACGGCGAGCTGAAGAAGCTCGGCAAGTCGGAAAAGGACATCAAGAAGATCACGATCCGCACGCACGAGGCGTGCATCCGCATCATCGACAAGAAGGGGCCGCTCAACAATCCGGCCGACCGCGACCACTGCATCCAGTACATGGTGGCGGTGCCGATCATCTTCGGGCGCCTCACGGCATCGGACTACGAGGACAACGTGGCCTCGGATCCGCGCATCGATGCATTGCGCGACAGGATCGAGTGCGTCGAGGACAAGGCGTTCACGAAGGACTACCACGACCCGAGCAAGCGCTCGATCGCCAACGCGCTGACGGTCGAGTTCATTGACGGCAAGAAACTGAAGGAAGTGGTCGTCGAGTACCCGATCGGGCACAAGCGGCGCCGCAAGGAAGGCATGCCGGTGCTGGTCGCCAAGTTCCAGACCAACCTGTCACGGGTCTTCCCGTCGAAGCAGGCGGCTGCGATCCTCGACCTGTGCCTGGACGCGAAACGGCTCGACGCCACGCCTGTCAATGAATTCGTCGACCTGATGGTCATCTAGCCCGTCATCGCAAGCCCACCGACTCCGAGGCCCTCCCATGGCTCACAACCTGTTCAATTCCCTGCAAGACTTCACGATCGGCGCGAAGAAAGGCCGGTTCTACAACCTGTCCGCGCTGGAGAAGGCCGGCGTCGGCAAGGTCTCGCGCCTCCCAGTGTCGATCCGCATCGTGCTCGAATCCGTGCTGCGCAACTGCGACGGCATCAAGGTCACGGAAGAGCACGTGCGCCAGCTGGCGAACTGGAAGCCGAATGCCGAACGCACCGACGAGATCCCGTTCATCGTCGCGCGCGTGGTGCTGCAGGACTTCACGGGCGTGCCGCTGCTGGCGGACCTGGCGGCGATGCGCAATGTCGCTGAGGCGATGGGCAAGAACCCGAAGACGATCGAGCCGCTCGTGCCGGTCGACTTGGTCGTCGATCACTCGGTGATGATCGACCACTACGGCGGAAAAGACTCGCTCGATCTCAACATGAAGCTCGAGTTCCAGCGCAACCGCGAGCGCTACGAGTTCATGAAATGGGGCATGCAGGCGTTCGACACCTTCGGCGTCGTGCCGCCGGGCTTCGGCATCGTCCACCAGGTCAACCTCGAGTACCTGGCACGTGGCGTGCACAAGAAGGATGGCGTGGTCTACCCCGACACGCTGGTCGGCACCGACAGCCACACGACGATGATCAACGGCATCGGCGTGGTCGGCTGGGGCGTCGGCGGCATCGAGGCCGAAGCCGGCATGCTGGGCCAGCCGGTTTACTTCCTGACGCCCGATGTCGTCGGGGTCGAACTGACCGGGCGCCTGCGTGAAGGCGTGACCGCGACCGACCTCGTGCTGACGATCACCGAGTTGCTGCGCAAGTCCAAGGTCGTGGGCAAGTTCGTCGAATTCTTCGGCGAAGGCACGGCCTCGCTCGCGCTGCCCGACCGCGCCACGATCGGCAACATGGCGCCGGAGTATGGCGCGACGATGGGCTTCTTCCCTGTCGACGAGAAGACGATCGCCTACTTCGAGGGCACGGGACGCACGCCTGACGAGATCGCGGCCTTCGAGGCCTACTTCCGCGCGCAGGGCCTGTTCGGCGTGCCGAAGTCCGGGTCGATCGACTATTCGCAGGTCGTCAAACTCGACCTGTCCACGGTCGCGCCGTCGCTGGCCGGACCGAAGCGGCCGCAGGACCGCATCGAGATCGGCCACGTCAAGAAGCAGTTCACGTCGCTCTTTTCCAAGCCGGTCAGTGAAAACGGTTTCAACCAGCCGGCCGCCCGGCTGAAGCAGCGTTTCCCGGTGTTCGGACGGCCACGGACGCGCCGAGGGCAAGGCGCCGGACGCACCGGCCGGCGCGGCACGCGATCTGGCAGAGATGAGCGCGAACCGTCCGCTGGTCAGGCCGAGCCGCGAGCAGGAAGTGCATGAAGTCACGCTCGCCGACGGCGACGTTCTGATCGCCGCGATCACTTCGTGCACGAACACGTCCAACCCCAGCGTGCTGCTGGCGGCAGGCCTGCTGGCGAAGAAGGCGGTGGAGCGCGGCCTCACGGTCAGGAAGCACATCAAGACCTCGCTCGCGCCCGGCTCGCGCATCGTGACCGAGTACCTGACGAAGACGGGCCTGCTGCCCTATCTGGAGCAGCTCGGCTTCTCGGTGGCGGCCTACGGCTGCACCACCTGCATCGGCAATGCGGGCGACCTGGCGCCGGAGTTCAACGAAACCATCGCGAAGAATGACCTCGTGTGCGCGGCGGTACTGTCGGGCAATCGCAACTTCGAAGCCCGCATCCACCCGAACCTCAAGGCCAACTTCCTCGCGTCGCCGCCACTGGTGGTCGCCTACGCCATCGCCGGCACCATGCTCAAGGATCTGATGACCGAGCCGCTCGGCAAGGGCAAGGACGGCAAGGACGTCTGGATCGGCGACATCTGGCCGACGTCGGAGGAAGTGCACGCGCTGATGAAGTCGGCGCTCGACCCGGTCGCCTTCGAAGCCAACTACAGCAAGGTCAAGTCGGATCCGGGCGATCTGTGGAAGAAAGTCGGCAGTGTCGCCGGTCAGGTCTACACGTGGCCGACGTCGACCTACATTGCGAAGCCTCCATTTTTTGACGGCTTCACCCTGAAGCCCAAGCACGCGGAAATCGGCGTGGTTGCCGCGCGGGCGCTGGGCATCTTCGGCGACTCGATCACCACGGATCACATCTCACCGGCGGGATCGATCAAGGACACGTCGCCGGCCGGCAAATGGCTGATCGACCACAAGGTGCTCAAGCCCGACTTCAATTCCTACGGCGCGCGCCGCGGCAACCATGAAGTGATGATGCGCGGCACCTTCGCCAACGTGCGCATCAAGAACCTGATGGTCCCGCCCACGGCCGATGGCTCGCGCGTCGAAGGCGGCATCACGATTCACCAGCCGTCCGGCGAGCGCATGCCGATCTACGACGCCGCGATGCGCTATATCAAGGACGGCGTGCCGACGGTGGTCTTCGGCGGCGAGGAGTACGGCACCGGGTCATCGCGCGACTGGGCGGCGAAGGGCACGCAACTGCTGGGTGTGAAGGCCGTCATCGCCAAGAGCTTCGAGCGTATTCATCGCAGCAACCTGGTGGGCATGGGCGTGCTGCCCCTGCAGTTCATGTCCGGCGAGGGTGCGGACACGCTCGGCATCCGTGGCGACGAGATGTATGACATCGAGTTCGAAGGCGAACTGCGGCCACAGATGACCGTAACGCTGCTGGTGTTCGGCAAGGACGGCGAGAAGCAGATTCCGCTCAAGCTGCGCATCGACACGCCGATCGAGGTCGAGTACTACAAGCACGGCGGCATTCTTCCGTTTGTACTAAGGCAGCTGCTCGCCGCCTGATTAATCGTCATGCACGAAGACGCTGAATCGGCCGTCGCCCCGGCCATCGTGACCCGGAGCGACGCTCCGGGTCGCTGGCCGAGCGCCATCCCGCTGCTGCTGCTGGCGCTGCTCGGCCTGATGTTGCTGCACACCTGCGTGTCGCGCTGAGGAGAGACGCGACCGCATCGGCCCGCTCCCGCGGCGCAGGCCTGTGCTAGCCTGCCGCGGCCTGATTGACGGCCACGAACGGCCACAGCATGCCTGCCGAACCTGCGCACCCTGCCACACCTCCCGGTGCGCGCCTCGACAATGGCGCGGGCGCCGTCCTGCACCTGAGCGGCGCGTGGCGGCTGGGCGCCCTGCCCGCCATCGTCGATGCGTTGGAGGCGCTGAGCCTCCCACCGCACTTGTCCGTCGACGGCAATGCCGTGACGGAAATCGATACGGCCGCGGCCCTGGCCCTGCTCGATCACCTGCAGCGCTCCGGAATCGACGCGAGCACGGTTGAACTGTCGGGCTTTGCACCCAACGAAGGGCGCATCGTCGAGCAGGTGCGAGGGCGACTGGCCGAGATCAATGCGCCGGTCCCGCACCATCGCCACCGACTGCTCGCGCAGATCGGACGGCACACGCTCAACATACGAGACCTCGTCGCCGGGCACCTGACCTACGTGGGCATGGTCTTCGACGGCTTGTTCCGCGGCGCGCTGTCCCCGACCGAGGTAAGGACGCGGGAACTGACCGTACAGCTCGAGCAGGTGTGCCTCAACGCGATCCCGGTGGTGTCGCTCGTTACCCTGCTGATCGGCGTCGTGGTCGCCTACCTGCTCGGGCTGCAGGCCGAGCAGTACGGCGCGAACATCTTCGTGGTCGACGGCGTCGGTATCGGCGCCACACGCGAGTTCGCGCCGATCATCGTGGCAGTCATCGTTGCCGGACGCTCGGGCGCCGCCTTCACCGCCCAGCTCGGATCGATGCGACTGAACGAGGAGACCGATGCGATCCGCACGCTCGGACTGTCCCCGCTCGACGTGCTGGTCATGCCGCGCGTGTTCGCGCTGATGATCGCACTGCCGCTGCTCGTGTTCGTCGGCGACCTGATGAGCCTGGTTGGCGCCATGCTGATCGCCGGTCCGATGCTCGACATCACGCCGACGACCTTCCTCGCCCGACTGCAGGACAACCTGGCCATCAAGCATGTCTACGTCGGACTGGCCAAGGCGCCGGTATTCGCGCTGGTGATCGCCACCATCGGCTGCAGGATGGGAATGATGGTCGATCGCGACACGCGTGCGCTCGGGATGGCGACCACGTCGACCGTCGTCCAGAGCATAGTCGCCGTGATACTGCTCGACGCGGCGTTTGCGGTGTTGTTCCAGGAGCTCGGGATCTGATGGCGAACGCGGCAGCCGCCGGTCCCGTGGTCATCGAGATCGACTCGATCGTGACGCGCTTCGGCGAACAGTCGGTGCACGATGGCGTCACGTTCAATGTGCACAAGGGCACGCTGGTTGCGCTGATCGGCGGCAGCGGCACCGGCAAATCTGTCTTGCTGCGCGAGATCATCGGCCTGCAGCGCCCGACGTCCGGTCGCATACGCCTGCTGGGCACCGACATATGGTCCGCTTCCGACGAGGAACTGAACGATGTGCGGCGGCGCTTCGGCATGATGTTCCAGGACGGGGCGCTGTTCTCATCGCTCACGGTCGCGCAGAACGTCGCGGTGCCGCTGACGGAGCACGCCAGCGTGCCCCCCGCCCTGCTCGACAGCCTGATTCATCTGCGGCTGTCGCAGGCCGGCCTCGGTACCGACGTCGCCGGGAAAATGCCGAGTGAGCTGTCGGGCGGCATGCGCAAGCGCGCGGCGATCGCGCGCGCCCTCGCGCTGGAACCCGAGGTCCTCTTTCTCGACGAACCCACCTCAGGACTCGACCCGACGACCGCACGCGCCTTCGATGAGATGGTGCGCACGCTGGTCGATGATCTCGGCATCACGGTGTTTCTCGTCACCCACGACCTCGACACGCTGCTGACGGTGGTCGACCGCATCGTCGTGCTCGCGCGCGGCAAAGTGCTGGCTGACGGTCCCGCGCGCGAAGTGATGCACGTCGACGACCCCTGGATCAAGTCGTACTTCTCGGTCCGAACAATGGTGTCGGGCTCGGCACCTTCCCACTTAGAATGATCACGCCATGGAAGCGGACGCCAAGTACACCTACGTAGGCCTCGCGGTCATCGCGCTGATTGCAGCGCTGATCGGCGGACTCATCTGGCTGAAGTCAGCCGGTGGGCGCAACGAATTCAACTACTACACGATCTACTTCGAGAAGCAGCCGCTCGACGGCCTGCAGATCGGCGCCGACGTGCTGATGCGCGGCATCAAGGTCGGTCGCGTGGAAGACTATGCATTGACGGCGGCCAACATCAACCGCGTGCGCGTGCTGATACGCATCGATCGCCGCACGCCGGTCAAGACCAACACCGTGGCGGTGGTGACACGCAGCTTCGTGACCGGCATTGCCAAGATCGACCTGCAAACTCCCGATCCGCCGGGTCCCACGCTGACGGCGATCCTTGACGATGAGCCGTACCCCGTGATCACCGAGGGCACGTCCAATCTGGATGAAATTGCCAACCGCCTCAACATGGTGGGCGAGACCGCTGTCAAGACGCTCGAGAGCCTGAACGAAGTGCTGAAGCCGGAGAACCGGGCGGCGATCGACAAGACCCTGGCCAACCTGCGCGACCTGACCGGCGGGCTGAACCAGCGACTGAAGGAACTCGACCGCACGCTCGCTGCCGTCAATCGCGCCGCCGACGATATCGGCCGCTCGAGCACGCGCATCGCCGAGGTCGCCGACAGTACCGGCCAGGACCTGCGGCCCGCATTGCGCCAGGCCGAGCGGACGATGAAGGACATTTCGGGCGCGACCATCGCACTCGAGCAACAGGCTGCACAGCTGTCGCAGGCCGTCGGTTCAACGGTCCTGTCGAGCGGCGATCAGCTGGCAATCGCCATCAGCGAACTCAAGTCGACGGGCGAGACGCTCAATCGACTCCTCGATCGGCTGCAGGACCCGCGCGCCGCGCTGCTCGGGCCGACGCCGCAGCAACGCGGCCCGGGAGAGTGACCATGTCGACCTTGCGCCAGTTCCGCACACATGCAGGCGTCCTGCTGGCGGCGGTCGTGTGCACCGCCTGCATTACTGTCGATGTCGGCCACGACACCGGACTGCAGTCCCAGTACCGGATCGTGGACTCCGGTCCGGCCGCGACGGCCCGTGCCCGGCCGCTCGGGCGCGAACTGCTGGTCTCGCCGATTCCCAACAGTGCCGTCGATGATTCGTTTTCACTGGCGTTTTCGCGCGCGCCCAATCAGCGGGCGGCGTATCAGTTCGCGACCTGGAGCGACCGGCCGTCGAATCGCCTGGCTCAACTGCTGGTCGAGCGTCTGGCAACGCGCGGCGCGTTCAACTCGGTCGCGCTGCTGGGGCGCGGTGTCGGCGGTGACCTGCAGGTCAATCTGACGGTCAACGATTTCTATCACGACGCAGCCAACAGCCCTGGCACTGCAAACATCGTAGTCACCGCCGAATTGATCGACCGCGGGACCCGAAAGCTGATCGCGCGGCAGCGATTCACGGCCACGTCGCCCGTGCAGCAGGCCAACGCCGCGTCCGCGGCCGCCGCGCTCGGCCAGGCGAGCACGCTGATCCTCGACCAGTTGGTCACCTGGGTCGAAACGACAGCCGCGCCCGCCGCCCTGGCGACCGTTCGCTGACATCGATGCGCGACGCCGACCGCCCTTCCTCGGCGCGCAATGTCCTGGGCGGCCCGCTCGCGCCCTGCTGCGAGGATCCTGCAACGGGCTTCTACCGCGACGGTTACTGCCACACCGGGACCGCAGGACGTCGGGTCGCACACGGTGTGCGCGCGCATGAGCCACGAGTTCCTGGAGTATTCACTCCAGCAAGGAAACGACCTCGTTACTCCACACCCGGAGTTTGACTTTCCGGGACTGCGTGCCGGCGACCGCTGGTGCCTGTGCGTGGCCCGCTGGCGCGAGGCCCTGGAGGCGGGTGTCGCCCCGAAGGTCATCCTTGCCTCGACGCACGAGAAGGCGCTCGCCGAAGTGACGCTCGAGCAACTCACGCGTCACGCAATAGACGTCCAATGAACTCGCGGGCGCTGGTCCGCGCCGTCATCGACACCAACGTGCTGCTGGACTTCTGGGTCTTCGACGACCCACGCGCGGCACCCCTGCGCGTCGCCGTGGAAAGTGGCGAGGTCGGCGCGCTGCGCTGCGGCCCGTCGGTGGACGAACTTAGCGACGTGCTCGGCCGGCCGGTGTTCGGCGTCTCGAACGAGCGTCGATGCACGATCCTGCGGCATTGGGATCGGCTCGCCGTACCGATCGATCGGGTGCACGCCGCTCCCTTCGCCTGCAGCGATCCCCACGACCAGAAGTTCCTCGACCTGGCGCTGACGGCGGGGGCCGACTGGCTTGTCACCAAGGACAAGGCTCTGCTGAAGCTCGCGCGTCGTGCGCGGCGCGACGGCCTGCAGATCGTTGATCCGTCCGGCGCGATCACGCTGATCGGACAGCACGCATGACCGAGACGACTGCGCGGTCGGCGGCGATGGCGCTGGTGGCGATCGGCCAGCCACTGCAGAGGATCGAGCAGCCCGTTCCCGCGCCCGCCGCCGGCGAAGTGGTTCTGCGCGTCAGCGCCTGCGGAGTCTGCCGTACCGATCTGCACATCGTCGATGGCGAACTGCCGGCACAACGCTTGCCGATCGTGCCCGGCCACGAAGTCGTCGGTCGCGTGATTGCACGCGGGCTTGGCGTCGATCGATTCGCGATCGGCGACCGCGTCGGGCTGCCCTGGCTCGGCCGCAGCTGCGGCGCCTGCCCGTTCTGCCGATCGCATCAGGAAAACCTGTGCGACGCGCCGCAGTTCACCGGGTACACGCGCGATGGCGGCTATGCCGAGCACGTCGTTGCCGCCGCCGATTTCTGCTTTCACCTGCCGGCGGCACTCGACGATGTGCACGCGGCGCCGTTGCTGTGCGCGGGACTGATCGGGTACCGGGCATTGCGCATGGCCGGCGATGCGCAGAGGCTGGGAATCTACGGGTTCGGCGCCGCGGCGCACCTGATCGCGCAGGTGGCCGTCTGGCAAGGGCGCAGCGTCTTCGCGTTCACCCGGCCCGGCGACCGCGCCGGACAGGATTTCGCACGCTCGCTGGGCTGCCAGTGGGCCGGCGACTCCACGGTCGAGCCCCCAGCGCCGCTCGATGCTGCGCTCATCTTTGCCCCGGTCGGAGCGCTGGTGCCGGCTGCACTGCATGCGACGCGCAAGGGCGGCGTGGTGGTCTGCGCGGGCATCCACATGAGCGACATCCCGGCATTTCCCTATCGCCTGCTCTGGGGCGAACGCATCGTTCGCTCAGTGGCGAACCTCACGCGCGCCGACGCCGAAGAATTCCTGGAACTCGCCGCGCGAATTCCGCTGCAGACGACCGTCGAAGTCTTCGGTCTGAATCAGGCGAACGAGGCCATCGACGCGGTGCGGCAGGGTCGCGTGAACGGCGCCGCCGTTCTCGATTGCAGTGCGGCGTAGACAGTCAGTTCCATTGGACTTTCCGTCACGGCGAGTGAATTACCAGTCAAGTTCATTGAAAGCTTCCCGCATGGCCAGAACCGAACGGCGCCGGCCCTCGTTCAAAGGCGCACAACGCAGACGCAATTCGGGTTTGATCCCCAGCGATGTCTGTCCTCACGTGGTTAGCCCTGTTTGGCGTTGGCCGCATTCTTCCGTTGTGGCTCGATCGCGGCTCACCCGGACTCGGAAGGGTCGCCTCCGTGTATGGTTTGGGACAGTGCGACAACATGGACGCGCCTTCCGTGATTACAACCGTTTCCTTGTCAATTGCGTTGCTTGTCGCCTGCGCTTGGCCGGCAATGGCGGCGGACTTGGCCGTCGTCGATGCCCGCGTTTATCCCGCCCCCGATGCGGCGCCGATCGAACACGGCACGGTGCTCGTGCGCGACGGCCGAATTACAGCAGTCGGACCTTCAGCGACGCTCACGGTACCCGCAGGGGCGACGGTGATCGATGGCAAGGGCAGGTTCGTCACAGCCGGATTCTGGAACAGCCACGTGCACTTCCTGGCACTGCCGCTGCGCGAGGCAGCCACGCGCCCGGCATCGGAACTGGACGCGGCGCTGAACACGATGCTTACGCGCTGGGGCTTCACGACAGTGTTCGACGTCGCTTCGCTCAACGGCAGCGCTCGGGCGTTGCGTAAGCGGATCGAAGCTGGCGAGGTCACGGGACCGGCCATCCTGAATGTAGACGCACCGTTCTTTCCGAAGGACGGCACGCCGATTTACGTGCGCGCCCTGCTGAAAGAGATTGGGGCACCGAGCGCAGAAGTCGCCAGCCCGGATCAGGCTCGGGCGCGGGCCAGACAGCAGCTTGCAGAGGGCGCAGATGGGGTCAAGCTATTCACCGGAGCGGTTGTCGGTGGCGCGGTCGGAGTGCTGCCCATGGACGTCGACATCGCCCGCGCGGTGGTGGCCGAAGCCCATCGCTCCGGCAAGCCGGCGTTTGCCCACCCGAGCGATATGGCAGGGCTGGAAGTGTCACTGGCGAGCGGCGTGGATGTGCTGGCCCACACCACCCCATTTTCGGGTCCCTGGGATGCTGCACTGGTGCAACGTCTGCGCGCCGCGGATCTTGCCTTGATACCCACATTGACGTTGTTCGAGGCCGAGTTGCGTCGGGAGGCCGTACCCGACCCGGTGATCGCGCGCTTCATCGCCGACGCGACGCAGCAGGTGCAGGTGTTCGCCGCCGCGGGCGGCACGGTGCTGTTTGGCACCGACGTGGGCTACATCGATCAGTTCGACACCCGTCGCGAGTTTGAGTTGATGGCGCGGGCCGGGCTGGATTGGCGTCAGATCCTGGCCAGCCTGACCACCGCGCCCGCCGGGCGCTTCGGGCAAGGCCAGCGCAAGGGACGCATCGCTCCCGGGATGGAGGCGGATCTCGTTTTGCTGGGTACTGACCCAGCAGTGGACATCACTGGCTTCAGCGACGTGCGGGCAACGATTCGGAGCGGGCGGGTGCTCTCCGGCGCCACCGGCAGCAAGTGAGGCAGCGCCTACCTGGTCATCGCGTTCCTCGGGCACGACTGCTCCTGCCGGCCAATTGCGGCCATTCGCAGTGGGCGTCAGAATCGCTCAATAGCGGACACCTTCAGCTGATCTACCTACCACCCGAAGTCATTAGGAGAACACAACGATGAATCAAAGGCAGCAGGCCATCGCAAAGGTTCCGTTTGTACTTTTCGCAGCGCTCGTAATCGCCGGCTGTGCCGCAACGCCTACTAAGGAAGTCGTGGCCACCAAAGAGGCGCCTGCAGCGATCGGCCCATCTTCCAAGCGATCAAGTTCGGCAACATGCTCTTTCTCGCGGGGCAGATTTCCATTGATCCGAAGACGAATCAGTTGAATACGGGAACCATCGAAGAACAGACCAAGCTCGTGCTCGACAACTTGAAAGCCGTCTTGGCGGCAAACGGCATGACGATGGACGACGTAGTGTCGACGACGGTCTTTCTCAAAGACTTGAATGATTTCGGCAAGATGAACGCGGTTTATGGGAGCTATTTCAAGGACAAGCCGCCGGCGCGTGCAACTGTCCAGGTGGCGCGGCTGCCGCGCGATGTGTTGGTAGAGATATCCGCTATAGCCGCGAAGTAATACCGGCGCAGTTGCCCCTCGTTAGGGCGAGCCGCGGTTCAATCACCTTTCCTACGACAGCCGTTGTCGGCCAGAAGCAGCCCCATTCTCCTTTCCCCCAATCCGCCCGTAAGCGGACCGTCAAGCGCTTAGCCTCACGTTGACTGACTACGCTTGTCGCGTATACGCTAGACGCGTATATTGCGCGGATGGTGCTCGTCGAGCTCACGCCGTTCGTCCGCTTCCGCGAAGAGCACTGGAACGACGACGAGTTGCGCGCCCTCCAACGCTTCTTGTTGGTGACGCCCACCGCGGGCGACACGATCCGCGGAACCGGTGGGCTGCGGAAGTTGCGCTGGGCGACGTCAGGGCGTGGCAAGCGCGGCGGCGCCCGGGTGATCTACTACCTGCAGACCTCGGTGGATCGGATCTACTTGGTCTACGGTTACGTGAAGGCCAAACAGGAAGACTTGACGCCGCAGCAGCTGAAAGTTTTGGCGGCTTTGATGAAGGAGATCGACGATGGATAAGCAACACTTCGACCAACTGGTGCGCGGCGTGCGCGAGATGAAGCGGCACATGGCGGGCAAGTCCGTGGCCGGCGTCCGGACAACCAGCGTAAGCGAACCGGACATACGGGCGATCCGAGAAGCGGCGAAGATCAGCCAAGCCCAGTTCGCAAAGTTGATCGGCGTAAACCTGCGCACGCTGCAGAACTGGGAGCAGCAAAGAACCCGACCGACAGGCGCTGCTCGCGCTTTGCTGAAAATTGTGGCCTCGGATCCGAAAGCGGCTTTGGAGGCGCTGCACCAGTAAGTCTCAGCTCAACTCGGCCAGAGGCCGTCGTTTCGCGAGACCCGCCAACCCGCCCGGAAGCAGACACCTTTTTAGCGCTGCGAGGTCGGCTTAGGTGTGCGATCCTGTTTCCAATGCTTTTCACGAGACGCATCTCCCCGCTTCAGATCGACGCCGTAGAGGTTCCCGGGGCTACCGGGCTCATCGGACTCCTTCACTGTCCAGGGTTGAATTACACCCACGGCGACATCGAGTGGACCCGTAGCCTCGACGAAGATCTCGACGCCCTGCGAGCCTGGGGCGCGAGCGCGCTCCTGACCCTGATCGAGTCGCACGAATTCACGATGCTCGGTGTACCCGACCTCGGCGAGCGTGTCGGCGCCCGGATGCGGTGGTACTGGATACCAATTCCCGACGGCGGCGCGCCTGATCAAGCGGCAGACGCTGCATGGGTCGGGGTTAGGCGCGAACTTGTCGAAGCGCTTAGGACAGGGCGAAGGGTCGCACTTCACTGCCACGCCGGCTTGGGCCGGTCGGGCACCTTGGCGGCCAGCCTGCTCACTTGCTTCGGCGTGTCCGCCTCGGAAGCGATTGCAACCGTACGGCGGTCCCGACCGGGAGCGATTCAGACAGACGAGCAGGAGAAGTACGTGAGCAGGGCCTCGAGGAAGAACTGCTAACGGAGCAATCGGCCATGAACCGACCTTCGCGGCCGCTGAGGAATTCACCTCAAAGCGGCCGGAAGCCGACGATTCGGCGGCCGGTGGGTCACGGCCGGTTGGCGAAGACCTCGCGCGCGACGCCGGCGGCGCTGATGGCGTTGGGCCAGCCGGCGTAGAACGCGAGATGGGTCAGGGCTTTCGGAGATCTCATCCTTCGAGAGCCCGTTGTCCAGCGAGCGCGCCAAGTGCGAGCGCAACTGATCGGGCCGGCTCAGCGCGATCAACGCGCTGACGGTGATGAGGCTGCGGTCGCGCGGCGACAGCCCGGGGCGCGCCCACACGTCGCCGAACAGCACGTCGTCGGTGAGCTGAGCGAGCTTGGGCGCTACGTCGCCCAGCAGCGCTTGCGCCCGGGTCGGCTGCGCCGCGGCCTGCGGGCTCGTGGACGGCGCGCCCGCGGGCCTTGCCTCGTCGTACTGCGCGTCGCTGACCAGTTCCTGCCAGTCGGCGGTCTTGCCGTCCATCGCCTCGGTGATTGCGATGTGGGTCATCGCGCTGCCCGGCGCGGCGCCGTGCCAGTGCTTGACGCCCGGCGCGATGCGCACCACGTCGCCGGCGCGAATCTCCTCGACTGGCCCTCCCCAGCGCTGCACGCGGCCGACGCCAGCGGTCACGATCAGCGTCTGCCCCAGCGGATGGCTGTGCCAAGCGGTGCGGGCACCGGGCGAGAAGCTGACTGACCCGGCCGACGCGCGCTGCGCACCCGCCGGCGTGTGCAGCATCTCGACTTTCACCGCACCGGTGAAGTGTTGCGCCGGCGCGGTCGTCACGGCCCGCG
The DNA here is from genome assembly GCA_963769745.1 of uncultured beta proteobacterium. Lineage (GTDB taxonomy): Bacteria > Pseudomonadota > Gammaproteobacteria > Burkholderiales > Burkholderiaceae_F > JALORV01. Next base: position 62,045 of record CAVYNB010000020.1, read on the forward strand.
TGCCTGCGCGCGCGACCTGGAGCGCGTCATCGGCGGCGAGTGCGGGCGACAGCAGCGTCAGCGCAAGTGCGCCAGCAAGCATCTCTTTCATCACGATTCTCCTGTGTGTGAAGTGCCGTCACCGCGGGGACCGCGGCGGGCGTTGGCTCGGCACGCGCTCCCAGAAGCGCACCGCGTCGTCGATCCAGCCCTGTCCCGCTGTTCCGGTGCCGAGGCCGAACCCGTGCCCTAGTCCCGGCACCTCGCGGTACGCCACCGTCACGCCGGCCTGTTCGAGCGCGCGCACCCTGCGCTGCATCGCGGCCGGCGGCGCGATCCGGTCGTGCTCGCCGACTACGACGAAGGTCGGTGGTTCGTTCGCCGAGGTGTCGGAGTGGCCGGTGTAGGCCATTACGACCGCGGCGGGCTTGGGCAGCGGATCGCCCCCGAAGCGGGCCGCACCGTGCGAACCGATAGACGCTGCCATCCGGGCGCCGGCCGAGCTGCCCCAGAGCGAATAACCCTCGGTGCCCACTTGCAGTTCCGCGGCGCGGCGGAAGATCGTCGACAGCGCCGCGGCCAGGTCTTCGGTCGCCGCGGTGCTGCCTTGCCCGACCCGATAGCGCAGCACGAACGCGTTGAAGCCGTGCCGGTTGATCGCGAGCCCGTAGGGCAGCCCCTCGTGGACCGTGGCGACGTACGAGAACCCGCCGCCGGGCGCGATCACCGCGAAAGGCGCCCCCGGGCGGCCGCGCAGGAAGAACAGACCCGTGTCGGCCTTCGTCGGGTCGCGCGCCTTCTCGGCCGGTGCGTAGATATCGATGAACACCGGGCGTCCTGCATTGGCATCGTCGATCAACCGGTTCAGGCCCGCGACGACGTCGCGCGCATTCACATGCTGGTGGTACGGCAGCAGCGAACCGAAGTCACCGAGCCGGACCTGTGCGGTCGACATCGACGTCGCTGCGCGGCAGCAGCAGCCGGGCGAAGCCGGCGAGCGCCGGATGGTCCAGCAGGTCGCCTATGCGGTCACCAGGGCCGAGGTGGGTCAACGCGGACCGCTGCTGTGCGGCGGCGGCCGCTGGCGCAGGGGATGGCGGCGCGACGAACCGCTCTCGCTCCGCGTCCGCCGCACCGGCGCAACAGGCCAGCGACAGCAGCGCCGCCCAGCCGCGTGCCGGCTTCATCGCTGCTTTGGCGGCGCCTCGACGCCGGTGGCGGCGAGCACCGACGGCGACAGACGTGCGCCGCGGATCGGAATCGCCGAAATCGCCGCATCCAGTTCCGCAAGCTCTGCGCCGCTGAAGACGATGGTTGCGGCGCCGACGTTCTCCTCGAGGTGGGCCATGTTCGTCGTACCGGGGATCGGGACGATCCACGGCTTGCGGGCCGTCAGCCAGGCCAGCGAGATCTGCGCCGGCGTCGCCTCCTTGCGCCGTGCCCAGTTCCGCACGAGGTCGACCAGCGGCATGTTCGCGGGCAAGGCGTCGGGCGCGAAACGCGGCACGCTCGCGCGGAAGTCCTGCTCGCCGAAACGGCTGTCGACGCTGATCGTGCCCGCGAGGAATCCCATCCCCAGCGGGCTCCATGGTACGAAGCCGATGCCGAGTTCCTCGCACAGCGGCAGCACCTGCGCCTCGGGTCCGCGCCACAGCATCGAGTACTCGTTCTGGATCGCCGCCAGCGGGTGCACCGCATGCGCACGGCGGATCGTCTGCAGCCCCGGCTCGGACAGGCCCCAGTGCAGCACCTTGCCCTGCTTGACCAGGTCCTTGATCGTTCCGGCCACGTCCTCGATGGGCACCTGCGGGTCGACTCGGTGCTGGTAGAGCAGATCGATGCGGTCCGTCCGTAGGCGGCGCAACTGGGCCTCCACGACACGCCGGATGTGGTCGGGGCGGCTGTTGTGCCCCCGCGCCGCGCGCCGGTCTGCGGGTCGATGTCGAAGCCGAACTTGGTCGAGATGACGACTGCCGTTGCGCCTGCCCTGCAGCGCCTCGCCGAGGATCTCCTCCGACATGAAGGGACCATAGACCTCGGCGGTGTCGAACAGCGTCACGCCCAGGTCCACCGCGCGGCGGATCAGAATGATCGCAGCCGCCCGGTCCGTGCTGCTCGCGTACAGATCGTTCACCGCCTGCGGGCGACGGCCTGGATGCCACTGGCAGCCCAGGCCGATGGGAAACACCTCGAAAGGCCCCAGGCGACGACGTTCGGCCGATCGGGCGCCCGGCGCCGGTCCGTCCGCGGCAGCGCGGGATGCGCCGGCCGGCGCGGCGCTGGCCGACAGCAGCCACGGCGCCACGCCCAAGGCGGCGGCCGCAGCCAGCCACCGGCGACGAGAGTTCGTATCAACGGGTTGGTTGTTCATTTCACGCTCCTTCAGATATCGAGCCGGCGTTCGGCCATCCACTTGACGATGGCCGGATCGCGGTGCGAAAAGAAAACGCTCTGGCCAGTTTCCAGCGACGCTATGCGCGCCATGTCGGACTCGTCGAGCTGGAAGTCGAAGATCGCCAGGTTCTCGGCCATCCGTTCCTTGCGAACGGACTTGGCCAGCGCCACGATGCCGCGCTGCACGACCCAGCGCAGCACGACCTGACCCACCGACTTGCCGTGCTTGCGGCCGATGTCGACCAGGACGTCGTTCTGGAAAAGGTTGTTGCGTCCCTCGGCGAACGGCGCCCACGCTTCGGCCTGCACGCCGTTGTCGCGCATGAAGGCCACGCTCTCGGCCTGCTGATGGAAGGGGTTCACCTCGATCTGGTTCACCGCTGGCGACACCGCGTTGAAGACCTTGATGTCCATCAGGCGGTCCGGTTGGAAATTGCTGACGCCGAGCGCGCGCAGCTTCCCGGCCTTGTGGGCCTCTTCCATGGCGCGCCACGAGCCGTGCACGTCCCCGAACGGCTGATGGATCAGGTAAAGGTCCAGGTAGTCGAGTTGCAGGCGACGCAGTGAGTCGTCGATGGCCTGGCGCGTGCGCTCGTAGCCGACGTCTGCACCCAGAGCTTCGTCGTGACGAAGAGATCGGAACGGGGTACACCACTACGGCGCAGGCCGCGGCCGACGGCCTCTTCGTTCATGTAGGAGGCCGCCGTGTCGATCAGTCGGTAGCCGACTTCGATGGCATCGACGACGCTGCGCTCGCACTCGGCAGGATCGGGAATCTGGAAGACGCCGAAGCCGGCGATCGGCATGCGAGCGCCGTTGTTGAGGTTGACGTACTCCATGACAGTTGCTTTCCGTTCTGTGTTCGATGCGCTCACTGTAGGTGGCGGATTGGCATCGGAGAAGTGGGTTAGTGGTTGATGGATTGGCAAGCTATGGATGACAATGCGTCTGTGCTTGGACCTTTCGTGACGGCCGGATTGGCAACGCAGTCACTTCATCGTCCCACCCGCGCCTGAAGAGCCGCGGGGTACCGATCGCCTTGAATCTCCACCTGAGCGAGCGCCTCCAAGATGCGCTGCAGATCAACGACGTCGGAGAGGTCCAGGTCCGCAGCACCGAGGTTCTCCTCAAGCCGATGCAGCTTCGTGGTGCCTGGGATAGGAACGATCCAAGGCCGCTGTGCAAGCAGCCAGGCAAGCGCGATCTGCGCCGGTGAGACGCCTCTGTCAGCAGCGATCCCATTGAGAAGGTCCAACAAGGCGCGGTTGGCCTGCAGGGCCTCCGGCGCGAAACGTGGAACGACGCTGCGAAAGTCATCGCTGCCAAACGTGGCGTCGGCGCTGACGGTGCCCGTGAGGAAACCCTTGCCCAAGGGGCTGAACGGGACGAAGCCGATGCCGAGTTCTTCGAGCGCCGGAAGAAGTTCCCTCTCGGGCTCGCGCCACCACAGCGAGTATTCGCTCTGAACGGCGGTCACCGGCTGGCGCGCCCGCGGACGCACGCCGAATGGTCGTCTCACCAGCTTCGGACAGGCCGAAGTGCCGGACCTTGCCGCTCTTGATGAGTTCTTTGACGGTTCCGGCCACCTCTTCGATTGCCACTTCGGGGTCGACGTGATGCTGGTACAAGAGATCGATGGTTTCCGTCCGCAGGCGCTTGAGTGAACCCTCGACCGCCAAGCGAATGTGATCGGGGCGGCTGTTGAGGATCTGTTGCTTGTTGTCATCCCCGAACGTGAATCCGAACTTGGTGGCGATCACCACGCGATCCCGCATCGGTTCGAGAGCCTCGCCGACCACTTCTTCGTTCAGATACGGGCCATAGACCTCGGCGGTATCAAAGAACGTCACACCCCGGTCCACGGCAGCGCGTATCAGCGAGACCGCCTGTGCGCGATCTGTGGCGGGGCCATGGCGTGACTGAGCCCCATGCACCCAAAACCGAGTGCAGAAACTTCCGGGCCGCCGGTTCCGAGTTGACGATGCTTCATGGGGTGGCTCCTCCGGGAATGTGCTGGCGGACGCTCTGACGACACTCCATGAGGAGCTGTAGAGCGGCCGGCGTGTCACGCCGGTCGTGGTGATGTCGTCGGGCAGTGACGCTTCAAACGCGTGATGAAACACAGTCTAGGAAACGCATTGGCAGGTGAGTAGCCAATGGAAGCTTGATGGATTGACAACCAGGAGCCGACAATCGGGGCGGGAGGGAGTACCGGCATGGCCATCAACGAACTGCGCTCCATCTCCATCTTCGTCAAGGCTGCAGAACTCGGCAGCCTTCGCAAGACCGCGGCCGCGATGGACATCAGTCCGCAAGCTGCCAGCCA
>CAVYNB010000021.1:0-49054 GCA_963769745.1 uncultured beta proteobacterium
TGATGATGATGCGGTGGTAGCGCAGCTTCTCGAGGTTGAAACCCTCGTTCTCCGGCCCGGTGCCTATGCCCGTGCCGAGTGCGGTGATCAGCGTGGCGATCTGCTCGGAGGAGATCAGCTTGTCGAAGCGCGCCTTCTCGACGTTCAGCACCTTGCCGCGCAACGGCAGCACCGCCTGGAACTTGCGATCGCGCCCCTGCTTGGCCGAGCCGCCCGCCGAGTCACCCTCGACGATGTAGAGCTCGGCCTGCGCGGGATCCTTTTCCTGGCAATCGGCGAGCTTGCCCGGCAGGCCCACGCCGTCGAGCACGCCTTTGCGGCGCGTCATCTCGCGAGCTTTGCGCGCGGCTTCGCGCGCGCGTGCCGCCTCGACGATCTTGCCGCAGATGATCTTGGCGTCTGCCGGCCGCTCGAGCAGGAAGCTTTCGAGCGTCTTGCCGACGACTTCCTCGACCGCGGGCCGCACTTCGGACGACACCAGCTTGTCCTTGGTCTGCGAGCTGAACTTGGGCTCGGGGACCTTCACCGACAGCACGCAGGTGAGCCCTTCGCGCATGTCGTCGCCGGTCGTCTCGACCTTCGCTTTCTTGTCGAGTTCGTTGGCCTTGATGTAGTTGTTCAGCACACGCGTCATCGCCGCACGCAGGCCGGTGATGTGCGTGCCGCCGTCCTTCTGCGGGATGTTGTTGGTGAAGGCAAGCAGGCTCTCGCTGTAGCCGTCGTTCCACTGCATCGCGACTTCAACGCCGATCGGCACCGCCGCCGTGCTGCTGCTGGCCGCGCCTCCTGCTTCCCCGGCCGCGTAGAAGGCGTTCGGGTGCAGGACCGTCTTGGTCTTGTTGATGTACTGGACGAAACCCTTCACGCCGCCGGAGAACGCGAAATCCTCTTCCTTGCCGGTGCGCTGGTCGACCAGCCGGATGCGCACCCCGTTGTTGAGGAACGAGAGTTCGCGCAGCCGCTTGCTGAGAACTTCGTAGTGAAAATCGACGACGCCGAAGATCGCGTCATCGGGCAGGAAGTGCACTTCGGTGCCGCGCTTGTCGGTCGGGCCGGTGACCTTCATCGGCGAGGCCTCGACCGGCCCTTCCTGCGAATTCTGGGTCTCGATGACGCGGTCCTGCACCTCGCCCTGGCGGAACTCGAGCGCGTGCACCTTGCCGTCACGACGGATGGTCAGGCGCAGCCACTTGCTGAGCGCATTGACGCACGAAACTCCGACGCCGTGCAGGCCGCCCGAGACCTTGTAGCTGTTCTGGTTGAACTTGCCGCCGGCGTGCAGCTCGGTCAGCGCTATTTCGGCAGCCGAGCGCTTGGGTTCGTGCTTGTCGTCGTACTTGATGCCGGTCGGAATGCCGCGGCCATTGTCGACGACCGAAATGGAGTTATCGGTGTGAATGGTGACGACGATGTCGTCACAATGGCCGGCAAGCGCTTCGTCGACCGAGTTGTCGACCACTTCGAACACCATGTGGTGCAGCCCGGTGCCGTCCTGCGTGTCGCCGATGTACATGCCCGGGCGCTTGCGCACCGCCTCCAGGCCCTCGAGGATCTGGATGCTGCTGGCGCCGTAGTCACCCTTGCCGTCGGCTTCGCCTCCAGGAATGGGTTGATTCATCGGTGGTTGATTCGGTACTGCTGACATGAATTCCTCGCGTTCTCGGTGTACGCATCGGCTGCGCCGATGCACGTGCACCTCGAACGATTAGTTAGTGCATGGGGCTTGGGGCGGCCCGGCGCCCCATGCAGTTCAGTAACAAAATGGCGCGTATCCCGAGTCCGCCTAGATTCTCATCGGCATGACGACGTACTTGAACTTCTCGGACTCCGGCAGCGTCATCAGGGCGCTGCCGAGCGCATCGCCCAGCGCGAACTTCAGCTGTTCGCCCTTCACGTTGAGCAGCACATCGAGCAGGTAGTTCACGTTGAATCCGATATCGAGCCCGTCGCCGGTGTAGTCGATCTCGAGTTCTTCCTGGGCGTCTTCCTGGTCGGCGTTGGTCGAGTTGATCTTCAGGGCACCGGACGCCAGCAGCAGGCGCACGCCCTTGAACTTGTCGGTCGTCAGGATCGCGGCGCGCTGCAGTGCGTGCATCAGGTCCTCGCGGCCAATGACAAAGGTCTTCGTGTTGGCTGCCGGAACGACTCGCTGGTAGTCGGGGAACTTGCCTTCGACCAGCTTGGAAATGAGTTCGATGTCACCGAAGCTGAACTTGACCTGCGTGGCGGCCATCTGCACGCGCACCGGATCCTCGCTATCGGGCAGCAGGCGCGAGAGCTCGAGGATGGTCTTGCGCGGAATGATGGCCTCGATCTTCGGGCTGGCGCCGTCCTTCTGCACTTCGCACAGCGCCAGGCGGTGCCCGTCGGTCGCGACCGCACGCACGGTGGTGCCGTCGACCACGAGCAGCATGCCGTTCAGGTAGTAGCGAATGTCCTGCTGCGCCATTGCAAAATGGACCATCGACAGCAGGTACTTGAGCGTGGCCGCCGGCAGCGAAAAGTCGGCCGTGAACTCGGCCTGCGCGACGGTCGGAAACTCCTCGGCAGCGAGCGTCTGCAGGTTGAAGCGGCTCTTGCCGCTGGCGACCGCGAGCTTCTTGCTCGCCAGTGAAAGCTGGACATCCGATTCCGGCAGCGCGCGCAGGATGTCGACCAGCTTGCGCGCTGCGACCGTCGTTGCGGCGACGTCCTTGCCCGCGCCGATCGGCGCCGAGGTCTGGATCTGCAGCTCGAGATCGGTTGCCGTGAAAGACACGCGCTCTCCGTCCTTGCGCACGAGGATGTTGGCAAGAATCGGCAGCGTCTGGCGACGCTCGACGATTCCGCTCACAACCTGCAAGGGCTTGAGCAACGCATCACGGCTGGCTTTGACGAGTTGCATTTCTCTTTCTTTCTCTCTAATAGTTAATTAACAACTAAGCATCGACCGCAACGGGGACAACCCGCGCAATCGTCTTCGCATCAGTCACTTGCAGAGCCGCAGGCACTGTGGACAAGCGATCTGCCCGCCTGTGGGCCGCGTGTGGACGAAAAGGATAACTTCCCGGCCGCGCGAGGCGAGGCTCGAACTGTCCACAGCTGTCCACAGGGTCAGCGCGTTTGTCCACAGGAATTCATCAGCCCTTCAAAGTCTGCTCGAGCACGTGCAAGGCGTGATTGAGTTCGCCGGCCTTGACGCGTTCGCCACTGATCTTACGCACGGCGTGCAGCACGGTCGTATGGTCACGCCCGCCGAAGAGTTCGCCGATCTCGGGCAGGCTCTTCTGCGTCAGTTCCTTTGCCAGGTACATCGCGACCTGGCGCGGCAGCGCGATGTTGTTCGGGCGCCGCTTGCTGTACATGTCGGCGACCTTGATCTTGTAGTAATCGGCCACCGTCTTCTGGATCAGCTCGACCGTGACCTGCCCGGTCGAGGCCGACAGCAGGTCCTTCAGCGCCTCGCGCGCCACTTCCACGGTCACGACGCGGCCGTGGAACGACGAGAACGCAATGACCTTGCGCAGCGCCCCTTCGAGCTCGCGCACATTGCTGCGCAGGTTCTTGGCAATGAAGAAGGCGACGTCCTCCTTCATCTCGACGCCCTCGCTTTCCGCCTTCTTCAGCAGGATCGCGACCCGCATCTCGAGCTCGGGCGGCTCGATCGCGACCGTCAGGCCCGAGGCGAAACGGGAGACCAGGCGGTCCTCCATGTCCTTCAGTTCCTTCGGGTAGGTGTCGCAGGTGATGATGATCTGCTTGCGGCCGACGACGAGTGCCTCGAACGCATAGAAGAATTCTTCCTGCGTGCGCGCCTTGCCGGCGAAGAACTGGATATCGTCGATCAGCAGCAGGTCGAGCGAGTGGTAATAGCGCTTGAAGTCGTCGAAGGCCTTGCGCTGATACGCGCGCACGACATCGCTGACGTACTGCTCGGCGTGGATGTAGCGCACCTTGGCGTCGGGCTTGCGCGCCAGGATGCCGTTGCCGACGGCGTGGATCAGGTGCGTCTTGCCCAGGCCCACACCGCCATAGAGAAACAGCGGGTTGTAGGAGCCACCCGGGTTTTCGGCCACCTGCATCGCTGCAGCGCGTGCCAACTGGTTCGCCTTGCCGGTAACGAAGGTATCGAACGTCAGATTCGAGTTGAGTCGCGCGCGCTCGAAGTGCTCCGGACTGGGCGGCGCAACCTCCGCGAGCGCGGGGACCTCGACCTCGGAGGCGAGAGCAGCCGGAAAGCGCAGTGAGGCCACGGCGGCGCCGTTTTCCACCGCAAAGACCACGGCCACCGGCCGCTGGACGATGCGAGCCGCTGCCTGCGCGATCTGATCCGAAAACTGCGCACGGATCGCGTCGAGCTTGAGCCGGTTCGGTGCTCCGATCGTCAGTGTCGAAGTGGATTCGTCGAAGTCGATCGCCTTGAGCGGCTTGATCCAGGCGGAATACTGTTGCGGCGTCAGTTCGCTCTCGAGTAGACGCGAGCAGTCGTGCCAAATGTGTTGCATCGAGTGGGTGTTCCCGCTTTTGTTGTCATTGCGGAGGTGCCTGCGGCCCGAGATGTAAAACCGGCCCACTTTGCCCCCGCCCCGTCGCCAACGCCCGCAGTCCTCGGCTGCGCGTGCCCTGACGAAACCGCGCATTTTACTGCAAGCGAGGGGGTTATCCACAGGACGTGACCGGGGCGAGACACTGAGTGCGCCTTGCGAGGGCCGCGCCATATCGAGCTGATCTAAGGTAGTAGATGCTCACACCTCATGCAACGAACCGACCGCGCCTAGAAGATTTCCATCTTGCGCTGCACCATGGAGTTATCCACAGGATTTCCGCCAAGTTATTCAATTTTGGCCGGAGCGAGGTTAGGGCCTGCCTCAGCGCGATGAGGGGTCCGGTTTGACAGTCCGTTGCGGCATCGCGTCTAATAGCGGGCTCTTCGCTGCGGCGGGAAAAGCAGCGAAAAATCCGCACCTTGCGTGACTCGACGCCGGTGGTTCACATCGGTGAAGCAACGCCGCGGCCGGTCGGCCCGGCGGCGTTAAGCCGGGGCGATCATTTCGCGGCGCAGCGATTGGCGGCCGACAGGCTGCATCGCCCGACGCGACCGCCGAACAGGAAAGAACATGTCTACCAAACGCACTTATCAGCCTTCCAAAGTCAAGCGCGCACGCACGCACGGATTCCTTGTCCGCATGAAGTCGCGCGGCGGCCGTGCCGTCATCGCGGCGCGTCGCGCCAAGGGTCGCAAGCGTCTGGCGGTCTGACGGCATCGGGCACGGCGCGTGTCGTGCATGCCGATGACGCGGATCCCACACGGCTTGCCGGATCGGGCAAGGCTCGCCCGGACGACGTGCGCACGCTGGGGCGTGGGCGTCGACTGCGACGACCGCAGGAGTTCGCCGCGGTGCTTGCCGCAGATCGTGCGTCGTCGACGCGCGCTGCGGGGAAGTGGCTGTCGATGACGGCGGCCTGGGACTCCGTGTCGCCCGGCCGTGCGCGACTCGGCATCACTGTCAGCAAGCGCATGGCGCGGCGTGCCATTGATCGTGCGCTGGTCAAGCGCATCGTGCGCGAAGCGTTTCGCCACGCGGCCTCCGGCATCGAACGCGTTGCTGCCGGTTCGGAAGTGGGCGTGGACATCAGCGTGCGGCTGAAGCGTCCCATCGCTCTGCCGGACGATCCGCAGCGGCCGGCGCTGACCCCGTGGCGCCGCGCATTGCGCGCCGAGGCCGATGAGCTGCTCGCCTTGATGACGTCCCGCATCGCCCTGGCCAATGCCCATGCCTGAACGCTTCTTCGCGCGCATGCTGGTGCGGCTGATCGGCGCCTACCAGTATCTGTTGTCGCCCTGGGTCGGCAACAGTTGCCGCTACTGGCCCACGTGTTCCGAGTACGCGCGCGAAGCGATCGAGCGCCACGGCGCAGGGCGCGGCAGCTACCTCGCGGCGCGGCGACTGGCGCGTTGCCACCCGTACGGGCGCGGCGGAGTCGATCCGGTGCCCGGCGAGTTTTCCTGGCGTTGCCGCTGCGACGCGGTCGGGGACACCAGGGCCAGCGAATCGGCGACCTGAGCGCATGCACTACGCGCCGCCACGCTTGAGCTTCTTCGAGCGAACTTCTTCAACTTCTTCTTAGCCGGGGACACCTCCCTTCATGGGTACCGATTTCCAACGCACCGTCCTGTGGGTCTTCTTCGGCATGTCGCTGTTCCTGTTGTGGGACCGGTGGCTGGTCCACACCGGCAAGCCGTCGCTGTTCGGCACCGCACCGGCGCCGCAGACCAGCGCGCCGGCTGCAACACCGCCGAGCGCGACTGTCGCCCCGTCACCGTCCCGTCCCCGGCTGCGCCCGCGGCCGCCACGAACGCCGCGATCCCGACGGCCGCTGCGCCGGTTCCCACGGCCAGCCCGACGGCGGTCCCGACGTCGCCTGTCGCGACGGCGTCCAAGCAAGCGCCGGTGGTCATCGAAACCGACGTCATGCGCGCCACGATCGATCCCGAGGGCGCAGTGCTGTCGCGCGTAGAGCTATTGAAGGAGAAGGTCGCGCCCGACTGGACCGCGAGCGGACTGCTGGGGCTGGTCACCGGCAAGACGTCGGACAGCAACGCGCCGGTGGTCCTGCTGGACGTCAGTCCGCAGCGGGTCTATGTCGCCCAGACCGGCATCGTCGGCGCCGATGCGTCGCTGCCCAATCATCGATCGCCGTTCACGGTGGTCGACGGCCCGCGCACGCTCGCGCAGGGCAAGGATGCCGTGGACGTGACGCTGGTGTCGGAGTCGGGCGGCGTGAAGGTGGCCAAGACCTACACGTTCCATCGCGGCCGCTACGACGTCACGGTCAAGCACGAGGTGACCAACGTCGGCGAGGCGCCGGTCACGCCCTCGCTGTACCAGCAGATCATGCGCGACGGCAACAAGCCGGAGGGCGAGTCGGCGCTGTATTACACCTACACCGGGCCGGCGGTTTTCACCGAACAGGACAAGTTCAAGAAGATCGAGTTTTCGGCGATCGAGAAGAACAAGCCCGAGCTGCCGAAACCGGCCAAGGACGGCTGGGTCGGAATGATCCAGCACTACTTCGTCACCGCGTTCGTGCCGCAGGAGGGCTCGCAGCGCGAGTACTACGCGCGCATGGTCGACAAGAACCTGTACTCGATCGGCATGCTGCAGCCGCTGTCGGTGCTGGCGCCGCAGGCAAGCACGACGGCCACGACACAGCTCTATGTCGGTCCGCAGGACCAGCATGCACTGGCAAAGCTGGCGCCCGGGCTGGATCTGGTGGTCGACTACGGTTGGCTGACGTTCCTGGCCAAGCCGATTTACTGGCTGCTCGAGTTCCTGCACCGCCTCGTCGGCAACTGGGGCTGGGCGATCGTGCTGCTGACGGTGCTGATCAAGGCGGCGTTCTATCCGCTCTCGGCCGCCAGCTACAAGTCGATGGCGCGCATGAAGGAAGTGACGCCGCGCATGATGAAACTGCGCGAGCAGTTCGGTGACGACAAGCAGAAGCTCAACACGGCGATGATGGAGCTGTACAAGAACGAGAAGATCAACCCGCTCGGCGGCTGCCTGCCGATCCTGGTGCAGATCCCGGTGTTCATCTCGCTGTACTGGGTGCTGCTGGCGAGCGTCGAAATGCGCAACGCGCCGTGGATCCTGTGGGTCACGGACCTGGCGACGCCGGATCCGTGGTTCATCCTGCCGGTGCTGATGATGGCGACCATGTGGATCCAGTACAAGCTGAATCCGACGCCGCCCGATCCGGTGCAGGCCAAGGTGATGATGTTCATGCCGCTGATCTTCGGCGTGATGTTCTTCTTCTTCCCGGCCGGCCTCGTGCTGTACTGGCTGACCAACAACATCCTGTCGATCGCCCAGCAGTGGTACGTGACGAAGCAGATCGAGAAGGCGAAGAAGCCGGGCTGATCCGCCTGCCGGCCGGCGCCTCAGGCTGGCGGCTCAGGCCGGCGGTTCGTTCGGGGGTCTGCGCCGTTGCAGCGCGCGCAGCGCGAACACCGGCCACAGCCAGATGCTGGCGGTCCATAGCAGCACGCGCCCGACCGACAGGGTCTTGCTCTCGCCGCGGTGCGTGAGCATGAAAACGACGACGGCACCGACCACCACCCACAGTACGGAGGCCGTGTAGATCCAGGCGCGCGTGGCGTAGTCGTCGCCGATCTGGCCGGCGACCGTGGCCGAGACCATCACCGACAGCAGGACCGCGAGCACCACGCCCGCCAGCGGCGAGATGAACTTCAGCAGCGGATCGTCGTTCATGGACGCAGTGTAGGGATGCCGGGCCGGCTTGCCATGGCGGGAATGCCCTCGGCCGACCGGCGCGCGCGCGATGCGGCAGTTCAGAATGCGAACCTGCCTTCGACCCTTGATCTTGCGGCATGAACTCCGATAAGGACCCCATCGTGGCTGTCGCCACCGCGCCCGGACGCGGCGGCATCGGCATCGTGCGCGTGTCCGGCACGAACCTGGGGCCGATCATCGAAGGCGTGCTCGGAGGCCGCGCGCTCGCGCCCCGGCACGCGACGGTGTGCGCGTTTCTCGACGGTCGGGGTACTGCGATCGATCAGGGCGTCGCATTGCATTTCCCGGCGCCGCATTCGTATACCGGCGAGGACGTACTCGAACTGCAGGGCCATGGCGGGCCGGTGGTGCTGCGCCTGCTGGTGGCGCGCTGCCTCGAGGCCGGACGCGCGATCGATTTGCGCGTCGCGGAGCCCGGCGAATTCACGCGGCGGGCGTTCCTGAACGATCGACTCGACCTGGCCCAGGCCGAAGCGGTGGCCGACCTCATCGATGCATCGACCGAGGCCGCGGCGCGCTCGGCGGCGCGCTCGCTCACCGGTGAATTCTCGCGGGCGATCCACGCCTGACCGAGCAACTCACGGAACTGCGTGCGCTGGTCGAGGCCACGCTCGACTTCCCCGAGGAGGAGATCGACTTCCTGGAGAAGGCCGATGCGGCCGGCCGGCTGCAGCGCGTGCGCGCGACGCTCGATGACGTGCTGCATCGGGCGCAGCAGGGCGCGCTGCTGCGCGACGGCCTGCATGTGGTGCTGGTGGGCGCGCCGAACGTCGGCAAGTCGAGCCTGCTGAATGCGCTCGCCGGCGAGGATGTCGCGATCGTCACGGCGGTGCCTGGCACGACGCGCGACCGCATCGCGCGGCAGGTCCAGATTGGCGGCTTGCCGCTCGACATCATCGACACGGCCGGCGTGCGCGAGACTAGCGATGAAGTCGAGACCCTGGGGATCGCGCGTACGCTGGCCGAGGTGGAGCGTGCCGACGTCGTGCTGCATCTGGTGGATGCGCTGCGACCGAGTGCCGATGAGGATGTTCTTGCGCGCGTCACCGCTCGCGTCGGCCGTGGCGTGCCGCTGCTCACCGTCGTCAACAAGATCGACCTGACGGGCGCTGCGCCGCGCAGCGAGGCAGACACGGTCTACCTTTCGGCGCGTGACGGCCAGGGTATTGATCTCTTACGCGAGCGGCTGTACCGACTGGCCGGCTGGGACCGCACCGCCGATGGCGAGAACGTGTACCTCGCCCGCGAACGTCACCTGCAGGCGCTGAATCAGGCGCGTGCGCATCTGGAGAGTGCGGCCGGACATGCAGCGAGGCGCGACGCGGTGCTGGATCTCTTCGCCGAGGAACTGCGGCTCGCTCAGAACCAGCTCGCCAGCATCACCGGCGAGTTCAGCGCCGACGATCTGCTCGGCGTGATCTTCAGCCGGTTCTGCATCGGCAAGTAGGGTGGCCGGCCCGCGGGCGACCGCGCGTCCGGGTCCGGCGACAGGGCGTCGCGAACGGACGCGTACCGTCGCGTATCGGCGCATTAGCGCCTTCCATTAGCATGTCGGTCCGCCGTTCCTGAGCATGTTCATGGCCGACACTCCCGCTGCACCGAACTCACTCGCTCGGCTTGCGATCGACCGATCGGCCGCACCGTCAGCGCGTCGGCGCAGGCCGCTGTGGAAGCGCTGGTGGGTCTGGCTGCTGGTGATCGTGGCGCTGCTTGCCGTGGTCTGGTTCGCGCGCAGCCGCAGCGCGGCGCTGCCGGTGGAGTTCGCGACCGTCGCTGCGGCCTATCCCTCGACCTCGATCTCGGTGCTGAACGCGACCGGGCGCGTGGTGGCGCAGCGACGCGCGTCGGTCTCGTCCAAGGGCACCGGTCGGCTGGAGTGGCTCGGCGTCCAGGAAGGGCAGATGGTCAAGGAGGGCGACGTGATCGCGCGGCTCGAGAATCGCGACGTCGCCGCGCAGCGTGAACAGGCTGCGGCCCAGGTTCAGGCGGCACGAGCCAATCTCGTGCAAGGCGAGGCCGAGCTCGACGACGCGCAGTCCGCGCTCAAGCGTTCGCAGGACCTGGCGCGGCAGAACTTCATTTCGGGATCGGCGCTCGATACGGCCGAGGCGCGCTACAACAAGACGCGCGCACAGATCGACACGCTGAAGGCGCAGATTGCGGTGGCCGAAGCCAACCATCGCGTGACCAGCGTCGCGTACGACCAGACGCTCATCCGTGCGCCCTTCACCGGCATCGTGCTGACCAAGAGCGCCAATGTGGGCGACATCGTCACGCCGTTTTCGTCGGCGTCGGGCACGACCGGCGCGGTGGTGACGATGGCCGACATGGAAACACTCGAAGTCGAAGCCGATGTCTCGGAATCCTCGATCGCCAAGATCTCTGTGGGGCAGCCGGCCGAGATCCAGCTCGACGCCTTTCCCGAGCTGCGGCTGCTGGGCGAGGTCAGCCGCGTGGTGCCGACCGTGGATCGCAGCAAGGCGACGCTGTTGGTGAAGGTGAAGTTCGTCGAGCGCGATGCGCGCGTGCTGCCGGACATGAGCGCGAAGATTTCCTTCCTCTCGCGCGCGCTGACACCCGAGGAGCGCAAGGCGGTGCCGGCGCTGCGCGCCGATGCCATCACCAAGCGCGACGGCGCGGACGTGGTGTTCGTTGTCGACGCAGGCAACACGGTCAAGCCGGCCCCGGTGAAGGCGGGCGGAAAGATCGGCGACCTGGTGCGCATCGAGGGCGTCGCAGCGGGAACGCGGGTCGTGGCGAACCCGCCGGAACGCCTGGCTGCCGGCGCCCGCGTCGAGGCAGTGAAGAAATAGGCCTTGCTCCCGCCATTGACATGAGCAGGCCCTAACCATGCCGCACGCGGAGGCGGTGAGCGACCGGCGCGCACTGGTCGAGATCGAGCACCTGTCGAAGTCCTACGTGCGCGGCGAGCAGATCGTGCCGGTGCTGACCGACATCAATCTGGTGATCCGCGAGGGCGACTTCGTCGCGATGATGGGTCCGTCGGGGTCGGGCAAGAGCACGCTGCTCAACCTGGTCGCCGGCATCGACAAGCCCGATGCCGGGCGGCTCGCCGTGGCGGGCGAGGACATCACGCAGCTTGGCGACACCGAGCTGGCCGACTGGCGCGCGCGTACGGTCGGCTTCATTTTTCAGTTCTATAACCTGATGCCGGTGCTGACCGCGTTCGAGAATGTCGAACTGCCGCTGCAGCTCACGACACTGTCACGTGCCGAACGACGCGAGCGGGTCGAGCTGTTGCTCGGCATGGTCGGGCTCACCGACCGCATGAAGCACTATCCCAACGAGCTGTCCGGTGGTCAGCAGCAACGCGTCGCGATCGCACGGGCGCTGGTGACGGACCCGTTGCTGGTGATCGCCGACGAGCCGACCGGTGACCTCGACCGGCAGTCGGCTGCCGACATCCTCGGGCTGCTCGACCGATTGAACACCGAACTCGGCAAGACCATCGTCATGGTGACGCACGATCCGCGCGCGGCCGAGGCCGCGCACCATCTGATCTACCTCGACAAGGGCCAGCTGACCGACACGGCCCCGTTCGGGCATTAGCGCGGAACGGGGCCGCGCCGTGTTCTTCCTGAAGTTCGTCCTGCGCAATGTCTTTCGGGCGCGATTGCGCTCGGCACTGACGATCCTCGGCCTGGTGATCGCCATCCTCGCTTTCGGGCTGCTGCAGACCGTGGTGCGTGCCTGGTACGCGGGATCGGATGCGGCGTCGGCGACACGGCTGATTTCGCGCAACGCGATCTCGCTCACGTTCGCGATGCCGATGTACTACCGGGAAAAGATCCGGGCGGTGCCCGGGCGTGACCGGGGTCAGCGTGTCGAACTGGTTCGGCGGCATCTACAAGGAACCGAAGAATTTCTTTGCCCAGTTTGCCGTCGATGCGCCGACCTACTTCCCGATGTACCCCGAGTACATCTTCCAGCCCGAGGAGTACCAGGCGTTCCTGCGCGACCGGCGGGGCGCGGCGATCGGACGCCAGCTGGCGGATCTTTACGGTTTCAAGGTCGGCGACACGATCCCGCTGAAGAGTGCCATTTACCCGGGCAACTGGGAGTTCAACGTGCGCGCGATTTACGACGCCCGGGACGAGACGACGATTACGCGCCAGATGTACTTCCACTTCGACTATCTGAACGAGCAGATCAAGAAGGTCTTTCCGCGCCGGGCCGACCAGGTCGGCGTGTTCATCGTGGGCATCGCCGACGGGCAGGCCGCGGCCAATATCTCGCGCGATATCGACGCGGAGTTCAAGAATTCCCTGGCCGAGACCCTGACCGAGACCGAGAAGGCCTTCACGCTCGGCTTCGTCGCAATGATCGAGACCATTGTCGTGGCGATCCAGGGGGTGAGCTACGTCGTCATCCTGATCATCATGGCGGTGGCCGCCAATACGATGGCGATGACGGCGCGCGAGCGGCTGCCCGAGTACGCGACTCTGAAGGCGTTGGGGTTCAAGCCCGGGACGGTGGCGGCGATGATCATGGGCGAAGCAATGCTGCTGGCACTGATCGGCACGGGCATCGGCATGCTGCTGACGACGCCGGTCGTCAGGATCTTCCATGCGGCGACGGTGAGCGTGTTCGCGAAGATGCCGCTGGTGGCGGATACGTTCTACCTGCAGGCGGCCTGTGCGCTCGTCGTCGGCCTCGTCGCCGGCATCGTCCCCGCGATCCGCGCTGCACGCGTGAAGATCGTCGATGGACTGCGGCATGTGGCGTAGTCCGGTCGAAATGTACGCGACCGCTACGCGGTCGCACGTGCATTTCGACCGCTTGATCAGCGGGCCTCCCTTCGGGCGGCCGGGCGTACGGCCCGCCTGCAAAGGCTACGGGCGGGAGACGCCACGTCCGTCTCGCGACTGCGTCAGCCGCACCTCGGGAGAGCGAAACTCCCGGCGCGGGCGCAACGGCGCAATTTCCCCGAACCGCGGCATTCAAGGATCGATGCACCCGTGCCGTTGTAGATGGGCCGTACGCCCGGCCGCTCCGAAGGGAGGCCCACACTTCCTAGCATGTGTGGTGCACGTGCGACCGCGCAGCGGTCGCGTACACCACACATGAAGATTCCGTTCAACTACGTCGCGCGCAACCTGTGGGTGCGCAAGCTGACGACGGCGCTGACCGCGGGCGGCATGGCACTGGTGGTGTTCGTTTTTGCGGCCGTGTTGATGCTCGATGCCGGACTGAAGTCGACGCTGGTCTCGACCGGTTCGGCGGACAACGTGGTGGTGATCCGGCAGGGGAGCCAGACCGAAGTGCAGAGCGGCGTCTTCCGCGACCAGGCCTCGCTGGTCGAGACCTCGCCCGAGGTGGCCCGCGGTCCGGATGGACAGGCGCTGGTCTCGAAGGAAGTGGTGGTGCTGAACTCGCTGCCGAAGCTCGACGAACCGACCAAGCGCAGCAACGTCGTCGTGCGCGGCCTGCCGGAGATGGGCAAGACGTTGCGTCCGCAGGTGAAGATCACCCAGGGTCGCATGTTCAGTTCCGGCTCGTCGGAGATCATCGTCGGCAGTTCCGTGGCGCGACAGTTCGCCGGCGTGGAGCTGGGGCAGCAGCTGTCGTTTGCGGGACGGCAGTGGACCGTCGTTGGGGTGTTCGAGGCCGGCCGGACCGCGTTCGACTCCGAGATCTGGGGTGACGTGGAGCAGATGATGCAGGCGTTCCGGCGCATTGCGTACTCGTCCGTCATCGCCAAGCTGACCGACGCGAACTCCTTCGACGCGCTGAAGGCGCGGCTGGACGACGATCCGCGACTCAAGGTGGACATCAAGCGCGAGCGGCGCTTCTACGAGGACCAGTCGGCGAGCCTGTCGAACTTCATCACGCTGCTGGGCATGGCGCTGTCGATCATCTTCTCGCTCGGCGCGATGATCGGTGCGACGATCACGATGTACGCGGCGGTCGCCACGCGCACCGGCGAGATCGGAACGCTGCGCGCACTGGGTTTCCAGCGCGCCTCGATACTCGTGGCCTTCCTGACCGAGTCGCTGCTGCTCGCGCTGCTGGGCGGCCTGGCCGGGCTGGTCGCCGCGAGCTTCCTGACGGCGATCACGGTGTCGACGACCAACTTCCAGTCGTTCTCTGAGCTGGCGTTCTCGTTCACGCTGACGCCGCGGATCGTCGTACAGGCACTGATGTTCGCGCTGCTGATGGGGTTCGTCGGCGGATTCCTCCCTGCGATACGCGCCAGCCGCATGAAGATCGTCGACGCGCTGCGCGCGGACTGACGCCGGCGGGAATCCACGTGACAGAAGCGGATCACGAACCGGCAGGCGAGCCGCCGATGGATCGCGTCGGACCCGTCCGGCGCATCCTGGTGGCCCTGCTGATCGCGCTGGGCGGGGCGCTGCTGTGCATCGGCATACGCTCGCCGCTGCCCTGGCTGATCGGCCCGTTGGTCGCCGTCGCGATAGCGAGCATGCTGAACGTGCGCCTGGCGGCGCCGCCGGCGGCGCGACAGCTCGGTCAATGGGCCATCGGCGTGGCCCTCGGGCTCTACTTCTCGCCGCACGTCGTGCGCGAGGTGGTGAGGCTCGCGCCCTGGCTGCTGCTCGGGATTGTCTTTGCGGTGATCCTCGGCGGCCTCGGTGCATGGCTGCTGCGGCGAATGACGGATACCGACGAGACAACCTCGTTCTTCGCGATGGCCATCGGCGGCGCCAGCGAGATGGCGACGCAGGCGCAGCGATACGGCGGCCAGGTCGAGCGCGTGGCGGCCGCTCACAGCCTGCGCATCATGCTGGTCGTGCTGATCGTGCCCCTTTCGTTCAATCTGCTGCAGGTGCATGGACTCGATCCGTATGTCCCGCTGGCGCGCAGCTTCGACCCGGTCGGCTTTGCGGTGCTGGTCTCGGTCACGTTGGGCGCTGCGGTCGTAATGGAACGCTTCGGCTCACCGAACAGCTGGATGATCGGGCCACTGCTCACTGCCGCCGCGATCACCGCGACGGGGCACACCTTTTCTTCACTGCCGGTGGTGGTCGTCAATGCCGGTCAGTTGCTGATCGGCATTTCTCTGGGCACGCACTTCACCCCCGAGTTTTTCCGCGCCGCCCCGCGCTATCTTGCGGCGGTGGCCCTGATCACGCTCGCCTATCTCCTGTCCGCGGTTGCGTTCGGTTTGTTGCTGGCGCATGGCGCCGGACTGCATTGGTCGACCGCGGTGATCGCCACGACACCGGGCGGGATCGGCGAGATGGCTCTGACGGCGCAGGCGCTGCAGCTGGGCGTGCCGGTCGTCACGGCGTTTCACGCGATCCGGATGACCGCGGTGGTCCTCACGGCCGGGGTGGTGTTTGCCGCGTGGCGTCGACTGATGGCGAGGTCCGGACATGGTCATTGAGCTGCGCCCGCTGATGCCGCCGACGCGGCCGAGCGCGGAGGAATTCCTGGCGGCCGCGCAGGAATCCGGCGTGGCACTGGCGCGCTGGATGCCCTGGTATCACGCGCACTACGGCATGCCGGACGTCGAACGCTGGTTCGACGAGGCGGAACGGATGTGGCGACAGCGCTCGGCCTTTCCGATGGCGATCGTTGACGCGGCCGAAGGACGCCTGCTCGGCGGCGTGGGATTGCACGACATCCTGCTCTATGGCAAGCGCGAGGCCGAAGCGGGCTACTGGGTGCGTCGTTCCGCGTGCGGCCGCGGAGTGGCGGCTACGGCGATCCGCGCAATGGCAGCGTTCGGAGTGAACGAGCTCGGTCTCGTTCGTGTGTCGATGCGCATACGGCTCGAGAATCGTTCGAGCCGTCGCGCCGCGGAGCGAGCGGGCGCGCGCTTCGAAGGGGTGCTGCGTCACGGTCTGGTGGCGGGCGAGGCGCGCGTCGACGCGGCGCTGTACTCGCTGCTCCCTGCGGACCTCGCGCGGCCCTGGTCGCCTTAACCGTTGCGTTGCCGCGATGGTTCGCCGGTGATTCGATCACGGGTTTCGGCGTCTGGATTTTTGAGGAGCACGGGTGTAGCGTCAAAACGCAGCCGGTCATTCGCTGTGGATTCGGATTGTGGATTCGGAAAGTGAATTCGAAGCGTGAGTTCAGGTCAGTGCCAGCGGCCGTCCGGCCATCCCTGTCGCATTACATCCTCCCGGCCCACCCAGCAGCACCGTCGCTTGCGCGCCGCGGGCGCATCCCGCGTTCTTCGGAGTGAACTCCAATGCCGACAGGAACCGTGAAATGGTTCAACGAAACCAAGGGTTTCGGGTTCATCAAGCCGGATGACGGCGGCGCCGACCTGTTCGCGCACTACAGCGGGATCAAGTCGAAAGGCTTTCGCACGCTGAAGGAAAACCAGCGCGTGGACTACCAGGTCCAGCAGGGCCAGAAGGGTCCGCAGGCGGTCGAGATCAACGTCCTCGATAGCTGAGGTGGATTGAGTTGCGCATCGGCCTGCGTTGCGGGCCGTCGCGCGATCAACGGTTGCAGTGCAGCGAAGAGCGTTCGGACGGAACAGCGTCTTGGTGGCTCGCTGCCGCTAGAATTCAGCCCTTTCCCGTTGCCGGCATTTCCTTGAGGCCATCCGCCGCCCTGCCGGCCACTCGCGGTCACGATCCGCGACGCGGTCAGAACAATGAACGACGCGCCCGCATGCGGAGCGCGGCGAATCAGGAGGCGCAGTCATGAGCGCAGTGCTTTCGGGGCAAGCTGGCAACGCCCCGTCCTATGTCCGGAACCGGAAGCTGATTGCATGGGTGGCCGAGATCGCCCAGCTCACGAAGCCCGACCGGGTGGTCTGGTGTGACGGCACGCAGGAGGAGTACGACCGCCTGTGCGGGGAAATGGTCGCGGCGGGGACGCTGAAGCGGCTCAACCCGGCCAAGCGGCCGAATAGTTTCCTGGCGCTGTCGGATCCGAGCGACGTCGCACGCGTCGAGGACCGTACCTTCATTTGCAGCGAGTCCAAGGACGACGCCGGTCCGACCAACAACTGGGTCGCCCCGGCCGAGATGCGCGCCACGATGCGCGGACTCTTCGATGGCTGCATGCGCGGGCGCACGATGTACGTGATCCCGTTTTCGATGGGCCCGCTGGGGTCGCACATCAGCCAGATCGGCGTCGAGATTTCAGATAGCCCCTATGTCGTCGTCAACATGCGCATCATGACGCGCATGGGGCGCGCCGTTGTCGAACTGCTCGGCACCGACGGCGCCTTCGTTCCCTGCGTTCACTCCGTCGGCAAGCCGCTGGCACGCGGCGAGAAGGACGTGCCGTGGCCATGCAGTTCCACCAAGTACATCGTGCAGTTTCCCGAGACGCGCGAGATCTGGTCCTATGGATCGGGCTACGGCGGCAATGCGCTGCTCGGGAAGAAGTGCCTCGCGCTGCGCATCGCGTCCAAAATGGGGCACGACGAGGGCTGGCTCGCCGAGCACATGCTGATCCTCGCGGTCACGTCACCGGCAGGGCGGAAGTACCACGTCGCGGCCGCGTTCCCGTCGGCCTGCGGCAAGACCAATTTCGCGATGCTGATTCCGCCGCCCGCGTTCGCTGGCTGGAAGGTCACGACCATCGGTGAGGACATCGCCTGGATCAAGCCGGGCAAGGACGGCCGTCTCTACGCGATCAATCCCGAGGCAGGGTGCTTCGGCGTCGCGCCGGGGACGTCCGAGAAGACCAACTACAACGCGATGGCGATGCTGCACGAGAACGTCATCTTCACCAACGTCGCGCTGACCGACGATGGCGACGTCTGGTGGGAAGGAATGGGGCCGGCGCCGGCGCATCTTGTCGACTGGCAGGGCAAGGACTGGACTCCGGAAGACGGCAAGGCGGGCCGCAAGGCAGCGCATCCCAATGCGCGCTTCACGGTAGCCGCCGCCCAGTGCCCGGTGATCGACGCCGACTGGGAAGACCCGAACGGCGTTCCGATCGATGCGTTCCTCTTCGGAGGCCGGCGTTCGACCACGGTGCCGCTCGTTACCGAGGCGCGCAACTGGGTCGAGGGCGTGTACATGGCCGCGACGATGGGCTCCGAAACCACGGCGGCGGCGGCCGGCGCACAGGGCGTGCTCCGGCGCGACCCGTTCGCGATGCTGCCCTTCTGCGGCTACAACATGGGCGATCACTTTGGTCACTGGATCACGCTGGGTCACGCACTGCAGGACGCGGGCGCCACGCTGCCCAGGATCTTCACCGTCAACTGGTTCCGCACCGATGCCGACGGCAAGTTCGTATGGCCAGGGTTCGGCGAGAACATGCGCGTGCTGCAGTGGATCATCGACCGCGTCGATGGCCGGGCGGACGGCGCGGAGCACGTGTTCGGCGTGACGCCCCGGTACGAAGACCTCAAGTGGAACGGCCTGGAGTTTCCGCGCGACCGTTACGAGCAGATCACCGCGATCGATGCCGCCGACTGGCGCAAGGAAATCGCGTCGCACGCCGAGCTGTTCGACAAGCTGAAGCCGCATCTGCCCGGCGAGCTCGAACAAACCCGCGCGTCCATGGCGCGGCGGGTCGCGGCGTAAACCGCTCCTCGCAAGTGCTCACGACGGGCCGCTCTGGCGGCCCGTTTTCATTTCCGGGACGTCTGCAATTGCGCCGGCTGCACGGAGCGGACATACTGCCCGTTTGCCCGGGTCCGCCCGCGTCCGGTCGTGGCCGTCTGAGGAGTCCGTCATGGGCCTGATCAACTACATCACGCAGGTGCAGTTCGACTTCGGCGCGATCCGGCTGGCGCGGTCCGAGTGCGAGCGCAGCGCCATTAAGCGTCCGTTGATCTGCACCGACAAGGGGGTGGTCGCCGCCGGGCTGCTGGATCGCCTGCGCGAGGCGCTGGGCGACCTGCCGGTGACTGTCTTCGACGGCACGCCGTCGAATCCGACCGAGACGGCCGTGATGGCGGCCGTGGACGCCTACCGCGCGCACCAGGCCGACGGACTGATCGCGCTCGGCGGCGGTAGCTCGATCGACCTCGCCAAGGGGTCGCGATCATGGCCACGCACCCGGGCACGCTGGCCGATTACGCCACCATCCTCGGTGGCAGCCCGAAGATCACCCCGGGGGTCGCGCCGCTGATCGCGATTCCGACCACGGCCGGGACCGGCAGCGAGGTGGCGCGCGGCGCCATCATCGTGCTCGACGACGGGCGCAAGCTGGGATTCCACTCGTGGCACCTCGTACCCAAGACCGCGATCTGCGATCCCGAACTCACGTACGGACTGCCGGCCCGGCTGACCGCGGCGACCGGCATGGACGCGATCGCCCACTGCATCGAGACGTTTCTGTCGACGGCGGTGAATCCACCGGCCGACGCGATTGCCTATGACGGGCTGGCGCGCGGTCTCAAGCACATCGAGAAGGCCACGCGCGAGCCGCGCGACCCGGCGGCCCGCTGGAACATGATGAGCGCTTCGATGCAGGGGGCGATGGCGTTCCAGAAGGGCCTCGGCGCGGTGCACTCCCTGTCGCACGCGCTCGGCGGCATGAAGCTCGGTGCAGAGAAGATCGGTCCGCATCATGGGACGCTGAATGCTGTCCTGCTGCCCGAGGTGGTCAAGTTCAACGAGCGCATTGTTCCCGAACGCGTCCAGTCGATCGCGAGCGTGTTCGGGGTGACCGGCGGCGACGAACTGGCGTATGCGATCCGCTCGCTCAACCGGCGGCTGGAGCTGCCTTCGGGGCTGGGTGAAATGGGGATCACGCCCGACCTGTATGAGGACGTGGCGAGCAACGCGCTGAAGGATCACTGCCATGCCACCAATCCGCGTGTTGCCACGCATGCGGATTACGTTGCTATGCTCGCCGCCTCCGCATGAGTACCTCCAGCGACACCATCCTCGAAACGCGCGGCCTGACGAAGGAGTTCAAGGGCTTTGTCGCGGTCAACGACGTCAACCTCAAGGTGCGGCGCGGGGCGATTCATGCGCTGATCGGGCCCAATGGCGCCGGCAAGACCACCTGCTTCAATCTGCTGACGAAGTTCCTGACGCCGACACGCGGGCAGATCCTGTTCAACGGCATCGACATCACCCGCGAAACGCCGGAGCACATCGCCCGCCGCGGCATCGTCCGGTCGTACCAGATCTCGTCGGTGTTTCCGCACCTCACCGTGCTGGAAAACGTCCGGATCGCGCTGCAGCGCTCGACCGGGCTGTCGTTCCAGTTCTGGCGCAGCGAGCGCGTCCTCGATTCGATGAACAGCCGCGCGCTCGAGTTACTCGACCAGGTCGATCTGCGTTCATTTGCCGAGGTCGAGACCGTGTCGCTGCCCTACGGCCGCAAGCGTGCGCTCGAAATCGCGACCACGCTGGCGACCGAACCTGAACTGATGCTGCTCGACGAACCGACCCAGGGCATGGGTCACGAGGACGTGGCGCGCGTCACCGAACTGATCAAGAAGGTCGCCGCCGGCCGGACCGTGCTGATGGTCGAGCACAACATGAACGTGGTGTCGAGCATCGCCGACATGATCACGGTGCTCGCGCGGGGGTCAGTACTGGCCGAGGGTCCCTACGAGACCGTCTCCAGGGACGCTGCGGTCATGGAAGCCTACATGGGCACCAGCGCGGCCGAACTCGAAGGCATCGGACACTAGGATGGCCGACGCGCTCGAGATCCGGGAACTGCACGCCTGGTACGGCGAGTCGCACATCCTGCACGGGGTCGACCTGCGCGTGGCGCGCGGTGAGGTGGTGACGCTGCTGGGACGCAACGGCGCCGGACGTACGACGACGCTGCGCGCCATCATGGGGCTGACGGGAACACGCAAGGGCTCGATCCAGGTCAACGGCACCGAGACGATCGGCATGGCGACGTATCGCGTGGCGCACCTCGGCATTGGCTACTGCCCGGAAGAGCGCGGCATCTTTTCCAGCCTGTCGTGCGAAGAGAACCTCATGCTGCCGCCGCGCGTCGATGCCAGCGGCGGCATGAGCGTGGACGAGATCTATTCGATGTTTCCGAACCTGAAGGAGCGTGCCAAGAGCCAGGGCTCGCGGCTGTCCGGGGGAGAGCAGCAGATGCTGGCCGTAGCCCGTATCCTGCGCACCGGCGCCCACCTGCTGCTGCTCGACGAGATTTCAGAGGGGCTGGCCCCCGTCATCGTCAAGAAGCTCGGCGAGATGATCCGCGCACTGAAGGCGCGGGGCTACACGATCGTGATGGTCGAACAGAATTTCCGATTCGCGGCGCCGCTGGCGGACCGGTTTTATGTCATGGAGCATGGGCGCATAGTCGAAACCTTTGCGGCTGCAGAACTGAAGGCCAAGGAAGAGACGCTGCATCAGTTGCTCGGTGTCTAGCAGTGATCAACCTTATGAGGAGGGAATTTCAATGAAGTTGAAGAAAATCGCCGCGGCAGTCGCGGCATGCGGACTGGCGCTGGGATTCTCCGGCGCGCAGGCCCAGAAGCTGTCGGGCGACAAGATCGTGATCGGTTTCATCACTGACATGTCATCGGTGTATTCCGACATCGACGGCGCCGGCCGGTGTCGAGGCGATCCGCTTCGCGATCGCTGACATGCAGAAGGAGTTCCCGGGCAAGAAGATCGAGGTCGTCTTCGCCGACCACCAGAACAAGGCCGACATTTCGTCGAGCAAGGTGCGCGAGTGGATCGACCAGGCCGGCGCCGACGTGATCATCGGCGGCACGAACTCGGCGGCACAGCTGGCCGCGGCGAAGGTGGCGACCGAGAAGAAGCGGCCCATCATCGTCGTCGGCGCAGCCACCTCGCGCCTGACCAACGAAGACTGCTCGCCCTACATCGTGCACTACGCCTACGACACGATCGCGCTGGCCAACGGCACCGGCGGCGCCGTGGTGAAGGCGGGCGGCAAGAGCTGGTTCTTCCTGACGGCGGACTACGCTTTCGGCCACTCGCTGGAGAAGGACACGGGCGACGTCGTCAAGGCCAATGGCGGCACGGTCGTCGGCGCGGTGCGTGCGCCACTGAACGCGTCGGACTTTTCGTCGTTCCTGCTGCAGGCGCAGAACAGCAAGGCGCAGATCCTTGGCCTCGCGAATGCGGGCGGCGACACGATCAACTCGATCAAGGCCGCCAACGAGTTCGGCGTGACCAAGACGATGAAGCTCGCGGGCCTGCTGATGTTCATCAACGACATCCACAGCCTGGGCCTGAAGACGACGCAGGGCATGTACCTGACGGATGCGTGGTACTGGAACCAGACGCCCGAATCGCGTGCCTGGGGTCGCCGGTTCTTCGAGAAGATTCAAGCGCATGCCGTCGTTCCTGCAGGCGGGCGACTACTCGGCGGTGTCGCAGTACCTGATGGCGGTCAAGGCCGCCGGCACGGATGACGCCGACGCGATCATGGCGCAGCTGAAGAAGCAGAAGATCAACGACATGTTCACCAAGGGTGGCGTGATCCGCGCCGATGGCCGCATGGTGCACGACATGTACCTGATGCAGGTGAAGTCGCCCGAGCAGTCGAAGGACCCGTGGGACTACTACAACGTGGTCCAGACGATTCCCGGCGACCAGGCTTACCAGTCACTGGCACAGTCGCGCTGCTCGCTGATCAAGAAGTAAGACGTTGACGGGCACCGGGCGCCGCGGCGCCCGGTGACAACCTTGCACTCACGATGACTGAACTGTTCGGCATACCGCTGTCCGCACTGCTGTCCCAGCTGCTGCTGGGACTGGTGAACGGCTCGTTCTACGCGATGCTGTCGCTGGGACTGGCGGTCATCTTCGGGCTGCTGAACGTCATCAATTTCGCGCACGGCGCGCTCTACATGATGGGCGCGGTCTTCGCGTGGATGGGACTCACGTACTTCGGCATCAACTACTGGGTGATGCTGATCGTTGCGCCGCTGATCGTGGGCTTGTTCGGAGTCATCATCGAGCGCCTGCTGCTTCGGCACCTGTACAAGCTCGATCACCTATACGGCCTGCTGCTGACTTTCGGCCTCACGCTGCTGATCGAGGGCTTTTTCCGGTCTTTCTACGGTGTCTCTGGACTGCCATACCAGGTACCGGAAGTGTTGACGGGCGCCACCAACCTCGGCTTCATGATCATGCCCAATTACCGGGCGTGGGTCGTTGTCGCTTCGCTCGTCGTCTGTTTGGGAACCTGGTACGTCATCGAGCGCACGAAGCTAGGTGCGCTGCTGCGCGCCGGCACCGAGAACGCCAAGCTGACCGAGGCGTTCGGCGTCAATGTGCCGCTGATGGTTACGCTGACCTATGGGTTCGGCGTCGCGCTCGCGGGATTCGCGGGCGTGCTGGCCGCACCGATCCTGCAGGTGCAGCCGCTGATGGGCAGCAACCTGATCATCGTGGTGTTCGCCGTCGTGGTCATCGGCGGCATGGGGTCGATCCTCGGCTCGATCCTCACGGGCCTGGGCCTGGGCGTCATCGAGGGCTTCACCAAGGTCTTCTATCCGGAAGCCTCGGCCACGGTGGTGTTCCTGATCATGGCGATCGTGCTGCTGATCCGCCCGGCCGGCCTCTTCGGCAAGGAGAAATAGCGTGAAGCTGCCGCGCGAGTTCATTTTGTACGCGGTCCTGCTCGCGGTTGTCGCAGCGCTTCCGCTCTTCGGTGCGTATCCGGTCTTTGTAATGAAGGTCATGTGCTACGCGCTCTTTGCGTGCGCATTCAACCTGCTGATCGGATTCACGGGGCTGCTGTCGTTTGGTCATGCCGCGTTCCTCGGTGGCGCGGCGTATGCGGCGGGACACGCGCTCAAGGTCTGGGGGGCACCCACCGAACTTGGATTGCTGGTTGGCGTGGTCGCCGGCGCGGTGCTCGGTCTCGTGATGGGGATGCTGGCGATCCGGCGCAGCGGCATCTACTTTTCGATGATCACGCTCGCACTTGCGCAGATGCTGTACTTCTTCTTCCTGCAGGCGGGCTTCACCGGCGGGGAAGACGGCCTGCAGTCGGTGCCGCGCGGCAAGCTGCTGGGGCTCGTGAATCTCGAGAGCGACGTCACGCTGTACTACGTTGTGCTCGGGATCTTCGTGCTGTCTTTCCTGCTGATCTTTCGCACGGTGCATTCACCGTTCGGCCAGGTGCTGAAGGCGATTCGCGAGAATGAAGCGCGCGCGACCTCGCTCGGCTACGACACGGCGCGCTTCAAGCTGCTGGCGTTCGTGCTTTCGGCAGCGCTGGCCGGATTGGCCGGGGCCACCAAGACCCTCGTGCTCGGCTTCGCGACGCTGACCGACGCGCACTGGAGCACGTCGGGACTCGTGATCCTGATGGTGCTGATGGGTGGGATGGGCACGATGCTCGGCCCGATCCTCGGCGCATTCATCGTTGTGGCGCTCGAGAACAAGGTCGGCGACATCGGCATGTTCATGGGTCGGGTGACCGGCATCGAGTGGTTCAACGGACTCGGCGAGGCGGTCACGGTCGTGATCGGGCTGATCTTCGTCGTGTGCGTGATGGCGTTCCGGCGCGGATTGGTGGGTGAGTTCAACGCCTGGTGGGCACACCGGCAGGCAGCGCGCGCGGCCGGCACGGCTTAGCGCATCAGCGTCAGTCGTCGCGTCGAGGCGGTACGTGCAGGCGCTCTAGCAGCTGCGGTACGCCTTCGCAGTCGCGCGATTTTCCCGCTTATCGGACGAACGCCGCCGTGTGAATCAGCGGGCTTCGTCGATACAATCAATCGATCTGTGACGATGACTCCGCCGCGCGGAGCCCGTACGACTTCTCATGGCGCTCAACGTATCGATGATCTATCAGCGCACCGATCGCGGTGTGCGCGAGGTCTATGAGAAGTCGCACCAGTTCACGCAGAGCGAGCGGCTGATACTCATCCTGCTCGACGGCCGACTGAATGTCGCTGGTCTCAAGACACGGCTGCCGAGTCTCAACGACGAACGCATCGAGCGCGCCATGCGCAAGCTGCAGGATGCCGGCCTGGTCGAGCCCATGGGTTCGGCCGAGGCGATGCGTGTCAATGGATCCGCCGCAACTGATGGGCGGCTCGAACCGGAAGCCGTTGCGCAGTTCCTCGAGCAGAGCGATCTTGATCCGATCACGATTTTCGGCGACTCCGATGAAGCGGTCGCCAGCGAACTAGTGCGCGCTCGCGTCGAGCAGGCGGCTGCACAACTGGCTCGCGAAGCAACCGCGCCGTCGCGCGCCGCGGCGGCCCAGCGGCAGGCGACCGCGCCACGAGCCGATCCAACGGTGAGTATGCGCTCACATATGCCGCACTCGTCGCCGGACCGCACCACCAAGTCGCCCGACTGGGAAGCGGCCACCCACTTTGCGATCACGACAGTGAACGTCCCGGACCGGCTCGATCTGCAGGAAGAACGGGACCGGGCCGAAGGCGAAGAACTGGCTGACGAACAGCGCCGGCTATCACTGCGCAAGTGGATGAAACGCCTGCTGATCCTTGCCGCGATCGGTGTCGTGGGCACAGCGCTGTACAGCACGATCGAGCCGCTGCAGCGGGAGGTCAGTGCAGCCCGGGTGGCGGAACGCCTGACGGCCGTGTTCCGACGCCCGGTCGTCGTCGCCGATACCGAATTCCGCTTCACGCCCTCGCCGCGCATGGTGGTCCGGGGAATCCAGACCGGCACCATCAAGGTTGACGAGGCGTCCCTGCTGATCAACTGGAAGGACCTCTGGAGTGCGTTGCGGGGAGGGCAGTGGGTCTGGGGCGAAGCCACGATCGCGCCGATGAGCGTCACCGCTGCGCAGGCAGCCGAGATTGCGACGTCATTGCCGGCCGGAGCCAGCGCGCTCTCGACCAAGATTTCAACGATCCGGTTCGAGTCCGTTCGGGTCTCGGACACCGAACTGCTGTCGGGCCGATACGAGGCCGTAATCCGCCGGGGCGACGACGGTCGATTCGGTCCCCTGGTGGTGCGTGAGCTCGAATCGGACGGGACGATGCGCCTCGCGTTGCGGCCGGCCCAGACGAGTGACGGACGACCTGTCCTCGACTTTCGGCTGGACGCCGATCGCTGGGCGCTGCCCTTCGGTCCGAGAGTCAAGTGGAACGAGGTCCGGGCGAACGGTCGAGTCGACGGCAATCTGATCGAGGTGTCGAGCTACTCTCTGGCGGGCTTTTACGGCGTGGTCAGCGGCATGCTGTACGCGGCCAGCGACGTCGAGTGGGTCATCACCGGACGCGCTATCGGAACGAACATCGACCTCGAGTCCGTCGTCCAGCATCTGCGCAAGGCGCCCGCGGGACAGGAGCCCATCCTGTCGCCGGTGCAGGGCACGGCCGCACTGAACCTCACCGTGGTCGGGCGCGGCACAACGCTCGACGAGGCGGTCCGGCAGGCCGTCTTCGCGGGTCCGTTTCAACTGCGTTGGGCGGCACTCAACGGCATCAATCTGGGATTGGCCGCGACACAGGGCGCGACCGCCGGGGGGGTGACCCGCTTTACCGAGTTCGACGGCCTGCTGGGCGCGTCGTCGGCCGGGGTCCGATTCGAGGAGACCGGCGGACGCGCCGGAGCGCTGGCGGCACGGGGCGACTTCACCGTCGCCCCCGACCTGGCTGTCGCCGGTACGGTCCGGGTGGAGCTGGGGGGATCGCGCATCCAGTCCATTACGCTGCGCGTGCGCGGCAATGCCCTGGAGCCGCGTTTCGGCCCGTAGTCTTCCGGGCGTTCCCCGAATGTTCTAGGGGAGGTTCCACGTGAAACCGCGCTGGCTACGTTCCACGTGAAACTTTTGCGGCCCGGCGCCCGATCCCGGCGCCGTTTCGCGGTCCCCGACAATCCCCGACGACTATACTTTCGCGCTTGTTTTGGGCGGCGCGCGCATGGACTTTCCCGGCAGTTTCGATGTCATTGTGGTCGGCGGCGGACATGCCGGGACCGAGGCTGCCCTCGCGTCGGCGCGCATGGGCGCGCGCACCGTCCTGCTGACGCACAACATCGAAACGCTCGGTCAGATGTCGTGCAACCCGTCGATCGGCGGAATCGGCAAGGGTCACCTGGTTAAGGAAGTCGACGCGCTGGGCGGAGCCATGGCTGCGGCCACGGACGAAGCCGGCATCCAGTTTCGCATCCTCAATCGCTCCAAGGGCCCTGCGGTTCGCGCGACGCGCGCCCAGGCGGACCGCGTCTTGTACCGCGGGGCGATCCGCCGACGCCTGGAGAATCAGCCCAACCTGTGGCTCTTCCAGCAGGCCGTCGATGACCTGATCGTCGACGGCGAGCGGGTCGTTGGTGCGGTGACCCAGTCCGGTATCCGGTTCCACGGCCGCGCAGTCGTGCTGACGGCCGGCACCTTCCTGAATGGCCTTATTCATATCGGCCTCGAAAGCTTTTCTGCGGGACGGGCCGGTGACCCGCCTTCGATTTCACTGGCTGCCCGACTCAAGGAACTCAAGCTTCCCCAGGGACGGCTCAAGACAGGGACGCCTCCCCGGATCGACGGCCGGACGATCGACTTTTCGCGACTTGAGGAGCAGCCCGGCGATCTTGACCCGATGCCGGTGTTCTCATTTCTCGGGAAGGCGGCGCAGCACCCGAGGCAGGTGCCGTGCTGGATCACGCACACCAACGCGCAGACTCACGAAGTGATCCGCGCCAATCTGGACCGCAGCCCGATGTACTCAGGAGTGATCGAGGGCGTCGGGCCGCGCTATTGCCCCTCCATCGAAGACAAGATCCATCGATTCGCCGACAAGTCGTCGCATCAGATCTTTCTCGAGCCCGAGGGGCTGGAGACGCACGAGGTTTATCCGAACGGCATTTCGACGAGCCTGCCGTTCGACGTGCAGGTGCGGATTGTCCATTCGATGAAAGGTCTGGAAAGCGCACACATCCTGCGGCCTGGCTATGCGATCGAATACGACTACTTCGATCCGCGCGGGCTGAAGGCGTCGCTGGAAACCAAGGCAATCCTTGGCCTCTATTTCGCCGGCCAGATCAATGGCACGACCGGCTACGAAGAAGCCGCAGCCCAGGGACTCTTGGCGGGGATCAATGCGGCACTGGCGGTGCGCGGCGATGAGCCGTGGTCGCCCCGGCGCGACCAGGCCTACCTCGGCGTGCTGGTCGATGACCTGATCACGCGCGGAGTGGCCGAGCCGTACCGGATGTTCACGAGCCGCGCGGAGTACCGGCTCAGCCTGCGGGAAGACAACGCCGACATGCGATTGACCGAAACGGGTCGTCGGCTGGGTTGCGTCGATGATGTCCGATGGGATGCATTCAACCGCAAGCGTGACGCCGTCGCCCTTGAGATCGAGCGTCTGAAATCGACGTGGGTGAACGCTCGCACTCTTCCAGACGTCGAAGCCGTGCGGGTCCTCGGAAAGGTCGTGGAACGCGAGTACACGCTCGCTGACCTGCTGAAGCGCCCGGAGGTCACCTATCCGGGCCTGTTGTCGCTGCGCACAGCGGCCGGGGAACCGTTGGGAGGCCCCGCCGCGGCCGGTGCTGACGATGTCGCGGTGGCTGAGCAGGTGGAGATTCAGATCAAGTACGCCGGCTACATTGCCCGCCAGGACGACGAAGTCTCGCGTCACGAGGCTCACGAGACCACGCGCATTCCGCCCGAGCTCGACTACGCCACGGTGCGTGGCTTGTCGATCGAGGTTCGGCAGAAACTGCAGGCGCAGCGTCCGGAAACCGTGGGCCAGGCGGCGCGCATGTCTGGAGTGACCCCGGCCGCCATCTCGCTGCTGCTCGTGCATATCAAACGACTGAACCGGGGCGTCACTGCCCGAGGGCAGATTGCCGCCTGACGGCGCGATCTCGCTCGATGACCTGGCTGCAGGTGCGGCCGAGCTGGGCGTCACTCTCGATTCATCACGAGTCGCACAGCTGAGCGCCTTCGCCGGACTGCTGCTGCGCTGGAACCGCGTCCATAACCTCACGGCAATCGAACAACCCGATCAGGTGGTCAGTCATCATCTGCTGGATTCACTTGCGATCGTGCCGACGCTCGAACAACAGGCCGAGGGCCGCGTGCTGCGGGTCCTCGATGTCGGCGCCGGTGGAGGTCTGCCCGGCATTCCGCTCGCGATCGCGCTGCCCGGCCTGCACTTCACGTTGCTCGACAAGGTCGCGAAGAAGACCGCCTTCCTGCAGCAGGCAAAACTGGAACTCGGTCTTCAGAATGTCGAGATCGTGCAGGCTCGTGTCGAGGACTGCCGCGCCGCGCCGTTCGATGTCATCGTCGCGCGGGCATTCAGCTCGCTCGCCGATCTCGTGCGTCTCACTCGCCCGCTGCTGAATCCGGCGGGATGCTGGTATGCGATGAAAGGCGCACTGCCAAGCAGCGAGATCAAGGAACTCGACGACTTGCGATTGCCGGTCCGCGTGATGCGCACGGTTAAACTGCGCGTCCCCCACCTGGATGCCGAGCGTCACCTCGTGCTGATCGAGCCCCTCTGATGCTGGGCATCACCGATTACTGGTCCTTCGTTGTCGCCGTCCTCATCTTCCTTGCACTGCCCGGGCCGGGCACGCTCGCACTGCTGACGTCAACCGGGCAGGGCGGCTTTCGCGCCGGCGCGGTCGCGACGTTCGGCCTGATTGTCGGAGACCAGGTGTTGCTCTGGCTGGCCGCACTCGGTGTCGCTGCCGTCCTGCAAGGCCACCCGATCCTGTTCAAGACACTGCAGTACGCCGGCGCGGCTTACCTCGTTTACGTTGGAGTGCGACTCATCGCGCGGCGTGGCGCTGAAGCGCGGCCGATACGGCTCGACAGCGGCCATCATTTCCGCCAGGCGCTGCTGATCACGCTGCTGAATCCGAAGGCTATCGTCTTCTACATGGCGTTCTTTCCCCTGTTCATCGATCCGGCGACGCAGCAGGGTGCTGTCACCTTTGGCGCCATGGCAGTCACGATCGCAGTGTTGACGCTGACCTACTGCCTGACACTGGTCGCGTTCGCACATGCGTTGACCGCCCAGGTCAAGGCGCATCGCAGGGTGGCGCGAGCGCTCGAGCGCATCGCCGGCGTCGTGTTGGTGGCGTTCGGCATCAGGCTCGTGCAATGAACGCGTCCCGGTTGTCACTGGCCATCGCTGCGGCGCTGGTCACCACACTTGTGGCCGCCAATCCGACCGAACCTCCGCTCGCGACTGTCGGCAGCGTCGATGTCGCCCGTTACGCCGGGCTCTGGTACGAGATCGCGAACTATCCGAATCGTTTCCAGAAAGTCTGCGTCCGTAATACGACGGCGGAGTACACCGTACGGGACGACGGGAACGTGCGGGTCGTCAACCGCTGCACTACCGCTGACGGCACGTCGAGTGTTGATGGACTGGCGCGTCGCGTCGGCGGCCGCACCGACAAACTGGAGGTCAGCTTTCTTCCTGCCGCGTTGCGCTGGTTGCCGATCGGGTGGGGGGATTACTGGGTGATCGGGCTGGCACACGACTATCGCTACGCCGTGGTGGGCGAGCCCTCGCGAAAGTATCTATGGGTACTCTCGCGCGCACCGACGCTCTCGGCCGAGGATCGCCGCGTCATCGACACATTGCTGCGCGAGCGAGGCTACGACCCGGCCCTTCTCGTCGCCACCGCGCAGGATCCCCGCTAAGTGGCGCGCATCTTCTGCATCGCCAACCAGAAAGGTGGAGTCGGCAAGACGACCACCGCCGTCAATCTTGCTGCGGGCATCGCTGCGCATGGGCCGCGCGTGCTGCTGGTCGACCTCGATCCGCAGGGCAACGCCACCATGGGCAGCGGCATCGACAAGCGACTGTTGCCGGCGTCCGTCTACCAGGTGCTGCGTCGGGCTGACCGACGTGGCGACGGCCCGGCAGCGTGCCGAGCAGGGTGGATACGACGTGCTCGGCGCCAATCGGGAACTCGCGGGGGCCGAGGTCGAACTCGTCGACCTTGGATGGGCGCGAGACGCGGCTGAAGACGGCACTGGCCGAGGTCGAATCGCACTACGACTTCATCCTGATCGACTGCCCGCCGTCGCTGTCGCTGCTGACGCTCAATGGCCTGTGCGCCGCGCACGGCGTCATCATCCCGATGCAGTGCGAGTACTTCGCACTCGAGGGCCTGGCGGATCTGGTCAACACGATCAAGCGCGTTGCCGCCAATCTGAATCCCGATCTCACGATCATCGGACTCCTGCGCGTGATGTTCGATCCGCGCATGACGCTGCAGCAGCAGGTGTCGGAGCAACTGGTCGGGAAGTTCGGAGATAAAGTCTTCTCCACGATCATCCCGCGCAATGTGCGGCTGGCGGAGGCGCCGAGCTACGGCTTGCCCGGCGTGGCCTACGATCGCGCCTCGAAGGGAGCGCAGGCTTATATCGCGTTCGGCGCCGAGATGATCGATCGCCTGCGGTCTCTGTGATGTTCGATCCGGCGGAAGTGCCGGCCGGCCTGCGCGCCTGCCAACGACGCGCTCGGCGCGCGCCTCGAGGACGCCGGACTCACGTCCTCGCAGCCACCGCAGCAGGCGATCTATGACGGTTGGCTGCTGCGCTACTTCGCCCGGCAAGGCCAAGCGCGCGCGTTCGGTCAATGCGATCGGGTCGGGACGGCAA
This sequence comes from uncultured beta proteobacterium, assembly GCA_963769745.1. GTDB lineage: Bacteria > Pseudomonadota > Gammaproteobacteria > Burkholderiales > Burkholderiaceae_F > JALORV01. Next base: position 31,719 of record CAVYNB010000021.1, read on the forward strand.
CCTCTCGACGAGAAGCTGGCGTATGTGGCGTCGTTCTATCGGCGCGCCGGACTGCCGTGCCTGTATCGCATCACGCCGTACTCGCAGCCCGCAGCGCTCGACAGCGCACTCGATCGCGCGGGCTATGTCGCGTGCGACGAGTCGCGCGTGATGATGGTCGAGCTGCCGGCCGCCGAAGTCGTCGCTGCCGCTATCGGCGCGCCGGATGTCGTGGATGCACTGGCGTTTTCCGAGATCGTCGGCACGGCTGCGCAATGCGCCGGCGGCGCAGATTGCGGCGGAAAGTCAGCGGATCGCGAACTGCCTGTTGCCGGCGCGCTTCCTCGTCCTGCACGAGGACGACGTGCCGATCGCCTGTGGCTGCGTGGTCATCGATGGCGATTGCGCCGGCGTGTTCAACATGGTCACCGCACCCGGCCAGCGCGGCCGCGGGCACGCGACCGCGCTCGTTCGTGAGCTGCTGCAGGCCGCCACTGCCGCCGGCGCTCGCGTCGCGTACCTGCAGGTCGACGCCGCGAACGCGCCAGCGCGGCACGTCTATGGCAAGTTCGGGTTTCGCGACCGCTATGCGTACTGGTACCGGGCGGCGCCCGCCGAGGAGGGACAGACACGATGATCAAGCGGCCCAAGGGTCTGGGGCGCGGACTGGACGCGCTGCTCGGCGGCGAGACGACGTCTCCGGCAGCGTCACCGACCACGCTGCCGATCGCACGACTGCGGCCGGGCAAGTATCAGCCGCGCACGAGGATGGATCCGCAGGCGCTTGCCGAACTGGCCGACTCGATCAGGGTGCAGGGAATCATGCAGCCGATCCTGGTGCGGCCGGTCGATTCAGGCCAGTTCGAGATCATCGCCGGCGAGCGCCGCTTTCGCGCCGCGCAGCTGGCCGGGCTCGACGAAGTCCCGGTGCTGGTCAAGCCGGTGCCGGACACGGCTGCCCTGGCGATGGCGCTGATCGAGAACATCCAGCGCGAGGACCTCAATCCGCTGGAGGAAGCGCAGGGCGTGCAGCGGCTGATCCGCGAGTTCGACTTCACGCATGAGCAGGCGGCGCAGGCGATCGGGCGTTCGCGCAGCGCGACCAGCAACCTGTTGCGGCTGCTCAACCTCGCCGCCCCGGTGCAGGCAATGCTGCTCGACGGCCAGATCGACATGGGTCACGCGCGCGCGCTGCTGGGTGTCGATGCCGCCACGCAGATCCAGCTGGCCAATCGCATCGCGGCGCGCGGCCTGTCCGTGCGCGAGGCCGAGACGCTCGTCGCCCACCACGACAAGCCGCCGGCCAGCAGGAAAAAATCGGGCGGAGCCGGCCGCGATCGCGATGTCGTTCGGCTCGAGGACGAGCTGGCCGATGCGATGGGGGCCACGGTGCGGCTGGTCACGAACGCCAAGGGGGGCGGGCGTGTCGTCATCGAGTTCGCGAGCCTCGATCAGCTGGACGGCATTCTGACCCGATTGCGCCGGTCTTAGCCTCTTGGGCACCGTGGCGCGCCGCAACACAAATTTGACCGAGGGTTGCGTCGCCTCGTAGAATCTCGCGGTTTTGGCGAATACGGACTCAAGATCCCGCCGTAGGGCGATCGGAGCGGCACCATGTTCCGGATTGTCCTGCTGCAGATACTCACCACCGCCGTCGTTTCGCTGCTGAGTGCACTCATCGGAGGGGTGCCGGCCGCGATTTCCGCTTTGTTGGGGGGCGCCGCCTGTTTCATACCGAACGGGTTGTTTGCGCTGAAGTTGGCGGTGGCGAGCCGCCGGCCCCAGGGGACCGACGCGGCAGTGTTCTTGATCGGCGAATTCGTCAAGGTGGTCTCGACGATCGTGCTGCTGGCGCTGGTCGTCGCGATCTACAAAGACCTGGTGTGGCTGGCGATGCTGGTGTCCATCATCGCCGTGCTGAAGAGCTACGTACTCGCGCTGCTGATCAAATAAGGACGGGTTTTCCAACATGGCTGCCACGGGCCAGGCTCCCACCGCCACCGAATACATCGTCCATCACCTGACGCACCTGTCGACGGACAAGCAGAAGTCGATCATCGACTTCACGGTGTTCAACATCGACACGATCGTCTTCTCCGTGCTGGTCCTGTGCGGTGTGCTGCTGCTGTTGTGGCTGGCCGCGCGCAAGGTCACCTCCGGCGTGCCGGGCCGCTTCCAGGCGGCGGTCGAGGTGCTGGTCGAGCTGGTCGAGGAGCAGAGCAAGTCGATCGTTCACGGGGACCGCAGCTTCATCGCGCCGCTGGCGCTCACGGTCTTCCTCTGGATCGTGATGATGAACGCGATCGACCTGATCCCGGTGGAACTGCTGCCGTGGATTGCACACAACGTCTTCCACATCGAGTACCTGCGTCCGCTGCCGACGGCGGACCTGAACGGCACGCTCGGGAATGGCGTTCGGCGTGCTGTTCCTGATGATCTACTACGGCGTCAAGATCAAGGGCTTCGGCGGCTGGGTGCATGAACTGTTTACCGCGCCGTTCGGTTCACATCCTTTGCTGTGGCCGTTCAACTTCCTGCTCAACCTGATCGAGTACGCGGCCAAGACGGTGTCTCTCGGCATGCGACTGTTCGGCAACATGTACGCGGGCGAGCTGCTGTTCTTCCTGATCGCGCTGCTCGGCGGCTACGCGGCCCTGAATGCCACCGGAATCATGCTGACGATCGGCCACGTCCTGGCCGGCACGGCGTGGCTCCTGTTCCACATCCTGATTGTCCTGCTGCAGGCGTTCATCTTCATGATGCTTACGCTGGTTTATATCGGGCAGGCGCACGAAGGCCATTGATTTCAACGTTTCCAGCCATCACCTTTCGTACTGAGGAGTAGTAGACATGACGAACGTCGCATTCGTTGCCCTGGCCACCGGCCTGATCATCGGCCTGGGCGCCATCGGCGCCTGCATCGGCATCGGCATCATGGGCGGCAAGTACATCGAAGCCGCGGCGCGCCAGCCTGAGCTGATGAACACGCTGCAGACCAAGATGTTCCTGCTGGCCGGCCTGATCGATGCCGCCTTCCTGATCGGCGTCGGTATCGCGATGATGTTCGCGTTCGCCAACCCGTTCGCGGGTTGATCGCGCCAGCGCTCCGGACCAATCCTGAAGTTGCCGGTGCGCCGACAGGCGCGCCCGGCATTTTCCGAGTTCAAAGTCTATGAACATCAACGCCACGCTGTTCGTCCAGATGGCTGTGTTCTTCATCGGTGCATGGATCACGATGAAGTTCATCTGGCCGCCGCTGATCAAGGCGCTCGACGAGCGCCAGAAGAAGATCGCCGACGGCCTTGCCGCGGCCGATAAAGGCAATCGCAGTCTCGACGATGCCCAGAAGAAGATCGCCCAGTTCGATGCCGAGGCGCGTTCGCGCGCACAGGCCCTGATGGCCGAAACCGAGAAACGCGCAGCGGCGGTGATCGACGCGGCCAAGGGACAGGCCAAAGTCGAGGGCGATCGCCTGGTCGCTGCGGCCAAGGCCGAAGCCGAACAGGAAATGCAGCGCGCGAAAGAATCCCTGCGCGACCAGGTCGCGGTCCTTGCTGTTGCGGGCGCGGAGCAGATCCTCAAGCGCGAGGTCAACGCACAGGTCCACGCCGAGCTGCTCACGCAACTCAAGGCGAGGCTCTGACCATGGCCGAACTGTCGACCATCGCCCGGCCCTACGCCGAGGCCCTGTTCTCGGTCGCTCAGGGAACGGGCGAGAGCCTTGAAGGATGGCGCGCTGCGGTCGACGAGCTGGCCGGCCTGATGTCGCATCCCCAGGTTGCCGATGTCGTGGCCGATCCGAACCTGGACCACACCCAGGTCTTCGGACTGCTCACCGGCATGATGAAGGCGTCCTTGCCCGCAGCCGGAACGAATTTCCTCAAGCTGCTGATCGAGAACCAGCGCCTGGCGGTGCTGCCCGAAGTGGCGGCGCAGTTCCGGCAACTCAAGAACCGCGCCGAAGGCGTGGCGGACTGCCTGATCGAAACGGCATTTCCACTGTCGGATGCGCAGGTCGCGGACCTGCTGGCGTCGCTGTCCAAGAAGTTCGGCCAGAAACTCAAGCCCGAAGTGCGCGTGAACGCCGGGCTGATCGGCGGTGTTCGTGCCACGGTCGGCGACCAGGTGCTCGACAGTTCGGTCCGCGCACGGCTCACAGAAATGCAGACGGCGCTAACTGCCTAAGCGGCGCCTGAATCTATCGGAGTTGAAAGATGCAACTCAATCCCAGTGAAATCAGCGAACTGCTGAAGTCCCGCATCAAGGGCCTCGGCGTGTCGACCGAACTGCGCACGCAGGGCACGGTCGTGACGGTGACCGACGGCATCTGCCGCATTCACGGCCTGTCGGACGTGATGCAGGGCGAGATGCTCGAGTTCCCGAACAACACCTTTGGCCTGGCGCTGAATCTCGAGCGCGACTCGGTCGGCTCGGTCGTGCTCGGTGACTACGAGCACATCCGCGAAGGCGATCCGGTCAAGGCCACCGGACGCATCCTCGATGTCCCGGTCGGCCCGGAACTGATCGGTCGCGTCGTCAACTCGCTCGGCGAACCGATCGACGGCAAGGGGCCGATCAACGCCAAGATGACCGACGTCATCGAGAAGGTCGCTCCCGGCGTGATCGAGCGGCAATCGGTGTCGCAGCCGGTGCAGACGGGTCTCAAGGCCATCGACTCGATGGTGCCGATTGGCCGCGGCCAGCGCGAACTGATCATCGGTGACCGCCAGACCGGCAAGACGGCGGTCGCCGTCGACACGATCATCAACCAGAAGGGCAAGGACCTGATCTGCGTGTACGTCGCGATCGGTCAGAAGGCCTCGAACATCGCCAACGTGCTGCGCAAGCTCGAGGAATTCGGCGCGATGGAGTACACGATCATCGTGGCGGCGACGGCGTCCGAATCGGCGGCGATGCAGTACATCGCGCCGTATTCGGGCTGCACGATGGGCGAGTACTTCCGCGACCGCGGCCAGGACGCACTGATCATCTATGACGACCTGACCAAGCAGGCGTGGGCCTATCGCCAGGTGTCGCTGCTGCTGCGCCGCCCGCCGGGCCGCGAAGCGTATCCGGGCGACGTGTTCTACCTGCACTCGCGCCTGCTGGAGCGTGCCGCGCGCGTCAACCCCGAGTACGTCGAGAAGTTCACCAAGGGCGCAGTCAAGGGCAAGACCGGCTCGCTGACCGCGCTGCCGATCATCGAGACGCAGGCCGGCGACGTGACCGCGTTCGTGCCGACCAACGTGATCTCGATCACCGACGGCCAGATCTTCCTCGAAACGGATCTCTTCAACGCCGGTATCCGCCCCGCGATCAACCCCGGCATCTCGGTGTCGCGGGTCGGCGGGAATGCGCAGACCAAGGTCATCAAGAAGCTGGGCGGTGGCATCCGCCTGGCACTGGCCCAGTACCGCGAACTGGCCGCGTTTGCGCAGTTCGCCTCCGACCTTGACGAATCCACCCGCAACCAGCTCGAGCGCGGCCGTCGCGTCACCGAGCTGATGAAGCAGCCGCAGTACCAGCCGCTGCAGGTGTGGGAAATGGCGGTGACGCTCTTCGCCGTGAGTGCCGGGGCCTTCGACAGCATCGACATGAAGGACTGCCTGGCCGCCGAAAAGGCGCTGCGCGACTACGTGAAGACCAAGCACGCCGCGCTGGCCGATCGCATCGAAAGCACGAAGGACCTGTCGAAGGACGACGAGGCCGAGCTGACGAAGGCGATCGAGGCGTTCAAGAAGTCGGGCGGGTATTGACCTGTAGTTGAACTGCGATTGAGCGCCGGGCCGCTCCCAAGCTCAATCGCCTAACTGGATTCGACGGGATGCACGTGCGAGCGAAGCGAGCGTACATCCCGTCGACTGAATGACATGGCAGGTACCAAAGAGATCCGCCAGAAGATCAAGAGCGTGCAGAACACGCGCAAGATCACCAAGGCGATGGAAATGGTCGCGGCCTCCAAGATGCGCAAGGCGCAGGACCGGATGCGCCAGTTCCGGCCGTACGGCGACAAGATCCGCAACATCGTCGCGCACCTGGCTCTGGCGAACCCGGAGTACCGGCCGCCTTTCATGCAGAAGCGCGACTCGATGAACGGCGTCGGGATCATCCTGGTCACGACCGACAAGGGACTGTGCGGCGGGCTGAACACCAATATCCAGCGCGCGGTGCTGCAGCGGATCAAGGAACTCGATGCGCAGGGCATCAAGGTCCACACGACCGCGATCGGCAACCGCGGCTTCGGGTTCCTGCAGCGGCTCAATGCCAGCGTTGTCTCCCACTACGTGCAGATCGGCGACCGCCCGCACCTGGAAAAGCTGATCGGGCCGGTCAAGGCGCTGATCGACATGTACGCCGATGGACGCATCGATGCGGTCTACGTCGCCTACTCGCGCTTCGTCAACACGATGAAGCAGGAGCCGGTGATCGAGCAGCTGCTGCCGCTGTCCTATGAGAACCTGCTGCAGTCAGAAGAAGAGAAGCGCGCGTACTCGTGGGACTACATCTACGAACCGGATGCGCCCGCCGTCATCGACGCGCTGCTGGTCCGCTATGCCGAGGCGCTCATTTACCAGGCGGTCGCGGAAAACATGGCGTCCGAGCAGAGCGCACGCATGGTGGCAATGAAGGCGGCGTCGGACAACGCGAAGAAGCTGATCGAGGAACTGCAGCTCATCTACAACAAGACGCGGCAGGCCGGCATCACCAAAGAAATTTCTGAAATCGTCGGCGGCGCCGCCGCGGTTTCGTGATCGAAACCGAATTGAAGAGCAGAACCGAGGAAATCCTATGAGCACCGGAGCCACCGGAACCATCGTTCAGTGCATTGGCGCAGTCGTGGACATCGAGTTCCCGCGCGACAACATGCCGGAGATTTACGACGCGCTCGTTCTTGAGGCGGATCCGACCAACACGCTGGTCGAGCAGGGGCTGACTTTCGAGGTGCAGCAGCAGCTCGGCGACGGCATCGTGCGCACGATCGCGATGGGCTCGTCCGACGGCCTGCGGCGCGGCATGAAGGCGAAGAACACCGGCGCCGGCATCATGGTGCCGGTCGGCCCGGGTACGCTCGGCCGCATCATGGACGTGCTCGGCCGGCCGATCGACGAAGCCGGCCCGATCAAGTCGGACCAGAGGCGCGCGATCCACCAGCCTGCGCCGAAGTTCGATGAACTGTCGCCGTCGGTCGAACTGCTCGAAACCGGCATCAAGGTCGTCGACCTGATCTGCCCGTTTGCCAAGGGCGGCAAGATCGGTCTCTTCGGCGGCGCTGGCGTCGGCAAGACCGTGACGATGATGGAACTCATCAACAACATCGCGAAGGCCTACGGCGGCTACTCGGTGTTCGCGGGCGTCGGCGAGCGCACGCGCGAGGGCAACGACTTCTATCACGAGATGAAGGACTCGAACGTCCTCGACAAGGTCGCGATGGTGTTCGGGCAGATGAACGAACCCCCGGGCAACCGCCTGCGTGTCGGCCTGACAGGCCTGTCGATGGCCGAAGCGTTCCGTGACGAAGGCAAGGACATCCTGCTCTTCATCGACAACATCTACCGCTACACGCTGGCCGGCACCGAAGTGTCGGCGCTGCTCGGACGGATGCCGTCGGCGGTGGGCTACCAGCCGACGCTGGCCGAGGAGATGGGGAAGCTCCAGGAACGCATCACGTCGACCAAGACCGGCTCGATCACGTCGATCCAGGCCGTGTACGTGCCGGCGGATGACCTGACCGATCCGTCGCCCGGCGACCACGTTCGGCCACCTCGACGCCACCGTCGTGCTGTCGCGCGAGATTGCGTCGCTCGGCATCTATCCGTCGGTCGATCCGCTCGACTCGACCTCGCGCCAGATCGACCCGAACGTCGTCGGCGACGAGCACTACACGACCACCCGCCGCGTGCAGGCCACGCTGCAGCGCTACAAGGAACTGCGCGACATCATCGCGATCCTGGGCATGGACGAACTGTCGCCCGAGGACAAGCTCGCGGTGTCGCGCGCGCGCAAGATCCAGCGCTTCCTGTCGCAGCCGTTCCACGTGGCCGAGGTGTTCACCGGCTCGCCCGGCAAGCACGTCCCGCTGAAGGAAACGATCCGCGGCTTCAAGATGATCGTCGATGGCGAGTGCGACGCCTTCCCGGAGCAGGCCTTCTACATGGTCGGCACGATCGACGAGGCGCGCGAGAAGTTCGAGAAGATGCGCAAGGAAGAGGAAGCCAAGAAGGTCGCCGCCTAGGCGCGGTCGTCCTGAGGAGCCATCATGGCCACAACCATTCGGGTCGACGTCGTCAGCGCCGAGGAATCGATCTTCGCCGGCGAGGCGGAGTTCGTCGCACTCCCGGGCGAGGCCGGCGAACTCGGCATCTATCCGCGTCACACCCCGCTGATCACGCGCATCAAGCCGGGCGTGGTCCGCATCAAGGTGCCGGGCAAGGATGAGCAGGAACAGATCTTCGTCGCCGGCGGCATCCTCGAGGTGCAGCCGCACGTGGTGACGGTGCTCGCCGACACGGCGATCCGCGGCCGGGACCTTGACGAAGCCAAGGCGCGCGAAGCGCTGCAGCGGGCCGAGGATGCGCGCCGCAACGCCAACAGCGACATGGAGATCGCCAAGGCCGAAGCCGAACTATCATCAATGGCCGCCCAGATCGCGGCGATCCGCAAGATCCGCGGCAAGTAGGTCGGCGCACATCGCGCGGCTTAGCGTGAAAACGGGGGCGGCTGAGGCTGCCCCTTTCTGTTTCTGCTGCCGAAATACCTGGAAGGACGTCCGATGTTCAACGGCACCATTCTTGTGGCGACTGACGGTTCTGTGACTTCCGAACGAGCGGTGGAAACCGCGGCCCAACTCGCCGCGCGGGTCGGCGCCGGCCTGACGGCGGTGACCGTGGCTGCGCCCTACCCCTACAGCGCCGTCGGCGAATCGAGTGCGATCGCCGGGGCCGACTACCAGGCGACGGTGGGCGCCGAGGCGAGTGCGCGGCTGGCGCGGGCAAAGGAAATCGCGCGTCTGGCAGGGGTCGATTGCAGGACCTCGATGCAGGAGGCAACCGACGTGTTTCGCGGAGTACTGGCGGCCGCGGACCAGGCCGGCGCCGGGCTCATTGTCATGGCATCGCACGGTCGGCAGGGGCTGACCGCCCGGGTGCTCGGATCGGAAACACAGCGGCTGCTGGACCACACCCTGATTCCGGTACTCATTGTTCGTTGAAGGAGGCAGTCATGGCCGTTGTCCCTGCACGCTTCACCGTCTGGTGGTCGACCCTGTCATCGGTCGCGGTGGCGGCTTTGCTGTCGGCGTGCGGTGCTCCAACTCCGACTCCGCCGGCGGCCAGCAGCCCCAGCACGAGCGCCGCGCCGACCAGCTCAGCTCCGGCTGCCTCGGCACCGGCCGTGGGCGGCTCCGGGGCGGTTCGACTGGCACCGCGTGATCCTGCACTGGAGGCATGGAAGCGTGCGGCCGCCGTGCGCATTCATCAGGTCAACCAAAAGCAGTTGTTCGAGGGCCGGCCCCATCACCTGCTGCAGGCCGTCATCGTGGTCGAGGCAACGGTCGACCGCTCCGGCAATGTCGTCGGGTCCCGCGTGACGCGGTCACCCAAGATCAAGTCGCTGGACCAGATGGCGCTGGCGTCGCTGAAGGCCGCCTCCCCGCTTCCGGCGCCCCCGACGACGCTGCTGGTGCGCGGCAACCTGGTTTTCTCCGAAACCTGGCTCGTCCAGAACGACGGGCGCTTTCAGGTCCGCACCCTGGCGCTGCCTCAGGAGTAGCGGAAACGCATCAATCGCCCGGTTCCGGACACTGAAAACGCCCGTTCGAGCGGGTTTTCCAGTAGCCGAACTCACTTTCGTGTCAACCTTCGCGCCGGCCAGACGTTGGCTATTGCGGAGCTTGGGATCCCCGTTCGGGGCTGACCCACCCGCTCTCACTTTCAATAACCGTTCCGGGGAACTTTAGACATGAAAAAGCTGTTCGCTGTCCTGATCGCCGCCGCGTTCGCAACCGGCGCTGCTTACGCCCAGCAGAAAGAAGAGAAAAAAGCTGCTGACGCCAAGCCGGCTGCTGCTGCTCCGGCCGCTGCGCCTGCCGCTGCACCGGCTGCCAAGCCCGCTGCCGCGCCGGCCAAGGCTGACGCAAAGGCCGCTCCGGCCGCCAAGCCTGCTGCTGCACCGGCTGCCAAGCCCGCTGCCGCACCGGCCAAGGCCGACGCCAAGGCTGCTCCGGCTGATGCCAAGCCCGCCGCCGCGACCGAGAAGAAGGCCGACGCTGCTCCCAAGAAGTAAGCAGCGAGGATCTTTCTCGAAAAAGAGCAGGCCTGCGGGCCTGCTCTTTTTTTATCCGGGCTGCAGCTTCAGCACAACCTCGTCCGGGGTCAGCACACCGCCCGACAGTTCAACGCGCTTGTCGCGACTGCTCTCGCCGGCCGCCACGTGCAGCAGCGAAGCGCGCACGCCGAGTCGTTCGGCGATCAACTCGATGACGGCCGCATTGGCGCGTCCGTCGAGCGGCGGGGCACTGACAGCCACTTTGAGTCGGCCGCCATGCTCGCCCACCACCTGTGACCGCCGCGCACCCGGCTGGACGTGAACTGACAGGCTGATGGACTTTTCGCCGGCGCGCAGCCAGCCGGGCAAGGGCGGCGTGACAGAATCGCGGTTTGCTTTCACCCGGCTGCTCCGTGAGACCTTCAAACGATACGTTGCTGCGCGCATTGCTGCGCGAACCGACCGACTACACGCCGGTGTGGCTGATGCGTCAAGCCGGCCGCTACATGGCCGAGTACAACGCAACGCGCAAGCGAGCGGGCAGCTTCCTGAAGCTCGCCAAGTCGCCGGCAATGGCCACCGAAGTCACGCTGCAGCCCGTCGACCGGTTTCCGCTGGATGCCGCGATCCTGTTCTCCGACATCCTGACCGTGCCCGATGCAATGGGCCTGGGACTGTATTTCGCCGACGGTGAAGGGCCCAAGTTCGAACGGCCCGTGCGGACCGAGGCGGATGTCGCCGCCCTTTCCGCTCCCGATCCGGAACTGTCGCTCGGCTACGTGATGGATGCGGTGCGCGAGATCCGCAAGGCACTCGCGAACCGCATTCCGCTGATCGGTTTTTCCGGCAGCCCGTTCACGCTTGCCTGCTACATGATCGAAGGCGGCGGATCCGACGACTTCCGCCAGATCAAGACGATGCTGTATGCGCGCCCGGACCTGCTGCATCGCATCCTGAAGGTCAACGCACGCGCCGTCGCCGATTACCTCAATGCACAGATCGCCGCCGGGGCCCAGGCCGTGATGATCTTCGACACCTGGGGCGGTGCGCTCGCTGACGGGGCTTACCAGGAGTTTTCGCTCGCCTACATGAGCGAGGTCGTTTCGCAACTTCGACGCGAGCACGAAGGTGAACGCGTTCCGAGCATCGTGTTCACCAAAGGCGGCGGCCTGTGGCTCGAACAGATCGCGGCGATCGGCTGCGATGCGGTCGGGCTGGACTGGACCGTCAACCTGGGCCAGGCGCGCCAGCGCATTGACGATCGCTGTGCGCTGCAGGGCAACCTCGATCCGATGGCCCTGTTTGCAACGGACGAGCCACTGCGCGCGCAGGTGCGCCGCGTGCTGGATGCGTTTGGTTCACCGCGCCGTAGTGATGGTCGGCTGGGGGGCCATGTCTTCAATCTCGGGCATGGAATTTCGCAGTTCACGCCACCGGAATCGGTGGCCGTGCTGGTCGACGAAGTGCATCAACACAGCCGGGCACTTCGTAGGTGAGTGGTCACTGCGAAAGTGGCGTGATTTGTTGTCGGCGCTTGACTTATTCACAAAAGCGCGCTCAGCGAGAATCCATGCGGCTTCGCGGGCGATAGGCGCCGGACTCGCTCGATTCAGTGCGCTAAGTTATTGATTTGTATAAATGTTGACAGGAGTGTTACCGACGCCAAACCAAGCTGGGGTCAATTCCCACGCGGGTTTGCGACGACTTCCCACCGTTTTTCCACAAAGTTATCCACAGGCTGGCGGATCAAAAGTGTCGGTTCATTTCAAATCAGTGAGTTACTTGTTTTACTTCAAGTCTTAGGTCAGGAATTCGGTCGGTCGACAGCGTGACACACGTCCGCTTCCTTCAGGTATTGCTCGACCTGCCGCTCGAGTCGCCGCTCGATTATGCGAACACCGAGGCCGATGCTGGCGATGCTGTCGTCGGCATGCGTTGTGTCGTGCCGCTCGGGCGTCGCAAAGCAGTCGGCCTCGTCGTCGGCACCTCCAATGCCACGGCACTCGACCCCGCGCGCATCAAGCCGGTCTCGCGTCTACTCAATGAAATTGGCCCGCTCGATGCGCACTGGCTGGGTCTGACCCGCTTCGCTGCCGACTACTACCAGCATGCGTGGGGCGAGGTAGCGCTGCCCGCACTGCCGCCTGCAATGCGTCAGCTTCCCGGCCCGCGTTATGCCCAGGCCCTCGCCCGCCTGCGTTCCGCGGGAGTGGTCGCCACGACCGCGGAATCGACTCAACGACCCGCGCTGACTGACGAACAGTCGCGTGCCGTGGAGCGGCTGACGGCGGCCGCCGGATTTGCTCCGTCATTGCTGTTCGGTGTCACCGGCAGTGGCAAGACCGAGGTCTACCTGTCGGTGATCGAGCAGACCCTGGCGACTCGGCCGGAGTCGCAGGCGCTGCTGCTGGTGCCCGAGATCAACCTCACGCCCCAGCTCGAGTCGCAGGTGCGGGCACGCTTTCCGAGCTACGGAGTCGTCGCATTGCATAGCGGATTGGCAGCCGGGGAGCGTGCGGCCGCCTGGCTCGCGGCGCACGAGGGCCGCGCACGCGTTGTCATCGGCACGCGGCTCGCGGTCTTCGCTTCGCTGCCGCGCCTGGCGCTCATCGTCGTCGACGAAGAGCACGATCCGTCGTACAAGGCGGGCGAAGGGGTGCGCTACTCGGCGCGCGATCTCGCGGTCAAGCGCGCGCAGCTGCTCGGGATTCCGGTGATCCTCGGCTCGGCTACGCCATCGCTCGAAAGCTGGTCGCAGGCCCGCGCCGGCCGCTACCAGTTGCAGACGCTCACCCAGCGGGCGACGACCGAGGACTGGATTGCGCCCAGCATCGAACTCATCGATCCGGGCGCCGCACGGCTCGTCTCGGGCGTCGCGCCGGCGATCGAGTCGGCGCTGTCGGAGTCGCTGCAGCGGGGCGAGCAGTCGCTGGTGTTCCTCAACCGTCGCGGCTATGCACCGGTGGTCGCCTGCGAGGCCTGCGGGTGGTTGTCGAACTGTCCCAACTGCGCGGCGTATGCGGTGTTTCACAAGCCGGATCGCACGCTGCGTTGTCACCATTGCGGCTGGAGCAGTCCGGTGCCGCGCTCGTGCCCTACCTGCGGCAACAGCGCGCTGCAGGGCATCGGCCGCGGCACGCAGCGCATCGAGGAGTCGCTGCAGCAGCTCCTGCCGACCGCGCGCGTGCTGCGCATCGATCGGGATTCGACACGGCGGCGCGACTCCGCGGCCCGTGCTTTCGATTCCGTGCATCGTGGCGACGTCGATGTGCTGGTCGGCACGCAGATGGTCGCCAAGGGGCACGACTTCCGCAACGTCGCCCTCGTCGTGGTGCTGAATGCCGACAGTCAGTTGGCGTCGCACGACTTCCGGGCATCGGAGCGCCTGTTCGCGACGCTGGTGCAGGTGGTTGGCCGTGCGGGTCGCAGCGGCGGTCCGAGCCGCGCGCTCGTGCAGACGCGCTTTCCACAGCATCCGCTGTTTGCAGCACTGGCACGACAGGACTACGCGGCCTTTGCCGATGCGCTGCTGGCCGAGCGGGGTCGTGCCGGCATGCCGCCGACGAGTCATCAGGCCCTGCTGACGGCCGAGGCGCGCCGGCTGGACGATGCTGTCGCCTTCCTGCGCACGGCGGTCGAACTGGCCGCGGATCCTGTCGATGTACGGATCTACGATCCCGTGCCCATGGCGCTCGCACGGCGCGCCGGCATCGAACGCGCGCAGCTTCTGGTGGAAGCGGCCCAGCGCGGGCCGCTGCATGCCTTCCTGCGCGCCTGGCTGGGCGAACTGCGCGCGCGGAAGTCGGGCGTACGCTGGCAGATCGAGGTCGACCCTGCAGAAATCTGAGAGCGTGGAATAACGGCGCCGAGCCGTGTGTTTGCTGTAGGTTCCACAACCCCTACAGGAGCTCGTGATGCGCAAGAGTCTGGCGGTGCTGGTCGCCGCAGCAGTCATTGGTGTGACCGGATGTTCCACCATGGACTCGATGATGGGAGCGCCGCCGGCTCCGACCAAGGTGATGGATGGCGTTCTGACCAACAGCGCCGGCATGACGCTGTATACGTTCGACAAGGACACGGCCGGCGGCGGCAAGAGCGTCTGCAACGGTCCGTGCGCGGCCAATTGGCCGCCACTGCTGGCGGCTGCGGACGCCAAGGCGCAAGGCGACTACTCGATCATCACGCGTGACGACGGCACGAAGCAGTGGGCCTACAAGGGCAAGCCGCTGTACCTGTGGGTCAAGGACAGCAAGCCCGGAGACCGCACCGGTGACGGCTTCAACAACGCATGGCGGTTGGCGCGCAGCTAATACATGGTGGCCGGACCGGGCTTCAGCGCTGCCGACGCGGAACACTGGATTCCGCGCCTGCGGCGCTATGCCCAGGCACTCACTGGACAGCGCGAGGCCGCTGACGATCTGATCCAGGACACGCTCGAGCGTGCCTGGCGCAAGCGGGCACTCTGGCGGCCCGGCACCGACCTGCGGGCGTGGCTCTTCACAGTGATGCACAACGTCCATGTCAACCGCGCCCGCGCGGCCCGGCCGACCGAGTCGCTCGACGAGGACGGCGCCGCGGCGGCGACGGTAGCAGCACAGGTGTCCGGTCAGTCGGCCGAAAGTGGCGTCGTGCTGTCCGAGCTGCGTGTCGCGCTGATGCGCTTGTCCGAAGAGCAGCGCCAGGTGATCCTTCTCGTCGGACTCGAACAGATGAGCTATGCAGAAGCCGCTGGAGTGCTGGATGTGCCGATCGGTACAGTGATGTCGCGCCTGGCGCGCGGGCGGGAACAGTTGCGCGTACTGCTGGCGCAGGGAGCGCCCGTTACCTCCGGCGCGGCTTTGTGGCGGGTGAAATAGACATGAACGAAGATCGACTGCACGCCTACGTCGACGGACAGTCGACGGACGCCGAGCGCCGCGAGGTGGAGGAACTGCTCGCGCGTGATGCCTCCTCGGCCGCGCGGGTACGCGCGTACGAAGAGCAGAACCGGGCGCTGCACGACCTCTTCGATCCGGTGCTCGACGAACCGCACGCACTGAAGGTTCCGACGAATGACGCCGTGCGCTGGCAGCGCTGGGGTGGTCTGGCGGCAACACTGGTACTTGGCGTGGCACTCGGGTTCGTCGCACGCGGATGGATGTCTACGATGCCCGTCGCAACCGCCGATTGCGCGCGAGGTGGCACTGGCTCACGCGGCCTATGTGCCGGAAGTGCGGCACCCCGTCGAGGTAGCTGCGTCGGAAGAGCAGCACCTCGTCGGCTGGCTGTCGAAGCGGCTGGCGACGCCGATCCGCGCACCGTCGCTCGCGACCGCGGGCTATCAGTTGCTCGGCGGCCGGTTGCTGCCGCCGTCCCATCCGAGCGACCCTGCACCGTTGGCGCTACTGATGTACGAGAACGCGCAGGGCCGCCGCCTCTCATTGCTGATCAAGCGCGAGTCGACCAATGCCGAGACGGCCTTCCGCTATTCCGAAGACGGACCCACGCGCGTGTTTTACTGGATCGACGGTCCGCTGGGCTACGCGCTTGCCGGAGACTTGCCGAAGGACGAACTGCAGACCATTGCGCGCCTGGTGTACCGGCAGCTCAATCCATAGACGGTGCGCGGCCGGGCGACGCCAATGAAAACGGGCGCCGTAGCGCCCGTTTCGTTCGAAGAATGTGCCGAGCTACTTGGCAGCCGCCAGCATGTACTCCACGGCGGCGCGCAGTTCTGCGTCACTCGCGCTCGCAACGGCGCCCTTGGGCGGCATCGCACCTTTGCCTTTGACGACCGATGCGACAAGCGCATCGACGCCGAGCTTGCTGCGCGCAGCCCATGCGGTTTTGTCACCGAACTTCGGCGCGCCCGCTACGCCGGCGGCGTGGCAGGCATTGCATCCCATTGCGTAGACCTTGGCGCCATCCGCCTTGGCCGGAGCCGCCGGGGCAGCGGCCGCGGCTGCAACCGGTGCGGCGGCCGCGGCGGGTGCGCCGGTCGATCGATTGAACATGTACTGCACCGCCGACTTGAGTTCGGCATCGGTCAGATCAGCCATCCCACCGCGCGCCGGCATCCCGCCGTGCCCCTTGATGGCCGCTGACGTCGCCGCGTCCAGGCCCATGGACGCACGCTTTGTCCAGGCCGCCCGGTCACCGATCTTCGGCGCACCATTGAGTCCCTCGGTGTGGCAGTTGCCGCACGACGCCAGCACGATCTGTTCGCCGGTACGCACGCCCGACTTGGCCACGGCCACGGCAGGCGCCGCCGGCTCCTTGAATTTGGCGCCGGACAGGTTCGCCATGTGGACGACCGCGCGCGCGACTTCGATCGGATCGAGGTCGGCATTGCCGCCCTTCGCCGGCATCGTCTTGAAACCCTCGACCGCGTGCTTGACCAGCGTGTCGTAGCCTTGCTTCAAGCGAGGCGCCCAGGCGCCGGCATCTCCGGTTTTCGGTGCGCCCGCCGCGCCGGTGGCGTGGCATGCACTGCATGCAAGCTTGTAGACGGCCTCGCCATCCTGAAGCGTGCGCGGGCCACTGGTAGCACCGGCAAAGGCTATGGAGCCGACCGGACGCAGCCGCTCGGCAATCGCTTCGGGCGTCATCGCATCGGACCCGGCCCCGCCGACCTTCTGCCCGGTCACGAACGTGGCCAGCAGGATGATCACGATCACCGGGACGACGAAGGCCAGAATGACGACCGTGATCAGCTGTCGCGGCGTCTTGATCGGCGAAGTGTGGTGGTCGCTCGACATAGGGCTCCTGGCTGCGTGTGCGACGGCGCTGCTCGGGGCGGAATGGAATGCGAAATCGAGAGCGCTTTAATGGTAGGGCGCGATCGCCCTGCGAAGCGCATGAGTATAGCGTGCGAGCCTCTTCCGACTGCCCTCACGCCTCGCGTTGCGAGTGACTCTGCGAGCGGTGCGCAGCGAAACCCGTTACCATCCGCCCCACGCTCGCGCACCCGCCGGGTAGTGCCCAGCGCGCCGGAATGTCAGCGCGCGCCGGGTGAGCGGTCGCATCGCAGGCACGCGCCTGTAGCTCAGTGGATAGAGTACTGGCCTCCGAAGCCAGGGGTCGTGGGTTCGAATCCCGCCAGGCGCGCCAACTTC
>CAVYNB010000022.1:0-49205 GCA_963769745.1 uncultured beta proteobacterium
CGTGTTCGAACGCAACGTCGAGCGATTGGGCTTCGACATGGGACAGGTCGAAGGCATCGTGCTGTCGCATGGTCACTGGGACCACTGCGGCGCGATGTTGCGTGCCCTGCAGATGATTCGACAGCGCAATGGCGGTCGCGATGTTCCGACCTACATGCATCCCGGGATGTACCGGTCACGCGCGACGAAGGCCGCCGACGGCACGTTCCGATTGTTCGAGGACGTGCCCAGTGCGCATCAACTCGCACAGCATGGGGCCGAGGTCGTCCATGCGACCCAGGCCCAGTCGATACTGGACGACTGCTTCTACGTCAGCGGTGAGATTCCGCGCGTAACTTCATTTGAAACCGGATTGCCGGGCCAGCACCGCCGGACGGACGATGGCAGCGGTTGGGAGCCGGATCCGCTGATCATGGACGAGCGCTTCGTCGCCGTCGCGGTCAAGGGCAAGGGGCTGATCGTTTTCACCGCCTGCTCGCACGCGGGAGTGGTCAACGTCCTCAAGCACGCGCGCGATTGCTTTCCGCAGTTGCCCACCTACGGCGTGATGGGCGGCTTCCATCTGTCGGGTACCAACGAGCGAGTGATCCCCGAAACCGTCGAGTCCATGGGCGAGTTTGGGCTCCGTGTCATCGCTGCGGCCCATTGCACCGGCTGGAGAGCGACCGGTGCATTGGCAAGCGCCTTTGGCGATGCCGTCGTTCCATCGGCGGTTGGAAAGCGTTACCGGTTCTGAGTTCGGCCTCGGCCGGCAGCGGTCGTGGTTCTTGACGGCTTAAATTGTTCGGCGACCAACATCGATCAGTTTGCAGCTCGAATTGCCCAAGCACGAGGAGTGACCTATGGCCAAGGGATACTGGATCGCCTCCTATCACACCGTGTCGGACCCCGGCGTGCTGGCGAAGTACGCCGAAGCCGCGACGCCGGTGCTCCTGTCGTTCGGAGCGCGCTTTCTCGCTCGTGGCATGCCGGCCAAGGTGTATGAAGGCGGTGCCGCTCAACGCTGCGTCGTCATCGAGTTTCCGAGCGTTGAACAGGCCATCGCCGCCTACGAGAGCCCGGCATATCAAACCGTCCTCGCCATCATGCGTGACTCAGTGAAGCGCGAGGTGCGGATCATTCCCGGCGTGGAGTAGGGCCTGTTCACGGTGCCGCCGGTGCCGGCCGCGCCCGCAGCAACAGCGCCGCCACCAGCGCGGCCACACCGATCAGTGCCGACGACGCGAACAGCAGCGCGCGCGCCCCGTAGTGTTCGGCCAGCACGCCGCTGAGCAGCGCACCGACGAGCGTCGCGGTGTACCCGAGCGTGCGCACGCTCGCATCGACGCGCGCGAGGAATTCGGGCGCAGCGTGACGTCTGGCGCAGCGTGCGATCGGCAATCCCGTAGGCCATGCCGCCGGCGTCACCGACGATCTGCTGCGTGGCGATCAGCACGATGCCGATCACGCCGGCAGTGGTCGCGAGCGGCGTGGCCACGCTGCCGAGTGCCCATAGCGCGAGGCTGCCGACCAGCCAGGTGCGTGCATCGATGCGATTGGCGGTGCGTGCGGTCAGCCATGAGCCGAAGAGTGACCCAATGCCGCCGAGCGCGAACAGCAGCCCCAACGTGCCGGTCGGAAACGCCACGTCGCGCGAGACATAGATCATGTACGTGGTGCGGCGAAGCTCATGGCGAACGCGACCAGCGTGGCGACGATGGCCAGCCCGCGCAGCACCGGGTCGGCCGCGACGGCACGCATTCCGGCCTGCACTTCCGACACCAGCGCCTGCAGGCGTCCCGCGGAAGGTGGCGGCTGTCGGCGTCTCTTCCTTCAGCGGCGCGGGTTCGCTGATCTTCACGAGCAGCAGCGCCGAGGCAACGTAGGTCAGCGCATCGGCCACCATCACGACGACCGCGCCGAGCCACTGGAAGAGCCACCCGGTGAGACTGAACGACACCGCCTCGGTCGCGGCGCCACCGGCAGCCAGCGCGGAGTTGCGTTGCGTCAGGTCTTCATGCGCGGTGCTGCGCGCGATCCAGGCCGACTGCGCCAGCTCGAACGCCACCGTCAGCGCGCCGTTGACGGCGACGACGACGACCAGCCAGCCGATCGAGAGCAGGCCGAGCCAGGCCATCACCGGCACGGTGAACAGCATCGCCGCGCGAATGAGGTCGGCGGCGATCATCGTGCGCCGCTTGGGCCAGCGGTCGACCAGCGCACCGAGCAGCAGCGCCGCGAGTGCGCCGGCAGCGACATCCGCGACCGCCAGCAGCGCCATCGCGGTCGGCTCGGCCTTCAGCACCAGCACGGCGAGCCACGGGATCGCCAGCCGGCTCATCAGCGAGCCGAAGGTGGACACCACCTCGGCCGCGAAGACGCGGCGGAATGATCCGGTCGACATGGGCGGCGATGCTACTGCGATCGCCGCCAACTCGCCGCTGCGAACCGGTTTGTGAATATTCGGATTGACGCGCCGGTGGGCGAGACCTAGGCTGCCTTCACAACGAGTTCTCAGTGTCTGCAGCGAGTGCGGCGGCGACTTTTGTCCAGCCCAGCCGCCTTCCAGGTGGTGCGACTCGAACCCGCCGAGGTGGTCGATGACTCACCGTACTTCATCCCTGCTTGCGTTGGTCGCGGTTCTTGCACTTTCCGGCTGCACCGGTATCTCGAATCTCCGCCCGGCCGACGGCACCACCGTACCGCCCGGACTGGTGAACATGGGCGGCGAGTTTCGTTCCAATTTGAACAACTCGCTCCGCGTCGTGGTCGATGGCTCTGACATGACCGCGGCATTCAATCCCATCTACTCGTCCGCGCCGGGCACTTTCGGCGCCACACTCGGAATGTCGCCGGGCTCGCACACGATGGTCGTGAACGGTGACTTCACGGAATACTTTCTGATCTTTCCGACCGGTCAACGGTTCATGACCGCGCAGACCACCTTCACGGTGCCCGCACCGATCCTCGGTTTTTCGCCGACGTCCGCGTCCACCACGGTAGGCGGCACGACGAGTGTGGTCATCACGCTTTCCCAGAGCCAGATCAATCCGGTGACCATCAGTCTGAGCGCCGCGCCGGGCGGGGTCGTTTCCGTTCCTGTTACGACGACGGTCGCCGCGGGCTCGACGAGTTCGCCTGCGGTCTCGTTGAGCGGTCAAGCGGCGGGAACGACGACCCTCACTGCGACGGCACCCACTTTCACGACCGCGACTGCAACGGTCACCGTCAGCCCCGGCCTCACCGGGGTCGCGCCAACGCAAGCTCCGGTGGGCACGGCCGTGACGTTGACCGGCACGGGCTTCGTTGCCGGCGCCACTACGGTGAGTTTCGGCGGCACCAACAGCTCGAGTGTCACCGTCTCGTCGCCGACGTCGCTGACCGCGACGGTGCCCGCCGGTCTCGCGCTTGGAAATCGACCGGCACGTGTCACCGTTGCCGGCGTTTCCTCCGGTCACCCAGCCTTTCGCGGTCATCGCTCCGCCCGTGCCCCCGGCCGCGCCCGCGGCCTCGCTCTTCCGCACGAGCGCGCAGGACGTACAGACGTTCACGTTCACGCCGGCAACCGCCACCACGTCGGCCAGTTTCGCGCTGGTCGATACCGACGCTGCGACGGTGCAGGGAGGACAGAGCGCAGTCGGGGTCGCGCAGACCGCCACGAGAGTCGTGCGCTCGAGCACGGTTGACGCGCAGGCGTTCACGGTCGGCGCGCCGCTCAGCCTGACTCTGGGTGCGACGCGTGGCGGTAGTGGCTCCGGCACCGGCTCGGCTGTCGCCATCGGCGGCAGCACGGTCGTTCGCGCGATCGACGCCGGCATCGAAGTGAGCACGCTGAATCCTGCCGGCAACAGCCTGACCGCGTTCGCTTTCGTCGGCGGCACCATCAGCGCGACCGGTGTGGCGGTGGATATCCTCGGCACGACGGTCGTTCGCGCTCACTCGAGCGGCATCGACCTGTTCAATGTCACCAACCCCGCGGCGCCCACGCGCCTCAGTGCGCTCGGAACCGGCGCGGGCGACCTATCCTCCGTGGGTGTCGGTGTGCGTTTCATTAGCGCGACGCGGGTCGTGCGGTCGTTTCCCCAGGGTGTCGAAATCTACGACGTAAGCGCTCCGGCCGCCCCGACTCGACTCACTGTCAATCGCACGGGCTTTGTCGACAGCGCGATGGGTACCGCGGTCGCGGTAGATTCCGCTGGCGGAGCCGTCATCCGTGCGACTTCG
This sequence comes from uncultured beta proteobacterium, assembly GCA_963769745.1. Classification (GTDB taxonomy): domain Bacteria; phylum Pseudomonadota; class Gammaproteobacteria; order Burkholderiales; family Burkholderiaceae_F; genus JALORV01. Next base: position 4,204 of record CAVYNB010000022.1, read on the forward strand.
GTCGGACTCGAGCGCTACGCGTTGCCTCTTGCGGCGAACACGGCGCCGACCAGTTCCACGAACGGTCGCGTGAGCACAACCGGCGTCGGTGTGGTGGTAGTGGGTACGCGCGCCTTCCGCGCGACCAACGATCGACTTGAAGCCTATGACCTACCAGCGCTGGGCGCTCCGATTACTGACATCGGTGCGACGGTTTCTAGCGTCGGGGTCGGCCTCGCCGGACAGTAGCTCAGCGCGAGCGTTGTACCTTCGATAGAGGGAGCGTTGGTCCCGCGCGGCGCGTGAGGTCCAAACTTCAGCGATAGCAGAGTCTTTGCGCAGCCTTGTGCTGCGTAGAGACGTAATGGTAGACGCCGAGGTAGACGCCGAGACTCCGCAGGAGCGACTACCGCGACCGGCTGGAGGGGCGAAATCAGGCGGCCGGTACCCAGTGCCCGCGTCCCCGACTGCTAGTGAGCGCCGCCAGCGCGGCATAGACTGGCGGCGCCCATCCTTTCCAAGAACGTCACCATGCTCGGCGAAACCGGCGGCGACCAAAAGTGTGTGCAGCAGTTTCGGCAGATTCTGCTGTGGCCGCTGCAGTTGTTGCCGCTCGACACGAGCAGCCAGATCCAGCGCCACTGGGAGGTGCTCGAAGCAGGTGGCCCGGACTGTCCGTGGCATGAGGTGCTCGACGAATTCACCGGCGATCCGTCCAAGTTCCAGGAGCGCCACTACAACGAGTTCGTGACCTTCCTGCCCTACGTGCAGCGTTTCCTGTATGGCGAGGGCCGCAAGGAGCATGGGAATCTTCGTGGCGGCAGCGGCAGTGTGCGTCCACCAGGCTCGTCGCCAATGCGCGTTTTCCGCCGCGACGACGTGACGGCGGTGCGGCTGACGGCGCGGGCCGGCGAGCGGCCGTTGATCCTTCGCATCGCGCACGTCGACCTCTACTTCTTCTACGACATCGACGTCGTGATGCTGAACGTCGAGGTCTACGGCACTGACCTGACGCTCATCCAGGCGCAGGAGATGCTTTATCGCTTCGGACGCGCCTACCCGGCCAGTTGGGACGAAGACGGCCAGGGACTTCACTCGATGCACAGCGTCGAGTGGCTGGCGGCGAGCGGCAAGGTGCTCGCGACGTCGGACACGGGCGAGCGCGAGCGTTTTCTCGCCTTCGTCGGCGAGCACCGGACTCCGCGTATCGGCTCGCATTGGGCCTTCCTGCTCAAGCCCTTGCTGCCGGAGCACGTCGACGTCAAGGGGTTGATCCGCTATCGCCAACTCGAGTACTACCGCATGCCGCTGATGGGCTACCTCGCCGTCGACGATCCGCGCGCGCTAAGCCGTGCGGACTTCATCCGCCTGGGACTGGTGACAGGTGCGGGCGAGGAAATGCCTTACTCCGAGACGCATCTGGGCGACTTCGAGGCACGTTACTGCTACGACCGCTACTGGTGTTCGGTGGGGCGGGCGCCGCAGACGCGATACCTGAGCTGCGGTCATGCGTTGGTCGTGGTCGGCGACGCGCATTCAACGTTCTTCCTGAATCCGGAGGCCGGTGTGCTGGGGCAGTTTCGCCACCAGCACTTCCTGCTGTTCCTGATTGCGCACTTCCAGAAGGCGGCGCTGCTGATGTTCTCCGACCGCCTGGCCGAAGAGCTGAAGCAGCTCGATATCGGCGATCCGAATCGCGTGCGCCGGTTCAAGCGCGCAATCCGGCAGAACTTCGAGATCTTCCTGCGCTTCACTCACCGCTACTGGTTTCACGAGGTCTCGGAGCAGGCGCAGGCGCGTGCGCTATTTCAGCTCTGTGCCGGCCACCTCGCGCTTGATCCGCTGTATGCCGAGGTGCGGGAGCGCATCAGCGACATGAACGCCTATCTCGATACCGACAGTCTGCGCCGCCAGGCCAGTACGGTGGTCAAACTGACCGTGGTGACGATCCTTGGCTTGATCGGCACCGTAGCGACCGGCTTTCTCGGCATGAACCTCCTCGCGGAAGCGGACAGCCCGCCGGAGCGGAGGCTGCTCTACCTCTTTGTCGTGATAGCCGGAGCTGCCGCGCTGACGACGTATTCCGTCATCAAGGCGAAGCGACTGTCGGATTTCCTCGATGCGCTGTCGGATGAACGACTCTCCGCCAGAGGGAAGTTCCAGGCGTTTCTCAGCGTCTGGCGCGCCCGCACCGAAGACTGAGGTGTCGCCGGACTGACAAGGCGGAAGAACGCCAGTTCCGGTTTCCTGGCGCGAGTCGGACCCGACGTCGCCCGCTACATGGCGTGCAAGCACGTTCGGCGAGTCGGGACGCTGCGGGGACGCTGCGTGCCGCGTCAACACCCGGCGACTTTCGAGACTGACGCCTAGCCCTAAAGCGCAAATCTTGACGCCGTCCTTACGCGGCGCCGCCTAGTCTGCAGACATCGACAACGTCGTTAAGGCGCATTCCATGGATCTCATTTTTGTTGGGGCGATCCTCGGCCTGGCCGGGCTGACCGCGCTGCTGGTCGCATTGTGTGAGCGGCTGCTGCACACGCGCGGAGAGCAGCGATGAGCGTCTGGCATGCCGTGGGTCTCGCACTCGCCGTCGCGGTGGCCGTCTATCTCGTCTGGGCCCTGCTGAAGGCGGAGGACTTCTGATGAGCGGCTTCGGAGCATTACAGGTCATCCTGTACTTCGCCGTATTGACAGCACTCGCCTGGCCACTGGGGGCGTACATCGCCCGCGTCTACACCGGCGAAGTGACATTCGCCAGCCGCGTGCTCGGCCCGGTCGAGCGGCTGATCTACCGGCTGAGCGGAGTAGGCACCGACGACGACATGGGCTGGAAGCGCTATGCCTTCGCGGTACTGGTGTTCAATCTTCTCGGTGCGCTGGCCGTCTACACCCTGCAGCGCCTGCAAGGCGTCCTGCCGCTGAATCCGCAAGGGCTCAGCGCGGTCTCGCCCGATTCGTCGTTCAACACCGCGATCAGCTTCGCCACCAACACCAACTGGCAGGGCTACGGCGGCGAAGCGACGATGAGCTACCTGACGCAGATGCTGGGGCTCGGCGTGCAGAACTTCGTGTCGGCAGCGACCGGGATGGCGGTGCTCGCCGCGTTCATCCGCGGCTTCGTGCGCAAGCAGTCCACGGGAATAGGCAACTTCTGGGTCGATCTGACGCGCTCGACGCTGTACGTGCTGCTGCCGCTGTCACTGGTGCTGTCGCTGGCACTGGTGTCGCAGGGCGTAGTCCAGAACTTCAACCCGGCGGTCGACGTCCCGCTGGTGCAGTCGGTCGAGGTGGTCACACCGGCCAATGACGGCGCGCCGGAGAAGACCGAGACCATCACCGCGCAGAGCCTGCCGCAAGGGCCGGCGGCGTCGCAGGTGGCGATCAAGCAGCTCGGCACCAACGGCGGCGGCTTCTTCAACGTCAACTCGGCGCATCCGTACGAGAACCCGACGCCGCTGACGAATTTCCTCGAAGTGCTGGCAATCCTGCTGATCCCGGCAGCGCTGTGCTTCACCTTCGGACGGCTGGTCAACGATGCACGCCAGGGGTGGGCGGTCTACGGGGCGATGAGCGCGATCTTCCTCGTGCTCGCCTTCGCGGCCGTGGGCGCCGAGGAAACCGCCAATCCGCGCGTGACGGCGCTCGGCGTGGAAACGAGCGCCGGCAATCTTGAAGGCAAGGAAGCGCGCTTCGGACCCGCGACTTCGGCGCTGTGGGCGACTGCGACGACGGCCGCGTCGAATGGCTCGGTCAACTCGATGCACGACTCGTATACGCCGCTCGGCGGCCTGGTGCCGATGTGGCTGATGCAGCTGGGCGAAGTGGTGTACGGCGGCGTCGGCTCGGGTCTGTACGGCATGCTGGTGTTCGCGATCATCGCGGTTTTCATCGCCGGCCTGATGGTGGGCCGCACGCCCGAGTACCTCGGCAAGAAGATCCAGGCGTACGAGATGAAGATGGCGTCGCTGGTGATCCTGATTCCGCCGTTCGTGGTGCTGGTCGGCACCGCGCTGGCGGTCGCGATCGAGCCCGGCGTCTCGAGCATGTCCAATCCTGGCGTGCACGGCTTCTCGCAGGTGCTGTATGCATTCAGTTCGGCCGGCAACAACAACGGCAGCGCCTTCGCGGGTCTCTCCGCCAACACGCCTTTCTACAACTCGGCGCTCGGTGTGGCGATGTGGCTCGCGCGTTACTGGCTGATCGTGCCGGTGCTGGCGATCGCCGGCAGCCTGGCCGCCAAGAAATTCATACCGGCCTCGAGCGGAACGCTGCCGACGCATACGCCGCTGTTCGTCGGGCTGCTGATCGGCACGGTGCTGCTGGTGGGCGCGCTGACCTTCGTGCCGGCGCTGGCGCTCGGACCGATCGTCGAGCACCTGATGCTCTTTGCGAAGTAAGCAGGACACTGACATGACGACACACAAACACGCAGTCCGCACGTTCGAGCCGGCGCTGGTGGGCCAGGCGGTGGTCGATTCGCTGAAGCGCATGACACCCATGGCGCAGTGGCGCAACCCGGTGATGTTCGTCACCTGGCTGGGCGCGCTGCTGACCACGGTGCTCGCGATCGTCGATCGCGACGGCTTCACCACAGCCATCTCGGTCTGGCTGTGGTTTACGGTGCTGTTCGCCAACTTCGCGGAAGCGCTGGCGGAGGGACGCGGCAAGGCCCAGGCGGCCAGCCTGCGCGGCGCCAAGAAGGACACGCCGGCCATCAAGCTCGATGGCACGCACCGCGACGCACCGCATAGCACGGTGAACTCGAGCCAGCTGCGCAAGGGCGATGTGGTGCTGGTCGAGGCGGGCCAGATGATGCCGGGCGACGGCGACGTCATCGACGGCGTGGCATCGGTCGACGAGTCGGCGATCACCGGCGAGTCGGCCCCGGTGGTGCGCGCGGCCGGAGGCGATCGCTCGTCGGTCACCGGCGGCACGCGCGTGCTGTCCGACTGGCTGGTCGTGCGCATTTCAGCCAACCCCGGCGACAGCTTCCTCGACCGCATGATCGCGATGGTGGAAGGCGCGAAGCGCCAGCGCACGCCGAACGAGATCGCACTCGCGATCCTGCTGGCCGCGCTGACGCTGGTCTTCCTGATCGCGGTGGCCACACTGCTGCCGTTCTCGATCTACGCAGTCGCCAGTTCCTCGCAGGGGCAGGTGATCGGGCTGACCGTGCTGGTGGCCCTGCTCGTCTGCCTGATCCCGACCACGATCGGCGGGCTGCTCTCGGCGATCGGCATTGCGGGCATGGACCGCATGATCCAGGCGAACGTCGTGGCGACGTCGGGGCGCGCGATCGAAGCCGCTGGCGACGTCGACGTGCTGCTGCTCGACAAGACCGGAACGATCACGCTGGGCAACCGCCAGGCCGCGAAGTTCTGGCCGGCGCCGGGCGGCGTGACGGAACAGGAACTCGCGGACGCGGCGCAACTCGCCTCGCTGGCCGACGAGACGCCCGAAGGCCGCTCGATCGTCGTGCTGGCGAAGAGCTTCGGCATCCGCGGCCGCGAACTGCACGAGATGAACGCGACCTTCGTGCCGTTCACCGCCCAGACGCGCATGAGCGGCATCGACATCGGCGAACGCCGCATCCGCAAGGGCGCGCCGGACGCGATCGAGGCGTGGCTGAAGGCACAGGGCAAGGCGCTCGATCGCCAGCTGCGCACCCATAGTCGACCAGATCGCGAGCAAGGGCGCGACGCCGCTGGTGGTGGCCGAAGGCGCGCGCGCGCTCGGTGTCATCGAGCTGCGCGACATCGTCAAGGGCGGCATCAAGGAGCGCTTCGCGCAGCTGCGCCGCATGGGTATCAAGACCGTGATGATCACCGGCGACAACCGTCTCACCGCTGCTGCGATCGCCGCCGAGTCCGGCGTCGACGAGTTCCTCGCCGAGGCCACGCCCGAGGCCAAGCTCAAGCTGATCCGCGACCAGCAGGCGCAGGGACGGCTGGTCGCGATGTGCGGCGACGGCACCAACGATGCGCCGGCACTGGCGCAGGCCGACGTGGCCGTGGCGATGAACAGCGGCACGCAGGCGGCCAAGGAAGCCGGCAACATGGTCGACCTCGATTCGAACCCGACCAAGCTGATCGAGGTGGTCGAGATCGGCAAGCAGATGCTGATCACGCGCGGCTCGCTGACGACGTTTTCGATCGCCAACGACGTCGCCAAGTACTTCGCGATCATCCCGGCGGCGTTCGCAGCGACCTACCCGCAACTGAACGCACTGAACGTGATGGGGCTCGCATCGCCGTCGTCGGCGATCCTGTCGGCGGTGATCTTCAATGCACTGATCATCGTTGCGCTGATCCCGCTGGCGCTGCGCGGCATCGCCTCGCGCGCTGACACGGCCGCCTCGCTATTGCGCCGGAACCTGCTGATCTACGGGCTCGGCGGGCTGATCGTTCCCTTTATCGGCATCAAGGCGATCGACCTGTTGCTGGTCGCTATTGGCTTAGCTTAGGGCCTGGCCTAGGAGTGCAAATGAAACGCGACATCTCCACCGCAGCAATCGTGTTTGTTCTGCTGACGATCGTGACCGGGCTCGTGTATCCGGGCGTCGTCACCGGCATAGCGCAATTGACGATGCGCGACGCGGCCAACGGCAGCCTGATCGTGCGCGACGGCAAGGCAGTCGGCTCGACGCTGATCGGCCAGCCGTTCTCGGATCCGAAGTACTTCAGGGGCCGGCCGTCTGCCACCGGTCCGCAGCCCTACAACGGGCTTGCTTCGAGCGGCTCGAACCAGGGCACGACCAATCCGGCCCTGGCGGACGCCGTAAAGGAGCGCGTTGCGGCCCTGAAGGACGCCGATCCGGATAATAGGGCGCCGGTTCCGCAGGACCTGGTCACGGCCTCCGGCAGCGGGCTCGATCCGCACATCGGTCCGGCGGCCGCCGAATTCCAGGTGCGCCGTGTCGCGCGCGTGCGTGGCCTGGACGAGAACAAGGTGCGGGCGCTGGTGGCGGCCTACACCGAACCGCGTCAGTTCGGCGTGCTGGGTGAAGCGCGCGTCAACGTTCTGCAGTTGAACATGGCACTGGACGCGACCAAGTGAACGACGCGCTGACGTGGGATGACGTCATGGTCCTGGTCGCCGCCGCGGCGGTGGTGATGACGCTGCTGGCGGTGCGCTTCGGGATGCGGCGGCGAAGGCGACACCTGCGGCTGCCGGGCGATCGACTAGGCTGACGGGATGGAAGACCGCCGCGCCGACCCCGACGCCCTGCTCGCGCACGTCCAGTCCGAGGAACGGGCGGCGCGGCGCGGCAAGCTGAAGATCTTCTTCGGCGCGACGGCCGGCGTCGGCAAGACCTTTGCGATGCTCGAGGCGGCTCACCGACAGAAGGCCGAAGGCGTCGATGTCGTCGTCGGCTACGTCGAACCGCACGGACGCCCGGAGACCGAGCGTCTGCTCGAGGGCCTGGAGACGATCCCGTTCCTGCTGCTGCAGCAGGGCCCGGCCCAGGTGCGCGAGTTCGATCTCGACCGCGCACTGCAGCGCAAGCCGAAACTGCTGCTGGTCGACGAGCTCGCGCACACCAACGCCGCCAGCAGTCGCCATGCCAAGCGCTGGCAGGACATCGAGGAACTGCGCGACGCCGGCATCGACGTGTGGACGACGGTCAACGTCCAGCATCTCGAGAGCCTGAACGATGTCGTCGCCGGCATCACGACGGTGCGCATGCTGGAGACCGTGCCCGACACGGTGTTCGAGTCGGCCGACGAGGTCGAACTGGTCGATCTGCCTCCCGACGATCTGCTGCAGCGACTGCGCGAAGGCAAGGTGTACGTGCCGGAGCGGGTGCGCGTCGCGCTCGAGAACTTCTTCCGCAAGGGCAACCTGATCGCGTTGCGCGAACTGGCGCTGCGCAAGACAGCGGAGCGCGTCGATGCGGCCATGGACCGCTACCGCGCGACCGAGGGCATCGGTGTGCCCTGGGCGGCCGGGGAGCGCATCCTGATCGGCGTGGGCCCGCGCAGCGATGGGGAAACCCTGGTGCGTGCCGGCAAGCGTCTGGCAGCGGCGCTGCATGCGGAATGGATCGTGGTCTATGTCGAAACGCCCGACCTCATCCGTCTCCCAGAGTCTGAGCGCGACCGGCGCATCGCGTGGCTGCGTCTGGCCGAAACGCTTGGCGCCGAGACGGTGACGCTCGGTGGCCCCTCGGCTGGTGCCGAGCTGGTGCACTACGCGCAGACGCGCAACGTGACGCGCGTGCTGCTGGGCGAGCCGAGCCGCAAGGGAGTGGCTCGCTGGCTGTGGCCCTCGACGGTGGATCAGGTCCTGGCGCACATCCGCGGCATCGATGTCACTGTCGTCAAGACGACGGAGACGATGCGCATCGCCAAGAGCCCGCTGCTGGCGCGCAGCGCGGCCTACCTCGATGCGCCGCCTTCCGGCAAGCGGCGCTGGCCGCGCTATGCATGGGCCGGCGTCGGCGTGGCTATCGCCACGGCGCTCGGGTGGGTGACGACGTCGGTGTTGAACGAGCCCAACATCGTGATGATCTACCTGCTTTCGATCACGCTGATTGCCTGGCGCTACGGCCGCGGCCCGTCTGTGCTCGCCGCGATCGCGAGCACGCTCGCCTACAACTTCTTCTTCGTGCCGCCGCTGTTCACCTTCAATATTGCGGACGGCCAGTACCTGATCACCTTCGCCGTGCTGACTGCGGTCGGCATCCTGATCGGTACCTTGATGGACAGCGTACGGTTGCAGGCACGCGTAGCCGGCCATCGCGAACGGCGCACTGCTCTGCTGTATGCGATGAGCCGTGAACTGGCTGCGGTGCGCGGTGTCGACGGCATGTCTCGTGTTGCCGTTCGCCACATCGGTGAGGCATTCGAGTCGCAGGCGGTCGTCCTGCTGCCGGACGAGCAGGGCGCTCTGCAAGTGCCGCGCTCGGCGCCGGAAGCGGCTTCCTTGCGCGGCGCGGATGTACCGGTGGCGCAATGGGTGCAGGAACATTCGCAGCCTGCCGGACTCGGCACGAACACACTGCCAGGCACTCCGGCGCGCTATCTGCCGCTGGTCGGAAGCGATGCGGCACGCCGTGCCCTCGGCGTACTCGCGGTGCTGCCGGCGAATCCACGTCGCATCCTGCTGCCGGAACAGGCGCACCTGCTGGACACCTTTGCCGGCCAGCTTGCACTCGCACTCGAGCGCGCACGCCTGGCCGACCGGGCGCAGGCGGCGACGGTCGCCGCGGAGACAGAGTCGGTGCGCAACAGCCTGCTGGCGGCGATCTCGCACGACATGCGCACGCCGCTGGCGGTGATCAGCGGCGCAGCGAGCAGCCTGGCGCAGCCGGACTCGCGGCTGGCCTCCGAGGCTCGACGCGAGCTCGCGCAGAGCATCGTCGAAGAGTCGACACAGATGACGCAGCTGATCGCCAATGTGCTGGACATGACACGGCTGGAGTCCGGCCGTTCGGTTGCCAGGCCTGAATGGGTGCCGCTGCAGGAACTCGTCGGAGCGGCCTTGCATCGGCTGCAGCATCGGCTGGCCGACCACCACATCGAAACGCGACTCGACGATGCGCCGCCACTTATCTTTGCGGATCCGGTGCTGCTCGAGCAATTGCTGTTCAATCTGCTCGAAAACGCCGCTAAGTACACGCCGGCGGGCAGTCGCATCGTCGTCAGTGCACACCGGCGCGAAGGCCAGGTCGAGCTGATGGTGGTCGACAACGGTCCGGGCTTCCCGCCGGAAGTCGAACCGGAAGCGCTCTTCGAAAAATTCCATCGCGGTCGGATCGAAGGCGCGATCGGCGGGGTCGGGCTGGGGCTGGCAATCTGTCGCGCTATTGCACGTGCCCACGGCGGTGACATGCGCGCCGAGCGAGTGAGCGACGGCGGCGCGTCGTTCGTGACGAGGCTGCCGATGCCTGAGGATGCACCCGCGCTACCGGATGAGGAGACCGCATGACCGACGCGGCCCATGCCGTGCTGGTCATCGACGACGAGCCGCAGTTGCGTCGATTGCTGCGCACGACGCTGGCGGCCGAAGGCTTCCGCGTGATCGAGGCTGATACTGCGCGCCGCGGCCTGATCGAGGCCGCCAGCCACAAGCCGGATCTCGTGATCCTCGACCTCGGATTGCCGGACGCCGAGGGCCACTCCGTGGTGCGCGGCATCCGCGAGTGGTCGTCGCTGCCGATCGTCGTGCTGTCGGCGCGCGTCGACGAGCAGCAGAAGATCGCGGCGCTCGATGCCGGCGCCGACGACTACGTGACCAAGCCGTTCGCCGTCGGCGAACTGCTCGCGCGTGTGCGCGCTGCGCTCCGGCGAGCTGCACGACCGACCGAACTCGATCGGCCGCTGCAGCTCGGACAGGTGACCATCAACCTGACGCAGCGCACTGCCCAGGGTCCCGCAGGAGCGATCCACTTCACGCCGCTGGAGTTTCGCTTGCTCGCCGCACTCGCGCGCCACGACGGCGCGGTGGCGACACAGCGGCAATTGCTCAAGGAGGTCTGGGGCCCCGACCGGGTCGACCAGCCGCACTATTTGCGCATCTACATGAAGCAGCTGCGAGAAAAGATTGAACCGGATCCCACCCGACCTCGCTACCTGCAGACCGAAACCGGGGTCGGCTATCGGCTCGTGCCAGTTGAAGACAGTTAGGCAAGCGGATCAGACTGCTCTGCGAAGCAATGCAACCGCCTATGCCGTAGGCATGGGGAAGGGAGTTGCCGGCCCGCGTTTGAACGTTCGCGATGCACTGGCCGCATCTCGGCGTCGCCTCACGACACACCGGGAAGCGGGATTCCCGCAGCGCGACTGCCGCAGCCGGCTGGAGGACCAGCCGGGCAGCCGCGCGCGGGAAGAAGAGTCAATCTGCGCTAGCGCTGCGCGTTGCTGGCGACCTTCTGCGTGTCCTCGACGGCGTCCTTCTGCGAGGCCATCTTGCGACGCTGCGCGTCCCAGGAGTTGGCTCGCTGCTCATCGACGTAGTCCGCGAACTGAATGTTGATACGGATCGAGTTCATGTTCTGGACAAAGCGTCGCAGTTCATCGGGTCCTTGATCAGCCGCCTGGCAGGCACTGCGGTCGATCCAGCTGGGTGCGGTGGCGCAGCGGTACTCGGCCTGCGCACTGGCGGTGAACGCCGCCGCGAGGACAAGCGCTGAGGCGATGCGGGTGGTGGTGGCGGTCATGGCAGGGTTCCTTCCACATGGGCAGTTCAATACATCAGCAAGCACATCAGCAAACAGCGAGCCTGCTGTCCGGGAGCATCGGGCGGATGCCGGGTGCTCTTGATGGATAGGACGCCGAATCGTTTCGAAACCGGACATCGGCACAGACAAAGTGTCTTGCAGGCCGGATCCGATCTCGGTCATCGGTCCGGAGATTCTGCGCGCCGGAGCGATCAGCGAAAGCGGCACGCGACGAATTGCAGCCTGGTGGGATGAACTGCGCGTGGACGGGACGAATCCTGCAACCGCCCCTAAATCGCGACGAAAGCTCCACTGCAGTTCACGCCGCGATTTCTGCGGCTCGTCGCAATGCGCTCGAAAGCGGAGGCGTGCGTGCCTACAGTGCGCCCATCGACAACGCAGGCCGCACTAAGAGGGATTGCATCATGTACGCCACCGACACCGTTTCCGTCGCCGCCAAGCTCACTGCCTTCGCCGTCGCTGTCATCACCAGCGCCGTCCTGTTGGGCAGCACCGTAGCCGGCATGCAGCCACGCGAGGATGCGCTTCAGAATGTGGCGTCCGCGCGTGCGACCGTGACTGCGACGCGTACCAACTAGATCGCCACGCGCGTGGCGTGCTGCGCTGGTCCTGCCGCCTCCCCCGCGGAGGACACGTAGGGCAGAGCCCGGCTTCGGCCGGGCTCTGTTCTTTCGTGCGCCCGGCGCGGTGGACGCGCGAGCCGATTTGACGCAGGCGCTACTTCAGGAAGCTGCTTCAGGAAGCTACTTCATCAGCACGTAGGTTCCCGGCGCGTCGCCCATGGCCGCAAACTCGGCATTGCCCATCGAGGGCGGCTTCGCGGGTTTGCCGGACCGCTCCGAAATCCACGTCTGCCAGGCCGGCCACCACGAGCCGTCGAGCGGTGCATTGCGGGAAAACCATTGGTCCGGGTCGACGTACCGGTCTGTCGCCTTCTTCGTCGCGATACGGTAGTGCCGCGGAGGCGCTTCGACGTCGGGCGGGTTGACTATGCCGACATTGTGGCCGCCGCTCGTAAGGCAGAACGTGACCTCGGCATCGGCGTACAGGTTCAGCATGTAGACCGACTTCCACGGCGCCACGTGATCGCGCTCGGTGCCGACGAGAAAAACGGGCGCGCGTATGTCGGACAGCGCGATCGAGCGGCCGTCGTAGCGCATCCGGCCCGAAGCCAGGTCGTTGTTCAGGTACAGCTTGCGCAGGTACTCGGTGTGCATGCGGTGCGGCAGCCGGGTCGTGTCTATGTTCCACGAGCTCAGGTCCGTGACCTTCTGGGGCTCGGCCATCAGGTACTGGCGCACGATGCGGGACCAGATCAGGTCATTGGAGTTCAGCAGCGTGAACGCGCCGGACATCTGCTTGCCGTCGAGGTAGCCCTGCTCCCAGGTCAGGTCTTCGAGATACGCAAGCTGGCTGTCGTCGATGAAGATCGAAAGCTCGCCCGCTTCGGTGAAGTCGACTTCCGTGGCGAGCAGCGTCAGTGACGCGAGGCGGTCGTCCCCATGGCTCGCCATGGAGGCCGCGAGTGCCGCGAGGAACGTACCGCCGAGGCAATAGCCGACCGCGTGCAGCTTCTTCCCCGTGATCGCCGCGGCTGCGTCGATGGCCGCACGAATGCCCAGGCGCAGGTAGTGATCGACGCCGAGTTCGCGGTCGCGTGCGTCCGGATTGCGCCACGACAGCATGAAGACCGTGTGGCCCTGGTCGACCAGGTACTTCACCATCGAGTTGTGCGGCGACAGGTCGAGGATGTAGTACTTCAGGATCGGCGAGGGAACGATCAATACCGGCTCGGGATGGACAGTGGCGCTCGTCGGCGTGTACTGCATCAGCTCGATCAGATCATTGCGCAGTACGACCTTGCCCGGCGTGATGGCAACCTGCTCGCCCGGATTGAACTTCACGCCATCGGCTCGCGGCTTGCCCGATGCCTGCGACAGCGCGTCGGCCCACCAGTCGCTCATGCCCTGAAGCAGGTTCTGCCCGCCGGTTTCCATCGTCCGCGCCAGCACTTCGGGGTTGGTCCAGACGTAATTGGTCGGGCTCACCATATCGAGTGCCTGGCGCGCCGTGAATGTGACCATGCGCTCGTGATGGCGGCTGACGCCGACCACGTTGTTGGTCGCATTCCAGATCCACTGCTGCATCAGCAGGAACGACTGCTGCATCAGGTTGAACGGAAACTCCTGCCAGGCCGGGTCCCTGAAGCGGCGGTCCTGAGGCAGCGGTTCGATGCATGGCGTGCTGTCACCCTGCGCACATTCCAGCGCGTACAGCGCGAACCGGGCCGCTTTGCGCTGCGCCTTGCTGGCCAGCTCCATCTGCTTGCCGGGAGCGGCAGCCAGGTGTCGGTACCAGTCCGCCCAGGCCGATACGAGCGACGGCCAGGCGATGCCGCGGCTGGCTCTCGCCACCGCAGCGCGGATCGCGCGGTCGTAGTTGGCCAGCGGCATGGGCTCGGCGAGGTACTTCTCGGACGGCGGCTCGACGGCCTTGATCGGCGCGCGCGGCGGCGCGGCCGTTGGAACGAGTTTCAGACTGGGGGTGGGCATAAGGGAGCTCCCTGCCGGATCCGGGGACGCGGCGCGCGGGATACTGCCGCGGCGGCCAGCTCACTTCGTAAGCATGGGAGCTTCGGTCAGAGCGCGTTGACGCGACGCAACACATGCTGTCTTGTCCTCGAATTCAGGGGACGACGGGCTCCGGCGTCACGGTCGCGGGTCGCGGTCAAGGCAAGTATTCCGTGAAGTCCGCGCGCAGGTGTCTCGGGCCCGCCGCCAAGCTAGGATGCGCGGCCGGAGCGCAACTCCCGCTCCTGATTCCGTCGAACACACCCCGAGACCTCCATGCGACTCTTCCTCGCCACACTCCTGCTGACAGCAGCCGCGGCAACCGGCGCCGCCGATCCCGGCGAAGGCAAGCGCTTCAACGCCTGGCTCGACGCCTATTGGGAGGAGACCCTGGTCCGTCAACCGATCACGGCGACCTTCATCGGCGACCCGCGCTACAACGACCGCGTCGTCGACTTCACGACGGCGGCATGGCGTGACGACAACCGGCGCACCATCGAGCGTCAACTCAAGGAGCTTGGGGGATTCGATCGCCGCGCATTGACGGGCCAGGACCGCCTGTCCTACGACGTCCTCAGGCGTGACCTCGAAGAAAAGCTCGAAGGCGAACGCTTCCCGGACTGGATGCAACCGCTGAACCAGGGCCGCAACATCATGGCGTTTGTCGCGATGCTGGGTTCGGGCGATTCGGTCCAGCCGTTCCGCACCACCAAGGACTACGACGACTGGTATGCGCGACTGTCCGGCACGGTGCCCCTCGTGGACGGGATGATTGCCAACATGCGGATCGGCCTTGCCAAGGGAGTAATGCAGCCGAAGCCGATCATGGAAAAGGTGCTGCCGCAGATTGCTGCGCTGATCGTGAGCGATCCGGAGCAATCCATGTTCTGGAAGCCGATGAAGAAATTCCCCGACACGGTCTCGGCCGCGGACCGCGAGCGGCTGACGGCGGCCTTCCGCCCCCTGATCAAGGACCGCGTGATGCCCGCCTACCAGCGCATGCACGACTTCGTGCGCGACGAGTACATCCCTCGGGCCCGCACAACCACGGGCTGGTCCGATCTTCCGGACGGCAAGGCGTGGTACGCGTACCGGGTCAGAAGACAACACCACGACCGACATGACGCCCGATGCCATCCACGCGCTCGGTCAGCAGGAGGTAGCGCGGATCCTGGGCGAGATGGACGCGGTGCGTCGTGAAGTGAAGTTCCAGGGCGACCTGAAGGCATTCTTCCAGCACCTGAAGGACGATCCGAGCTACTACTACAGCCGGCCCGAAGAGATCATTGCGGGCTACCTCGATCTGCAGAAGAAGATCAACGGCCGGTTGCCGAAACTCTTCGACATCGCGCCCAAGGCCGACTACGAGGTGCGCGCGGTCGAACCGTTCCGTGCGCGGAGCGCTGCCGCAGCGTCGTACTGGTCACCGTCGGCCGATGGTTCGCGCCCCGGCATCTTCTATGTCAACACCTTCGATCTGAAGGCTCAGCCGACGTACCGCATGGAAGCGCTGTCGCTGCACGAGGCCTCGCCTGGCCACCACTTTCAGAACTCGATTGCGCAGGAGATGACGTCGCTGCCGAAGTTCCGCCGGTTCGGCGCGTCCTACGTGGCGTATTCGGAAGGCTGGGGGCTGTACGCCGAAAGCCTCGGCAGGGAACTCGGGCTCTACACCGATCCGTACCAGCGCTTCGGCTACCTCTCCGCCGAACAACTGCGCGCCATGCGGCTGGTCGTGGACACCGGCCTGCATCACAAGGGCTGGACGCGACAGCAGGCGATCGACTACATGCTCGCCAACTCATCGCTCGCCGAAAGCGATGTGATCTCGGAGGTGGAGCGCTACATCGCCAATCCGGGGCAGGCGCTGGGCTACAAGATCGGCCAGCTCGAGATCAGCCGGCTGCGGCGCGAAGCCGAGGCGGCACTCGGATCGAAGTTCGATGTCAAGAAGTTCCACCGCCTGGTGCTGACCTCCGGGCAGTTGCCGATGGATGTGCTCGCCATCCAGGTTCGAGAGTGGATCGCCGCGGAGAAGGCGCAGCGCTGACGTAGGCCGGCGAGGTGAGGGACAGGTAACCGCGGCAGAAAGTGCTTGACAAGCGACCGATCGGTCGCTAATGTCCCGGCCATGCAACGAGGTGATGAAGCCAGGCTCGCGTTGATCGACGCGGCGATGAGGGAAGCCAGCCGGATCGGCGTGGCGGCCCTGACGATCGCGCCGGTGGCCGAGCGCGCGGGTTGGTCCAAGAGCGGACTGCTGCGGCACTTCCCGACCAAGGAAGCACTGCAGCTTGCGGTCGTGCATCGCACCTCGGAGCTGTTCCGCGAGCGCGTGCTGCTGCCGGCGCTGTCGGTGCCCTCCGGCGCGCCACGGCTGCGGGCGATCTTCCGGAACTGGCTGGGCTGGATCCAGAACACGGGTCTCGAAGGCGGTTGTCCGCTCAATGCGGCACGGCTCGAGTTCGACGACCAGCCCGGTGAAGTCCGCGATGCGCTGGTGGCAAGCTGGAACGAGTGGCTGTCTTACCTCGAACGGCAGGCCGCCAAGGCCATAGAACTGAAGCAGGTCAGTACACCCCTGTCGCCGCGCCAGATCGTGATGTCGGTGATGGGGTTGGCTGCAGCCAGCGACAGCATGATGCGACTGCTCGGCCAGCGCGATGCGCTGCGCGAAGCCGAACGCGCATTCGACCAGCTGTTTCCCTCGAAGTCTCACTGACGTCCCACTGAATTCCGAAGGAGGCCCCTCCATGTTCACTCATACCTTAAAAGCGACCGGTCGGTCGCTAATGTTCTCCGCCGGCCGCGCCGGTATCCGTGTCGGTTCGATCGTCACGCCGCGCCGTACCGCGCAGCACGTTGCCCGGCGCTTCTTCACGACCGAACGCGCCGCGCCCGAGCGCCGCCGCTTTGCCACCGAAGCGCCGCGAGTGGCGACGGTCCAGCTGGCCGATGGCCCGGTCGTGACCTACCGCTGGGGCGACACGACCCGCGCGCCGACCGTGCTGCTGGTGCACGGCTGGAACGGCTGGGCGCAGCAGCTCGAGCAGTTCGTGGAACCGCTGCGGGCACAGGGGTACGCAGTGCTGGCGTTCGACCACGTGGCGCATGGCGCGAGCGCAGGCGAGCAGGCCACGCTGCCGATGATGATCCGCAGCGTGCGGGCACTGCTGCGCGATGTGCGCAGCCCGGCGGGCGTGATCGCGCACTCGCTCGGCGCTGCCGCCGTGGCCGCGGTGCTGGCCGAGGCGTCGACGCTGGTCCCGGCAGCGGTGCTGATTGCGCCGCCAACCGACCCGCGGCCGTTCCTGCGCTGGATTGCCCGCGCGCTCGGCACTCCGGACACCTTGCTCGACGATGTGCAGCGCGAAGCCGAAGCGACTGCCGGCGTGCCGATGTCGCAACTGGTGGCCGACAACGAATTCGCACGGCGCATCGCCACGCCGCTGCTCATCGTGCACGACACCCGGGACGCGGAAGTTCCGATCACCAACGGCCACGTGTATGCGCAGGCACCGAATGCCCGCCTGCTCGTCACCGACGGCCTGGGCCATCGTCGCATCCTGCGCGATCTGCACGTGGTCGATGCGTCGGTGCGTTTCATCGTCGAACGGCGCGAGTCGGTGCCGTTGCAAGTGGCCACGCCGGTCGCCCGGGTGGTCACTCAGAAGCCCACCGGGCGCGAACATCGCGACATGCTTACCGATGTCGGCGCGATGGCCTGACGGCCGCGTCGAGACCCGACCGCGCGCTGGCCAGGGTCTGTCCCCGCCCTAGATCGGCGCAGTGCGCTCCTGCAGCCACAGCGCCGCGGCACCGGAGACATGCGGGCTCACGCGACGACGGACCTCATCGTGATAAGCGTTGAGCCAACCGATCTCGTCGGGCCGCATCAGCGTGCGCTCGATCAGCCGCGTATCGATCGGGCACAGCGTCAGCGTTTCGAATCGCAGGAACTCGCCGAACTCTCCCAGATCGCTCGGGACGTTCAGCACCAGGTTCTCGATGCGCACTCCCCATTGTCCGGGCCGGTAGATACCCGGCTCGTTCGAGGTGATCATGCCGGGTTCCATCGCGGTGTGCGGCTCGGGCGCGAGGTGCGGAGTGATGCCGTGCGGTCCCTCGTGCACATTGAGGAAGTAGCCGACGCCGTGACCGGTGCCGTGACCGAAGTCGATGCCGGCCGCCCAGATCGGCGCGCGCGCCAGTGTGTCGAGCAGCGGGCTGCGGGTGCCGCGCGGAAAGCGCGCCACTGACAGCGCGATCATGCCCTTGAGCACCAGCGTGTAGTCGCGGCGCTGTTCGGGAGTCGTGGTGCCGACCGGCACGACGCGCGTGATGTCGGTCGTTCCGCCCAGGTACTGGCCGCCCGAGTCGATCAGCAGCATGCCGTTGCCGGTTGCGCCGGGAGTGCCGATCGTCGCATGCGACTCCTCGGTGGCGCGGTAATGCGGCTGCGCGCCGTTGGCATTGAACGCAGCGATGGTCGTGAAGCTCGGGCAGACAAAGCCGGGCCGCCGTGCGCGCGCGCCGATGATCTTTTCGTCGATCGTGAGTTCGGTAATCAGCTCGGTGCCGAGCGCCGACTCGAACCACGCGAAGAACTCCGCCAGAGCAGCGCCGTCCTGCTCCATCGTCGCGCGGACGTGTGCGGCCTCGGCCGCGGTCTTGCGCGACTTCGCCATCGTCGTCGGGTTGATCGCCTCGATGACCTCGACCCCGGGGCCACGACCTGGCGCATGCCGAGCGTGATGCGGCGCGGGTCGATGAGCAGCGTGGCGGCGGGCGGCAATGCGGCCAGCGCGGCGGCTGCCTGGGTGTACGGCGCGACCTCGATGCCATCGGCGGCCAGCCGGGACTTCAGTCCGTTTTCGATCTTGCCGTCGGCGACGAACAGGCGCGCACTGCGCGCGTCGAGCAGCAGGTGCGCGACGAACACCGGGTTGTAGCTGACGTCGGCACCGCGCAGGTTGGTGAGCCACGCGATGTCGTCCAGCGTCGAGATGAAGTGATGGGTCGCAGCGGCTTTGCGCATGTCTTCACGCACGGCGGAAATCTTCGCGGTGCGGGGTGTGGTCGCGAACGGCGGCACGTGCTCGTAGATCGGCGGGATCGGCAGCGACGCGCGGTCGGGCCAGATCTCGGTCAGGATGTCGAGATCGGTGCGCACGCGGATGCCTTTGGAAGTGAGGGCCGCTTCGAGCGCGCGGCCGGCGGCCAGCGCCAGTACCGTGCCGTCGACCGCCACCGTGTCGCCCCGCTTCAGCACTGCGGCGAGCCAGTCGACATGCGCGAGGCTCGCGGTGCCCGGCAGCTTCATCAGGTCCACGCCGGTGCCGGCCAGCTGCACTTCGGCCTGGGTCCAGTAGCGGCTGTCGACCCAGACGCCCGCGGCATCCCGCGTGACCACCAGCGTCCCGACCGAGCCCGTGAACCCGCTCAGGTACTCGCGGCCCTTCCATCGGTCCGGCAGGTACTCGGACAGGTGCGGATCGCTCGACGGCACAATGACGGCGGCAAGCCCCGTGCGCGCCATCGCCTGACGCAGCGTGTCGATACGGGTGCGCACGGTGGCGCGGCGGGAGTCGAGAGTGTCCATGGCGCAGGGTGGAAGCCGGAGTGGGGCGAAGTGTAGGGCCGGCGGCTTCCGACGGGTGCGAATGGTCCGGTCGCCGGTCCGGTTTTTTGGATTAGGAAGAAGGGGTGAAGCAGGATGAATGCAGTCGAGGAGTGGCACCGGATCGTGCGCGAACGCGACATCGACGCGCTCGATGCGCTGCTGGCCGACGAGGTCGTGTTCCATTCTCCGGTCGTGCACACGCCGCAGCGGGGCCGGCCGATCACGACGATGTACCTGGCGGCCGCGGTGACGGTCTTCGGGAACGCGAGCTTTCGCTATGTGCGTGAACTGGTCGGTGCGCGCGAAGCGGTGCTCGAGTTCGTGGTCGAGATCGACGGCATCGAGGTCAACGGCGTCGACATGATCCGCTGGAACGATGCCGGCCGCATCGATGACTTCAAGGTCATGCTGCGGCCGCTGAAAGCGATCAACCTGATCCACCAGAAGATGGGAGCGCTGCTGCAGTCGGGGCGATAGGGCGGCTCAACACGCCGTCATGATGGATCGGTACTGCCTGATCTACCGGCGCCGCTGAAGTGCGGCAACGATTCGTTCGCATCGCTGCCGATCGCGCGCCTCCGCGATCCCCGGCAGCGCGCACCAGTGCAGCAGGACCTCGACCGCACTGCCCGTGCCATCCGATGCCGTGCGCTTGAATCGGTCACGCAGGTGCTTGACCTGTACCGCGAGGCGCTCCTTCTGCAGGTCGGCCGGACTTTCCATGCCGAGCATCAGTTCCAGTTCCAGCAACGCGTCGCGCCGTGCTGCCGCGCACTTCCTGATGTCATCGGCGTGGTCTTCGCGCGCGTAGGCATCCGCGAGTGGGGCGAGTGCGGCCAGGGTCGTGTCACGCCGCTTGAGCAGCTTCTGCTCCCAGTCGGCGGCCAGCGGTGGCAGCGCGGACCAGCGTTGCTGCACGGACTCGCCGATCGTCGGGTCTGCGTCTGCGTCACTGAGCGCGAAGGCGTCCAGCTCTTCGCAAAGCTGTTCCTTGGCGAAGAGCGTCTGCCATACCGCAGTTTCACTCGCCCGGGTACGCCCACGCAGCAGGTCCTCGACGCCGGTGCGCGCCTTTTTGAAGCGGGCCTCGATCGCCGCTGCTGCCGGTCCTCCTTCGGTGATCGCCTTGCGCCATTGCTCCTGCAGTTCGCGCAGGGCACCGCGAACCTTCGCCTCGTCCGCGTCGGCTGATTGCGCCAGTTGCTCCATCTGTTCGCACAGCGCTTCGAGCGCCTGACGCTGGACGTTCCTGCGCTCGTCCGCTTCCTTGCGCGAGCCCGTCCGTGCGTCGAACACGGCGTTGCATGCGGCGCGAAAGCGCTCCCACAAGGTCCGCTCGTCGCGCTGCGCAAGCACGATGGACTTGGCGTGCGTCTGCCAGCGCGCCTGCAGTTCCTTGACGCGCGAAGGCGTGTCGCGTTCGGCCGCCCGGGCCCCCAGTGCTTCAGCCTCGACGATCAGCGCCTCGCGTTGCTGCCGCGCCTGCAGGCGCGCCGCGTTCAGTGCCTCATGCAGCGGGGACAGTGCGGCCTTCAGGCGGGCGTCGAGCTTCTTCCATGCACCGGGTTCGACGCTGCCCAGACTGGGTCCGCGCCAGGTCGCCTCGGACTCGCGCAGCCAGCGCTCGATCGCGCGCCAGTCGTGCGGCTCGACGAGCAGTGTTGGCGCATGCGCGGCGGAGGCCGCAATGAATTCCTCGCGCTGCTTGCGCGCCTGCCGGTGCTGCGCACTCTGCTCGGCAAAGTGCCGCGCCGCGGGTGCGTAGGCTCGTTCGCAGGCACTGTCGAAGCGCTCCCACAATGGCTTCGGCACGCCGGCATGCTGCTCGTCGAGCTTCTTCCACTCGGCACGAAGCTGCTGCACCTCGCGCGCGAGCGCAACCGGATCGACCGTCTTCTGCACGAGCGCCTCGGCGCGTTCGCACAACTGGACCCGGGCACTCTGCTGACCGAACTGTTGCCATCGCTCGAGTTCGACCAGTTGCTGCACGACGCGGCTCAGCCGCTGCACGCTGGGCTTCGGCAGCAGGCCCGCGTGCACTTTCAGCGCGCGGGCACGGTCGGCGGCCGCCCGCGCCTCCTGCAAGTGCCCCGCCGCGAGCGCCTGCTCGGCCTCGTGCAAGGCCGTGTGCAGTTGCTGCCGCGCAGCGCCCTGTTCCTGCTGGGCCGCGCGCACGATCGCCAGCCGGCGTTGCTCGATCACGAGCAGCGCCGCCTCGAAACGTCGCGTCAGTGCCGGCGTGCGGGCCGCGAGATCCAGCGCCTGCCAGCGGGCCGGCAGTTGTGCATCGTCGATCGGCGTTCCGGTCGCCAGCTGCTCGGCTTCCACCACCAGCGCCTCGGCGGCGGCGAGCGCCGGAGCGGCCTGTTCCCACTGCGCGAGCTGCCGCTCGGCCTGGTCCAGCCGCGCCAGGGCACGGCTGTCCTTGTCGCCGGCAGCTTCGGTGCGCAGCGCGACTAACTGTTCACGCAACACGGGCAGTGCGGTGGCCGGGGGAGGCTGTAGCGCAGCGAGCCATTCGCCGAGTCGCTGCTCGAACTGTGCATGCGCGCGTTGCTCGTCGAGTTCGCGATCGAAGCGTTGCTGCATCTGTCGGCCGACCGCGTCCCAGCGGGCGCGACGGACTTCGTCGTCACCCAGAACCAGCGCCTTCCAGCGTCGATCGAGTTCGACGGCCGCCGTCACGATCGGGCCGGGCTGGGACACGAGCGCCTCGGCCTCACTCAGGATCGCATCGGCCGCGTCGGCGTTCTCAATGCGCCGGCTGATCGCGTCGAGCCGTTCGCGCGCAAGACGGGCCACGCCGCGGTCCTTGTCGCGTGCGCCCGTTAGCAGGCGGCGCAGTGGTTCGGGCGCATGCACGCGCTCCGCGGCGGCGATCCGCACCGACGCGTGATCGGCGCCGAGCGCGACGTCCACCAGCGCATCCTCGTCGGCCATGCCGTCCAGAGCGTCGCGGCGCCGCTGCTTCGTCCTGCGCATGCAGCGCGACCTGAGCGCGGACTGCATCGGGAAACTCCCGTGCGCTAAGCATGGACCGCACGAGGCCGGTGTCTGCCATTGCGGCCAGCACCTTGCCCAGCGACGCGGCGAGGGCCGAGCGCACGCTCGGCTCGGTTTCAGTCTGCAGGGCGGCGGCGAGCACGACTGGATCGACACAGTGCGTGGCCGCAGCGCGGCGCACGTCGGGTGACGGATCGGAGCCGAGCAGCTGCGCCAGCACTTTCGAATCCGGCGGCAGCGCAGCCACGCCAAGCATGCGTTGCGCCGGGTCAGCGTTTTCGTGCAGAGGGGAACCAAAGATCTTGTCGAGCACGTCGAATCTGCGTGAGGAAGTCGGGATCGGTCGGTTGTGTACGAGGCTTCAGGGAGGATGGTACCGAGTGCCGCGCCCTGGCTTTCGGCCGCCGGCTTCACGAAGCCCCGCCGGACCAGTGAGGACCGTCCTCCAGGCCACACCTGCGGACTTTACCGGTCGATACTGGAACCGGCCGTCTCGGCGCGCCAACGCGTCCAACCGGGGATGCGCCGTTCCATCACGCGGCCGAGGTGATCGGCTGCGCGCTGGCGGGTGGCCTCATCCACGGGGTGTGCGGTCGCGATGATCGGTGCCGTCGCAGTCGCCGACTCCTTCGCGGCACGTGCAGCGCTGGACGCGATCGAGCGCGCGAAGACCGCAAAGACGTCAGTGCGGTTGGTCGTGCTGCCGGTGGTGCGTACATACACCGGGATGAAGACGTTGCCGCTTGCCGCGAGCCCGAAGTAGTCGCCAATGAAGTAGCCGCCGGCCTGCGGGGCGGTGATGAGGTCGAAGGTCGGTGTCAGCCGGACCTCGGACCAGTTCACCGTGTCGGTCGAGCGGGCCAGCATCAGCTCGGTCGGCAACGTGGCGGTGTCGGCCGTGTTGCTGCGCAGGTCGAAGTAGGTGATGCCGATGGTGCCGTCTGCGCGCACCCGTATGGACGGCGTGAACGCGGCCACCGTGCGCGCGCTGTTGACCTGCGCAGGTGCACTCCACGTGAGCCCGCCATCGGTGGAGCGTGACAGCGCGATGCCGTCGACAGTGCCGCCGCTGAAGCGCGCGTCCTGCCACACGATCAGCACATTGCCGTTGGGAGCGACCGCAATCTCGGGAATGATCGAGCCATCGCGGATCGGCAGCTGCGTCGCCGGGTCGCGCGCGCCGACCGCAAGCAGGTCGGCCACCTTGATCGGGGCGCTCCAGCTGGCCCCGCGATCGGTGGAGCGGATCACGCGGATCGACGCGACGTTCGCGTTGTTGGCGCCGGTATCGATCTGCGTGAACACATTGACCAGCGTGCCGTTCGGCAGCACGACGACCTGGTTGCCGATCGTCTGCGAGCGCACGCCCGGGTCGTAGATCACCGTCGCGGCTTCCCACGTGAGACCACTGTCGGTGGTGCGCGCCAGCATCGTCGGACCGCCGCCGGCCAGCGCGAGACGGTCCCACACCGCATAGACGTAGCGCGCATCCGTGGGATCGGCCGTGATGCTGTTCTTGTCGTTGAAGAAATTGCTGTCGCTGACGATCAGCGACGTGATGGGACCCCAGCTGCGCCCACCGTCCGTGGAGCGTGCCACCAGCATCGCGCTGGTCGAGCCCGGCAACAGTGAACCGCCATTGAACGCGAGCGCCATCTGGTAGGCGACCCCGTTCGGCGAGAAAGTCACCCACGGATCGGTCGCGCGCGCGTAGTCGCCACCGTTGGCGGCATTGCCACCGCCGCAGCGCGATGCCGGTAGCGCGGCGCGGCTCCAGGTGACGCCGCCGTCGGTGGTCGTCGCGGCCACGACCCCGCTGGCGCCGCCAGCAGACCAGCGGTCCTGCTGCCAGTTGATGATCAGGTTGTTCGGATCGATCGGGTTGATCGCGACCTGGGGCTCGACCTCGGCATTGCGGTACTCGATGCCGTTGCCGGTCGAGCAGCCGGCAGCAAAGGTCGAATCGCCGGAGACACGGACTTCCGCGTCGGTCACCAGGGGTGGCAATGGAATCGGTGGCGGTGCTGGCACCGGCGGCGGGTTGGGCGCCGGGGGTGTCGGGGAATTTGACGATCCACCGCCACAGCCGCTTATCGCGAGCGCCGAAACAGCACTGGCCAGAAGGATTTTGCGGAGCCGCATGGAGCAGGGTCCCGGAGGGCGAGGGCCGGATTGTGCGCGATGACGGCAGGGGTGGGGAGATTCCGCGCCGCAAGGGGACAGTCACTCCTCGGCCCGGCGTCGGTCGCTCCGGCGCCGTTCGTCGGCGTTGACATGAGTCAACGGCCGCAGCGCAGTTCTGCGTAGTGTGCACTCCGAGTTGCATTTGTTCTCACGCGGCGCCGCAAGGGAGGGGCGCATCGGGTACGCTGGCGCGGTTCCCGATGCGTTTTGCGGTCGCCGCATTTTCTTTTCTGCATGCCATCCGAGCTGATACGCAAGGCCAAGGTGTCTTCCTTGGCTGGACTCGATGCAACTCCCTCCGTGCTGCCTGCCGAGGGTGTCTGTGACCATTGCGGCGACTCGCTCGCCGGACTCAAGGTCGTGCAGCGGCAGGTCGGCGCCACGTTGCGGCCGTTCTGCTGCCACGGCTGCGCCTTCATCTCTGAACAACTCTTTCTCGCTCAGGCCGGGGCGCGCGATCGCGAAGCGCTGAGCGCCGCGCTGGCGCCAGGCAGCGACGCTATCGGCGCGACTGCCGTGGCGTCCGCGGCTGCGCAGACGCGCATCGATGTGCGCGGCATGGTCTGCGGCGCCTGCGGCCTGCTGATCGAGCATCGTCTGCGGCGGCTGCCCGGTGTGGTGCAGGCGCATGTCGACTTCGCGGCACAGCGCGCATTCGTTGCCTTCGACGACAAGCTGCTGTCGCGCGACGAAGTGCTGCGCGAGATCCGCCGAGCCGGTTACGAGACCGGCACCGCGGAGCGCGACGAACGCCATGCTGCGCGCATCGATCTGCTGCGCGTGCTGATCGCGTGGCTGATGATGATGCAGGTGATGATGCTTTCGGTGCCGATGTACTTTGCGGCGCCGGGCGACGTGGCTCCCGACATCGAGCAGCTGCTGCGCCTCGCCAGCCTGATCCTGACCCTGCCGGTGGTGCTGTTCAGCGCGCAACCGCTGTACCGCGCGGCGTGGAGCCAGTTGCGCATCGGCAGCATCGGCATGGACGTGCCGGTGGTGATCGGGCTCGCGGCCGCCTTCGGCGCCAGTGCGCTGTCTACTGCAACTGCAAGCGGCCACGTCTACTTCGACTCGGTCACGATGTTCGTGGCGCTGGTGCTGGGCACGCGCTGGCTGCTGGCGCGCGGCCTGACGGCTGCGCGAGGTCACATCGAAGCGGCACGAAGGCAGTCGATGCTGAGCGCGCAACGGCTGGTCGCGTTCCCGTCATCGCTGGCGACGGAATCGGTAGGCGCCGAGCGCCTGCGCGTGGGCGATCGCGTGCTGGTGCCGCCGGGCGAGACGGTGCCGGCCGACGGAGTGGTCGTGCACGGCCGCTCGAGCTGTTCGCAGGCGTGGCTGACCGGTGAGTCGACACCGATAGAAAAATCGGCGGGCGCCCCGGTGCTGGCGGGCTCGGTCAACCTCGACCAGCCGATGGTGGTCGAGGTCACGCGGCGCGGCGAGGCCACCTCGCTCGCGGCCCTGCAGCGTCTCGTGGATGAAGCGGGGCGGGAACGGCCGCGCGTGGTCGAGTTTGCGAATCGTGTCGCGGGGTATTTTCTCTGGGCCGTCATGGTGATCACGGTGCTGACCGTGGTCGGATGGTGGCTGGTCGATGCGTCACAGGCACTGCCGAACGCGATTGCGGTACTGGTGGCGACCTGCCCCTGCGCGTTGTCCCTGGCCGCGCCCGCGGCGTTCTCGGCGGCAACGTCGGCACTGGCGCAGCGGCGCGTGCTGCTCGCGCGGACGGCCGCACTCGAGACCCTGGCCGAAGTCGATGTGCTCGCGTGTGACAAGACCGGCACGCTGACGACCGGCGACCCGGCCTTGCTCAAGCAGTTGCTGCTGCGCGACGTCGATCCCGAGCGCATGCTCGCGGTCGCCGCGGCGATGGAGACGATGTCGACGCATCCGTACGCGCGCGCACTGCTGCAGGCCGCACAGGCGATGCCGGTCACGCTGCCGGCCGTGACCGAGGGTCGGGTCGAGGCCTCGGCCGGCATCGAGGCCACGATCGGCTCGCATCGTTACCGGCTTGGAAAGATCGAGTTCGCATTGCCGGAGAAGCTGTCGCCACAGCGCAGTGGAGTGGCCGCGATCGTCGCGCAGGAGGGCCTGTCCACCGCGAGCTACGTCGTTCTCGCCGACGATGCGGGTGCGCTCGCGGTGTTCGCTTTCGGCGAGCGGTTGCGTGACGACGCCGCGGCGCTGGTCGATGCGGCGACGGATCGTTATGTCGAGGTCGTGTTGCTGTCGGGCGACCGGCGCGAGCCGGTGCAGGCCGTGGCGCGATCACTCGGCATCGAGCGCGCGCTCGCCCACCAGACCCCCGACAGCAAGCGCCACTGGGTGGCGGGACAGCAGGGCGCGGGCCATCGCGTGGCAATGCTGGGCGACGGCATGAACGACGCACCGGTGATCGCGCAGGCCGATGTGTCGATCGCGCTGGCCGGCGGCTCGATGCTGGCGCAGGCGCGCGCCGACTTCATCGTGCTCAATTCGCGGCTGGCGGACGTCGAGTTCGCACTTGCGGTCGCGCATCGCGCGCGTCGCATCGTCCGCCAGAATTTGGCATGGGCCTTTGTCTACAACGTCGTCATCATCCCGCTGGCCGCGTTCGGATACGTTTCGCCGGCGGTGGCCGCGGCAGGGATGGCGCTCAGTTCACTGGCGGTCATTGCGAACGCCCTGCGTGCGAAGAACGTCGCCACCGGTGGCGCGTTCCCTCGCTGAGCGCCGGATGGACTCGCTGTATCTGCTGATCCCGCTGTCGGTCCTGCTGATTCTGGCGATCGCCGCCATACTCGTGTGGGCGGTGACCTCCGGGCAATTCGATCGGCTGGACGATGTCGGCGCACGGGTGTTGCGCGAAGACCCGGATGCCGATGCCGACGCCGAACATCCCTCGGCACCGCACACGTGATTCGCCCCGCACCTGCCGGGCATTGGCGGCCCGGTGCACCCGAATGGGGCGACGTACCGTTAAATTGGAGGGTATCGTCTGGCCGGGCCGCGACAAATCAGTCGCCGCGGCGTGGTCGTTCTGTCGTGATTGACCTTTGTCAATCGCGATGCAACAGCGGGTTTTGTAGCATGCGACCCGGGTATCGGAGCATGGTCGTCGCGTCGGCCATGCAGACAAGAAGGCAGACAGCCCGTTTCACGCCGGCCCGCGCATGCGCCAGTTCGCGCGGTCGCACACGTTTTTCTGCACGAGGAATACATGAACTCAGCCGTCACTGCGGAAACCTATAACTACAAAGTCGTGCGGCAGTTCGCCGTGATGACGGTGATCTGGGGCATCGTCGGCATGCTGGTCGGCGTGATCATCGCCGCCCAGATGAGCTGGCCCGAACTCAATTTCGGGATTCCGTGGCTCAGCTTCGGCCGCCTGCGTCCGCTGCACACGAACGCGGTGATCTTCGCCTTTGGCGGGTGCGCGCTGTTTGCCACGAGCTATTACGTCGTCCAGCGAACGTCGCAGGCGCGACTGTGGGGCGGGCCGCTGGTGGCGTTCACGTTCTGGGGCTGGCAGCTGGTGATCGTGGCGGCCGCGATTACCTTGCCGCTCGGCATCACGACGTCCAAGGAATACGCCGAGCTCGAGTGGCCGATCGATGTCCTGATCACGCTGGTCTGGGTCGCCTATGCGGTCGTGTTCTTCGGCACGATCGTCAAGCGCAAGGTCAAGCACATCTATGTGGCCAACTGGTTCTACGGCGCCTACATCATCACCGTCGCTGTGCTGCACCTGGTCAACAGCGCCGCCGTGCCGGCGGGGCTGTGGAAGTCGTACTCGGTCTACCCGGGCGCGACCGACGCGATGGTGCAGTGGTGGTACGGCCACAACGCGGTGGGCTTCTTCCTGACCGCCGGCTTCCTCGGGATCATGTACTACTTCGTGCCCAAGGCGGCGGGCCGTCCGATGTTCTCGTACCGGCTGTCGGTCGTGCACTTCTGGGCGCTGATCTTCACTTACATGTGGGCCGGCCCGCATCACCTGCACTACACGGCGCTGCCCGACTGGGCGCAATCGATCGGCATGGTCTTCTCGCTGATCCTGCTGGCACCGTCGTGGGGCGGCATGATCAACGGCATCATGACGTTGTCGGGTGCGTGGCACAAACTGCGCGACGACCCGATCCTCAAGTTCCTGATCGTCTCGCTGTCGTTCTACGGCATGTCGACCTTCGAGGGGCCGATGATGTCGATCAAGACCGTCAATGCGCTCAGCCACTACACGGACTGGACCATCGGCCACGTGCACTCGGGCGCGCTCGGCTGGGTCGGCCTGATTTCGATCGGCGCGATCTACTACCTGCTGCCGCGGCTGTATGGGCGCACCGAGATGTACAGCATGCGGCTGGTCACCACGCACTTCTGGGTCGCCACGATCGGCATCGTCGTCTACATCGCCGCCATGTGGATCGCCGGCGTGATGCAGGGACTGATGTGGCGCGCGGTCAACGACGACGGCACGCTGACCTACACGTTCATCGAGAGTGTGAAGGCGACCTATCCGTTCTACGTGATCCGCCTGCTCGGAGGCCTGCTGTACCTCGGAGGCATGTTCCTGATGGCCTGGAACATGGTGAAGACGATTGCAGCGGGCAAGGCGGTCGAGGCGCCGATCCCCGCGGCGATGGCACACGCCTGAACCGGCGCGCACCGGAACCCGAGCAAACCTAGGAACCACGATGAAACTCACCCACGACAAGATCGAGCAGAGTGTTCCGCTGCTGATCGTCCTCGTCATCCTTGTCATCGCCGTCGGCGGCCTGGTCGAGATCGTTCCGCTGTATTTCCAGCGCGAGATCACGCAGCCGGTCAAGGGCATCAAGCCGTACGAGCCGCTGCGGCTGGTCGGCCGCGACATCTACATCCGCGAAGGCTGTTACAACTGCCATTCGCAGATGATCCGGCCGTTCCGTGCGGAGACGCTGCGCTACGGGCACTACTCGGTGGCGGGCGAGTTCGTCTACGACCACCCCTTCCAGTGGGGCAGCAAGCGCACCGGACCGGACCTGGCCCGCGTGGGAGCGCGCTACTCCGACGAGTGGCACCGCATCCACTTCAACAATCCGCGCGACGTGGTGCCGGAATCGAACATGCCCGCCTATCCGTGGTTCGAGAAGAACAAGCTCGATGGCTCCGACATTCAGACACGCATGAAGGCGCTGCGCAGCATCGGCGTGCCGTACACGGAAGAGCAGATTGCGAAGGCGCCCGAAGCCCTGAAGGGCAAGACCGAGCTCGATGCGGTGATCGCCTACCTGCAGGGACTCGGTGTCGAACTCAAGGGACTGCGGTAGCAGGCGGCGGACCATGGACCTGAACGACGCACGCGCCCTGCTGACCGTGCTGGGATTCATCGGTTTCATCGCCATCGTGGCGTGGGCCTACAGCAAGGGTGCAAAGAAGGGGTTCAAGGAAGCATCGGAGCTGCCGTTCGCGGACCGCGAGGAAGCGCAGCGCAGCGGTGAACAGGGGAACAACAAATGAATGACGTCGGAGCGAGCGGCTTCTACAGCGCCTTCTGGGACTACTACGTCGCGATCCTCACGATCGTGTCGGTGCTCGGCTGCGCGGTGTTTCTGTGGTCGCAGAGCCGTCGAACGGTCAAGGCCAAGGTCAACGCCAAGGGCGAGATCGAGACCACCGGCCATGTCTGGGACGGTGACCTGCAGGAGTATCACAACCCGATGCCGCGCTGGTGGATCTGGCTGTTCTATCTGACGGTCCTGTTCTCCGTCATTTACCTGATCCTGTATCCGGGGCTCGGCACGCAGTGGCAGGGCGTGCTGAAGTGGACGCAATCGGGTCAGTACCAGGCCGAGGTCAAGGCGGCCGAAGCCCGCTTTGGCCCGATCTTCGCCGCGTATGCGGCGCAGCCGGTCGAACAGGTTGCATCGGATGCGCGCGCACGCCAGATGGGCGAACGCCTGTTCCTCAACAATTGCGCCCAGTGTCACGGCTCGGACGCACGGGGCTCGCGCGGTTTTCCGAATCTCGCCGACGGTGACTGGCTGTACGGCGGTGCTCCGGCCATGCTCGTGACGACGGTGACCGAGGGTCGCAACGGCGTCATGCCGCCGATGGGGGCCGCCGTGGGCGGAAAGGCCGACGTCGAGGACGTCGCCAATTACGTGCTGTCGCTGTCCAATTCGGCGCATGACTCGGTCAAGGCCATTCGCGGCAAGGCGAAGTTCGACACCGTGTGTGCCGCGTGTCACGGCGCCGACGCCAAGGGCAACCCGGCTCTCGGCGCGCCCAACCTGACCGACAAGGTCTGGCTCTATGGCGGCAGCGTGGCCACGATCTCCGAAACGATCAATGCCGGCCGCAACAACGTGATGCCGAGCTTCAAGAACATCCTCACCGGACCCGAGATTCACCTGGTCGCAGCGTATGTCTGGTCGCTCACGAACAGCAGCAAGGCGCCCGCACCGGCCGCACCGGCGCCGGCGAAGTAGTTGCATTTAGGCGAGCGCGGCGCCTCCTCCGGGTGCCGCGCTGGCCCATTGAAGGCAGCAGCCCCATGGATAACGCGGTCGAAGTCAAGCGCGACGCCCCGTCTGCCGCGGGAGCGCGGGCGAAACCCGCCGCGCCTGCTGTGCGCGAGATCGAGATCCAGTTGTATGCGAAGCGCGAGGAGATCTATCCACGCCAGCGCATCGGCGACTCGCTCGCGCTGTTCCAGAAGTGGCGCTGGGCCGCGGTTTGGATCACGCAGATCGTCTTCTACGGGCTGCCGTGGCTGCAGTGGAACGGGCGCCAGGCGCTGCTGTTCGATCTTGCTGCGCGCAAGTTCTACATCTTCGGCATGGTGATGTGGCCGCAGGACATCATCTACCTCACCGCCATCCTGATCATCGCGGCGCTCGCGCTGTTCCTGTTCACCGCCGTCGGCGGGCGCCTGTGGTGCGGCTTTGCCTGCCCACAGACGGTCTACACCGAGATCTTCATGTGGATCGAACAGAAGATCGAGGGCGATCGCGCCCGGCGCATGAAGCTCGACAAGGAGCCGATGTCGGTGCGCAAGTTCGCGCTCAAGGCGGCCAAGCACGGGGCGTGGATCGCGGTGGCGCTCTGGACCGGCTTCACATTCGTCGGCTACTTCACTCCAATCCGTGCGCTGACGATCGAAGTCGCCACGTTCGCTGCGGGCGGCTGGTCGCTCTTCTGGATCCTGTTCTACGGCTTTGCGACCTACGGTAACGCGGGCTGGCTGCGCGAGCAGGTCTGCAAGTACATGTGCCCCTACGCGCGCTTCCAGAGCGCAATGTTCGATCCGGACACGCTGATCGTCACCTACGACAGCGAGCGCGGCGAGCCGCGCGGTGCCGGCAGCAAGAATTCGACGCGCGCCGAGCAGAATCTTGGCGACTGCGTCGCGTGCAAGCTGTGTGTGCAGGTCTGCCCGACCGGCATCGACATCCGCGACGGACTGCAGTACGAGTGCATCGGCTGCGCCGCGTGCATCGACGCCTGTGACTTCGTGATGGAGCGGGCCGGGATGCCCAAGGGGCTGATCCGCTTCTCGACCGAGCGGGCGCTGAAGGAACACTATGCGGCGCGCGGCATCTGGGGCCACGTGCTGCGGCCGCGCGTGTTCGTCTACACCGGGATACTCGCGGCGGTCACGATCGCGCTCGTGGTGGCGGTCGGCATCCGCGTGCCGCTGAAGGTGGATGTGATTCGCGATCGCGGCGCGCTGGCCCGTGAGGTCGAAGACGGACGCATCGAGAACACGTATCGACTGCAGGTGATGAACACCAGCGAGCGCGGTCAGGCCTTTGCGCTCAATGCCGGAGGTCTGCCCGGACTGCAGATCGCCTCGGAGCCGACATTCGAGATGCCTGGCGCGTCGTCGCGCTCGATCCTGGTGCGGCTGCGGGCACGCCCGGAAGACATTCCTCCGGGCTCGAGCAAGATCGTGATCGGTGTGAAGTCGGTCGATGATCCGAAGGTGGCGGTGGAAGAGAAGACCGTCTTCCTCGGACTGCGCCGTTGAGCATGCCGACGACCAAGGAGCGCATCATGAATACGCAAGCCGTGATCCCGTGGTACCGCCAGCCGTGGCCCTGGTTCCTGATCGCTCTGCCGGCGACCGCGGTCATTGCCGGTATCGCCACCGCCATCATTGCTGCCCGTGGCTTCGACGGACCGGTGGCGGCCGACTACTACAAGCAGGGCTTGGCGATCAATGACGAAGTGGCCCGTGCGCAGCTTGCGCGCGACCTCGGCCTCGAGGCGCGCATCGAGCTTGCCGGCATCACCGACGGCGACCGTGTGCGCGTTGAACTCGACGCTCGGCGCGCCATGCCGCCGGAAGCGGCGGTGCGGCTGCGACTGGTGCACCCCGGCCGGCCGGGTGAAGACCGCACGGCTGTGCTGTCGCGCCAGGACGTTGATCCGGAAAATCGCCGTGCGGTGTACGTGGGGACGCTGCAGGCTGTGGCGCCCACGTCAGGTTACGTGGGACCGGTCAGCTGGCAGGTCATCCTCGAATCGCAGCAATGGCGCATCGATGATTCGTTCACCGCCGGCGGCGGCGGGCGTTTCACGCTGCAGGCACGTTAGTCGTTCAGAAGACCGCGGAGCGGCGAGGGGGCGGCATGACAGACAGTTTTGCGCAACGGCTCGGCTGGGTACTGTGGCCGTCGTTCCTGGTGGCCTGTGCGGCCGAACTGGCGTTCTTTTCGCTGTTCGATCCGCGCGACCTGCATCTGTTCGGAGCCCCGGTGGAGGCCGACCGCATGCTGGTCTACACGCTGGGATTCTTCGCACTGTGGGCGCTGGGCGCGATATCGAGTGCGCTGACCGTCTTCCTCGCGCGCTCGCCGTTCGAGGTCAACCGCTGCACGTTGCCGGCGGAGGATCGACCGGACGGCTGCCCAAAGCAGGAATGCGTATCGGATGTCGCGGCAGTGCCGCTCGAGCGAAGCTAGCGCTGCTTCAGTGCGTGGCCGGCCATGCTGCCCGGCGGCTAGTTGCCCTGGCCGGAAATGATCTGGCGCAGTCCGTCCGGATTGACGATGCGGACGTGCTTCTGGTTGACGTCGATGAGGCCGTCCTGCGCAAAGCGCGACAGCACACGGCTCACGGTTTCGAGCTTGAGGCCGAGGAAACTGCCGATCTCCGCGCGGGTCATGCGCAGCACGAACTCGGTGCGCGAGTAGCCGCGCGCCTCGAAACGCTGCGACAGGTTCAGCAGGAAGGCGGCGAGGCGCTCCTCCGCGTGCATGCTGCCGAGCAGCAGCATGACACCGTGCTCGCGCACGATCTCGCGGCTCATGACCTTGTGAAAGTGGTTGCGCAGCACCGGCATGGCAGAGGCAATGTCCTCCAGCCGGTCGTAGGGAATCACGCAGACTTCGGTGTCCTCGAGCGCGACCGTGTCGCAGGAGTGGGACTCGCTGCTGATGCCGTCGAGGCCGACCAGCTCGCCGGCCATGTGGAAGCCGGTGACCTGTTCGCGGCCGTCCTGCGACATGACCGTGCTCTTGAGGAACCCGAGGCGGACGGCGTACAGCGATTCGAATCGATCCCCGGCGCGAAACAGCGCGTCGCCCCGTTTGACCCGCTTGCGCGTCGCGACCAGCTCGTCAAGCCGCTCGACGTCCTTCAGCGACAGGCCGACCGGAAGGCACAACTCGCGCAGGTTGCAGTTGGAGCAGGCAACCCGCAAGTTGGCTATGTTGATCGCTGGCGCGTTCATACTGTGCAGAACTCCTTGGCTAGCCACCGCGGGACCGAGTTCGGACGCCGCACTCCAAAGACCACAACGTCCTTGTGGCCCGAACACCCGCGACGGCGCATGCCGGCCGGGTGTCTTGTTCACTTCGGGGGCCACCCCGTTGACCCCGGTCAAGGCGAGGCATACTCGGCCCGAAATAATACCCTGATCGGCTGGCATGAGCCCGGCCAAGGAATTGGCAATGCTGATGACAGCTCGTGGCCAGGTGACATTGCCGGATCCGGCCACACTTCGGCGCTTCGACGTTCCCGGCCCGCGCTACACCTCGTACCCGACGGCCGACCGGTTTGTCGAGGCATTCGAAACGAATGCTTTCTCCGAGGCACTGGCCGCGCGGGAATCCGCCGTCGCTGCCGCCTCGCTGTCGCTGTACGTTCATCTGCCGTTCTGCAACACGGTCTGCTACTACTGCGCCTGCAACAAGGTCATCACCAAGGATCACAGCAAGGCCGGCGAATACATCGGCTATCTCGAGCGTGAGGCGGACCTCGTCGGTGAACGGCTGACGGGCAGTCGCGAGATCGAGCAGTTGCACTTCGGTGGCGGCACGCCGACATTCCTGTCGAACGATGAACTCGCACAGCTGATGGCGCTGCTTACCGCGCGCTTCCCGCTGGCGGAAAAGGGCGAGTACTCGATCGAGGTCGATCCGCGCTCGACGCCGCCCGACAAGGTCATGGCCCTGGGCAAGCTGGGCTTCAATCGCATGTCGGTCGGCGTGCAGGACTTCGAACCCGAGGTGCAGCGGGCAGTCAACCGGCTGCAGAGCTTCGAGATGACGCAGGCGACGGTCGATGCCGCGCGACAGGCCGACTTCAAATCGGTCAATCTCGACCTGATCTACGGCCTGCCGAAGCAGACCCGAGAGACCTTCGCGCGCACGCTCGACAAGGTGATGGTGCTCAGCCCCGAGCGCATCGCGCTCTACCACTACGCGCACCTGCCGGACCGTTTCAAGCCGCAGCGACGCATCGAATCCGCCGAGCTGCCGTCGCCGGAGGAGAAGCTGAACATCATGCTCGATGCGATCCGGCGCCTGAGCGATGCCGGCTACCACTACATCGGCATGGATCACTTCGCCAAGACCGGCGACGACCTGGCGCGCGCGCAGCGCCAGGGACGCCTGCATCGCAACTTCCAGGGCTATTCCACGCGCCCGGACTGCGACCTGATCGGGCTCGGCGTGTCGGCGATCAGCAAGATCGGCCCGACGTACTCGCAGAACGTCCGCACGATCGAGGAGTACTACGATCGCCTCAACCTCGGCACGCTGCCCACGGCGCGCGGCATTGCGCTCGATCGCGACGACATCCTGCGGCGCGCGGTCATCATGGCGCTGATGTGCCACTTCGAGGTCTCGAAGGAGTCGATCGAAACGACGTACCTGATCAAGTTCGACGACTACTTCAAGACGGAGATCGCCGAACTGAAGCTGTTCGAGGACGAAGGGCTGGTCGAGAACACGCCCGAATGGATCACCGTGACGCCGAAGGGCAAGTTGCTCGTGCGGGCCGTGGCGATGACCTTCGACCGCTACCTGCGCGCCGATCAGCGCGCGCGGCGCTATTCCAAAATCGTTTAGGCGCCGCTCACGTACGCGACCCTGCGCGGTCGCACGTGCGCTCGCGGCGGGACGGCAAGTCAGTCGGCTGCGCTCCGGAGCGGCCGCGCGCTCCGCCGATTATTCAAGTGCACGGCACTCCCCCGGCCCCTCGCCGAGCGAGGGGTGCAGGTCCTGCGATGGCGCACAATGAACCTATGCTCGATCTATTGACGACCCAGGCCCTTGCTGCGTTCACGCTCGCCCTGCTGGGCGGGCTGCACTGCGCCGGCATGTGCGGAGGCTTCGTCGGTGCGCTGCAGGTGCATCGTCCGCCCACGGTGCCGGCAGCACGACTGGCAGCGGGCTATCACGCGGGCCGCGTCACCAGTTACACGCTCGCGGGCGCACTCGTCGGCACATTGGGTGGAGCGCTCTATGCGGCGGATGTGCTGCCGTTGCAGATCGGCCTGCTGGTCGTGGGTTCGCTGATGCTGCTGGCGATCGGCGCATCGCTCTTCGGGCGGGCCGCGTGGCTCAAGCGGCTCGAGCCGCTTGGACTGGGAATCTGGCGTTTGATCGCGCCCTACGCCCGCCGCGTGTATCCGCCTCGTTCCGGCTCGCAGGCGCTGCTTGCGGGACTGGCGTGGGGGTGGATTCCCTGCGGGATGGTGTACGCGGCGTTGCCGCTGGCGCTGGTCGCGGGCGGCCCCTGGCAGGGCGCTGCGGTGATGCTCGCGTTCGGCGTCGGGACCTTGCCCAACATGCTGGCGGTGGACGTGGCCGTCACGAAACTCGGTGGCAGCGGCAATGCAGGCCACTTCGCCAGTGCGCGCGCCTGGTTGAAGCCGGCGGCGGGAGCGCTCATCGTTGTCTTCGGGCTGTCCGGGCTCGCGCACGCGGCGCGCATCGCCGGTGCCGGGCATCCGACCATCGAAGCGCTGGCGTCGATCTGCCATCGCTGAGGGCGCGCGCCGGCCCATCGGCAGCGCGCAAGTATCATTCCCGCAAGAGTCATCCAGGAGCGCGGCATCCCCGCGCCGTATGCAGTCATGAAAAGCGCCGATATCCGCGAACGATTCCTGAAGTACTTCGAGTCCAAGGGCCACACGATCGTGCGCGCCTCCAGCCTCGTGCCGGCCAACGATCCGACGCTGCTGTTCGTCAACAGCGGCATGGTGCAGTTCAAGGACGTATTCACCGGCCGCGAGCAGCGCCCGTACAAGCGCGCGACCACGTCGCAGAAGTCGCTGCGCGCGGGCGGCAAGCACAACGACCTCGAAAACGTCGGCTACACGGCCCGGCACCACACGTTCTTCGAGATGCTGGGCAACTTCAGCTTCGGCGATTACTTCAAGCGCGACGCGATCCGCTATGCGTGGGAACTGCTGACCGAGGTCTACAAGCTGCCGAAGGACAAGCTCTGGACCACCGTCTACATCGACGACGATGAGGCCTACGACCTCTGGACCAAGGATATCGGCGTTCCGCCCGAGCGCTGCATCCGCATCGGCGACAAGCCGGGCCAGCCGAAGTACGTGTCGGACAACTTCTGGCAGATGGCCGATACCGGCCCGTGCGGTCCGTGCTCCGAAGTCTTCTACGACCACGGTCCCGAGGTCGCCGGCGGCCCGCCGGGGTCGCCCGACGCGGAGGGTGACCGCTACATCGAGATCTGGAACCTGGTGTTCATGCAGTTCGATCGCGATGCCGCGGGCGTGCTGACACCGCTGCCGAAGCCGTGCGTCGATACCGGCATGGGACTCGAGCGCCTGGCAGCGGTGTTGCAGCACGTGCACTCGAACTACGAGATCGATCTGTTCCAGAACCTGATCCGGGCCGCCGCACGCGAGACTGGCGCGAAGGACCTGGCGAACAACTCTCTGAAAGTCATCGCCGACCACATCCGCGCCTGCTCGTTCCTGATCGCCGACGGCGTGATTCCGGGCAACGAAGGGCGCGGCTACGTGCTGCGCCGGATCATCCGGCGCGCGCTGCGGCACGGTTACCAGCTCGGCCAGACCCAACCGTTCTTCTACCGGCTGGTCGCCGACCTGACGAAGGAAATGGGCGCGGCCTATCCCGAACTGAAGGAGTTGCAGGCGCGCATCGAGGCAGTGCTGAAGCAGGAGGAGGAACGTTTCGGCGAGACACTCGAGCACGGCATGAAGATCCTCGACGGCGCGCTGGGAAAGATGAGTTCCGGCGACCCGAAGATGCTCGACGGCGAAACCGTCTTCCTGCTGTACGACACCTACGGCTTCCCGGTCGACCTGACCGGCGACATCTGTCGCGAGCGCGGTGTGTCGATCGACCACGCCGGCTTCAACGACGCGATGGAGCGCCAGCGCGAGCAGGCGCGCGCGGCGGGCAAGTTCCGCATGGCGGCTGGCGTCGAGTACGCCGGCGACAAGACGCGCTTCACCGGCTATGCGTCGCTGGCCGACGACGGCAAGGTGGTGGCGCTGTACCACGAGGGCACGGCCGTGCCGCGGCTCGGGAAGGGGCAGAGCGGCATCGTGGTGCTCAACTCGACGCCGTTCTATGCGGAGTCGGGCGGCCAGGTCGGCGATCGCGGCGTGCTCGAGGCCATCAGCGACGGCCATGTCGTGCGCTTCAACGTCGCCGACACGCAGAAGATCCAGGCGGATGTCTTCGGCCATCACGGCACGCTCGAGTCCGGCACGCTGTCCGTCGGCGACGTGGTGCAGGCACGCGTCGACGCGGCCACGCGCGAGCGCACGCGCAACAACCACTCGGCCACGCACCTGATGCACGCGGCGCTGCGTGCCGTGCTCGGGAAGCACGTGCAGCAGAAGGGCTCGCTGGTCGACGCCGAGCGCACGCGCTTCGACTTCTCGCACGACAAGGCGGTCACGCCGGACGAGATCCGTCGCATCGAGGACATGGTCAACACCGCGATCCGTGCCAACGCGCAGGTCAGCGCCAACGTGATGAAGTACGACGACGCAATCAAGGCCGGCGCGCTCGCTTTCTTCGGCGACAAGTACGGCGATGAAGTGCGCGTGCTGGCGATGGGCGACCACTCGACGGAGCTGTGCGGTGGCACGCACGTCGCGCGCACCGGAGACATCGGTCTGTTCAAGATCGTTGCCGAAGGCGGTGTTGCCGCCGGCGTGCGGCGCGTCGAGGCGGTGACCGGTCAGGGAGCGCTCGAGGTCGTACAGGCGCTCGATCGCGAACTGCACGAGGCCGCGCACCTGCTGAAGGCGCCGGCGTCGGAACTGACGCAGAAGATCGCGCAGGTGCAGGACCACGTGAAGGCGCTCGAAAAGGAGCTTGCGCGCCTCAAGAGCAAGATCGCGTCGAACCAGGGCGACGACCTCGCTGCGCAGGCGATCGACATCCGGGGCGTCAAGGTGCTGGCGGCAGCACTTGACGGCGCGGACGCGAAGACCCTGCGTGAGACGATGGACCAGCTGAAAGCCAAGCTGAAAAGCGCGATCGTCGTGCTCGGCGCAGTCGAAGCCGGCAAGGTCCAGCTCGCGGCCGGCGTCACGCCCGACGCCGTCGGCAAGGTGAAGGCCGGCGACCTCGTCAACTTTGTCGCGCAGCAGGTCGGCGGCAAGGGCGGTGGACGGCCGGACATGGCGATGGCCGGCGGCACCGAACCAGCGGGGCTGCCCGCCGCGCTCGCGAGTGTGAAGTCGTGGGCGGAACAGCGTCTCTAGACGGGGTCGTCATCCGGCGCGCGGAGCCCGCGGACGCCGCGGGCATCGCACGCACATTCCAGTCGCGCAGCACGTCGGCGGGCACGTTGCAGAACCCGTATCCCTCGGTCGCCGACTGGGTCGAGCGGCTGGGTCGCGACGCCGCGACCAACTACATCTTTGTCGCGCTGTCCGGTGACGAGGTCATCGGACACTCGGGCTTGCATGGCAACAAGAACGCGCGCCGCCAGCACGCATGGGGGCTCGGCATCGGCATCCGCGAGGACTGGCAGCGGCGGGGAGTCGGCACGCGTCTGATGGCGACCATCATCGATCTCTCGGACAACTGGCTCGGTGCACTGCGTCTGGAGCTGACGGTCTTCAGCGACAACGCGGCGGCGCTGGCGCTGTATCGCAAGTTCGGGTTCGAGGTCGAAGGCGTGCATCGTGCCTTTGCCTTGCGCGAAGGACATTACGTGGACACCACGGCGATGGCGCGCCTGCATCCGAAACCGCCGCAATTACCGGCATCCGGGACGCCTCCTTGAGCTACGCGTGCCGCCCGCGGACCGCGCGCTGAGATGTCCGCCGCCTATCGTTTCTGTCCCCAGTGCGCTACGCCCCTGATGCCGCGCACGGTGGCCGAGCGCGAGCGCGGCAGCTGCCCTTCGTGCGACTGGGTGCACTGGGACAATCCGACCCCGGTCGTGGCTGCACTCATCGAATACGGTGGCAAAGTCCTGCTGGCGCGCAACCGGGCCTGGCCCGAGAAGATGTTCGCGCTCGTCACGGGCTTCCTCGAACGTGACGAGACGCCGCGGCAGGCGGTGGAGCGCGAGGTGGCGGAGGAGACTTCGCTCGCGACGCGAACGGCGACGCTGATCGGCGTCTACGAGTTCATGCGCAAGAACGAGGTCATCATCGCCTACCATGTGGAGGCCGACGGCGAGATCCGGCTGGGCGAAGAGCTTGTCGACTATCGACTGATCGAGCCCGCGCGACTGCGTCCCTGGCCGCTGGGTACGGGGCTCGCCATGGCCGACTGGATGCGTGGGCGCGGTCTGCCGGTAGAATTTCTCGCTTTCCCACCGGCAGCAGCCTGAAACGTCCTATGGACACGCCCCCGACAGCCGACAAGGAAATCGATACGCGCGGTCTCAACTGCCCGCTGCCGATCCTGCGTGCGAAGAAGGCACTGGCGGACATGACGAGCGGTCAGGTCCTGAAGGTCCTCGCGACCGATCCCGGATCGGTGCGCGACTTCCAGGCGTTCGCGAAGCAGACCGGCAACGAACTGGTCGGCCAGCAGACCGTGGCGAAGGAATTTGTGCACTACCTCAAGCGCCGATGAGCACCCCGATCCCTGGCCCTGCATCGAATTCGAATGCTTCGCGGCGCGCGCCGTCGCGCCTGAAGCTCGTCTTCTGGTTGCTGCTCGTGCCGCTGGCACTGGTCGCGGCGTACTTCGCCATCGTGCTGAACTGGAACTACTCCGACGGCGAACGCGCGGGCTGGGTGCAGAAGTTCAGCAGGTCGGGCTGGCTCTGCAAGACCTGGGAAGGCGAAATGGCGATGGTCACGATGCCGGGGGCCATCCCGGAGAAGTTCCCGTTCACCGTCTGGGACGACAACGTGGCGGCGCAGATCAATCGCGTGATGGGCAAGCGCGTGACGCTGCACTACGAACAGAAGGTCGGCCTGCCAACGACTTGCTTCGGCGAGACGCGGCACTTTGTCACCGGAGTAGTGGCGGTCGACGAAATTCCGCCCGGGCCTGGCATCGTGGTGCCTCAACCTGAAAAAGCACCGGCCGCAACACCGCGCCGCTCCGACGTCCGCCCCGCCCCCGGCGGCTCCCACTCCCGTGCCAGCCCCGGCGTCCGAGTACACGCTGCCCCCGCCCGCTGAGCCAGCTCAGCCAACTCAGCCGGCTCAGCCTCCGGTCACGCCGGGATCACCGCCAGCGAAGTAGCGTCGCGGCCCGGCGGTCAGGCCGCAGGCAGGCGCTCGAACTGCTCGCGCACCTTGGCGAGCGTGGCGCCAAAACCGGCCAGTCGCTCCTTCTCCTGTGCAACAACGGCCGCCGGTGCGCGCTCGACGAAGCCGGCGTTGCCGAGCTTGACCTCGGCCTTGCGGATCTCGTTTTCGAGCCGCGCAATCTCCTTGCCGAGCCGGTCACGTTCTGCCGCGACATCGACCTCGATCTTGAGCATCAGGCGGAATTCGTCGACGACCTTGATCGGTGCGGCCGCTCCACTTGCCGCCGCATTGACGTCGACGACGACCTGAACCTCGGACAGCCGCGCAAGCGCCTGCAGGTAGGGGGAAAACGACGCCAGCGTCGCGCTGTCGCCTGACGCCAGCAGTGGAACCTTTTGCGCCGGCGAGAGATTCATCTCGCTGCGCAGATTGCGCAGCGCATCGACCATGCGCTTGAGCAGGGCCATCTCGCGATCGGCCGACGCGTCGACTTTCTCGGGCTGAGAACGCGGGAACGGCTGGATCATCACCGACGACTCCGACTCCGCGGTGCGCTTGCCGGCCAGCACGGAAACGGCCTGCCACAGCTCCTCGGAGATGAACGGAATGATCGGATGCG
The DNA here is from genome assembly GCA_963769745.1 of uncultured beta proteobacterium. Classification (GTDB taxonomy): domain Bacteria; phylum Pseudomonadota; class Gammaproteobacteria; order Burkholderiales; family Burkholderiaceae_F; genus JALORV01. Next base: position 46,300 of record CAVYNB010000022.1, read on the forward strand.
CCAGGCGCAGTGCCACTTCCAGCACGCGCACCAGCGTGCGGCGCGTGCCGCGCTGCTGCGCCGCGTTGCCGGACTGCAGCTGCACCTTGGCCAGTTCGAGGTACCAGTCGCAGTACTCGTTCCAGACGAAGCTGTAGACGCTGTTGGCCACGTTGTCGAGCCGGTACTGCGCAAATCCCTCGGCGACCGCGGCCTCCGTGCGCTGCAGCTCGCCGATGATCCAGCGGTCGACCGGCGACAGCTCCACCGGCAATTGCTCGTCGAGGCCGCAGTCATGGCCATCGGCGTTCATCAGCACGAAGCGCGTCGCGTTCCACAGCTTGTTGCAGAAGTTGCGGTAACCCTCGCAGCGCTTGAGGTCGAAATTGATGTTGCGGCCCAGCGTTGCATACGCTGCCATCGTGAAGCGCAGCGCGTCCGCGCCATAGGGCGCGATGCCGTCGGGAAAGTGCTTGCGCACCTTGGCGGCCACCTTGGGTGCATCCTCGATCTTGCGCAGCCCGGTGGTGTTCTTCTTCACCAGTGCTTCGAGGTCGATGCCGTCGATGATGTCGATCGGATCGAGCGTGTTGCCTTCGCTCTTCGACATCTTCTTGCCCTCGGCGTCACGCACGATGCCGTGGATGTAGACGTTGCGGAACGGCACGCGTCCGGTGAAGTGGGTCGTCATCATGACCATGCGCGCGACCCAGAAGAAGATGATGTCGTAGCCGGTGACGAGCACCGTCGACGGCAGGTACAGGTCGTAGGCAACGCGCTCCTCGCCCGACGATTGCGTCTCGACCTCAGGCCACCCCAGCGTGGAGAACGGCACCATCGCCGACGAGTACCAGGTGTCGAGCACGTCGGGGTCGCGCGTCAGCCGCTTGCCCGCACCGGCCTTGGCCTGCGCTTCGACCTCGGAACGGGCGACGTAGACCGTCTCCATTTTCGTCGTACCACGCCGGGATCTGGTGGCCCCACCACAGTTGCCGCGAGATGCACCAGTCCTGGATATTCTCGAGCCACTGGTTGTAGATCGTGTGCCACTGTTCGGGAAAGATGTGCACGTCGCCGCGCGCCACGGCCTCGAGCGCGACCTGCGCGATCGACTTGCCCGGATGACGCGTGCGTCCATCGGCAACTGCGGGCGCCGGCTTGCTCATCGCCATGTACCACTGCTCGGAAAGCGTCGGCTCGACCACTTCGCCGGTGCGACCGCAGCGCGGCACCATCATCTTGTGCGGTTTCTCCGAGACCACCAGTCCGGCGGCGCGCAGGTCCTCGAGCACGCGCTTGCGCGCAACGTAGCGATCCAGCCCGCGGTACTTCTCCGGCGCGTTGTCGTTGACCGTCGCGGTCAGCGTGAAGATCGGGATCGGCTCGAGGGCGTGGCGCTGGCCGATCGCGAAGTCGTTGAAGTCGTGCGCCGGTGTGATCTTCACGGCGCCGGTGCCGAACTCGCGGTCGACGTAGTCGTCGGCGATGACCGGGATCGTGCGGCCGGTCAGCGGCAACGTCAGCTGCTTGCCGACGAGCGCCGCATAGCGTTCATCGTCCGGATGCACGGCCACGGCGACGTCACCCAGCATGGTTTCCGGTCGGGTCGTTGCGACGACGACTCCTGAATCTGCGTCATGAGCACCGTCGACGGCGGGATAGCGGATCTCCCACAGCTTGCCGTCTTCCTCCTCGGTCTCGACTTCGAGGTCCGAAACCGCGGTCTGCAGCTTCGGATCCCAGTTCACCAGCCGCTTGCCGCGATAGATCAGGCCCTGCTCGTACAGCTGCACGAAGGTCTCGGTCACGACCTTCGACAACCTGTCGTCCATCGTGAAGTAGGTGCGGCTCCAGTCGATCGAGTCGCCCAGGCGGCGCATCTGGTTGAGGATCGTGCCGCCCGAATACTCTTTCCAGTCCCACACCTGCTTGATGAACGCTTCGCGCCCCATCGTGCGGCGGTCGACGCCGTTGGCTTCGAGCTGGCGCTCGACGACGATCTGTGTCGCGATGCCGGCGTGGTCCGTGCCCGGCAGCCACAGCGTGTTGTGGCCGAGCATGCGGTGATAGCGCGTCAGCGCATCCATGATCGTGTGGTTGAACGCGTGCCCCATGTGCAGCAGGCCGGTGACATTGGGCGGCGGCAACTGGATCGAAAACGCGGGCTTCGAGGGATCGAGTCCGGCCCGGAAGTAGCCGCGCTGCTCCCACACGGGTGACCAGCGCGCCTCGATGGCGGCGGGTTCAAAGGCCTTGGCGAGCGGTGGGCTGGAAGGTGATGCGATGTCGTTCATTGCGACGCCAGCGGGCACGCCGGCCGTTGAAGCGGAAACGGAATTTTACGGGTGCTGGCGCGGTGGTCTCCGCGACGGGCATCAGCCGCGATCGCGCTGGCGTGCGAGTTCGGCCGCGACCACGCGTGCGATGGCCTCACGCAGCCGTGCGTCGAATGACTGACGCAGCTCGGAGGTCGCCGCGAGCAGCACGCGCTCGATGGCGGGCTGCAGCCGCTCGCGCAGCAGTCGCCCGGCCTCGTCGGCGAGCGCAGGCTGCAGTTCGCGCAGCAGCGTGTCGCGCATCGCCTGCTCGATGCGCGGCCAGTCGATCTCCGGCGCAGGCGGCGTCGGGGCCGCCTCGGCCGGCGTCGACGCATAGGTCGGGATCGCCGGCGCGGCCGCAGGTCGCGAGGGCGCGCTGGCAGGAGTCGCTGCGGGTGCGCGTCGCGCTCGCGCTGGCATGCCGGGGCCGGGGGAGGCGGTGGTGGCGCGGGATGGGCGCGGGGACGGGTGCGGGGCTGGCGCCGGCAACGGTGACGGTGCGGGTGCCGCGACAGGGACGCGCGTGCGGAACGGGAGCCGGGGCGGTGCTGACACCGGGGCCGACACCGGGGGTGGCGGCTTGGGCAGGGAAATGTCGAGATCGAGCGA
>CAVYNB010000023.1:0-38610 GCA_963769745.1 uncultured beta proteobacterium
GGTCGCTACGCGACTTCCTCTATCCACGCCATCTGGATTGCCTCCAGGATCTTCTCGCCGGACCGCGCCGGGTCGTCACTGAATCCGGGCAGTTCGCACACCCAGCGATGCAGGTCGGTGAACCGTATCGTCCGCGGATCGATGTCCGCGTGGGCCTCGGACAGGGCGATGGCAAGCTCGAGTGTGTCGGTCCATTTCATGTCGGCCTCGTCACTTCCTGTGCGGCCGCGCGCAATGCACGGCGGCTAGTGCTTTTCTTTCGCATAGTTGATGCTGTACTTCGGAATCTCGACGGTCAGGTCGGCATCCTGCAGGATGGCCTGGCAGGACAGGCGCGACACCGGAGTCAGGCCCCAGGCGCGGTCGAGCAGATCCTCTTCGTTGTCGCTCGCAGGCGGCAGCGACGCATAGCCCTTGCGGATGATGCAGTGGCACGTCGTGCACGCCGCCACTTTCCCGCACGCGTGCTCGATGTCGACACCGTGATCGAGCAACGCATCGGTGAGCGTCACCCCGCGCGCGACGTCAAACTCTGCACCGTCGGGGCAGAGCTCCTCGTGAGGCAATACGGTGATCTTCGGCATCATCGCGCCCGCGTTGCTGCAGGCTACTTGGCCAGTTCTTCGATCGTCCGTCCGGCCAGCGCAGCGCGTATCGAGCGGTCCATGCGCCGTGCTGCGAAGTCGTCGGTACTGGCGATCAACGCATCCGTCGCCTGCCGGATGGCGGCTGCATCGGCATCCTGAAGGTGCTTCGATACCTCGGCCACGAGGCGTTCGATCGTGTTGCGCTCTTCCGGCTCCAGCAGATCCCCGTCGGCGGCAAGGGCTGCCAGCGTCGCTTCCAGCAGCCGTTGCGCTTCGACCTGCTGTTCACGCAGTGCACGCGCCCGCATGTCATCGTCGGCCGAGCCGAACGAGTCCTGCAGCATGCGGGCGATTTCGTCGTCGGACAGTCCATACGTCGGCTTGACGACGATGGCAGCCTCGACCCCGCTGCCGGTCTCGCGCGCGGCGACGGAGAGCAATCCGTCGGCATCCACCGTGAACGTGACACGGATGCGTGCCGCGCCGGCCACCATCGGCGGGATGCCGCGCAGTTCGAAGCGTGCCAGTGAGCGGCAGTCCGAAACGAGTTCGCGTTCGCCCTGCACGACATGGACCGCCATGGCCGTCTGGCCGTCACGAAAGGTCGTGAACTCCTGCGCACGCGCGACCGGGATCGGCGAGTTGCGCGGAATGATCCGTTCGACCAGTCCGCCCATCGTCTCCAGGCCGAGTGAAAGCGGTATGACGTCCAGCAACAACCAGTCGTCGCCGGCCGCACGATTGCCGGCGAGCAGGTTGGCCTGCATCGCCGCGCCCAGCGCGACGACCTTGTCCGGATCGATGTTCGTGAGCGGGGCCTGCCCGAAGAAGGCACCCACCGCCTTGTGGACATGCGGCATGCGCGTGGCGCCGCCGACCATCACGACGCCATCGATGTCCTTGGCCGTGATGCCGGAGTCGTGCAGCGCCTTGCGGCACGCCGCCAGCGTCTTGTCCACCAGCGGTTGCGTCATGCGCGCGAACTCGCGGCTCGGAGTCGGCACGTCCACCACTTCGCCGGTCGACAGCACCGCGTTGGCGCGGACCTCGGGCTCGACCGACAGGCGCTCCTTGACCTCGCGCGCCTTGACCATCAACGCGCGCGCGTCCTGCTGCGACAGCGGCAACAGCTGCGCCCGTTCGATGATCCAGCAGAAAAGGCGGTGGTCGAAGTCATCGCCACCCAGCGCGGAGTCACCGCCGGTGGCGAGCACTTCGAAGACACCCCGCGAGAGCTTGAGGATCGAGATATCAAACGTTCCGCCACCCAGGTCGTAGACCGCGTAGGTTCCCCGGGCGCCATGGTCCAGCCCATAGGCGATCGCGGCGGCGGTCGGCTCGTTGAGCAGGCGCAGGATGTTGATGCCGGCGAGCCGAGCCGCGTCCTTCGTCGCCTGCCGCTGCGCGTCGTCGAAGTAGGCGGGCACCGTGACCACCGCGCCGACCAGATCCCCGCCGAGCGCCTGCTCAGCGCGCTCGCGCAGGACCTTCAGGATTTCGGCCGAGACTTCGACCGGGCTCTTCACACCGGCGGCGGTGCGTAACTGCAGCATGCCCGGCGCATCGTCGGCACGCTCGACAAAGTCGTAGGGCATGTTCTCGATGTGCAGCACGTCCGAGCGTGCGCGCCCCATGAAGCGCTTGACCGACACGACGGTGTTGCGCGGATCCAGCGACTGGTGCTTGTGCGCTTCATAGCCGACCTCGGCCGTTCCGTCGGCCAGGTAGCGCACCACCGAGGGAAGCATCGGGCGTCCTTCGGCATCGTCGATGACGACCGGAATGCTGTTGCGCACGGTCGCCACCAGGGAATTGGTGGTTCCAAGGTCGATGCCTACCGCCAGCCGGTGCTGGTGCGGGGCCGACGACTCGCCCGGCTCGGCGATCTGCAGCAGAGCCATCAGGCCGACGCCTCACGCGGGCGTGACAGGAACTCTTCGGCGGCACGTACTTCGTCGCGGAACTTGTCGATGAACATGAGCTGGCGCACCAGCACGGACGCGGCGACATGATCGCGCTCGCCGTCGATTGCGCCCTCGATCGCGGCGATCAGTCCGTCGCGTTCTGCATTCACCGTTGCGTTCAGTACATCCAGTTGCGTTGTGTCGTCGTCCCGCCGCGCGTTGTCGAGCGACTCGCGCCACTCCAGTTGCTGCACCAGGAAGGATCCCGGCATCGAGGTGTTCGACTCTGCATTGATCGGTACCCCCGCCCGCTCGCAGAGATAGGCAGCTCGCGCGAGCGGAGACTTCAGTGTCCGGTAGGCCTCATTGGCCTGCGCGGCCCACTGCATCGCGACGCGTCGTTCGGCCGCGCTGCCGGAGGCAAAGCGATCAGGGTGAACCTTGGACTGGACGTCCTTGTGGGCTCGCTCGAGCGCCGACTCATCGAGCGCAAAGCGCACAGGCAACGCGAACAGCGCGAAGTGGTCGGGGTGCGACATGACGGAGTCGGCTCGCAGGGCACGTGGCGCGCCCGGCCGGCGCGACTAGATGTTGAAGGACTCGCCGCAGCCGCAGCGGTTCTTCTCGTTGGGATTGTTGAAGCGGAAACCTTCGTTCAGTCCCTCGCGGACGAAATCGAGTTCGGTCCCTTCGAGGTACGGCAGACTCTTGGGATCGATCAGGATCTTCACGCCGTGGCACTCGAAGGACTGGTCTTCGGGCTGCTCCGCGTCGGCGTACTCCAGCTTGTACGCCATGCCGGAACACCCGGTCGTGCGCACGCCCAGGCGCAACCCCACACCCTTGCCGCGCTTCTGCAGGAAGCCCGCCACATGCTGGGCCGCGCGCTCCGTCATTGTCACTGCCATTGCCTCGTACTCCCGCGAACCGTTCAGGCTGCCTTTGCTTCGGCCGGCTGCTCGAGCTGGCCGTGTTTCCTGCGATAGTCCTCGACCGCTGCCTTGATGGCGTCTTCGGCAAGGATCGAGCAGTGGATCTTCACCGGCGGCAGCGCGAGTTCCTCGGCGATCTGCGTGTTGCGGATCGTCGCCGCCTCGTCGAGTGTGCGGCCCTTGACCCATTCCGTCACCAGCGACGAAGAGGCAATCGCGGAGCCGCACCCGTAGGTCTTGAAGCGCGCGTCCTCGATGACGCCGCGCTCGTTCACCTTGATCTGCAGCTTCATCACGTCGCCGCAGGCCGGCGCACCGACCATGCCCGTCCCGACGCTGTCATCGCCCTTCTCGAACGAACCGACGTTGCGCGGATTCTCGTAGTGATCAATAACCTTGCTGCTGTATGCCATGGCTGTTCCCTGCCTCTGTCCTCAAGAATTCATCTGGCTCCGCCACTGAATTCCTGCCAATCAATCGCACGAGAGCAGGTTTGCTCTTTCGTGCGCCTTCCCTAATGCGCGGCCCACTGCACCGAATTCAGGTCGACTCCATCCTTGTACATCTCCCACAGCGGCGACATCTCGCGCAGCCGCGCAACCTGGCGCGTGACCAGATTCACCGTGTAATCGATTTCTTCCTGTGTCGTGAAGCGGCCGACCGTAAAGCGGATCGAGCTGTGCGCCAGTTCATCACTGCGGCCCAGCGCGCGCAGGACATATGACGGCTCGAGCGATGCCGACGTGCACGCCGATCCGGACGACACCGCCACGTCCTTGATCGCCATGATCAGGCTTTCGCCCTCGACAAAGTTGAAACTGACGTTGAGGTTGTGCGGTACGCGCCGCTCAAAGTCGCCGTTCAGGTAGACCTGCTCGATCTGCGACAGTCCGGTCCACAGTCGGTCGCGCAGCATCCGGATGCGATCGTTCTCGGTGGCCATCTCTTCGCGGGCGATGCGGAATGCCTCGCCCATGCCGACGATCTGGTGCGTCGGAAGCGTGCCCGAACGCAGGCCACGCTCGTGACCGCCTCCGTGCATCTGCGCTTCGAGCCGGACGCGTGGCTTGCGCCGCACGTACAGTGCACCGACCCCCTTCGGACCATAGGTCTTGTGCGCCGAAAACGACATCAGGTCGACCTTCAGCTCCGCGAGGTCGACCAGCACCTTGCCGGTCGCCTGGGCGGCATCCACATGAAACACGATGCCGCGCCCACGACACATCTCGCCGATGGCAGGAATGTCCTGGATGACGCCGATCTCGTTGTTCACGAACATGACCGAAACCAGGATCGTGTCGGGACGCAGCGCAGACTCGAGTCTGGCGAGATCCAGCAGGCCGTCGGGCTCGACGTCCATGTAGGTCACCTCGAACCCTTCGCGCTCGAGCTCACGCATGGTGTCGAGGGTGGCCTTGTGTTCGGTCTTGACCGTCAGCAGGTGCCGGCCCTTGTCCTTGTAGAAGTGAGCGACCCCCTTGATGGCCAGGTTGATCGATTCCGTGGCGCCGGAGGTCCAGATCAGTTCGCGCGGGTCACAGTTCACGAGCGAAGCCACGTTGGCACGCGCGCTCTCGACCGCCTTTTCGGCCTCCCAGCCGTAAGCATGGCTGCGCGACGCGGGATTCCCGAAGTGGTCGCGCAGCCAGGGAATCATCGAGTCGACCACTCGCGGGTCGACTGGCGTCGTGGCCGAATAATCAAGATAGATGGGAAGCTGCATGGTCCTGCCCTTGCTACGTCAGCGCGGTCTCGTTCTTCTGGTCGGCTTCGGTGCGCGTCCGCGCGCGATTATCGTGCAATACGGTCGGCGCGGCAGACTTGTCCGCACGCGCCTTTTGCTGCTCGACAAGGTCGGCGAGGCTGACCGAGTCCAGATAGTCCACCATCTTTGCGTTGAGGTTGGCCCACAGGTCGTGCGTCATGCAGCGCTGGTCGTCGAGACAGTTTTCCTTGCCGCCGCACTGGGTCGCATCCAGCGGTTCATCGACAGCGAAAATGATATCGGCCACCGTCACTTCGCGGGCGACACGCCCCAGCGTATAGCCGCCCCCCGGCCCGCGCGTGCTTTCGACCAGTTCGTGGCGGCGCAGCTTGCCGAACAACTGCTCCAGGTACGACAGCGAAATCTTCTGGCGCTGGCTGATTCCCGCCAGAGTGACGGGCCCGTTGTGCTCGCGCAGGGCGAGGTCAATCATGGCCGTAACGGCAAACCGGCCCTTGGTCGTCAGTCTCATCGCAATCCTTCAGGGTGGGAGGCGTACGGGTCTGACCCGCTATCGCCACTAAAATTCCCGATCGATTTCGTCGGAGATTGTACTAATCCCGACTAGTTTAGTCAACTATAGTCGGGCGATGGAGCTGTGTAGCTCCGCAATGAAAAACGGCGCCCGAGGGCGCCGTTTTGACTGACTCCTGAGCGGCTGCTAGCGAGACGTCATACACGCCACCGGCCGGCGACGCAGTAGAAGCGCCGGCAGCAAGATCAGGAGCCCAACCCAGGGATTCAAAGCGCCACCGCCGCCGACGTTCGACGGCGAAAGGGCCGACGACGACGTGGGAACCGGCGCGGCGGGCGAGGTCCCGGCCACCGTCGTCGTCGCGGCATTGGCCATTCCACCCAACGCGATCGTGGTTGTCCCAGCACTGTGCGCGACCACGGCGTTTGCAGTCTTGCTTCCCGCCGACAACGGCTTGAACTCGGTTTCGATCTGGCAGCTTGCATCCACGGCCAGGGCGCCGGCCACACAGGTTGTGCCGGCCCCCAGCTTGAAGTCCTGCGCATTGGTTCCACCGATCGCCACCGCGAAGATCGTCAGCGGCGCATTGCCGGTGTTTGTCAGTGTCGTCTTGAGCGGGTTCGCTGCAGCGCCGGCACCCGTGGACGGGAAGCTCACCGCGCTCGCGTCGAGCGTTGCCGCTCCGGTCGGCGTGGTCGTGCCGGGACCAGCCAGGGTGACCGCGTGCGGCGAACCCGTCGCATTCGACGTGATCGTCAGGCTGCCCGTGCGGCTCCCCGCGGCAGACGGCGTGAACGTGACGTTCATCGTGCAGCTGGCTCCGGCCGCCAGGTTGCCGACGCAGTTGCCGGTCGCAGCGAATTCAGGCGTCGTCGCAGCGGTCACGGCCGTGATCGCCACGTTTACGGTACTGGTGTTCGTGATCGTCACCGGACGGGCCGCGCTCGCCATGCCGACCGTCTGGGTGTTGAATGTGATCGCCGTCACGCTTCGCGAAATGCTCGGTACCGCCGAGGCTGTTGCAGTTCCTGTCAGCGTGATGCTTGGATTGCTGGAGGCATTGGACTGCAGCGTGAAGGTCGCGGTCCTGTTGCCGACCGCCGTCGGTGTGAATGAGGCGCCGATCGTGCAGGTGCCACCCGCTGCGACCGTGACCGATGCCCCGACGCATGACCCGGTCGCGGTGAACTCCGCCGCATTTGTTCCGGTCTTGCCGATACCCGTGATGGTCAGCGGCCCGCCGCCGCTGTTGGTCAGTGTGATGTTCGCGGGTGTTGACGTCGAATTGGTTGCGGCGATCTGGGTCGATCCGATTGCCAGCGTTGTTCCCGACAGCGCAATCGACGCGCCGTTGGCGGCTGCGGGATTGACGATGAATGCCGCGATATCGGCCGCCTGCTGTGCCGAAACCGTGTAGGGCGCCATGGAAAGAAACCGCATCTCGTTCTTGCTGGCGATCGCGTTCAGGATTGCCGCAGCAGTGGTCCCCTTCTCGATTCCCCTGACCCGTAGCGTCGGATCCGCCGCGTGGCAGGCACCTGTCCCGCAGCTCAGCGGCGACCCGTTGGTGTTGAGGTAGAGCTGCCTGCCCACGACGGCGTTCTGCGACCACGCCGAAGTAGCCGCAAGGCCAAACATCAGTCCGAGCAATGCGCGCACCATGGGGAACCTTCTTTGGGTGAATGTCGACTTCAAAAGCGCCTCGCGATTCATAAGCAATTGCTCCACTGTCTTTAGCGGTTTCCTGCCCGCACTCTTTACCGCCTCAAGGCCGACCGCCGACGAGCGGTCGCCGTACGAAGGCTAGGCACGCCAGTCCCAGGATGACGGCTGCCCACGGCAGTGCGCCACCCCCGCCCGAACTGGGTGGATTGGCTGACCCGGTCGGCGGCGCCGCTGCTGCCGGAACGGAAACGGAACCCTGCATCGGCACCAGCGAGGTGCTGGTCGTCGTTGCGATGCCCGATCGATGCGGTTCGCGTCAGTGACGCACCGGCGGCCGGCGTGAACGTGGCGGTGATCGTGCAACTGCCGCTGTTGGCAGCGAGCGTGCTTCCGGGATTGCACGTTGCGGACGCGATGCGGAAGTCGGTGGCGTCGCCACCTGTCGCGATCGTGACCGCATTGTTCGTCGCGAACGTCAGCGGCGCCGTCCCGGTGTTGCGTATCGTGACCGTCGCATTCGACGAAGCACCGACCGCGGTGGCAGTGAACATCGCACCGCCGGTGGGCGTATAGCTGATGATCGGAGCCGGTCCCGCGAGGCCTGCGATGTAGGCCGCGATGTCGTTGCGGTTCGTGGCGTTGAGGGACGGCGCAAAGCTCTGCATGCCGGTTGCGTTGTTGTCGAGGTCCGTGCCACTCAACGCGGCGTTCAGCGCCGCAAGCGCCTTGTCGAAACTCATGCCGGCCGGCGCACGTGCGGTGATGTCTCCACGCGCCTTGGTCAGCGTATGGCAGCCAGAACACCCGTTCGCGTTCCAGAGTGCCTCGCCTGTCGTCGAGTTGCCGGGCAGCGTCGACTGCGCCCATGCGACCGACGCAAGCAAGGCCGCCGGCGCGGCCAGCGCAATGCTCCGGAAAATTTGAAGTCCCTTGCCCATTCGTAAGTCGATTCCTGCGGATGCGTCGAGCACGCGCGCGCGACACGGCAGCGCGCGACGCCGTGCGCGAATTGTCATTGAGCGAGAGTGGACTTTCGATCCGCCTTACGTCTTAGCGCCAGCGCTTCGAGCGCCGGCGTCCGACCGGCAGATCATCCGGATGAACTAGCGTGCGATTTCAGCCCGCCAGTGCATGCGCGAGGTCACGCTTGATATCGGCGACCGACTCGAGGCCGACCGCGATGCGGATCAGGCCTTCGCGAATGCCGGCGCGCTCGCGCGCTTCCGGGCTGATACGCCCATGCGTTGTGGTGGCCGGATGAGTGATCGTCGTGCGGGTATCACCGAGATTCGCCGTGATCGACATTAGCCGGACACGGTCGATCACCGCCCAGGCACGCGCTCGAGCGGCAGCCGGCGTCTCGCCGTCGACCTCGAATGCGACCACCGCGCCCCCGCTCGCCTGCTGGCGCGTGCACAGGTCGGCCTGCCGGTGAGTCGGCAGGCCCGGATAGTGGACACGCGCGACCTGCGGCTGATGTTCCAGCCATGTCGCCAGATCGAGAGCGGCCGCGCTTTGTGCACGCATGCGCAGCGCCAGGGTTTCAAGGCCCTTCAGGAGGACCCAGGCATTGAACGGCGACAGACTGGGCCCGGTCGTGCGAAGCACAGGAAGAACCTGTTCACGAATGAGTTTTCGCGAACCCAGAATGGCGCCGCCGAGTACCCTTCCCTGCCCGTCGAGGTACTTCGTCGCCGAATGGATCACCGCGTCGACGCCGAACTCGAGCGGCCGCTGCAGCACCGGCGTGCAGAAGCAGTTGTCGACCACGGTGAGCGCGCCGACTTCGCGTCCCAAGGCCGCGAACGCCGAGAGATCGACGATATCCATCAGCGGATTCGACGGCGTTTCGCAGTAGAGCAGGCGTGTGCGTGGCGTCACGGCCGCGCGCCAGGCCTCCGGCCGGGAGGCATCGACGTAGCTCACGTCGATGCCGAAGCGCGCGAGCACGCCGGAGTAGAGCTGCAGCGTCGCGCCAAAGACGTTGGCCCCGCACACCACGTGGTCGCCTGTCTTCAGGATCGCAAGACACGTCGCCGTGATCGCCGCCATGCCCGAGGCCGTGGCGATGCAGTCCTCGGCGCCCTCGAGCGATGCGAGTCGCTGCTCGAACATGCGCACGGTCGGGTTGGTGAAGCGCGAGTAGACGTAGCCTTCCTCGGCGCCGGAGAAGCGCTCGGCCGCCTGCGCGGCGTTGTCGAAGATAAAGCTCGACGTCAGGAACACGGCCTCGCTGTGCTCGTTGAAGGGCGAACGCAGCGTGCCCGCACGCACCGCGCGCGTGTCGAAGTCGAAATCGGGATGAGAATGTTCGTCGGCCATAAAAAAACCCGCCGGCAGAAGCGCAGCGGGTTCATTCGAGCCCTCGCTTTAGCCGTATTTGTTAAGCGCCCGCAAGCTGAGACTTCAAATCGGCGCGATCGGAGGATTGTATACGAGCCGGATCAGTCTGCCGAGGCAAGGTTCAGGTTCAGCTGCGACAGCGCCTCCGCCTCGACCGCATTGGCCGCCTCACGGGCCGCTTCGAGGCGATCGAGGTACTCCGGCGTGACGTCGCCGGTGATGTAGTGGCCATCGAAGCAGCTCGCCTCGAAGCTCGTCAGGTGCGGGCCCAGCTCGGACACGGACTGCTTCATCCCGTCGATGTCCTGGTAGACGAGGCCGTCGGCTTCGATCATGCGCTGGATTTCCTCGTCCGAGCGGCCGTGTGCAATCAGTTCGCTGCGTGTCGGCATGTCGATGCCGTACACGTTGGGGAAGCGCACCGGCGGCGCGGCTGATGCGAAGATCACCCGATTGGCACCGGACTCGCGCGCCATGTGGACGATCTCGCGCGAGGTCGTGCCGCGGACGATCGAGTCATCGACCAGCAGCACGTTCTTGCCCTTGAACTCGGTCGGCAGCGCATTGAGCTTCTGCCGGACGCTCTTCCGGCGCACCGACTGCCCCGGCATGATGAAGGTACGACCGACGTAGCGGTTCTTGAAGAACCCCTCGCGGAATTCCAGGCCGAGCTTCATCGCCAGCTGCATCGCGGCCGGCCGCGAGGTGTCGGGAATCGGCATCACCACGTCGATGTCCCCGACCCGGAACTCGCGCCGGATCTTCTCGGCCAGGTGCTCGCCCATCCGCAGGCGCGATGCATACACGCTCACGCCATCGATGACCGAATCGGGACGCGCAAAGTAGACGTATTCGAAGATGCAGGGATTCAGCGAGAAACGCTCGGCACACTGCTGCGCATGGAAATTGCCATCCAGGTCGATGAAGATGGCTTCGCCTGGCGCCACGTCGCGCACGAACTTGAAACCCGATCCCTCCAGCGCAACCGATTCGCTGGCGACCAGGTATTCGGTGCCGCCGTCGGTCTCGTTGATGCCGTAACACAGAGGACGGATGCCGAAGGGATCCCGGAACGCCAGGATGCCGTGCCCGGCCACATGCGCGACACATGCATAGGCCCCGCGGACGCGACGATGCAGGCCGGCGACGGCCCGGAAGATCGTGGCCGGATCGAGCGTGTAGCTCGAACTCTGCTCCTGCAGCTCATGCGCCAGAACATTGAGCAGCACCTCGGAGTCCGAGGTCGTGTTGATGTGCCGCCGATCGATGCGGAACATCTCGCTCTTGAGCTGCTCGGCGTTGGTCAGGTTGCCGTTGTGCCCGAGCGTGATGCCGAAGGGGGCGTTGACGTAGAACGGCTGGGCTTCTTCCGGACTGGTGGCCGAGCCGGCCGTCGGATAGCGAACGTGCGCGATGCCGACGTTCCCGGTGAGGTTGCGCATGTTCCGCGTGCGGAAGATCTCCCGCACCATGCCGTTGCCCTTCCACATCGAGAAGGTGCTGCCGGACCCGGTGGCAATACCGGCCGCGTCCTGCCCACGGTGTTGCAGCAGTTGCAGCGAGTCGTAGAGCAGCTGGTTTACCGGCCCGGTCGCGACAACTCCGACGACTCCGCACATGTCAGTGCCCGCCCGGCCGCCCGAAGGGCACTGAGCTCCCCCATGGGGGGCAGCGAACAAAGCAGGTGTTAGCGCGTTTCATCCTAGTTTCCCTGCGGACCCGGCTTGGGCGCATAGCGCGCCAGGGACTGCGGCAACAACGGCGAGGCGAATCCTACGCTCGCCTGCACCCACGGCAACAGCAACGATGCCTGCCACCACGGCTGACGCGGTGCGCCCGCCGCCACCGCGACGAGCACGGCAAGGCCAATCACGATCACGCCACGCACCACACCGAAGGTTGCGCCGAGCAGCCGATCTTCAAGAGAAAGCTTGGCCGCCGTCAGCATCGCGCGCAGCAGCGCAGCCACGAGCGCGGCCAGCAGGAGTATCGCCACGACGATGAAGACGCCGGCAAGGGCCGACCGCGCACCGAGCGGCAGGTCGAGCGGTAGCACCGTGCCCAGCGGCTCGGCAAACCGCAGTGCGAGCAGGATGCCGACGATCCATCCTGTCAGGGCAAAGAGTTCGCGGACGACGCCGCGCACCAGTCCCAGCAACACCGACAGGCCGAGTAGTGCGACGAGGGCCCAGTCGATGGCGGTCATCGATCGCTACGAGCTGACAAGGTTGGCATTGATTCCGAGCGTTTTAAGGCGACTGCGCACCCGTTCGGCCTCTTCCCGGGTGGCGTACGGTCCGACCCGGACTCGATAGCGCGCACCCTCTGCCGTGTCGATCCGCTCGGTATACGGCGGCAGTCCGGCCTTCTTCAGGCGCTCCGACAGTTCCGTTGCCGCCGCTTCGCTCGAGGTCGCTGCCGCCTGCACTGCGAACTTTCCGCTTTTCACCGGCACCGGACTCTTTTCGGTGCCCGCCTTGCCATCGAGCACCTCACGGGCACGCCGCTCCTCGGCCTTGGAAGCTTCAACGCTCTTCGCGGCCTTGTCCTTCGCCGTATCGGCCACGGCCGGCGGAGTGGCAGAGGACGGCGCTGTCGTGGGAACCGGAGGCGCAGCCTTTGTCGGCGCCGCATCCGGTGGGGGCGCAACGGGCACACTGTCCTGCGCAGGAACCGGAGGCAGCGCAAGGCGCGGCGAGAACTTCGTCTTCTCGCTGGGTATGTCGATCGGAATGTTGTCGGGAACCGGCTTGGGCTCGGGATCGAGCACCATCGGCACCACGATCACCACCAGCAGCAGCAGTGCCGCAGCACCGATGAGCCGCCGTCGCGCACGCGCACGCAGGGGCGCGGTGGGATCGGCGCGCGCGCCGGAGTCGTCGTCGGAGGCTGCCGTGCGGGTGGAGCGAAGCTGGGAGGCGTCAGAGGCCGTGTTCTTGCGACGCCAGAAAGCCAGGGACATCCGTGCTCCAGTCGATATCCTCAGGGACCCGACCGCACATGCGTGCGGATTGCGCGCATCACGTCGGCCACGGTGAGGAAGGAACCGAAGGCAAGAATTCTATCATCGGCGGATGCGCTGTCCCGTGCGGCTGCATACGCATCCGCGAGTGTGGAGTGCTCCGTGATCGACTGCCCGGATGCAGTGCCAACACCGGCCGCGCGCAGCTGTGACCCGATCTGCGCTGCGCTCGTTCCTCGTGGCCCGGGCGTCGGTCCCACGTGCCAGTGATCGATACGGTTGCCGAGCTTGCCGACGACGCCCGCGATGTCCTTGTCGCCCAGCATTCCGAACACGGCATGCGTCACCGGAAAGTAACCCATGCTGTCGAGATTCTCTGCAAGCACGGCCGCCGCGTGGGGATTGTGTGCCACGTCGAGGATCGTGGCCGGACGCCCCGGCAGGATCTGGAAGCGGGCCGGAAGCTCGACCGTGAGCAAGCCGTGTCGAACCGCCTGCTGCGAAACGGGCAGTCGCTCGACGAGCGCTTCGAGCGCGGCCAGTGCACCGGATGCGTTCAGTAACTGGTTCGCACCGCGCAGCGCGGGATACGGCAGCCCGCTGCGACGGACGCGGCGCCCACCGTAGGCCCATTGCTGCCGGTCGCCCTGGTAGTTGAAGTCGCGCCCAATGCGCCAGAGATCCGCGCCGATGCGTTCGGCGTGATCGAGCAGTGACTGCGGCGGTCTGGGATCGCTGCAGATGGCGGCGCGACCCGGTCGGTAGATGTGGGCCTTTTCCAGCCCGATCAACTCGCGCGTCGGACCGAGGTAGTCGATGTGATCGATGTCCACGGACGTGACGATTGACACATCGGCGTCGACGAGATTCACGGCGTCGAGGCGGCCGCCCAGACCGACCTCGAGCACCACCGCATCCAGCCGCGCCTGCGCGAAGAGCCGCAGGATCGCCAGCGTGGTGAACTCGAAGTACGTGAGTGACGTCGCGCCGCGAACCGCTTCGACCGCTTCGAAGCTTTCAATCAGCTGCTCGTCGCTGGCATCGACACCGTCGATACGGGCCCGTTCGTTGAACTCCAGCAGGTGTGGGGAGGTGTAGAGCCCGGTGCGATAGCCCGCGGCGCGCAGGATGCTGTCGAGCATCGCGCAGGTGGAGCCCTTGCCGTTGGTGCCACCGACGATGACGGTCGAAGCGGACGATGCAAGGTCCAGCCGATCGGCCACGACGCGCACCCGGTCCAGGCCGAGATCAATGCCCTTCGGGTGCAGACCCTCCAGGCGAGCGAGCCAGTCGGCCAGCGAAAGCGATGTCAAGAGTATCCGTCGCCGGACCCGCAGGGGCCGGCTCTCCCCGAACTAGCTGAAACCGCGTCGGCCGGCTGCTTCAGCAGCAGCGCGAGCAGGCGTGCAATCTCGTCGCGCATTTCGCGCCGGTCGACGATCATGTCGATGGCGCCCTTGGTCAGCAGAAACTCCGCGCGCTGGAAGCCCTCGGGAAGTTTCTCGCGCACGGTCTGTTCGATGACGCGCGGACCGGCGAAACCGATCAGCGCCTTCGGCTCGGCGATGACGACGTCGCCCATGAACGCGAAGCTGGCGGATACGCCACCCATCGTCGGATCGGCCAGCACCGAGATGAACGGCAGCTTTGCTTCGGCAAGTTGCGCAATCATCGCCGTCGTCTTGGCCATCTGGAACAGCGACAGCAGCCCTTCCTGCATGCGCGCACCACCGGTGGATGTGATGCAGATGAACGGCACCTTCTGTTCGATGGCCGTCCCGACGCCGCGCACAAATCGCTCTCCGACCACCGACCCCATCGAACCGCCCATGAAGTCGAACTCGAAGCACGCCGCCACGACCGGCACCGCGCATATCGAGCCGCCCATGACGACGAGAGCGTCGGTCTCTCCGGTTTCCTCCATCGCCTCCTGCAGGCGCTCGGTGTACTTGCGGCTGTCCTTGAACTTCAGCGCGTCGACCGGCAGGACCTCCTGCCCGATCTCGTAGCGCCCCTCGGCATCCATCAGCGCGTCGAGCCGCTGGCGGGCGCCGATGCGAAGGTGGTGCGCGCACTTCGGGCACACCATCTGGGTCTTCTCGAGCTCGGCGCTGTACAGCACCGCTTCGCAGCCCGGGCACTTGGTCCACAGGCCCTCGGGAACGACCTTGCGGGCCGAACCCTCTTCGCGCTTGATGCGCGGCGGAAGAATCTTGTCGATCCAGCTCATCGTGATACTCCGGACTGTCGTTCTTCCATCATGCCGCCGCCCTGACGAACCCGCCGTCCAGGGCGGAACGAATTTCCCGCACCAGCGCTTCCACGGCCTCGACCGCACGTTCGCGCGGCGTGGCTTCCATTTCCTGGATCAACCGCGAGCCGATCACCACGGCGTCCGCGACCTGCGCCACAGCGACCGCGCTGGCCGCGTCGCGAATGCCGAAGCCGACGCCGACCGGCACGTTCGTATGCTTGCGGATCAGCGGCAACTTGGCGGCCACGCTCGCGACGTCCAGGTGACCGGCACCGGTGATCCCCTTCAGGCTGACGTAATAGATATAGCCGGCCGCGTGGCGCGCCACTT
Organism: uncultured beta proteobacterium; assembly: GCA_963769745.1. Lineage (GTDB taxonomy): Bacteria > Pseudomonadota > Gammaproteobacteria > Burkholderiales > Burkholderiaceae_F > JALORV01. The sequence goes on from CAVYNB010000023.1 coordinate 15,218, forward strand.
CCTCGATGCGCGAGTCGGTCGACGTTGGCGCGAGCAGGAAGATCGGATCGATGTCGGCCGCGCGCATCTCGTTCGCGAAATCTGCGCACTCCTCCGGCGGGTAATCGACCACCAGCACACCGTCCACGCCGGCCGCGCGCGCCGCCTCGGCGAATTCATGCCGGCCCATGCGTTCGATCGGGTTGGCGTACCCCATCAGGACGACCGGAGTCACCGCATCGGAAGTGCGGAACTCGGCGACGAACCCCAGCGTCTGGCGCAATCCAACACCTTGCCGGATCGCCCGTTCGGTCGCGCGCTGGATCACCGGGCCGTCGGCCATCGGATCCGAAAACGGAACGCCGAGCTCGATGACATCCGCTCCGGCCCGCGCCAGCGCATGCAGCAGCGGAACCGTGAGCGACGGCTCGGGGTCGCCGGCGGCAATGTAAGGAATCAGCCCCTTGCGGCCGGTCGCCTTCAACTGGGCAAAGCGCTGACCGATGCGCGACATCAGCGCTCCCCGGCGTGCCGCTGCCGATACTCGAGCGTCGCCTCGCGGCACGACGCGCGACAGAAGAACTCCAGCCCGCCCGCCTCGGCAACGATATGCAGGTCCTTGTCGCCACGTCCCGACAGGTTCACCAGCAGCACCTTGTCCTTCGGCAGTGTCGGCGCCAGTTTCGTCGCGTAAGCCAGAGCATGGCTCGATTCGAGCGCGGGGATGATGCCCTCGATGCGGCAGCAGTCATGGAAGGCCCTGAGCGCCTCGTCATCGGTGGCACCCACGTAGGTGGCACGGCCGCTGTCCTTCAGCCAGGCATGCTCGGGACCCACGCCCGGATAGTCGAGACCCGCCGACACCGAGTGCGTCTCGGTGATCTGACCATTTTCATCCTGCAGCAGGTAGGTACGGTTGCCATGGAGCACGCCGGGCGTGCCGCACTGCAGGCTCGCCGCGTGCCGCATCGTCGTCAGACCTTCGCCCGCGGCTTCGACACCGACAAGCTTCACCTGCTCGTGCGGGATGTAGTCGTAGAAAATTCCCATCGCGTTGCTGCCGCCGCCGACACAGGCAATGACCACGTCCGGCTGGCGCCCGATCATCTCGGGCATCTGCTGAAGGCATTCCTTGCCGACGACCGAATTGAAGTCGCGCACCATCATCGGATACGGATGCGGCCCCGCCACCGTACCGATGATGTAAAAAGTGTTCTCGACGTTCGTCACCCAGTCGCGCATCGCCTCGTTGAGCGCATCCTTCAGCGTGCGCGATCCGCTTTCCACCGGCACGACCTCCGCGCCCAGCAGCTTCATGCGGTACACGTTGGCCGCCTGGCGTCCGACGTCCTCGCTGCCCATGTACACGACGCATTTCATGCCGTAACGCGCGGCAACGGTGGCGGTCGCCACGCCGTGCTGCCCTGCACCGGTCTCCGCAATCACGCGCGGCTTGCCCATCCGCTTCGCCAGCAAGGCCTGGCCGATGGTGTTGTTGACCTTGTGTGCCCCGGTGTGATTCAGGTCTTCGCGCTTCAGGTAGATCTGGGCGCCGCCCAGCAACTCGCTCCAGCGCTTGGCGTGATAGATCGGGCTGGGGCGGCCGACGTAGTGCTTGAGCTCGCGCTGGAACTCGCCGACGAACTCCGGATCGTGCTGATACTTCGCGTACGCATCGCGCAGTTCCTCGAGCGCGTGCATCAGCGTTTCGGCGACGAATACGCCACCGTAAGGGCCAAAGTGGCCGCGTTGATCGGGCAGGTCGTACGGCTTCATGCAGTCAGGCCTTCGTCCGCGGCGCGCACGGCCGCGATAAACCGGTTGATGCGTGTTTCGCTCTTGATGCCCGGCGCGTCTTCGACCCCGCTGCTGACGTCAACGGCATAGGGGCGAAGGTGCCGAATGGCGTCGCCGACATTGTCGGCAGTCAGGCCGCCCGCCAGCACCAGGGCTTTCGCCCGCCGCAGCGGCACGCGGGACCAGTCAAAGCCCTTGCCACTGCCGCCATAAGCCTCGGACGGCGCATCGGCAAGCAGGGCTGCCGCCGAGTGAAACTGACGTTCCGAGTCTAACAAATCAACCTCGGGATCCATTCGGATCGCGCGCAGATACGGCCGACCGTAGCGGCTACAGGCCGGCTCGTGTTCGTCGCCATGGAACTGCAGCAGCGCATCCGGCACCGCGGCGATAGCACCCTCGACCAGATCGGCGGCCGCATTCACGAACAACAGGACCGGAGTCGCGAACGGAGGCAATCCGCGCGCAAGCGCCCGCAGCCGTGCCGGTGTCACATGGCGTGGGCTCTTCGGATAACAGACGAAGCCGACGGCATCCGCGCCCGCAGCGACCGCGGCGGCGACATCCGCTTCACGTGTCAGTCCACAGATCTTGATCCGCGTGCGCATCGAACCAGTGCGGTGTCGAACCGTCCGGAGCCGGTAAATCGAATCGGGCATCGTACTCGACCCGCGAAAGATAGAGCCCTGCCGCTCCCAGTGTCGGAGCAGCGAGCGAGCGGTCGCGCGCGGCGAGCACTTCACCGACCCATGCAACAGGTTGCCGTCCCAGCCCGACGGCTACGAGCGTGCCGGCGATGTTGCGCACCATGTGATGCAGGAATGCATTGGCGGTCGCCCTCAGAGCAGCCATCGCCCGCGCCGCTGCACTTCGAGTTCGTGCAGTTCCCGGATCGGCGATGCCGCCTGGCACTCGGCCGATCGAAACGAGGTGAAGTCGTGCGTTCCGACCAGCAGTTCTGCCGCGCGCTGCATCGCCTGTGCATCGAGCGGGCGGAAGACCCAGGTTGCGCGTGCGTGGGCGAGCGGCGAACGCACCGGATCGTTGAGGATCCAGTAGTCGTAGCTGCGACGCCGCGCGCCGAAGCGCGCATGGAATTCGGGCGTGACCACGCGTGCCCAGCGCACCGAGACGCGACGGAGGAAGGAAGCGGTTGGTGCCGCGCACCCACGCGGTCAGCGGACGCTCGATGTCGGTATCGAAGTGGACGACCTGGTCGATGGCATGAACGCCGGCATCCGTGCGGCCGGCGCAGATCGTGGAAATGGTCTGGGTGCTTAAAGCGGCGAGCGCGTGCTCGAGCGCGTCCTGTACAGAACGCCCGTCGGGCTGGGTCTGCCAGCCGTTGAAGCCGGCGCCGTCGTACTCGATGCCGAGCGCGATGCGCACGGACAGGCCCTCGGCAGCGGGCATCGCACCCGCTGCGTTCAGCCTTCGATCTGCTTGATCAGTTCCACCGCAGCCTGGCGTTGCTCGCGCGTGCCGTCTCGCATCACTTCGTCGAGCAGCTCGCGCGCGCCGTCCTTGACGCCCAGGTCGATGTAACCGCGCGCCAGGTCCAGCTTGGTGGCCATCTGCTGCGCCAGCGCGCTGCCCGGCTCGGTTTCGCCCCGCTTGGTCGTCGGGTTGAGGCTCACGGCCGAGAGGTCGAAGTCGATCAGCGGCACCGTGGCCTGGTCGGTATTGGCAGTCAGACGCTGGGCCTGCTCGTCCGGCAAGGAACCGATGTCGGCCGTCACCGGCTGCTTCTTGCCGATGACGGTCGGCCGCGACAGTGCTTCGGCCGCCGCCGGCATAGGCGTCGGCATCCTGGTCGACGGAATGTTCAGATCAAGGTCCGGAATCAGCCCGATACCGGTGGCCGTCGGCTGCATTGCCGGCGATGTCGGCATCGCGATGTCGAGATCCGCCAGCGCCGGGGGCTCGGTGCGTCCGATCGGGCTGGTCGGCTTGAATCCGTAATCGACATCCGACGTGCCGGCGGCCGGGACGTCGAGCGTCGGCATCTTCGTCGGCGGCTCGAGGTTCATCTTGGTCGGGCCGAGGTCGAAGTCGAGCGACGAGAAATCTGCCGCCGCGACGGGCGCGGGAGCCGGCGGTGTCAGGCCGGAGGTCGGTTGCCCACCCGGCAACGTGGCCTGGAACTGCGTGGTCGGCGCCGACGTCGTCATCGGACCCGACATCTTGGTATCCGCCGGCATCTTCGTGTCGCCCGTGGACATCGTCGTGTCGGCGCCCGTCATGCGGGTGTCGACGACCATCTTGGTCAGCGGAGGAGCACTGCTGGACTGCATGACGGAGTCGGCTCCGCGCAGACCGCCGAGGTCGAGGCCGGACGTCGGTCCGCCACCCAGCGTCGAGGGCCCGCGGCCGCGGGTGTTCGGATCGAGCCGGAAGCCGGTCGTCGGACCGCGGCCGACGGAGTCGGTCAACACGGCGCCCACGAACATCGGATGCGACGGATCGACGGCGTGGCCAAGCTTGATCGCCCTTTCCCAGTCTTCGCCCGCACCGCCGGTGCGATCGCGCAGATCCTCGGCCATCGACATGAAGGTGGCCTTGTCACCGCGCCGCGAGTAGATCTCGAGCAGCTTGACCCGAACCGCGTGACGGTCGGGCTGCATCCGCAGCGCTTCCTTGAGGATGTCTTCGGCCTGCTCTTCGCGACCGTAGGCGATGTACACGTCGGCCTCGGCCACCGGATCGACCTCGTTCGAGTCCAGCTGCGATGCCGCCGGGATGAAGCTCGAATTGAAGGTGCTCGTGCCGGTATCGACACTCTGACCGCCGGTGGCGCCGAACAGCGAGTTGGCCTGCAGGCCCTCGCCCGTGTCCTTGAACTTGTCGCTGCCCTCGGACTTGCGCTTGCGATACCAGCTCCAGCCGAACAGGCCCGCCAGCAGCGCGATGATGCCCGCGAGTCCCAGCTGCGTGGTCGTGTTTCCGAGCAGTTCGCCGATGAAGCTCGGCTCTTCGGCCGGCGGCGGAGGCGGTGGCGCCGCCTTCTTCACCGGTGCCGGCACCGGGGCGGGTGCTGCCGCCGGCGGCGTGTCCATCTTCGGTGCTTCGGCCTTGGCCGGTTCGGCCGGCGGAGGAGTCGGCATCGGCGCAGGCGTCGGCGCGGGGGCAGGCGCTGCCGCCACCGGGGCCGGCGCCGGCGCGGCAGTGGGAGCCGCACCCTTCTGCTCGGCCTTCTTCTGTGCCTGGGCGCCGGCCTTGCTCTGTACTTCCAGCGCCTTCTGAATTGCCTCGTTGGTCTTCTTGAGCTGCTCCGCGCGCTCCTGTTCTTCCTTCACCGCTCGAGCCTTCGCGGCGGCTTCATCCGCTTTCGCAGCTGCGGCCGCGGCACCCGTCGCCTTGTCGTCGGCACGGGCGATCTTCAGCTGATCCCCGCCCGGCTTGGCGGTAGCACTCTTGTCATCGACCTTCGCCGTGACGCGTCCACCGCCAGCGGCGGCCGACGGTGCTGCAGCGACCGGCGCAGCGCCGGCAGCCTGTGCCAGGCGACTGCGGTACTGGGCAAAATCGGCGCTTTGAGCCACCACTTCGCGACGCGCCTCCGGAGACTCTACGGCGGCCGCCTCGGCGTCGGAAGGAATGGCCAGCTGTGCTCCGGTCCGCAACAGGTTCATGTTCTTATTGATGAACGCGTCGGGGTTGGCGCGGAACAGCGCTACCAGCATCTGGTCGAGCGACGCCGCGCTGCGATTCTGGTTGGCTATCTTGCCAAGCGTGTCACCGGACTTGACCGTGTAACTTCCTCCGGAAGCCGTCGACGGAGTCGGCGTGGCCTTCGGTGCCGGCGCGGGCGCAGGCGAAGCTGCTGCAGGTGCGGGCGACGGCGCAGCAGCCGGTGCCGGCGACGCCACGCGTGGCGCAGGCGCTATCGGGGCCGCGGCCGTTGTGGTGGGCGGAGCCACCGGCGTGGCCGGGGCAACGATGTCCGGCGTGCCCTTCAGCGACGGCGGATCCAGCAGAACGGTGTACTCGCGGATCACCCGGCCCGTGGCCCAGGTCAGCTCGACCATCATGTCGAGGTAGGGTTCGTTGACCGGTTGCGCCGACGTGATACGCACCAGGTAGTTGCCGTCGGGGCGCCGGTCCAGCACGAAGCGGACGTTCGTAAGTGCCGGATTGAATTCCAGATTTGCCGCCCGGAATGCTGACAGGGGTGCCAGCCGGACCGCCAGGGTCGGCGCCTCGTCCCGCCCCACGGACGTGACTTCCAGCTCGGCTCGCAGTGGCTGGCCGAGCCCCGATTGCACCGACAGGCGGCCAAGCCCCGCTGCGTCGACCTCCAGGCTGGACAGCCCTAGGCCTAGCGCAAGCGAAAGCGCGCACCACATGGGCGCGCGCGAAAATTTATGGGATGGCATTAAGCCCCCTGTCTTATTGAAACGTTTTTCGAACATAACATCATGGACTTAGGGCGGCAAGCTTAGAAATAGCCGTAACTCACGCCTTTATGTGAGAAATGAAACTCGGCGTGAGTCATGCACGCAACCGACGCCGCCGCGCCGGACGTTTGCCGCTTTACAACGATCCGAGCAGGATTCGCAGCATGCGGCGCAGCGGCTCGGCCGCGCCCCAGAGCAGTTGATCGCCGACGGTGAACGCACCGATGTAGTCGGCACCCATTGCCAGCTTGCGCAGCCGCCCGACGGGTATTGACATCGTGCCCGTGACTGCAGCGGGCGTGAGTTCGCGAATGCTCGCGTCCTTCGTGTTGGGCACGAGTTTCACCCACGCGTTGTCGTCACGGATCAGGGCTTCGATGTCACTCAGCGCGACGTCGCGCCGTAGTTTGATCGTCAGCGACTGCGAGTGACAGCGCATCGCGCCGATGCGCACGCAGATCGAGTCGATCGGTGTTGCGGCGGCGCTGAATCCCGGACCGCGGCCCAGAATCTTGTTGGTCTCGGCACCGCCTTTCCACTCCTCCAGGCTGGTGCCGTCGCCGCGATCGGCATCGATCCACGGGATCAGGTTGCCCGCCAGCGGCACGATGAAATGCTGCGTTTCGTCATCGCCGAGCGCGCGCTGCTTGCCACTGATGCGACGATCGATCTCGAGGATCGCACTGGCGGGATCGGCCAGCAGGTCCCGCACCTCGAGGTTCAGCGTGCCGAACTGTGTCAGCAACTCGCGCATGTGCTGCGCGCCGCCGCCGGACGCTGCCTGGTAGGTGGTGCAGGTCATCCACTCGACCAGATCCTGCTTGAACAGCGCCCCGACCCCCATCAGCATGCAGCTCACGGTGCAGTTGCCGCCGATGTAGTTCCTGATGCCGCGCTTCAGCGCCGCGTCGATGACCGGGCGATTGACCGGGTCGAGGATGATCACCGCATCGTCGGCCATGCGCAGCGTCTTGGCGGCATCGATCCAGTAGCCGTTCCAGCCGGTTGCGCGCAGCTTCGGGTAGATCTCCTTCGTGTAGTCGCTGCCCTGGCAGGTGATGACGACGTCCTGCGCCGACAGCGCGCCGATGTCGTCCGCATTCTTCAGCGATTCCGTTCGAGCGCGGCACCGACGGCGCCGCGCCGCCGGCATTCGACGTGCTGAAAAACGTCGTGTCGACCAGGTCGAAGTCCTTCTCGGCGCTCATCCGCTCCATCAGGACCGAACCCACCATGCCGCGCCAACCGACGATGCCTAGCTTCATTTCCGCCTCGCGCCTGCTCGTAGCTATTCCCGTTCCGTTATTCCAGTGCCGCAACGACCGCGTCACCCATCGCCACCGACCCTATCGTCGACGCACCTGCCGTTGCAATGTCGGCCGTACGCAGCCCCTGTGCGAGCACCTTACGCACCGCCGCCTCGATCCGCCCGGCCTGTTCCGCCCGATCCAGTGAGTACCTGAGCATCATCGCCGCCGACAGGATCGTCGCCAGCGGATTGGCGATCCCCTTGCCGGCAATGTCCGGCGCGCTGCCGTGCGAGGGTTCGTACAGTCCCTGCTTGCGGTCATTCAGCGACGCCGACGGCAGCATGCCGATCGATCCGGTCAGCATCGCCGCTTCGTCGGAGAGTATGTCGCCGAACATGTTGCCTGTCACGATCACGTCAAACTTCTTCGGCGCCTTCACGAGCTGCATCGCCGCGTTGTCGACATACATGTGGTCGAGCGCAACATCAGGGTAGCCGGCCCCAACCTCGGTGACGACGTCCTTCCAGAACTGGAAGGTCTCAAGCACGTTGGCCTTGTCCACGCTCGTCACTTTGCGGCTGCGCTTGCGTGCCGCCTGAAAGGCAACATGCGCAATGCGCTCGATCTCGGGACGGCTGTAGCGCATCGTGTCGAACGCCTCGGGCGCACCGGCGAACGGGCCATCGGGGGCCGTGCGCCGGCCGCGCGGCTGACCGAAGTAGATGTCGCCGGTCAGCTCGCGCACGATCAGGATATCGAGACCAGCGACCAGTTCCGGCTTCAGGCTCGAGGCAGCGGTCAGTTCCGCGTAGCAGATCGCCGGCCGGAAGTTCGCGAAGAGCCCCAGGTGCTTGCGTAATCCGAGGATCGCCTGCTCCGGGCGCAGCGCGCGTTCGAGTGTGTCGTACTTCCAGTCGCCGACCGCACCGAAGAGCACCGCGTCGGCCGCCTGGGCCAGTTTCAGCGTTGCATCCGGCAGCGGATGACCATGCGCGTCATACGCCGCACCGCCGACCTCGGCGAACTCGAACTCCATGCGCTCGCCCAGCGCACGCAGGACCTTGACCGCCTCGACGACAATTTCCTTGCCGATGCCGTCACCCGGAAGCACTGCTATCTTCATTCGAACCCGCTGAGCCAGTCGACAATGATCCGTTCACAGAACTTGAACACGAGATAACACGCCAGCGCGCCGTACCCCGACAGCAGCAGTTCGACGAACTGGCGGGCGGCGCCATCAGCCAAAGCATCGCGGCCGTGCTCGGCGATCAGGTTCAGATTGGCCCACACCAGGTTGACCAGGTTGAGCGACAACGCAGCAAAGCCGAGGAAGGCGACGCCGGCGACGAGAAAGACCAGCCAGCGACGACGCTTGAAGGCCGCGCCGAAAGCCGCGGCAGAACCGCGCGCCCGACCGAGCGAAGATGTCACGGACGGCTTGCCGACGTAGTCGCCAGCCAGGGCTGCTCGGCCAGGCGTTTCTTCTCGAACGCCGCGATCTTGTCCTTGTAGCGCAGCGTCAGGCCTATGTCGTCCAGTCCGTTCATCAGGCAATGTTTGCTGAACGGCGCAAGCTCGAACGCGTGTTCGCGACCGTCACCCTCGATCACGACCTGACGCGGTAGGTCGACCGTCAGCCGATAGCCGATATGAGCGGCCACTTCGTGAAACAGGCGGTCAATGACGAGTTCGGGCAGCACAACCGGCAGCAGGCCGTTTTTCAGGCTGTTGTTCTGAAAGATGTCCGCATAGCTCGGTGCGATCACTGCACGGAACCCGGATTGCAGCAGCGCCCACGGCGCGTGCTCACGCGACGATCCGCAACCGAAGTTCTTGCGCGCCAGCAGGATCGACGCGCCGGCATAGCGCGGCTGGTTGAGCACGAAGTCCGGGTTGAGTGGACGTCGGGCGTGGTCCATGCCCGGCTCGCCGTGATCGAGATAGCGCCACTCGTCGAACAGATTCGGGCCGAACCCGGTCCGCCTGATCGACTTCAGGAACTGCTTCGGAATGATGGCATCGGTGTCGACATTGGCGCGGTCGAGCGGTGCCACCAGCCCGGCGTGGACGGTGAAGGCTTCCATGGCTACTTCTTCGCCTTATCCTGGATCTTCTCGCCGGCCCTCTCCATGTCCTTGCCGAGGCCGGCCATCGTGTTGCAGCCGGCAAGCACGACGATGGTCGCGATCAGAACGAAAAGCCACTTCACTGGAGCCTCCTGATGTCGGCGAAGTGTCCTTCGATGGCAGCCGCCGCGGCCATCGCCGGCGAAACCAGATGAGTGCGGCCGCCCGCACCCTGGCGACCCTCGAAGTTGCGGTTGCTGGTCGAGGCGCACCGTTCGCCCGGTTCGAGACGGTCGGCATTCATCGCCAGGCACATGGAGCAGCCGGGCTCACGCCACTCGAACCCAGCAGCGCGAAAGACCTCGTGCAGCCCTTCGCGTTCGGCCTGCGCCTTCACCAGGCCGGAGCCCGGCACGACCATCGCCAGCTTCACGTTCGACGCGACGCGCTTGCCGAGCCGCTTGACCACCCAGGCCGCTTCGCGCAGGTCTTCGATGCGCGAGTTGGTGCACGACCCGATGAAGACCTTGTCGACATGGATGTCGGCGATGCGCGTCTTCGGCGTGAGTCCCATGTAGCGCAGCGCACGTTCGATGCCTTCGCGACGGACCGGATCCTTCTCGGCTTCCGGATCGGGCACGTTGCCATCGATGGCCGCGACCATTTCGGGTGACGTGCCCCAGGTCACCTGGGGCCGGATTTCCTCGGCCCGCAGTTCGACAACCCGGTCGAAGTACGCGCCGGGATCGGACTTCAGCTCACGCCATGCCCCCGCCGCCTGATCGAACATCGCGCCGGCCGGCGCAAACGGGCGCCCCCGGACGTAGTCGATCGTCTTGGCGTCGACGGCGACCATGCCCGAGCGTGCGCCCGCCTCGATCGCCATGTTGCACACGGTCATCCGTCCTTCGACCGAGAGTGCCTCGATTGCACTGCCGGCAAACTCGATTGCGTAGCCGGTCCCTCCGGCAGTGCCGATGCGACCGATGATCGCCAGCACGATGTCCTTGGCGGTGCAGCCGGCGGGCAGTTTGCCCTCGACCACTACCCGCATGTTCTTCGCCTTCTTCGTCAGCAGTGTCTGCGTCGCCAGCACATGCTCGACCTCGCTGGTGCCGATGCCGAAGGCGAGCGCGCCGAACGCGCCGTGCGTGCTGGTGTGCGAATCACCACAGACCACGGTCATGCCGGGAAGCGTCGCCCCCTGCTCCGGCCCCATCACGTGCACGATGCCCTGTCGCTTGTCGAGGAACGGGAAGTACGCGGCGGCGCCGAACTGCCGGATGTTGGTGTCGAGCGTGACCACCTGCTCCTTGGATACCGGATCGGTGATGCCGTCGTAGCCGCGCTCCCAGCCGGTGGTCGGTGTGTTGTGATCCGCTGTTGCCACGATCGAGCTGACCCGCCACGGCGTGCGGCCCGCAACGCGCAAGCCCTCGAATGCCTGCGGACTGGTGACTTCGTGCACCAGGTGGCGGTCGATATAAAGCACCGTGGTGCCGTCATCTTCGACGTGGACCACGTGGTCGTCCCACAGCTTGTCGTACAGGGTGCGAGCAGACATGAATCGGGTCGCGCCCGCGCGGGCGGCGATCAGCGCCCGGCAGCGGGCGCACAGAGCGAAGGATTATGCCATCCGACCGCGTCGATTTTCGTCAGACGGGGCGGAGATGCGCGCTCGGCACGCGCGTAAGGAACGCTCTCGGCAAATCAGGAGTCTCAGGATCTCGGGCTACGCTGTGCATTGCGCCCGCAAGGAGTCCTCACCGTAAGGAGGTTGCGATGGACCGACCGAACAACCGCTCCACCCTGGCACGTCGTTACTTCGTGGCTGGACTCGCCGGCGCGTCGCTGACACCCCTGGCGGCGCTGGGGCAGGTGTCGGGAGGGTCGCGTCCCTCACCGGCGCAGACCCTCGGACCGTTTTATCCGCGCGACGATCTGGAGCGACCCACGAACACCGATGCGGATCTGCTCACGGTCGAGGGCGAGCGTGTGTTGAGCAAGGGTGTGCCGATTTTCCTCCTTGGTCGCGTGGTCGATCGCCGCGGCCAGCCGGTGGCCAGTGCCGTCGTCGAGATCTGGCAGTGCGATGCCAACGCGGTGTATCACCATCCCGACGGCGGCGCCGAATCCGCGCGCGATCCGGCGTTCCAGGGCTACGGCGTCGATCGCACCGACGCGGGCGGTGAGTTCAGGTTCCGCACGATCCAGCCGGTCGCCTATCCGGGGCGTACACCGCACATCCATGTCCGGGTACAGCCTGCCGGCGGCCGTGCGTTCGCCACGCAGCTCTACCTGCGCGACGCACCCGGCAACGCGCGTGACTTCCTGTTCAGCCGTCTGAGCACCGAGGAACAGCAGGCTCTGCTGCTGATCATGGAACCGACCCGCAACGCCACGCATCCGCTGGCGCGCGCGACCCGCTACACGGCGCGCACCGAACTCGTGCTTGCCTGAGCCGGCGCGACGCGCTGCGGGCCAGGATTACTTTGCCGGTGGCGCGCTCGGCTTGCCCGACTTCTCGTACAGCGGCATGACCTTCTGCACATAGCCCTGCAGGTCGCGCAGGCGCGTTTCGCTGCTGGGATGGGTCGACAGCCACTCGGGAGTGCCGCCGCCCGAGGCCTGGGCCATCTTCTGCCACAGTGTCAGCGCAGCGCGCGGATCGTAGCCGCCGCGGGCCGCGAGTTCGACCCCGATGAAGTCGGACTCCTGCTCGTTCTCGCGGCTGTTCGGCAGCACGAACATCGCCTGCGTGAACGTGCCGGCCAGCTGCGGATCGAGTCGCACGCCGGTGAAGATCTCCAGTGCGAGTGCACCGACCACCGTCGCGGTTTCGGTGGCCATCTGCCGACCCATGCGCTCGCGCGCGTGCTCGCGCAAGGCATGCGCGATCTCGTGACCCATGACGGCCGCGAGTTCATCGTCGCTCAGCTTCAGTCGTTCGATGAGCCCGGTGTAGACGGCGATCTTGCCGCCCGGCATGCACCAGGCGTTGATGTCCTTGGACGTCAGGACATTCACTTCCCAGGTCCACTTCACCGCGTCGCCGCGAAACACCGCGACCTGCGGGATCAGCCGGGCTGCGACCGCGCGCACGCGCTGGACCTGCTGCGGGTCCTGGTTCAGCAGGTCCTTCTTCTTCGCCTGCGCTAGCACCTGCGCATACTGCTGCGCCGCCTGCTTCTCGACCTCCTGGCTGCTGACCAGCGACGTCATCGTCTGCTTGCGATCGACGCCGACCGCTCCAGCTTCGGTCGTCTGCACGGTCTGGCAGGCGGTAAGTACCAGGGCAAGACCACCCGCCAGCAGGCCTCGCAGCAGGTGGTTTTCCATGGGCCGATTCATGTCTTGTCGCTCCGTTCCGAATTCAGTGCAACCGCATGCGGGCCGTCCAGCGATGCGTCATGCCGGCGTACCTGACGGGCCGCCCAGGCGCCGAGCAGTGCGGCGGCACTGCCCGAGCCGAACGCCCACGCCGGCCCGGCCAGCGTCCACAAGTATGCCGCGGTCAAACTGCCCGCCGTGCCGCCCACGCCATAGGCGGCGCTGATGTACACGGCCTGTCCCCGGGCCGCGGCACGGCCCGGGAACCAGCGCTGGATCATCAGGACCGAGGCACTGTGATGCACTGCGAAAGTGACCGCGTGCAGGACCTGCGCGAATGCCAGGATCCACCAGATCGTCGCGAGCTTCGCGATCAGGGCAAACCGCAGACCCGCAACGAAGAAACTCGCCAGCAGCAGCGGATACATGCCGAAACGCGCGAACCAGCGACCCTGGGTGTAGAAGAACACAATCTCGAGCACGACGCTCAGCACCCAGAACACGCCGATCGCCGTCTTGCTGTAACCGAGTTGCGCCAGGTAGATCGACAGGTACGTGTACAGCGCGCCATGGGCGAACACCATCAGCGCCGCCGACAGCAGGAACCATCGGACCCGCGGCTCACGCAGGCGGCGGCTGACTGACACCCTCTCGTGCGCAGTCTCGTGCATCGGCTGCTCTTCGACCTGCCAGGCCACGGCCACCAGCAACGCGCACAGCATCACGCCGAGCCCCAGCGCGGTCTCGATACCGTAGCGATCGAAGAGCGGCCCCGCCGCCATCACCACGACGACGAACCCGGTTGAACCCCACAGCCGCAGGCGCCCGTAGCGCGTGGCGGCGTCGTCACGACCGCGCAGGCGGGCCGAGGCCAGGGCCTCGGCGATCGGCATCTGGGCCGTCTGGAAGAGATTGAGCAGCAGCATCACGCCGAACACGAACGCGAAGCCGCCCGGCACGAAGAGCAGACAGAACGACAGCATCAGCGCAACGGCGGTGCCGCGCAGGATCGGTGTGCGGCGCGTTGCATGGTCGGCAAGGTATCCCCAGAGATTGGGGCCGATCACGCGCATGACCTGACCGAGCGCCACCAGCAAGCCGATCTGGAACGCATCCAGGCCGCGCGCCTGGAAGTAAAGCGGCATGTACGGCGCGAGCAGTCCCGCCAGACCGAAGTAAGCCGCAAAGAGCGCGCCGAGCCGCCAGCCCGGCGGTTGCAGCATGGCGTCCTGCCGCATCAGGACGACGGAGAGCGGGCGGCTAGCGGTGCGATGCCGTGATGGACATCGGCGTTCTGTGCGCGATGCATCAGCGCATGGTCCATGAGCACCAGTGCCAGCATCGCTTCCGCGATCGGCGTGGCACGGATGCCGACACAGGGATCGTGACGTCCGTGGGTTTCGATCACCGTGGCAGTTCCCGCCCGCGTGATCGTCCGTCGCGGCAGGCGGATGCTCGATGTCGGCTTGACCACGATCGACACCTCGATGTCCTGGCCGCTTGAAATGCCACCGAGAACCCCGCCAGCGCGATTGCCGACAAATCCGTCGGGCAGGAGTTCGTCGCCATGCTGCGATCCGAGATCGGTCACCGCGGCGAAGCCGGCACCGATTTCCACGCCCTTGACTGCATTGATCCCCATCATCGCGTAGGCGATGTCGGCATCGAGTTTGTCGAAGAGCGGCGCCCCCAGTCCCGGCGGCACTCCGCTCGCGGTCACGCGCAGCCGCGCGCCGACCGAATCGCCGCTGCGCCGCAGCTGATCCATCGCGATCTCGAGATCGGCCACGATGCCCGCGTTCGGCGCGAAGAATGGATTGCGTTCGACTTCATCCCACGATTCGAACGGAATCTCGATGCCGCCGAGCTGCTGCATGCAGCCGCGCACCCGCGTGCCGTACTTCTCGTGCAGCCACTTCTTCGCCACGGCGCCGGCCGCCACCATCGGGGCGGTCAGTCGGGCCGACGAGCGACCGCCGCCGCGGGGATCGCGCACTCCGTACTTGCGCCAGTACGTGTAGTCGGCGTGCCCCGGCCGGAACGAGTCGGCGATGTCGGAATAGTCCCGGCTCTTCGCATCCTCGTTGCGGATCAGCAGGGCGATCGGCGTTCCCGTCGTGCGACCTTCGTAGACGCCGGACAGGATCTCGACGCGGTCGGATTCGCGCCGCTGGGTCACGTGCCGCGAGGTGCCCGGCTTGCGCCGGTCGAGGTCATGCTGGATGTCAGCCTCAGCCAGCGACAGTCCGGGCGGGCAGCCGTCGACCACGCAGCCAATCGCCGGGCCATGCGACTCGCCGAAGTTGGTGATCTGGAACAGGTGCCCGAAGGTGGAGCCGGCCATGGCGTCCTGGATGTCCGGTAGGCATCGCCACGCGATGCGGAGGCACCGATTGTAAGTGCGGCCCGGC
This sequence comes from uncultured beta proteobacterium, assembly GCA_963769745.1. Lineage (GTDB taxonomy): Bacteria > Pseudomonadota > Gammaproteobacteria > Burkholderiales > Burkholderiaceae_F > JALORV01. Next base: position 30,448 of record CAVYNB010000023.1, read on the forward strand.
GATTCAGCGGGAGTAATCGCCGCTGCGTAGCGGCGAGCCGCGCGCCATCAGGATCAGAGCCAGGATCAGGGTTCGTCTCCACGCAGCGCCGCCACCCGCGCCATCAGCAGTTCCGGCGTGACCTCATCCGGCGCCAGGGGAGCGCCGACGATGAACTCGAGTTTCGATCGCAGTCCGCGCCGCAGGCGCGCCTCGACCGGGCGACTGAACGCGGCGCCGCCGTAGCGCGAGAAGAACGATCCCCAGAGGCCGCGCAGCGCCATCGGGTAGACCGGCACCGGCGTGCGCTCGACGATGCGCTGCACGCCCTGCTTGAACGGATTCAGCTCCCCGCTCTCGGTGATCCTGCCTTCCGGAAAGATGCAGACGAGGTCGCCGTCGGCCAACGCCGCATCGATGCGCTCGTTGGCGCGCTCCAGCATGGCCGCATCCTCGCGTGCCGGGGCGATGGCGATCGCCCTGGCGTGCTTGAAGAACCAGTTGATCAGCGGGATCTTGAAGATGCGGTGGTCCATCACGAAGCGGATCGGTCGCGGGCTCTCGCCCATGATCACCACGGCGTCGACGAAGCTGACATGGTTGCAGGCCAGCACCGCAGCGCCCTCTTCCGGCAGGCTGTCGGTGTTGATCGAACGCACGCGGTACAGGGTGTGCACCAGGACCCAGGCGAGAAAGCGCAGCAGGAACTCCGGCACCAGGCGATAGATGTAGAGCGCCACCGCCGCGTTCATCAGGGCCGTCACCAGGAAAAGCTGCGGGATCGTGAGCCCGGAGCCGAGCAGGGCCGCCGCCATAACCGAGGCAACCACCATGAACACGGCGTTCAGGATGTTGTTCGCCGCCACGATGCGCGCCACGTGCGACCTCTGGGCGCGGGTCTGGATCAGCGCGTACAGCGGCACCGAATACAGGCCGGCGAAAAAGGCCAGCAGCGCGAGATCGAGCACGATCCGCCATGCTCCCTGGCTTTCAAGGAACCGCGCCAGGCCACCGGCTTCCATCGGGTGGAACCGGACCGACGCAAAGTACAGGTCGATCGCAAAGATCGTCATGCCGATCGAACCGAGCGGCACGAGGCCGATCTCGACGCGCCGCCCGGACAGGCGCTCGCACGCGAGCGAGCCGACCCCTATGCCCACCGAGAAAACCGCCAGCAGGAAAGTGACAACTGCCTCGGTCCCGCCGAGGGTCTCGCGCGCGTAGGGCGTGAAGCTCGTGAGGAAGATCGAGCCGAAGAACCACAGCCACGAAATGCCGATGATCGAATTGAAGACCGCGACATCGCCGTGCGCGAGCTTCAGGTTGCCCCAGGTTTCGGTGAACGGATTCCAGTTGATGCGAAGCGCGGGGTCCGCGGCCGGCGAATGCGGAACGAACTGCGCAGCCACACGGCCGAGCAGCGCGACCACCATGACGACGACCGCGGTCGCCAGCGCGCCGCGATCGCCCAGCTCGCTGATCAGCAGGCCTCCGCCGATCGTGCCGACCAGTATGGCCACGAACGTCCCCATCTCGACCATGCCGTTGCCACCGGTGACTTCGTGTGCATCGAGATGCTGCGGCAGGTAGGAATACTTCACGGGTCCGAAGACAGTCGACTGCAGGCCGAGCAGGAAAATGGCCAGGTACATGAGCCACGGCGACTGCAATGCGAGTCCCGCACCGCCGATCAGCATGACGCCCACTTCGGCGTCCTTGACCCGGCGGATGAACCACGACTTTTCCAGCTTGTCGGCAAGCTGTCCGCTGGTCGCCGAGAACAGCATGTACGGCGCAATGAACAACGCACCGATCAGAAAGCCCGCCATGCGCGGTTCGATACCGCCCCAGCGCGCCGCGGCGTAAGTCGCCAGCAACGTAAAGGCGAACTTGAAAATGTTGTCGTTGGCCGCGCCGAGGAACTGGACCCAGAACAGAGGCGCGAAGCGCCGCTCGCGCAGCAGGGCAAACTGGTTCCGAGCGCTCACGCGGCGCCCGTCTCGGGTGGGGTGGATGTCACGCGGGTTGGCGGGCGATGTCAGGCGACGCGGCCATTATGTCAGCCGACTCTCCGACCCGCCTCACAAGAAATGCTCGAAAGGCCGTGCGCAAGCGACGTCTGCTTGCGGAGGGGGACGAAGACAACTCGCGACCCCATGCGGACATCAGCGTCGCCCGAAAGCCGCCGTCGAATTCACGCCCGGAGTGGACGTTCGTCCAGAAGGCAGAAGCGAACTGACCCGCTGCCGCGGCAACTCTCCTATTTGAGTTTCTCCGTCCAGCTTTCCAGCGCCGCGAGGGCGCGTGCCGCGCGCTGATAAGGTGAATCGTTGCCTCGCCATGGAACCAGTACATCAGGCACAAGCCCGGCGACTTCATTCTCACCATTAGCGCGCAGTCGTGCGCAATCCGGCACCTTGATCTGCACGCCCGAATGTTGGAGGGTTATGGGTATGCCTCCGTCCGTATAACCGCAACCGGCGCCACGTGTCGGTGCGCCAATCAGCGTGGCGCGGTCGTTGTCCTTCAAGGTCGCGGCGAACAGCTCCGCGGCGGATACCGTGTTGTTGTCGACCAGAATGGCCAGCTTGCCTTGCCAGGCAACACTTGCTTCGTAGCGTGCCGGGTTGTAATGCACCCATTCGGCTTCGTAGCCGGAAAAATCGAGCGCTTGTGGCGTTGCCTCAAGGCCGGTGGAGTGGAGACGCCCAGGCACCAGCAGCGCGCAAACGCGCTGATTCTTCCAGATAGCGTCGCGCTCGCAGGGCTCGGCTGCCAGTGCGCGGCTCTTGATGAGTTCGGCGCGCGCCGCCAGCAGCCATGCGCGTTGCGCTGCACCAATGGTGGTTCGCTTCAGGTCCAGATCGATGTCGTTCAGACGACTGTCGAAGCCTTTCACCCAATGCGGGTGTTTGATGAATGAGATCCGCGGCGCGGCAACGCCCGGCCCGGTTACCACGCGCGCGGCGGCTTCCGCCCAATCGGTGCCGCCCCGGTTACCGGTGATATCAATCACGATCGCGTCGACATTTTTCGCCGCGAGTACCTGCACCTGGCGCACGAGGGTACGGGTGAGTGTCTTCCCGACGCGGGTGAAGATTCTCTGCTCGCAAGCCGAGTCGCAAGGGGCCGGCGCAGGGTGCTCGCGCTCGCAAAGTATTGGAAACGCCTGTTCGGCAAAAAGGCCGATGCGGATCACGCCAAGCATCTTGCCGCCGGCCTTCAATACGCCCGCAGGCAGGATTGCAGCATCCTCGTTGGCCAGCGCCTCGTACCGACCAGTGCTGCCGAAGTCGATCCCCTCCCTGTCCCTGCGCATCGGTTGATAACCCATGTCGCGGCAGGTCTTCATATCGGTGGCCGTAGCGGTGGGGAGAGTGGCGGGCGCGGCAGCCGCCTCGGCGCGCTTGGGCGGCAACAGGCGCACATGTCCGTCACCAAAGGTGTCCAGAAACTGTTCCAGCACGTTCACTGCTTCTTCGTCGTTTCTTGCAGTGGCGAGACCCTGTTCCGTGCGCTCTGCCAGCGCCCGCAAATCAATCTTGCGTTCCGCCACGACCCAGTCAAGGTTGGCGTAACTCCGCGCTAATTCCCGGCGGGCCTGGGCGAAGTCTTCGTGCCATTTGGCTGCATCGTAGGCGTGCGCGGTAATAGCCACCGAAAGAGCAAAGAAGAGCGCTATGCAGCGAAAAAACCGCATGACGAGTCCTTGTGATCGGTGATGGGCGAAAAGAAATCGAATGCTACCCGTGCCGTGCAACCGATCTGGAGCCGACGCGCTCAGCCAAGCGTAAAAGAAGAAACTCGTCCCAGCGTAAAGGGCCGCAGCACCAGACACTCCAGCCCCACCCACAAGAACTTCTGCTTTCCCTCCATTTGTCGAGCTCGCACAAACGTCTGTTCATCGCCGACAGCCCCCTTATTATCAAATTTGCCAGGAGCGTGGCGCCTTCTCACTCGTAGACCATTTTCGACCGCTACTTCGGCTGCGATTGAAGTTCGAGTATGTTGCCCTCCGGGTCCGTGACGTAGACCCACGTAAGCTCCTTGCCGAGTGCGTTGGTCAAAGTGACGACCTCGCCAACTGGCCGACCTCCCGCCGTCAGAACCGCATCCCGCGCCGCCGCCACATCATCTACAACGAAAGCGATGTGTCCGAACCCCGGGCGGTTCACGGCCGCGTCTGGCTTTTCCTCGAGGATGTTGTAGTTAAAAATTTCGAGCGTCGGCCCTTCTGAACCGTGACCGGGAAGTCGCAGATGTTCACCGCGCAGCTCAGCGCCGGGGATGCCTGTACCCCGTTCGAGATCTGCTCCCTTGAAGTCGCGTACTGGCGGCACGGGCGTGCAGCCGAACAACTCCTGATAGAAGCGGGACAGTGCTTTCCAGTCATGGGCAATCAGGTTCGTATGCCCGTATCGAGCTCCAGCAATCATTCTTTGCTCCTCCGGTTGTGTCGTGAAGTCCGGGGCGCAGCTTAGGTTCGACCGCGTTCCTCGAGCGTTCCTTGGCGGCACTCACGTCATCGGCGCCGCTTCCCGTGATCTATCGATCTATCGAGGCACAGTTTTCGTCGGCTTCGCGGCGCTTCTGAGCGGCATTAGTTGAGACCGCAATTGGCCGAGCCAGGCCGGGGCAGGCTATGCGCCGGGCCGCGGCAGATTCTGGGCAATACGCCACAGCACGCCACTCGGATCGAACAGCGTGAAGTCACGCATGGCCCATGACTGGTCCTCCGGCGAACCCATCCGAACTCCGAATCGCTCCTCAATGCCAATCGCCTTTAGATGTGCGTGCCAATCGTCGACGTTCTCAACGAGAAGGTGCATCTGGAAGTTTTGAATGAATGCCGGCTGATTAAATGCCTGCAGCAGAAAGGCAGTCTGTCCATGGCGTACATAGGCCAGATCGTCGGAGGACCATGGGATCTCGAAACCGACCGCCGAGTAAAACTGCTTGGCTCGCTCGAAGTCGGTTGCCGGGACGAAGGGTTTGGCTTCGATAGCGGTCAGATTCATGCTTGAGATTGTGACTGCTTTGGGGCGATGTGGCCGCGCCTCGGCAACGTCGGCTCGTGGCCGCCTCATGCCTTGTCGGCTTGCTGAGTCAGCTCCACTCGATTGCCGAAGGGATCCTCCGTAAAGATCCTTCGGCCTCCTTCGAGTTGCACCGAATCACGAACGACTTGATAGCCCGCGGACTGAAGTTCCTTGGCGAGCGCCTCTAGATCGTCTACGACGAATGCCGGGTGTGCCTTCTTGGCAGGACGGAAGTCATCCTCCACGCCGAGGTGCAATTGCTGCAGTCCGCACTGGAACCACAGGCCTCCTCGCGCCGCCAACGAATCTGGCTTGGGGATCTCGGTCAATCCAAGGGCGCGTCCGTAGAAGGCTCGAGCTGCCGCTTCTTCACCGCGCGGCATTGCGACCTGCAAGTGATCTAGCGCCAGCGCCTTGGCCATGGACGAAATCTAGCGCGCGGGCGAGTCGCAGAAAAGCGTCCGCTGTCTGGCAAATCGTGCGGCGCAACGGAATGGCGGCAGTAGGTCGGGTCCGGTGATTAGCGAGACTCGGCGCCCATGAGAGTCTGTCTCCAACCTATAGCCGTTCGCGCTGCCTCAAGGTCCCGCTCCGGCCTCGACGGCAGGCCCATTCGGCCCGTTGCGATCGTTCCAAGGTATTCGGCTATCGCCTGCTCGTCGCTGCCCTCGACCAGTAGGCGAAATACTTCCGGCAAATAGGCTTGGTACTCGTCTCGCGCGTCGGCCATGCCGGCGACGCCAATCGGATCCCAGAGGTAGTGGAGAACCTCGTCGACCGCACGATAGAGCTTCATTTCCCGCTCGCTTAACGGCATTCCCACAGCCACCTTCTCAGTGATGTCTGCTCTGCAATGGGACGGAGCATCGAATTCTGACCGCTTTCAGGCAGAACGAGGAATCGATTCGCTGGCTGCTCATGGCCGACTCAAGACACCGCAAGCCTCCTCGGATCACCCGAAATTTGCCAACTGGGCAACTCATGGGGCAATGCGCACAGCATGCGCGCGGCTTAGCTACCGACAATGTGAGTGGGGCGTACTCGTGCGAACACCGTCACGCTGCTCAGCCCCGAACGGCAGGACCGCGGCACTCGGACGATCAGAGCTGCTCGATCGCCGGCCCTTTGTTACCGCCCAGCCAGGTCTTCGCGTAGGCGCGACGGGCCGCCTTCTCACCGCCGACATCACCCTTGCGCTTGTACGTCTCGGCGAGCCCGGCGAGCGCCCAGCCGTTGTTACGCACGCGCCCGAGCGAATCGCGGAACGCCTTCTCGGCCTTGTCCAACTTGCCCTGCCGCAGCCGCACCGCACCGAGGGACTGGCGCACCGGGTAGTACCAGTACGGCGGCTCGGTATACGTCAACGTGTCCTCGATGAAAACGGCGTCTTCATATGCGCGCGCTGCACCCTCGAGGTCACCCTTCGCGTCGGCCATCCGGCCGGCGGCCACCAGGCGCGCCGTCTGCACGATTTCCTTCGCCGGGATCGCCCACTCGGCGAACGGCTTGAAGTCTGCATCCTTCTCGATGCCCGCAAGCGCATCGATCTCCTTCTGTGCCGACGCGAAGTCCTTTTTCTGCGCGAACGCCACCGCCCGCGCGTAGTGGTACATCGTCTGGACCAGCACGAGGCCCGGTGCCGGCGCGGGCAGCGCCAGGATCGTGTCAGGCGCGCTGAACTGCGCATGGGTCGTATATGGCGCGGCCTTCACCGGCTGCATGATCGCGAACTGCGCGACGACTTCCGGTGCCATCGAGGCGTCGAGCTTCTGCGCCGCCGCGATCGCGGCCGGGCCGTCCCCGCCCATCTGCGCCGATACCATCAGGAAGTGGATGTTGTGCGGGTAGTAGGCGGCCTTGTAGAGCGGGTCCGACGGCGAAGATGCGAAGTAGCGCTCGTCGACCGCCATCGCGCGCTTGTTCGTCTCGAGCGATTCGCGATACATGCCGACCCGATAGTAGATATGCGCCGGCATGTGAACGATGTGCCCGGCACCGGGCATCAGCGCGCCGAGCCGGTTCGCGTGCGGCAGCGCACGCTCAGGCGTCGTCGACGCCTCGACGGCGTGGATGTAAAGGTGGATCGCCCCGGGATGGCTCGGATTTCGCTTGAGCACCGTCTCCAGCACCGAGACGATCTGCGCGCCATGGCCCTTGGGCTTGGTGCCACCCGCTTCCCAGTAGTCCCATGGCTGTGTGTCCATCATCGCTTCGACGTAGAGCACCTGGACTGTGTTTTCCGCCGGGTAGCGCGCGGCGACCTGCTTCATCGCCTCGGCATACGCTGCATCAAGCGCAGCGCGCTCGGCCTTCGGGTCCGCCGAGTAGCGATGCGCCAGTGCGGCGATGAGGTCGTGGTCCCGTCGCGGCGCCGAAGGTGCGAGTTCGACCGCCTTCGCGAGCGCTGCGAGCGCCGGCGCGTTTGCCTCCGGCATCATCGGGACATTGATGTTGGGTCCGTAGGCGAGCGCCTCGCCCCAGTAGCAGAGCGCGCAGTTCGGGTCGAGTTTCTGCGCCTCGCGGAATGCGCGGATCGCCTCTGCGTGATTGAACGCGAACATCAGCCGCACGCCCTGGTCGAACCACGCCTGCACCTTGGCGTTGCGAGTGCCGGCTTTGAGCGTCACCGTCCCCAGGTTGCCATAGAGCACCGGCGCATCGGCCAGGGCCGGTTTGGCCGGCACCGGCTGGAACGGCGCCGTTTCGGCCGCCGCGATGACGAGCTTCCGAAACAGCGGTGGAGGGCCTCCGGCCGCCGGCACGCAGTTGCGTCCATCTGCAAGCAGCGGATCGAAGTCGGCACCCCCGCCCAAGGTCGACGACGGTTTCAGGGCAAGGACACAGGCCGCGCAAACAGCCAGCGCAAGGCGCAGGCGTTGTGGTGTCATGTCGACTCCTTCGCGGCGCACGGCAATCATGGGGTTGTATCGCTGGCGGTGCCGCCCGATCCGACGCTTGCACAGCAACCGCCACTGATGCCCGTGCGCTCAGGGTAAGGGGGTGCACTCTGTGCCCCTGCTTCGCGAGTGTCAAGCGTCTCAGTCGCAGCGTCCGGGAACGCGGCGCCAGCACAGTTTCCCGCCGGCCGAGCGCGAACGTGATTGGCGCAGGGCCTACAACGCCGTAACCTTGTCCGTAAATCGAC